>CAUZDW010000022.1:0-62411 GCA_963578825.1 Vicinamibacteria bacterium
AGCGAAGCTTGGCCTTGAGCAGCTGGCGATCCTGCTCGGAGAGTCGAATCGGATTCTTCGATTGCATGAGGCATGATGCCACATTATAGTTTCCAATTCAATGGTACATGGTACTAGCCGCCAGGAGGACGGGGAGTCGCCGCGCCGTGGACGCGGCGACTCGAACGTCCCCCTACTTGTTGACGAACGCTAGGGCGACGCCCACGATGATGAAGCTCAGTGTCTCCAGCGCCGCCTGCTTCAAGGCCAGGTCCAGCGGGGGATTCGCCACCGCGTGGTAGATCAGGTAGATCGGCACCGAGGCCGCCAGCGCATACGCGATGCCGAAGCGCACGCCCTGACCCAGCCAGGGCTTGCCGGCGTCCCGTCCCGAGCGGTACAGTCAGCTCAAGCCAAACGCAAGCATCACGTGCGCGCCGATCATGAAGCCGAACCGTGCCTCCGCCTCCGCGGCGGGCCGCATGACTTCGGGAGTCAGCGCTTCGTAGTCGGGGACGAGGATTGCACCGTGAACCACGAACCCGAGGACCATGGTCAGCACCAGCACGACGGCAAACGAAATCCAGAACTTCTTGTCGAAGGGCATGTTATTCCCCCTTTGAGTTGAACCCTGTGAGGGCGTTTGTCGTCTGACCCCTGCGCCGACCTCGCCACGGCCGCAGAGGCCGACGCCGGTCTACTTCGCGAGAGTGTATTCGCCGGAGCACTCGAACTTCGCGCCGCCGTCCGGGTTGCCTGTGGCCTCGCAGGTGCCGCTGGCCTTGATTCCCTTGAAGCTTTCGGTGGCGCTGGTAGACGACCAGGTGTTCTTCGCCGAAACCAACGCTCCATCCTTCATCGTCGCGGTGCCTTCGTACGTGTAGTGGATCTTCTCGCCGTTGGCCAGCGTTTCGACGAACACTCCCCTGAAACTGTCCGAGTTGCCCGTGAGCTCGTGGAACTCCGTGCCCACACCGGATTGTTGCTTGACGCCCGCGATCTCACCTGCCAGGGCGGTGCATTTCATCTGGCCGATGGAGAAGATGTGATTGGGTTGGTCGCCGGCGTCAAGGGCGTGTGCAGGATCGGGCGCCGCGCAGTCCCACTTCACGGCGACTTTTCCCTGTCGCCAGTGCCGTGGACGCAGGAAGCACGACGAGACAGCAAACCAGCATCAGCTTGCGCATTTCTTCCCTCCGCTTGATTTGGGTACGAGTGGCGGCACTATACCCCCGCGGGATTCCCGGGGCCAGACAAATCCGCCCCGCCCGCTCTCTCAACCGGTCAGGGATGAACGGCCAGAGGCTGGGGATCCGGAGAAGGAGCGGCGGAGGCAACCACTTCAACGAGGCCCGCGGGCTGCGACGCCTGCGGGTCGGCTCCGAGGGGAGCCCATATCGTCCTGGCAAACCGCCCCGACTCTTGCTGCCATGTGGACGCGATGAGAAACACGATCACGCCGTGGGTCATGGCGCCGACGACGATGAGCCCGACGAACGGGTACCCGAGCACGGCTCCCACCGCGAGGATGAGGAGTCGAAGGTCGCGCCGCTTCAAGCGATTCGCGAACGTGTCGGGGAACGCGCGACCAAAGCGCAGCTGATACTCCTTGGTCACGTAGCTCGCCATGAGGAAGCTGATGATGGCCAGCGTGCCAATCGGCCAGATCCACGGAGACGGGAGGAGAGAATGCGCGGCGAACGTGATGGCGACTCCGATCGCGATATCGGAATAGCGATCCAGGAGGGTGTCGAGCCACGCGCCACGGTTGCTGTGAAGAAGCTTTGCGCGCGCGATCTCGCCGTCACAGCCATCGACGATAGACGCCATTTGGATGAGAACGCCGGCCGCAATCCACCAACCGGCGTGCGCCGTTGCCAGCGCCGCTGCTGCCATCATGGCGAGAGAAAAGCCCATGACAGTCACCTGGTTTGGTGTGAGCCGCGTGCGCAGGAGCAGCCGCGACAGCCGGGCGGAGATCGGCCGATTCAAGGCTCGGGCGACGAAGCCGTCCTCCGTGCTCTTGCCGAGCCCCGCTTCTATTCGGCGTTTGGCCTCGGAATGGGCCTCTGGAGTGTCCACGTCGATCCAGGGGTGACCGGTCACGTCCACCGCATCCATGCGCTGCTTCCGAATGCACTCGGAGATGCCGGCACTGAGGGAGTGGCGCCCGTTGGCAGCGCCTCGCCGAATGGCGGAGAACAGCGCCGGTGTGCAATAAAACAGCCCTGTATCGAGCGCGTCGTACGCGGAGAGGTCCTTGCCTATGGCGGTGATGCGATCGTCGGCAAGCCGCACTTTCGTGGCGTCGTCGAGATCGAAGACGCTCTCCTTCGCAAAGTCCACGGCGAGCTTGATGTGCCCGGGACTCGGCGGGGACGCGAGCAAGCGCTCCACGGCGGCGAGACTTACGATGTGATCGACCATGGTGAGGAGGAACGGCGAGTCTCCCACCAGGCTGGCGGCGGCGGCGGCGGAGGCTCCGTTGCCCTTTTTCCAGTCGCGAGCGACGACAAAGTCGATGGAACAGTGTCGGGCGTGTGCGATACGCTCAAACTGGCGGCGCACACGGTCGGCCTCGAAGCCGAGCACCACGATAAAGCGGCTGATGCCGGCGAGCCGCAACTGGGCGACCGTGCGCTCCGCCAATGTGAGCCCAACCAGCTCGACGAGCGGCTTTGGCTTGCCGGCAGCCAGCCACAAACGGCCTCCTTCTCCCGCCGCCAGGATGACCGCGGGGAGCGGCTGCCGTGGCTCGAGATTATTCATCGCGACCAAGCTGCTCGACAATCTCATTTGCCAACTCCTTCGTTGCTGCGGCGACTAGCGTGGTTCGCTCGCGTATGTTTTGGAAAGGGCCGAGGGCCTGACCCCGGGCGGTGCACAGGGCCCCCCCGGCCTCCTCGAGGACCCGCGCGGCTGCAAGAAAGCTCTCCGGCGTGAGCCTCCCGCGGACATCGACGTGGGCATCCAATCGCCCGGACGCGACCAGAGAGATCGCGCGGGAGGCACATCCGTAACAGCGCACTGCACGAACGCTGGCGATGACCCTGGCGAAGCTCTTCGGCGGCGCCCAATGATTGAGCTCGCAGGAGATGGCTGCTTCCTCGACTCTGGCCGTGCCCGACGTGGCCAACTGCTCGGTTCCGGAAAAGCTCCCGACTCCTCGCTCCGCGATCGCACTCCAGCCGCCCTGGGCATCGCCGACAAGTGCTGCCAGGACAGTCTCGACACCGACCGATGCCTCGCGTGGGAGCACCGCCACCGACAAGGCCGCCAGCGGCAATCCACGGGCGAAGTTGTCGGAACCGTCCACCGGGTCGACCACGAATCGGTAGCCGGAACCAGACGGGCCGAAGCTCGTCCCCTTGGTCGCCTCTTCCGACTCGATCAGGCCGCCGTCGCAGTGCTCGATGAGCCAGCTCTTGACCCAGTCGTGTGCAGCCACGTCGAAGCCTCGCTGAGCATCGCCCTTGGCATTGATTTCGCCGGTCGCACGGCGCAGGGTCTCGAGATTCGGCAGCTGGGCTTCAAAGTCGCGATACAGGTTCCGCAAAAGCTCCAGCATGGTCCCGTCGTGTGCGAAGGAGACGGACGGCTGTGTACCGAGGGCCGTCATGCTTGCGCCATGGCGAGTAGCTGGCCGTGCTCGGCCTTAGAAAGGCCGGCCGCCGCGGCGAACCGGGCAAACTTCTCGTCATCCAGGAGTCCGCGACAGTGGGCTTCCGCCGCCAGCGAGGCGACCCTCGAGCGAAGCACATCGCTGCCAGGGTCGGGCTCGTGCAGCGAGAGCGTCTCTTCGGCACGGCGTCCCACATTGCCGTGGTTCTGGCGCCTGAGCCACTGCAGCTGGTCCTCTGGCAGGAGCCGCAGATTGTGCAGGCGGTAGGCGGCCAGGTCCCGGCTGACACCGTAGTAATGAGCGAGGCGGGTCAGATCGCACATGTTCGCCGCGTGTCTGCCCACGCGGGCGCGGCCGCTGACACGGACCGCTTCCTGTTCTGTGACCCCTTCGCGTGGGGAGAACAGCGCCAGGACACCCTTGGATCCACGGGCCAGCGTCTCCTTGCCCAGTGTTTCGAGAAAGCGGGATACGCCGTGAGCCGGCATGAGGAGACCGCTCGAGAATGTGTTCGCGCGGATCTCACTGAGATCGGTTTCGTCCTCTTCCCGGCAGATTCGCCACGGTCCGCCCAGGTCGAACAAGGCGTGGGCCAACCCGTGGGCCAGACAGGCCCGACGATCGGCGAGCTCGAGCCGCTCGTTGACGACGACGACTCGTCCGACGTCGGGCTGGTTGATGCACACCGAGGTCACTCCGCGAGGCAGCTTGGCCGTTGCGGGCCGAACTCTCCCGATGGCCAGGAGCTCATCGACAAAACGAATGGGCCCCTCGCCCAGTGCAAGGCGACGCCGCTCGTCCTCCGAGGCGCGATAGCCCTGTTTGGCCGCTTGCCACGCTGTTTTTGGCGGGCGCGGCTCGTAGGTGGGCGAAAGGCTCACCGTGGCGTCGAGCTCCAGCAGGTCCTCGAGTGATGTCAATGCCCGTGCCGCTTCGAGCACCGCAGAAAACGTCGGGTCTGTTTGGAGGGCTGGCAGGGCCGTCCATAGCTCCGCCAGAGCGTCTGACGCCTTCGGGTCTTCTTGCTGCGGCGTCGCCAGGAGCTCGGCGGCGCTGCAATCGAACAGGGACGCAAGCACGTCCATCTCGCGCGCTTTGACCGCGCGGCTGCCGCTTTCAATCTGCTGGATCGTCGGCCGCGTAAACCCCAGCACGGGAGCGACTTCTGCCTGCGACAGCCCTTTATCCTGACGCCTTCTGCGGATGAGCGCGCCGATCCGCTTGTCTCTTGGGTTCATGGAGAGCTCCGCGGCTCAAATGAGATAGGTAGATAGATTTTCTATCATACTTGAACGTCGCTGTCGAATTCGACAGAGTCTTTAACATTCGAATCCATGTTGGAATCGGCGACGTGGACGGCGTCGAAGCCGACCGCCCTGCCTTCGAATCGCCCCGGTTGAGCCCGGTGCTCGTGCACGCCACACTCTCTATCTCCTGCGTGCTCATTGACAGCCGGCGAGGGGCGGGATACCACTCGGTCGCACCCGTCACCGGGGCTCTTGTCGCTTTGGTGACCACCAGCTGAGGCTCCGCGCATTGCGCACGACATCACCACCCGCCGAGCCCTCGGGCAACAACACCCTGGCTTTCTATGGTGGCGCCTGGGTCGGACTCGTGCCCATCGTCGTTCTCGTGGGTGGCATCTCGTGGCTCTCGTTCGCCCGGCAGGGCGGAACGAAAGCCTTTTGGGCGTTCGCCTGGCTGGCACTGGTGGCGGGCCTTCTCGTGGCGAAAGACAAGGGTCGGTATTGCCGCTCGGCCATGCGTGGACTCGCCGACGAAGGCGGCATCGCGATCATCGTGGCGTGGATGTTCGCCAGCATTTTGGGCGCTTTGATGAACGCGGGCGGGCTCGTGGAGGGCATTACCTGGCTCGGCACGCTCAGCGGTGTCGACCGAAGCGCTTTCACTCTGGCGACGTACGTTTCTGCGATGTTGTTTGCAGTGGGAACTGGCACTTCAAACGGAACCGCCATTGCCCTCGTCCCCGTCCTGTACCCGGCGGGCATAGCGTTGGGAGCCGACCCCACCTTTCTTGCGCTCGATCGCCGGCATCGTGCTGTTTGCCTTCGGGGGCAGCGAAGCGGAGATCATGGCCCAGGCGACCGAGGCCACCGACGGGACGAGTGCTCTGCTGTTGCTGTCGCTCGTCGTCGTGATTGTCGCTGCACTTCGAGGCAGACATCTCATCGAAGCGCTGACCTACGGCATCGTCACTGCGGTTGCGATCGGGCTGGCGATCGGGCATCTCGAGCTGTCCCAGCTGGTCCACATCCCTCAAGCTCGGGGAGAGTCTACGGGGCTCATCAGACGGAGTATCGGATTCACTGACCTCAGGATACCTTATCCACGCTGAACGGCCGACGATCACCGTGTACGCGCCGACATCCATCCATCAAGCTAGACCCCTGCTGCGTGCTCCAGTGCAGCTCCGCCCATTCCCGGGCCGCCGCCGATCACCGGCCCACGATGCTGGAGCCCCGCAGGGCTAGAGAACCGGACGCCGGGAGAGGGTGTCCCGGATGAGCTGGAGCACCTCGGCGCGTTCGGGATCCACGAGAGGAAGTCGCGGGGGCCGCACCGGCTCCGAGCCCAGCCCCGTCTCGACTTGGACGAGCTTGATGAGCTGGACGAACTTGGGGACCGTGTCGAGTCGGAGCAGCGGCAGGAACCAGTCGTAGAGCTCCCTGGCCTCGTCGATCCGGCCGTCCCGAGCGAGCTCGAACAAACGCACGGACTCCGCGGGCAGAGCATCGGCGAGCCCGGCAATCCATCCTTGTGCGCCGGCCTGGACTCCTTCGAGGATCACATCGTCGACGCCGACGACGAGAGCCAGTCGGTCTCCGAGAAGCGCCCGGATCGCGGTGATGCGGCGCACGTCCGTAGTCGACTCCTTGACCGCCGCGAGGTTCGGGAGCGCGTTCGCGAGGTCGCGGATCTGGTCGGGGAGCACGTCGGTGCCGTAGGCAATGGGATTGTTGTAGAGCAGGCAGGGGAGCGACGTGGCGCTGATCACGGCCTCGAAGTGGGTGCGCGTCTCCCTCCAGTCTCCCTTGTAAACGTAGGGCGGCAGCACCATCAGGCCGTCGCAGCCGGTTTCCGCGCCCTGCTCCGCCAGCCGAACGGCCTCGTCCGTGGTGAGCGCGGCCACGCCGGCCACCAGGTGGCCCCGTTCGCCGACCTCCTCCCGGCACAGGCGCAGCACCGCGTTTTTCTCCTTGAATGAGAGCGAGCCCCCCTCGCCGAGAGAGCCCAGTGCCACGATCCCGGTGCACCCGGCCTTCATGAGCGCATCCACCTCGTGGCGCAGCAGGTCGGCGTCGACCGTGAGGTCATCGCCGAACGGGGTCATGATCGCGGGGATGACACCTTGCCACTTCATTGCTGGTCCTCCAAGACGGAGAGCATAACCGGCTCGAGCGGAGGACGGACGGAGTCCGGCCCCCACCCGCGGAGGAAAGCCAGGGCGGGGCCGCACACGCGCGACTGGCACGGCCCCATTCCGGCCCGGGTCCGAAGCTTGGCCTCCCGGGCCGAACGACAGTTCTCGAGCTGCCCGAGGGGGACGTCTTCGCAACGGCAGACGATGGTCTCGGGGGTGGCAAGGCGGCGCAGCTCGTCGCGCAGCGCGAATGCCTTTGTGTATGCAGTGGCGAATGCCCGCTGTCGACCGAGCGCCCGCTCTAGCGATGGCGGGACGGGACGAGTCGCCGCCCTAAGTCCGGCGACGGCGCCCGTGGCCAGCGCGTGTCCGTCACCGCCGATGCCGCCGAGCTCGCCCGCGGCGTAGATACCCGCAACGCTGGTACACTGCGACTCGTCGAGAAGGAGCCTGTCTTCGTCCGCCTCGCATCCGAGCAGCTGGGGCAGCTCGAGGTTGGGAACGAGGCCGAAAGCGCACGCCAGAACGTCGCACTCCCAGGTCCACTCGCTCCGCCCGTTCGTGAGATGGACTTGCCGCACGCAGTCATCGCCCTCGGCAGCCCGCACCCAGCTGCCCGTCCGGAAGGGGACGCCGAGGAGGCGTGCGGCGTAGCCGAGGCCCTGGACGGCCTTGCCGGGGTGCCGCACCAGGCTGGAGCCGAACCTGACGAGCCGCTCGAGCGGCGCCTGCTCGGCGATCCCCGCAATACGCGCTCCGTCCGCGGCGAGCGCCGTCGCCACCGCGGGGAGCAGCGGGCCCGTTCCGGCGACGACGACCCGGAGTCCCCGGAAGCGGGCTCCCTGCTTCAGCAAGGCCTGAGCCGCGCCGACGCCGATCACGCCAGGAAGCGTCCAGCCCGGATAGGGGAGGAAGCGCTCGCGCGCGCCGGTCGCGAGCACGAGGCGCTCGTACTCCACTCGTCGGCCCCGCTCCTCGACCGCGATCAGCAGCCGCCCCGGCGCCGGGGCATCGACGACGGTCGCTCCCGCGACGCGAGACGCCCCCGCGCGGGACAGCCTGTCGATCCAGAACCGGGCCGCGCCCGTCGGCGTCGCCAGATGCCGCCAGACCTGCCCGCCGGGGCGGTGCCCCTGATCCAGCACGAGGACCCGCACGCCGCCCTCGGCCGCCAGGGCGCCGGCAGCGAGCCCCGCGGGCCCAGCTCCCACGACGACCACATCGGCGTGGAGGTTTTCATCCACCGGTTTCCACCTCCATACCCTCGCGAACGACTTCGAGACAGGAGCGCCGGTGTGCGGATCCATCGACCGTCACACGACATTCGTGGCACGTCCCCATTCCACACAAAGCGCCGCGACCCTCTCCCGTGACCGACGATCGCACCGTCCGTACACCCGCGTTCCAAAGCGCCGCGAGGACGCTCGTTCCGGGCTCGGCCTCGATCACACGCCCGTCCACGCTCAGGTGCACCCGCTCAGGCATGGGGGGCCTTCGAGCGCCGTGGATCAAACGGCTTCGGATCGAGGGCGCTCGGTCGCCCGAGTGCGAGGTCGGCCACCATCCGCGCGGTGCCGAGTGAGGTGGTGACACCCAGGCCCTCGTGTCCTGCGGCCACGAGGAGCCCCGGCTCCCACTCCCCGACGAGGGGGAGGCCGTCCGGCGTCGCGGGTCGGAACCCGACCCAGGTGCGCAGCGCGCTGAGGGTCGAAATCGCCGGCACGTACTCTTCCGCGCGGCGCAGCATCCGGTCGCGCAGCGCGGCGTTGATCGAGCTGTCCCAGCCCACCAGCTCCCGGGACGAGCCGATGAGGAGCTGCCCGGTGCTGCGGGGCTGGACGTTGAACGCCACCGATTCGCGCGACATCGTGTGTGCTTCCTTCAGATATCCCAGCTCGACCACCTGGTGACGGAGGAAGCCCGGGTAGCGGTCCGTGATCACGAGATGCCCCTTGCGCGGTTCGATGGGCAGGCCCGGGAGGAGGCGCGTCGACGCGGCGGCTGCCGCAACGACGAGGACGTCGGCTTCGTTCCAAGTACCCGCGACACGGGCGCCCCTCGGTCGCACGGCCTCGACGATGACGCCCTCGTGGACGGTGGCTCCTCTGGCCCGGGCCCGATCCAGGAAGAGCCACGTGGCCGCCGGCGGGTAGATGATCCGGTCCGCCTGGACCCGCAGGGCGCCGACGAGGGTGGGGCGCAGCTGCGGCTCGGCTTCGTGCAGCGCCGCCGCGTCCAGTACCTCCACCGCCTCCCCACGGGCCGTGTAGAACGCCGCCTTGCCATGGACGAGAGCCATCTCGTCCTCGTCGGCGGCCAGCCAGAGCGTGCCAGAGGGCGAGTCCTCGCACGAGGCCGGGAGGGTCTCGGCTCGTTCCGTCCACAGCCGACGCGAGTAGGCGCTGAGAGCGAACTCGGCCTCGGAGCCGTCCATCACCACCAGGTGCCCCATCGACGTTGCTGTGGCACCGGAGCCTGCAAGGCCCGCTTCGAACACGGTCACCCGGCAGCCGGCCTCTGCAAGTGCCTCGGCGCATGCGGCGCCGACGATGCCGGCGCCCACCACGATCGCGCTCGGACCCGAGGCTGCGCTCATCGAGCGGCGTCGAAGCCCTGGCGCAGGGGATCCCGCGGATCGAACACGAGCGTCGTCCGGCCGGTGATGAAGGCCCGCCCCCGCACCCGGGGCACGAGATCGTTGCCGCGCTCCTCGAGCCAGCCCTCGAAGAGCCCCCCGGTGAGGCTTTCCTGTCGCCATCGCTGGCCGAGTTTGAGGGTGCCCCGCTCGGCCATCGCCGCCATCTTCGCCGAGGTGCCGGTGCCGCAGGGCGAGCGGTCCCAGGCGAGCCCGGGGCACAGGACGAAGTTCCGGGCGTCGACGACGGGGCGGGGAGACGGGCCGGCGATCTCGACGTGGTCGATCTCGGCGCCATCGCGGCCCGTGATCCCCTCGGCCTGCAGCGCTCGACGAATGCGCGTCGTCGCATCGAGCAAAGCGGCGAGGTTCTCGAGCTCGAGGGCGGGCTCGGGGAGCTCGGTGAGGAAGAACCAGTTTCCGCCCCAGGCCACGTCTCCTTTCACCTGGCCCAGGTCGGGCACGGCGACCGCAACGTCCAGAGCGTGGGCGTACGCGGGGACGTTCTCGATAGTGACGCTGCCGTCGTCGTTGAGCTCCGCGCTCACCGTGCCCACGGCCGTGTCGATGCGGACGCCTCCCGGCTGGAGGCGGCCCAGGTGCTCCAGCGTCCGTGCGACGCCGATGAGGCCATGGCCGCACATCCCAAGCGCCCCGGTGTTGTTGAAGAAGATCACGCCGGCGGCGGAGTCGGGCTCGACGGGAGGAGTGAGCAGAGCGCCCACGACCGCGTCGTGGCCCCTCGGCTCGCAGACCACCGCACGTCGGAGCAGGTTCTGGCGGCTCAGCAGGTCGGAGCGGCGCTCGACCATGGAGGCGCCGTCGGGCTGGGGCCAGCCCCCGATGACGACGCGGGTGGGCTCACCCTCGGTGTGAGAGTCGACGACCTCGACCCGCTCGGGCCAGTCGAAAGCCGTGATGATGCCCTCCGCTGAGTTTCGGGGCCCCGGCTGCCCGGGGCCCCGGCGCGGCCCTACTGGGGCCGCAGCGCGCCGATGCTCTTGATGAGCTCGTTCGCTCTCTCGTTGAGCTTTGCGGCGTCCGGCTTGAGGCTGGCGATCCCCGCCGGGTTCAGGTCGCTGGCGAGGTAGGTGATCTGGTCCTGGAGGGCCTTCATGAAGGGCCCGTACAGATCGGCTGCCTTCTGCCCGACGGTCCCGATCTCGGTATAGCTGGCCTTCGTCGCCTGCAGCCTCTCCTCGCTCCGCTTCCGGAGATCGGGGCTCTCGATGGCCGCGGCCGAGTTCGTCCAGTCCTTGAAGAACGTGTCGGCCTCGGCGTTCATCTTGGCCGCTTCTTCGCCGATCTTGGTCCGCCGCTTGTTGGTGCTCTCCATCTCCTCCTGATTCCTGTTTCCTGAAGACTGGATTCGCCCGGGATCTTCCACCGGGGGCGAGCGGGCACCTTACTCCTTGGCGTTCGACGGCGTCAATGGTCACCGTCACACTCGATTAGGCCTTTTATGGCAATGAGTTACAGGCTCTCCCGGGTCGGCTGTCCGTCCACGAGGCGCCAGATCTGCCGCGGGTTGGCGCTTTGGAGCTCCTCCGGAAGGGCCGAGTCGGGCACGTCCTGGAAGCACACGGGCCGGGCGAAGCGGAAGATGGCGGCGGTTCCGACGGATGTGGCCCGCGGGTCCGTCGTGGCGGGCCAGGGCCCCCCGTGGTGCATGGCCGGGGCGACTTCGACGCCGGTGGGCACGCCTCCCACGATGACGCGGCCCGCCTTGCGGGCGAGGATACCCAGAAGGTCACCGTAGTCGGCCAGGTCACGCTCGGTTCCGTGGATCGTGGCGGTGAGGTGACCCTCGAGGGCGCGAGCGGCGTTGAGGACGTCCTCCCTCGACGGGCACCGCACGACCACCGTCGCTGGACCATAGACTTCCTGACCCAGCCGCGCGTGCGTGGCCCACCCCTTCTGGTCCACCACCAGGAGGGCAGGCTGCACGGCCGTGGCCGCGTTCGCTCCCTGGGCGTCCGACTGAGCCGCGAGGCGCACCCCTGGCAGCCCCCCAACAGCCGCCAGGTCCTTGTCGTAGGCCGCCTTGATGCCAGCGTGGACCGTCGTGCCCGCCGGTGCAGCGGCGAGGAGGCTGCCGAGAGACTCGACGAATGCGTCGGATGCCGACGATTCCACCACGAAGCTAAGGCCGGGGCTCGTGCAGAACTGCCCGCTGCCAAGGGTGACGGAAGCCGCCAGTGCCTTGGCAATATCGTCACCCTTCGTCGCCAGCGCGTCCGGCAGGATGAAGACGGGATTGGCCGAGCCCATCTCCGCGAACACCGGAATGGGCTGTTCCCGTCCCGCCGCCGCGTCGAACAGGGCCTTCCCACCTCCGAAGGAGCCGGTGAAGCCCACGGCCTGGATCGATGGTCGCGTGACCAGAGCCTGACCCACCGCCGGCGAGGGCCCGTGCAGCATCGAGAAGACGCCGTCCGGCATCCCTGTCTCTGCGGCTGCGGAGAGGATGGCCCGGGCCGCCAGCTCCGACGTGCCGGGGTGCGCGGGATGAGCCTTCACGACCACGGGACAGCCCGCCGCCAGCGCGGACACGGTGTCCCCGCCCGCCACGGAGAAGGCCAGAGGGAAATTGGATGCGCCGAAAACTGCCACGGGTCCCAGCGGAACGAGCATGCGGCGCAGGTCGGAGCGGGGAATTGGTTTGCGGTCGGGCCGCGCGGGGTCGATGCGCGCGTCCACCCACGAACCCTCTTCGACGAGGTCGGCGAAGAGTCGTGCCTGGTTGGCGGTGCGGGCCCACTCGCCCGTGAGGCGCGGTCGGGGCAGTCCCGTCTCGGACTCCCCGCGCTCCAACAGCGCGTCGCCCAGGCCCTCGAGCTGGTTGGCTATGGCCCTCAGAAACGCGGCCCGCCGGTCCGGCGGCACGCCTGCCGTCGACTCGAAGGCGTCGCCGGCGGCGCGTGCCGCGGCCTCGATCTCTGCCGCGGTTGCCTCGGCGAACTCCGGGTCGAGCGTCGCACCGCTCGTCGGGTCTCGGGCTCGAAAGCCACTGCCCGCACCTTCTCGAGACTCGCGCGAGCCGACGAAGTTCGCTCCCGTGAGCGTCGGCATGTTCACGCCTACGGCTTGTCGGGGACGACGAACGGCGCCCGATACTTGCGAGTGAGGAGCGCGTTCGCTTCCGCATCGTCGCCGAAGTTCTCGCTCTTCCCGTCGAACGTGAGCGCCCGCCCCACGCGGTAGGACACGTTGGCGATGAGCGGCAGCGTCGTCGAGAGGTGTCCCTCTTCGATCTCGCAGGTGAGCTTCGAGCGGTCGTTCGCCCGAACGGCATCGAGGAAGTTCTGGTAATGGGGGCTGGCGATGCTGGTGAGGACCAGGGGATCGCTCCCGCCCGAATCCGGCGAAGCGTCGGATCCAGGGCCCTGTTCGTTTTTCCTCCCGAAATAGGACTGCCAGTCCCGTCCGTTGCCGTTGATGAACAGCCAGCCCTTCGAGCCGTAGAAGAGGTTGCCGATCCGTTGGCCGCCCTCGTCGTTCGTGTACTCGCCCCGGGTGGCGAACTCGAGGATGGTCCCGTCGGCGTACCGGAAGAGCGAGGTCTGGGTGTCGGGCGTATCCTGCGAGGAGGGTCCGCCGAAGTATCCACCGACGGAGCTCACAGAGACCGGATGCTCGTTCTTGCCGAGTCCCCAGCGTGCGATGTCGAACTGGTGGGGCCCCTGGTTGCCGGTGTCGCCGTTGCCGTAGGCGAAGTGCCAGTGCCAGTTGTAATGGAAGTGGTTTCGGTTGAAGGGCTGCTCCGGGGCGGGTCCCTGCCAGAGGTCGTAGTCGACCTTCTTCAGGTACTCGGCCGTCCAGGGAGGCTGGGTCTGGGTCGTCTCGACGTTCAGGCTGTAGGTCTCGCCCGGCCCGAGGGGTCCGTCCGGGTACTTCCCGATGGAGGGGCGGGGCTTGAAGCAGAGGCCGCGGGCCATGTAGACCTTGCCGATCCCTCCCTCGTGAATGAAGGCGATGGCCTGGCGCACCGCCGAGCGGCTGCGGTTCATGTAGCCCGTCTGGACGATCTTCCCGTAGCGGCGGGCCGCCTCGACCATCTTCCGGCCCTCCCACACGTTGTGGGAGGTCGGCTTCTCGACGAACACGTGCTTGCCGGCCTGAAGAGCCCAGATCGTCGCGAGGGCGTGCCAGTGGTTCGGGGCGGCGATGATCACGCCGTCGACATCCTGGTCGTCGAGAACCCGCCGGAGGTCCCGTTCGTACCCCGGCTTGAACGTCGCCACGTCGGCCAGCTTCTCGTCGGCGGCCCGGCTCGCGAAGAGGTTCTCGTCGACGTCGCACAGCGTCTTGATCTCGACACCGGGCAGCCGGGCGAAGCCTCGCTTGAGGCTGTTCCCCTGGCCACGGATTCCGATGCTGGCGAGGACCACCCGGTCGTTCGCGCCCATGACGCCACGAGACACCGCCGGCGCGCCAGCGGCCTTGCCGCCGAGCGCGCTCCCGCCGGCCACCACCGCGGCCGCCACTGTCGCCGTTTGCGACGCGAAGTCGCGCCGGGTCACCTCTTTCCGATCCGAAGCCATGGTGCCTCCTTGAGCCCTGGGTCCCGGGCCGTGAGTCCTGAATTGAAGACGAGTCCGCCGAGGCTGCTCCCTCCGCGCCCCGGAACCGCACGCGCATTCTATCCCTTCGCGGGCCCCTGGAGGCTGTCCGGGAATAGAATCCGGCGGGCGGCCCGGGTGTCCCGATCGGGTCGTGTCCCAGGGAGGAGCCCCTCCCGGCTTCGAGTACGCTTCGGTCCAGGGCTGATCTCCCGTGGGTCCCCCGGAAGCCGCCCGGGTGCCGTCGAACCGGCCTCGTGCTACGATCCGCCGGTCTGCCCGCCGACTCCAGATGAGCCAGCCACCCCTTCGTCTTCGCATCACGCCTCCGATCGGCGAGTCGTTCGAGCACTTCTGTGACGGCGACACCCTGGTGGTGGGGCGCTCCTCGAAGGCCGATCTCGTCCTCTCCGACCGCTTCCTCTCACGGCTGCACACTCGCTTCT
Organism: Vicinamibacteria bacterium; assembly: GCA_963578825.1. Lineage (GTDB taxonomy): Bacteria > Acidobacteriota > Vicinamibacteria > Fen-336 > Fen-336 > JAJDNS01. Next base: position 14,627 of record CAUZDW010000022.1, read on the forward strand.
TCCTGGAGGGCCAGACCTGGTTCATCGAGGACCTGGGCTCGCGCAACACCACCCTCCTGAACGGGCGACCCGTGGCGACACCCATGCATCTTGCGGTCGGAGATCTAGTGAAGCTTTCCGAGACCGTCATCAGCATCGAGGGCTTCGACGAGGCTGTGACGCGGCCGAAAACAGCGACTGCCGACGACGCCGCCTCGTCGGACAGCATGCTGCTACGGTCGGCCTCGGAGCTCATGGCCGCGGCCGAGCGGGAGTCCGGCGACCGGATGCGCCTCCTCAACGAGGTCCACAGGGCGCTGGCGGCGTCGATCTCGCTGGAGGAGCTCCTCGAGCTCGTCCTCGACCGGGCTTTCGCGCACCTTCGCCCGGAGGAGGGGGCGATCTTTCTCAAGACCCCGCTCGGGGATCTGGAACGAGCGGCAAGCCGTCGGCTTCCCGACACCACCGGGGACTTCCTCGTTTCCCGAAGCCTCGAACGCGAGGTGGCGCAGAAGGGCCAGGCCGCGCTCGTCCTCGACGCCCAGACGGACGCCCGCTTTGCCGCCGCCGAGAGCATCCTGAGCGCGGGCGTGCGGAGCCTGGTGGCGGCGCCGCTCCTCGGGCAGGACACCAATCTCGGGATGATCGTCCTCAGCTCGCGCGTCCACATGCGCCGCTACTCCGAAGAGGACCTGGAGCTGCTCGTGGCCCTGGCTTCGGTCGCGGCCCTGCGGATCCACAACCTGTCGCTCGCCGAAGAGTCGGCTCGCCGCCGGGCCCTGGAGCGGGAGATGACGATCGCCCGCCAGATCCAGATCGCGCTGTTGCCCGATACCCTCCCGGAGATCGACGGCTACTCCCTCTTCGCCACGAACGAGGCGTCCCGCTCGGTGTCCGGGGATTTCTACGAGGTGCAGACTCGCGAGGAGACCGGCGAGCACGTCATCGTCATCGCCGACGTCTCGGGCAAGGGGATGTCGGCCTCGCTGGTCGCCGCCTCCCTCGACGCGCTTCTCATGGGACCGATCGAGGTGGGCCATCCGACCGACGCCATCTGCGCACGGGTGGGTCGACGGCTCCACGCCCGGACACCCCCCGAGCGCTACGCCACCGCGATCATCGCCTCGCTCGACCCCAGCACAGGGTGCTGTCGTACACGAACGCCGGGCACAACCCGGGCTTGCTGGTTCGCGCCAAGGGCCCGAACGAGCGGCTCGAAGGACAGGGGATGCCCCTTGGGCTGTTCCCGGGTGCCGAGTACGAGCGAGCGGAGGTCACTCTCAACCCCGGGGACCTGGTGGTCCTCTACACCGACGGGATCACCGAGGCGGCCAGCGCCGACGGCGAGGAGTTCAGCCTGGACCGGCTCGAGAAGATGGTGCAGGAGCAGGCCAGGGGACCGCTCGTGGCCCTGGCCGTCGCCATCGAGACCGCGGTCGAGGTCTTCGCGGAGGAGCGTCGCTTTGCCGACGACCGGACCGTCGTCATCCTGCTCCGGAGCCCGGGGCCGCCGAGGTTCTTAACCACCCTCCAGGGTGACGAGCTCCGGGCCCAGCGTCGTTGTGAGCAGGCGCACACGGCGCCCGGGACACCCCCGGACCCTGTGCTACCTTCCTAGGAATGCGCTGCTCCGCGGCCCGCGGCCTCTGCTTCGTGACCGCGCTCCTCGGCGTTGTCGCCGCCGCGATGCCCTCGGGGGCCGCGTCCTACCCGCCGTGGCTGCACTTCAGGAGCATCTCCACGCCCCGCGTCTCGGTTCATTTTCATCAGGGGTTCGAGCTGCAAGCCCGGGAGGCGGCGGGGCTGGCCACCGAGCTCCTCGACGGCTACGAGGAGCGCTATGGACAGAAGGTTGGCCGCGTCCACATCGTCATCGTGGACGCCGAGGACAGCCCCAACGGCTTCGCGACGCCCTTCCCGTTCCCCCTGGTGACGATTCGGGCCGTGGCCCCCGACGGCAGCGACAGCTTCGGGACTCACGAGGACTGGCTTCGGCTCGTGCTCACCCACGAGCTGGCCCACATCGTTCACCTCGAGCAGGCCCACGGACTGTGGCGGGCGGGGCGAACGATCCTCGGCCGCGCCCCCTACCTCTTTCCCAACACCTTCTCGATGTCGTGGCTGATCGAGGGTCTGGCCACCTTCGAGGAGACCGAGCGCACCTCTTTCGGACGCGGGCGGAACCCGGACTCCCGGATGGTCCTGCGGATGGCCGCCCTCGAGGATCGGTTCCCGACGGAGGACCAGGCCATCTACGCCGTGAACACCTGGCCGGGGGGACAGACGCCGTACCTCTTCGGGGAGTCCTTCCTTCGCTGGCTCACCGAGCGCGGGGGAGACGACACCCTGCCCCGGTGGGCTCGCCACCACTCGGGCCAGATCATCCCCTTTCTCGACGGCCGGACCTCGAAGAAGGTGACCGGCGCCGGTCTCCACACCCAGTGGGAGTCCTGGAAGAAGGAGGCGACCGCCTCATTCGAACAGGAGGCTGAGCTTCGACGCGAGGCGGGCTTGACCGAGTCACGTGCCCTCACCGACCGCGGCATCCGGCAGGTGTCCCCGCGCTTCAGCCCGGACGGAGCCTGGCTCGCCTATACCAGCCGCACGCTCAGTGACTTTCCGGAGATCCGCATCGTGAGGTCCGACGGCACCGACGACCGTCGCCTGGCTCTCCGAAACGGCGGGTCGGGGCTGAGCTGGACCCCTGACGGGCGTGAGATCGTCTACGCAGACGCGCAGGTTCACCGGACCTTCGCGGTGTTCAACGACTTGAGCGCTGTCGACGTCGAGACCGGCCGTGTCCGTCGGATCACCCGTGGCGCCCGAGCCTACGACCCGGACGTCTCGCCCGACGGGCGGACGATCGTGTTCGCCCGCAAGATGGGCGATCGGAGCGAGCTCTTCACGACGACTCTCGATGAAGATGAGGGGGAGCTTCGGCCCCTCACCACGTCGCGGTCGGGGGTCGAGTGGAGCGGCCCGCGCTGGAGCCCGGGCGGAGACCGGATCGTGGCCGCGCGCCTTCTTCCCGGCGGCTGGCAGAACGTCGTTGCCGTGGACCCCGGGACGGGTGGCGTCCGAACCCTGACGAACGATCGCGCGAAGGACGTCGAGCCCACGTGGACGCCCGACGGCAAGGCCGTGATCTTTCGCTCTGACCGGGACGGCGTCTCGAACCTCCACGCGCTCACGCCGGCGAGCGGTGCTCTCTTGCGCCTCACCAACGTTCTCGGGGGGGCGTTCGAGCCGTCGGTGAGCCCTGACGGTCGGGAGATCGCCTTCTCCGACTACTCGGCCGAGGGGTTCGACATCCACGTGGCCTCCCTCGACCTTCCGGCCGCCCCCCCGGCCTCGGCGTTCGTCGACCGCCATCCGGCGCCTCGAGCCGACCCCCAGCCTGTCTCGGAGGCGGTCGAGCCATACCGCCCCTGGACGATGCTGTGGCCCCGGTTCTGGACGCCGTGGCTGGAGCTGGGTGACTCGCAGAGCCGGGTCGGGATGGCGACGGGGGGCTCGGACGCGCTCTTTCGTCACGTCTGGGGCTTGCGGGCCCTCTACGGAAGCCGAACCGGACACGTGGACACGTCGGCCTTCTACGTCTACGACCGCTTCCGCCCCACGCTGCTTCTCACGGCGGAGGACAAGGTCAACCCCGTGGCCGACGGAGAGATCCGCACGCGCAGCTTCAACGCCCAGCTCTCGTTTCCCGTCCGGCGCACACTCCGCTCGGTGCAGACCGTGGCCGTGGCCTATCGTCGCGAGCGCGACGAGACGCTGGCTGGCGGATCGGTGGATCGGCGGGACGTCGGGGGCATCGAGAGCTCCTGGGCCCTGAACACCGCACGGATCTACCCCTGGTCCATCTCTCCCAGCGACGGAGGCCGGCTCCGCCTCGCCTGGCTTCGCGAGGCCCAGGCTCTCGGGAGCGACCTCTCCCTCGACAAGCTCACCGGCGACGGCCGAGTCTACCTGCGGGTCCTTGGCGCGCGGGACGTGCTGGCGCTTCGGGCCCAGGGCGGCACGACGCTCGGCGAGCCTGAGTTCGAGCGCTCGTTCGCCGTCGGAGGCTACCCGGACAGCAGCATCTTCAACCTGGTGCGGACGAATCTAGCGGTACTGCGGGGCTACCCGGACAACGCGTTCACAGGCCGACGTTTCGTGGCCGCAAACGTCGAGTATCGGTTTCCGCTCTTCTCGCCCCAGCGCGGGTGGCGCTCCCTGCCGATCTTCCTGCGCCACATGCGGGGAACGGTGTTCGTCGATGCGGCCAATGCCTTCTCGGGGGATTTTCGCGTCGCCGACCTGAAGACTTCGGCCGGCGTCTCGCTCGGCTTCGACACCGCGGTGGGCTACGCAGTGCCCTTTACCGCCGAGCTGACCGTCGCCCACGGCTTCGACGAGCTCGGCGACACGAGGTTCTACTTTCGCCTGGGCCTCGCGTTCTGATCGGCGGAAACGTCAGCGCGGTGGAGCGGGGCGACGGGCGCCCGGCCGGTCATGTGAGCCGGCCGGGCCCATAAGACTACCGCTTGCCGCGCGAGGCCGACATGAACCGGAGCAGGTCCGAGTCCGTCGACAGGATCACCGTCGTGTCCTTGCCGAGCGAGGCCTTGAGCGTCTCCATGCTCTTGAAGAACTCGTAGAATCCGGGGTCGCGTCCGTAGGCGCGGGCGTAGGTGTCCGTGGCTATGGCGTCGGCCTTGCCCTTGAGCTCCTCCGCGGTCCGGTAGCCCACCGAGGTGGCGGCCAGGACGTCACGCTCCTTCTGGCCCAGGATCTCGGCGGCGCGGCCCTGTCCCTCGGAGCGGCTCCGCTCGGCGATGCGCTTGCGCTCGGTGATCATCCGCTGGAAGACCGCCCCCTGCACCGACTCCGTGTAGTTGAGCCGCTTGAAGCGGACGTCGACGAGCTCGACTCCGAACTCCGGGGTGATGGCCGAAGCCCGCTTGAGAATCTGCTGGCTGATGGCCTCGCGCCCCGTGATGATCTCCGCCACCGCCTCCGCGGTCATGATCCCCTCGAGCTCCCCGGTGAGCTGGAACTCGCGGCTGCTGGAGCGGACGATCTCGATCAGGTCGAACGACGCGATGGCGTTGCGGGTCTCGCCGTCCACGATGTCGTCGAGCCGGCTCTGGCCACCGCGCTCGTCGCGGACCGCCTGGTAGAAGCGCAGGGCGTCGGCGACGCGCCAGCGGGCGTAGGTATCCACCCAGATGTACTTCTTGTCCTTGGTGGGGATCTCGTTGGGGTCCCCGTCGAACTCCAGCCACCGCTTGTCGAAGCGGTAGACGTTCTGGATGACCGGAAGCTTGACGTGGAGGCCCGAGTCGGTGATGACGCCCCCGACCGGCCTGCCGAACTGGGTGATGATGACCTGCTCGGTCTCGCTCACGGTGTAGACGGAGGAGAAGACCCCGATGGCCAGAACGACTCCGATGATTACGAGGATGGGCTTCTTCACTGCGTCACCTCCTTCATCGGCCCGCCGAGCTGGAGCAGCGGCAGCACGCCGCGCGCCTTCTCGTCGAGGATGACCTTCTGGCCGAGCTGCGGAAGCAACTCGGTCATCATCTCGAGGTACATCCGCTTCCGCGTGACCTCGGGGGCCTTTCGGTACTCGGCATAGAGCGCCTCGAACCGCTTGGAGTCGCCGAGGGCGTGGTTCTCGCGCTCCAGGGCATAGCCCTCAGCAGCGCGGACCAACTGCTCGGCCTCGCCCTGGGCCCGGGGCACGGCCTGGTTGTAGTCGGCCCAGGCCTCGTTGATGGCCCGCTCCTTCTCCTGGATGGCTTGATTGACCTCGTTGAACGCGGGGCGGACGGGATCCGGAGGGTTGACGTCCTGAAGGATCAGCTGCGTCACCTGGATGCCGATGCCGTAGAGGTCGCAAAGGCGCTGGAGCTCCTCCTTGGCCTCGAGGGCGATCTCGGCACGGCCGATGGTGATGACCTCGTCCACGCTGTGATCGCCGACGACCCGGCGCACCGCCGCCTCCGACATGTACCGGAACGTCGCCGGGACGTCGCGCACGTTGAACAGGAAGGCCTTCGGGTCCCGGATCCGGAACTGGACGATCCACTCCACCACCGCCACGTTCAGGTCGCCGGTGAGCATCAGCGACTCCGCCTGGGCGGCAGCCGGCTGCGCGAACTCGCTGCGCTGGCCGGCGCTGACGGTCCGGAAGCCGAACTCCATCTTGAGCTGGCGTTGAATCGGGACCTTCTGGACGGTCTCGACCCCGAAGGGGATCTTCAGGTGGGGCCCCGGCTCGGTGGTGCGCGCGTACGCGCCGAAGCGCTGGATGACGCCCACCTCTTCGGGCTCCACCTGGTAGTAGCTCGTCATGAGCAGGAAGAGAACGACCAGCCCGCCTGCGATGAGGCGTATCGATCCCGTGGACAGGTTGGGCAGGCGCGGGAGCTGCACCTTGTTGCCGCCGATGTCGATGGGGCCATCGCCCCAGTTACCACGTGCCATGACACCTCCAGTGAGGTAGAAAGAGGACGGAGCCGCGGTGCCGAGCCGATCGGGCGCGCGGAGGAACCCCTAGCATACCGCCGAGGAGACGGCCGCGGGGCGGGAATTCGTCAGGCGAGGTTTCGCTCGTACCACTCCAGTGACTCCTCGAGCCCCTGCTCCAGGGAGTACGCGGGGGCGTAGCCGAGCAGGCGCCGGGCCTTGTCGATGTCGGCGAGGGAGTGGAGGACGTCTCCGGACCGAAACGGGCCATGGACGGGCGCGCGGCCCTCCAGGTGCGGATGGCGAGGCAAAAGCCTCTGCCGAAGCGCCTCGTAGAGCTCGTTCAGGGTGGTGCGGTGGCCCACCGCGATGTTGTAGGCTTGGTTGACTGCGGCCGGGTTCTCCACGGTGGCCGCGAGCACGTTGGCCTCGACGACGTTCCGGACGTAGCAGAAGTCCCGGCTCGTCTCTCCCGTGCCGTGGATGCGCACCTCATCCCCCCGGATCATGGCGGCGACCCAGGCGGGGATCACCGCCGCGTAGGCCCCCTCGGGGTCCTGCCGTGGCCCGAAGACGTTGAAGTAGCGCAGCCCCACGGTTTCCAGCCCGTGAAGACGGCCGTACACGCTCGCATAGAGCTCATCGGCCAGCTTCGTCACGGCGTAGGGTGACAGCATGTCGCCCAGCTCGTCCTCGCGCTTGGGGAGACGTTCGTTGTCTCCGTAGACCGAGCTGCTGGACGCGTAGACGAAGCGCCGAACCCCGCCCTGGCGAGCCCCCTCCAGAAGCGCCAGCGTCCCGGTCACGTTGGCGGTGTTCGTGGCAAGGGGCTCCTCGATCGAGCGGGGAACGGACCCGAGGGCGGCCTGGTGCAGGACCACGCTCACGCCTGTCAGGGCCTCGCGGCACAGCTCCGGAGACGCCACGTCGCCCTCGTGGAGGCGGAAGCGGGACCATCGCTCGGGCCCCACCAGATCGCGCACCTGGTCGAGGTTCGTCCGCCGACCGGTGGCGAAGTTGTCGACACCCACCACGTTCTGGTCCAACGCGAGGAGCGCCTGGAGTAGGTTCGAGCCGATGAAGCCCGCCACGCCGGTCACCAGCCAGCGGCGTGGTGTCCCGCGTAGACGATCCTGAGTGTCTTCGTACGCTGTCATCGTCTTTCCCCAGAGACGCTACCAGATCCCCCGCGCCTCTGCTGCATTGGTCAAGCGCGAGTCCTGATGGCCAGCCGCGGAAGGACGGCCGCCAGCGGCTCGTGCTCTCCCAGGACCCGCCTCATCCGCCCCGGCGCCGGCAAGCCGTGCCCGCAGACGACGATCCGGTTCCAGTGGCCGCGGACGTCCAGGGAAACGACGGGTCCGCCAAGGGGCCGCATGGCTCGCACGATGCCCGGCATCTCGTGAATGGTGTTGGAGACGACGATACCGCCTCCCCGGAGACGGCTCCCGAAGAGCGGGTAGCCTCTCTCGAGCAGCCAGTCCGGCTTGCGGACCGACCGAGACGCGCCGACGAAGAGATCCTCGACGATCAGGTCGAACCGCCTCCGGTCGCGCCGCAGGAAATCCAGAGCGTCGCCCATCGCCAGCTCGACGTTCAGCCGATCCAGACCCAGGTGCTGGCGGGCCATCCTCACCACCTCGGCGTCGTGCTCCACACCGATGATCTCGGCCTGGGGTTCCAGCGCCCGAACCGCCCGTGCCACGCTCCCGCCGGCGAGCCCGAGGAGGAGCACTCGTCGACGACGGGGGGGCAGCAGCACGATGGGCGCGGCCAGCGCCCACCACACGACACCGGTCACGGCGCCGTCCGGGCGGTGGAGGGACGCCAACGTTCCGTCCACTCTCAGCTCGAGGCCGTCGCGGCCCCGGCGCACCTCGACCCGTGTTCTCAGAGCTGCTTGCAGGCCGCGGCCCCCGGGATCTCGCCGTAGTCGCCTTTCCAGGCCCGGTCGCGGATGACCTCGATCATCCGCACCATCTCGTCCACTTCTTCCTCGGTGTTGAAGATCCCGAAGCTCGGGCGGACGGCCCCCGGGAGCTCCACGTCCTCGCCGGCCACGAGGCGGCGGCGCAGTTCCTCCGTGTCCTCGAGGTGGAGCAGGCGATGGAGGTAAGTGTGTGCACAGAAGCAGCCGTTGCGCACGGCGATCGCCGCCTCCCGGTTGAGGATCGTGGCCGCGACCTCGTGGGGGACACCCTCGATTTCCAGCGCCACGGCGCCGATTCGCTTTGCGGGATCCGGGTGGCCGAGCACCGTGACCCCGTCCAGCTTCGCCAGACCGTCCATGGCGCGGGCGACGAGCACCCGCTCGTGGGCCCGCACCTCGTCCATGCCGATCTTTTCGAGATATCGAAGGGCCGCGGCGAATGCCACGGCTCCGGCGATGTTCGGGGTGCCGCCCTCGTGTCGTTCAGGCGATTTCTTGTAGAAGGCCTCGTCCTCGGTCACGTAGATCACCGTACCGCCGGCGGGGATGTAGGGCGGGGCCTCGTCGAAGACATCTCTCGGCCCGAAGAGAAAGGACGAGCCGAAGGGCGCGTACGCCTTGTGTCCGGCTCCCGCAAAGAAGTCGATGTGCTCGGGATCCCCCTCGGGCCGCACGTCGATCGGGGCGTGGGCCAGCATCTGTGCTCCGTCGACCATGATCCGTGCCCCGTGCCCGTGCGCCAGGCGGGCGACGCGGTGGATGTCGGGAAGGTAGCCGGTGACGTTCGAGGCTCCGGTCACGGCGACGAGCTTGACCTGGTGCTCGCGGAGCTTTGCCTCGAGGTCGTCGTAGTCGAGGGTGCCGTCGTCGAGGACTCCGAAGTGGAGGACGGAGCCGCGAGCCCGGTGCGGGAGGTCGTTGGAATGATGCTCCATCAACGACACGAGGGCGATGCCGGGCCGGGCAGCCATGGCGTGGGCGCCAAGATCCAGGGCCTGGGTCGTGTTGCCGCTGAGAATGACGCAGCTCTGCTCGGAGCCGCCCTTGATGAAGCGGAGGATCTGATCGGGAACGTCCTCGAACCGGTCGGTGGCCATCTCCGAGAGGAAGTGTCGTCCCCTGTGCACGTTGGCGTAGGACTTCTCGAGGAAGTCCTTGTAGGTGTCCAGAACCACGGCGGGTGGATGGGTGCTGGCGCCGTGGTCCATGTAGATGAGAGGCCTCGGCTCGGCCTCTCCCGGGACGGCAAACCGCTGCCGCGTGATCGGAAACTGGTCTCGAATCTGCGCGACGTCGAACACTGCGGCCCCTGGACGGACGAAATTGGCCAGTGGAAAGAGAGGCTGCGGGAACGGGAGCGAGAGCCTGCCACCGGGGACGCTGGCCGCGCCCCGAGTGACAACGTCCCCGCTCGAGTGGCGCCTACTTCAGGGCCGCAACAGCCGCAGCGTAGTCCGGCTCTTCGGCGATCTCGGAGACGAGCTCGGCGTGGAGGACCTTGTCGCTCTCGTCCAGCACGAGGACGGCCCGGGCGGTGACGCCCACGAGCGGACCGCTCGCGATCTCGACGCCATAGTCACCGAGAAACTCGCGATTTCGCAGTGTCGACAGTGGGACCACGTTGGTGAGGCCCTCGGTCGAGCAGAAACGCCCGCTGGCGAACGGGAGATCAGCCGAAATCACTAGCACCGCGGTGTTGGGAAGGCTGCCTGCCTGCTCGTTGAACTTACGCGTCGACGTGGCGCAGACCGGCGTGTCGAGACTCGGCACGATGTTCAGCACCTTGCGCTTGCCCGCGTAGTCCTTGAGGGACACGTCCGTCAGGTCCGCCCCGACGAGCGTGAACTCCGGGGCCTTCTCCCCGACCTTCGGGAAGTTCCCCGAGACTTCGACCGCGTTGCCCTTGAACGTGACAGTAGCCATGCAGATCTCCTCACTATGAGTGTTTGGTTCTAAAAAGAACCCTACAAGCATACCCGAGGTTGGCCAATCGAGAAGACGAAGAAGAAGGGGTCACACGGCTACGAGTGGGATCCCAATTGCCCGTGCGCTGGTCAGCAACCGTTCGTCGTAGCTCGCGAGCTCGACGGCTGAACCTTGCCCCCGCAGGAACTCAATCGACGCGAGGTGGAGGGCGTCGAGCGTCCGAACCGGAGCCGGAAACGGCTCGAGGGCGCGCGCCAGCACGTTTGGCCGGAGCTCGAGGATGGCTAACCTCTCCAACAGCCGGCGCGCCGCCTCTCCGTGGGACGCGTCGAGACCACGAGCGTTGAGCCGGGTTCACAGCTCGTACTCGAGGAGCCTGCTGGACACCAGCGGGTTCTCCCAGAGCGAATCGGGTGGCCGTCGGTCCTCGGCCAGGAGATACGCGAGAGCGACCGACGTATCGAGGTAGATCACCGCTCTTCGCGGTCCGAGTCGAGCTCGCGCTGAAGCTCGCCCCACGTCGCGATGGGCTGGCGTGGGGGTGGCCCGTCGGCGACCATGAGCGGCGCAGCCATCCAGCCTTCGCGCCCGGCCTCGGCGAGAACGGCGTCTGCCAGGACCGGCGCGCGTCCCGAGCGCGGTGGTCCTGGCTCCGCCACCACGCGATCCCGGTCGGTCACGAGCACCGTCTCGCCGGTCGCCGCGAGGCGGACGTACTCGCTGAGCTTGTTCTTCAGGATCTTGATCCCAACGGCACGCGTGCCACTATAGTAGCTACTTTGTCAACGCTGGAAGAGGCGGGGCCATGCCTTGGTCATGCCTGCCGCGCATGCCCCTGCCGCGCATGCCGGGTCACATGCCGGGGTCAGGTCGTACGAACCAGTTAAGGCGAGCACGATCCAGTGGGACCACGCCTGAGGAGCACCGCTCCGGTCCCCGACCCTCCTCACGATGGTGATTGGTGCGGCGGTGCGATGGGACTTGGAGTCTCCTAGGACTTCTTGAGCTCGATCGACCCGTTCACCGTTTCCATCTCGAGGAGTGGGCCACCTCCTCCGATCGATCCCTCGATCCTGCGGCGCCCGATCTTGCCCTTTACGGTCAGCGGGAAGTCGGTCTCGATGTCGCCGTTCACGGTGCTCGCCTTGACGTCGATGGACGCGCTGGACGGAAGGCGCACCTCGATGCCCCCGTTCACCGTGGTGAGCTTCAGCGTGCCGTCCCAGTCGGCGCGGCCGAGCGAGGCGCTGATGCCGCCGTTGACGGTCTGTGCTCGAGCCGTCCCGTCCGCCTCGATCTCGACACCGCCGTTCACGGTGTGGGCCTCGGCATCGGCCTGAATTCCCCGAGCCGCGATTCCACCGTTGACCGTCCGCCCAATGAACCGAACGCCACTGGGGACCTTCGCCTCGAACTGAACGTTGACGTCGTTCTTGTTCGTGTTCAATCGGCCGCCCTCGCCCGGCGCGCACTCGTTGGGCTTGTCGGTGCTCGGGTAGACCGCGCAGATCGTCACGCCCCCCGCGTGCTCGACGACCTCGATCCTGACCTCCGAGGGGTCGTTCCTTCGCCCTTTCTTGACGGCGGTCACGATCACCTGGCTGCCCGTCGTCCCGCTGGCCTCGATGCTGCCGTTGACGTCCTTGATCTCGATGGCCTTCCCCTCAGTGATGGTGCCGCTCCAGTTCCACGTCTGCTCGGCGCCCAGCGCCGGCGTCGCGACTGTGATCGCCACAGCCGCCACCGCCGCTCCCATCGTCCCGACCCCGGTCCCGAGTCCCAGTCGCTTCATCTTCCTTGCTCCCATGGCTCTGCTGCCTCGATCGACGGCTTCGCTACCGCGTGCGGATGTGGACGCTCCCGGACAGCGTCTCCACCGAGATCCGGGGCCCGCCGGAGCCGGTGACGAAAGTCAGCTCTTTCGCGGGTATGTACTTCTCCTCCTGGATCGTCCCCACCCCCAGCCCGTTCTCGATCTGGCCGCTGAAGGTCTCGATCGAGAAGTCGGCCTGCACGTCCGGGTCGACGAAGACGTAGACGGACGCGCTCACGGTCTCGATGTTGAGACGGCCCTGGGCCGACAGCTCGGCGTCGAAGCGGACCTCGCCCGCCACGGACTCGAGCTCCACGCTCTCGAAGGGGCCTCCCCTGACGATCACCTCGCCGTTGACCGCGCCGGCTTCCAGGTGTCCCGAGGACTCCTCGATCGTGATCGCGCCGTTGACCACCTCGACCTCGATGCGCCCGACGACACCTCTGACGTCCACGCTGCCGTTCACGCTCTGGATGCTGACCTCCTTGGCGGCACCGCTCTGGGTGATCGAGCCGTTGACCGTCTCGATCTCGACGCTGCCGGTCACGCCGGTCACCTCGATGTCGAGCTCCACACCTTCGACCGCGACCTGGCTGCCGGCGGTCACGTGAACCTCGATGTCCGACACCGAGTGCGCGGGATGGCCCTCGCTCTCGCTCTCGATCACGGTGCTGTGACCCTCGCTCTCGAAGCCCAGCTCGGCGCCGCCGGCGAGAGTTCCGGTGATCTGGACCTCTGCGTTGCTCCAGCCGATGACCTTGACGGAGCCGGCCGGCATCTCGATCTCGACGACCCCGTTCAAGGTCGCGGGGAGCCGCTTGTCCACGGCGGTCTGGGCAAAGAGCCCGCCCGGGAGGACCAGGGCCGACATCAGGGTGAGCGCTGCGCGCGTCATGGCTTTCTCCTTATCCATTCGTCTAGAGAGCAGTCGACAGCTTGACCATCTTCCGAAGGACGTCGACTCTCTTGCGGTGTGTCGAAACGAGCATCCGGCCCAGCTCGGGGCGGGAGGGGTCCTTTTCGAGCGCTCTATGCACCTCGGCGAGCGCCTCGTCGATCACGGCCAGGTTGCGCTCGACGCCGGCAAGGGTTGCGGGCTCCAGATCATCCCTCCGCTCCTGCAGGACGGCGAGAAGAGCGTTGGCGGCGGCCTGGTAGTCCTGCTCCATGGCGATCAGGCCCGGGTCCATCTGAACGGAGGCGGGTCGGATCGAGTACCGGGACCCTGTCACCGGGGTGGGGATGACCACGGTGTGTACGGGCGGCGGTGGCTGCTACTCCAGGACCACCGCGACGACCGCAACCACCACCGCGGCGGCGACGGCGAGGGCCGGCTGCCAGGAGCCCCGAGGCCAGGACCACGCTCGTCCGCGCTCGATCTTGCGTGAGATCTCCGGCCAGAGGTCCCGGGGCGGAGACACGGAGCGGGGCAGGGCCGCCGCGTGGGTCAGCAGCTGACGGAGCTGCCGCTCTTCTTCCCGGCACCTGGCGCACTCGGCGAGATGGGACTCCACCTCCAGCTTCTGCTCTTCCGGCAGGGTTCGATCCACCCAGCCGTCGAGGCGGTCATCCAGCTCCTGGCAGGTCATGATCCCAGCGCCTCTCTCAGCAGCCTGCGGGCTCGGTGGAGCTGTGCCTTGGAGGTTCCGGAGGCGAGCCCCAGAAGCGACGCGATCTCCTCGTGGGTCCGGCCCTCCACGTCGTGGAGCACGAAGACGGTCCGAGCACCCGGGGGCAGCGCGGCCATGGCCTTCTCCAGGTCGAAGCCCGCCTTCGGGGTGGGGGCTTTCGGCGTGGGCTCCAGTGCCGCCACGTCGTCGGTTGGGAAGACCCGGGCCAGACGGCGCATCCGCGACCGCCGCTCGGATCGGGCCACGTTCACGGTGAGGGGGTAGAGCCACGAGGAGAAGGAGCTCTGGCCCCGGAAGGAGCCCAGCTTCCTCCACGCCCGGATGAAGACCATCTGGGTCAGCTCCTCGGCGAGCTCGGGATTCGACGAGAGCCTCATGCACAAGGCGAAGACCCTCCGCTCGTTCTCGCGATAGAGACGCTCGAAGGCCCTGAGGTCGCCCGCCTGGGCCTCCTGGACGAGCCGCCACTCCGCGGCCCGGCGGTCGTCGTGGATGCCGGTTGGAATGTGCGCTTCTCCGAGCATGGTCCCGGCGAGTCCACTCTCCATCACTCCTCTCCGAATGATGAGATGCCGGGGAAGGTCGGGAGGTTTGAACCGGGAGCTGAGGGGCGAACTTTATTCGATTCTGCGACTTCGAAGAAGATGGGATGGCGTTGCGGGTCGCTGGCGCCCCCCCCCGTCCGTCAGCAGCTCCTTTCCGGCCCGGGCCGTTTCGTCAAGAAGGGCACGCAAGTCGTCCTCCTGCGTCCGGAAGTTCACGATCGCCACCCGCAACGATGTTCGCCCCCGAAGGATCGTGGGGGCAAAGAAGAAGGCCCCGGTCCCAACCAGGCGGTTGACGATCCGGCGGTTGAGCCGGTCGAGAACATCGTCCTCGAGGGCCGCGCCTGCGGGGCGGTAGCGGAAGTTCACGATGGAGAGGCCCGGCTCGGCGAGCAGCTCGAGGTCCCCTCTCTTTCTCACCTCGTCGGCCAGGAAGCGGGCCATCGCCACGTCGTGCTCCACGGCGGCCGCGTACCCCTGCCGACCGTGTCGCTGGAGCCCCATCCAGACCTTGAGGGCCTTGAAGCCGCGGGACAGCTCGGGTCCGCGGTCGTTGAAGCTCACCGGCCCACCCACCGGGCTGTCCGGATCGTGGACCAGATACGCGGCGGGCCGACGGAACGCGTCGGCCAGGCGCCCCGGCTCGCGCACCAGGGTGGCGCCGGCCTCGTAGGGCATGTAGAGCCACTTGTGCGGATCGGCCGCGACGGAGTCGGCCCGCTCGAGGCCCGCGAAGAGCGGCTTGAGCTCCTTCGAGACACACGCCATGGCGCCGTAGGCCCCATCCACGTGAAACCAGAGCTCCTCTCGGGCGCACAGGTCCGCCAGCTCCTCCAGCGGGTCGATGGCCCCGGTGTTCACGCTACCGGCGGTGCCCACGACGATGGCCGGTCGAAGGCCCGCCTGCCGGTCGGAGGCGATGGCCTTCTTCAAGTCGTCCGTCCGGATCCGAAACCGATCGTCTGTTGGGAGGATGCGGAGCTGGCGCCGGCCGATGCCCAGCAGGTCGATCGCCTTGTCGACGCAGCTGTGGACCTCGTCCGACGCGTACACGACCAGGGGAGGCGTCCCGGCGAAGCCCGTCTCTCGCACATCCGGCGACATGGCGCGGCGTGCAGCGGCGAGCGCGGTGAAGTTGGCCATGGACCCGCCGGAGGTCAGGATCCCCTCGGCGGAGGCTGGGAGGCCGAGGATCTCTCCCAGCCACCGGACCACCCGGTCCTCGACGTGGATGGCAGCATGGTCCCCGCCCCAGCAGTTGCTGTTCATGCCGGCGGCGAGGTACTCGGCCACGGCGCCCAACGGGTCGGCGGTGGCGTTGATGAAGGCGAAGAAGCGCGGATGGGAGTTCCCGAAGGGGTGGGTCAAGACGTGGTCCCGCGTCGCGTCGAGGACCTCGTCGGCGGAGCGGCCGGTCTCGGGGAGCGGTTGGTCGAAGACTCCCGCGGACTCGCCGACCTTGCCGAACACCGGGTCCTCCCGGAGCCCGGCGGTGTGGGCGGCGACCAGCTCGGCGGCCCGGTAGCCCAGCCGCTTCACTTCCTCGGGATCGAGATCGAACTCGTTCATGGGAGTCCCTCTACCTTGAAGACGCGATCGCGCGGAGCGTAGCATGCCGGACAGCACGTGATGCCGGCGTGGGAGAACGTGGTGGGCAGCAAGGGACGCGGTTACCGCTCGTACGAGATCGACGGCTTCGAGATCCTCGTGGGCAAGGGGGATGCGGACAACGATCGTCTGACCTTCGGCCTCGCCGCACCTCGCGATCTGTGGCTCCACGTTGCCGGGCCGGCGGGCAGCCACGTCGTGGTGCGGAATCCCGACGAGCTCGACGAGCTTCCGCGGAAGGTCGTCGACCATGCCGCCCGGCTCGCGGCCTGGCACTCCAAGGCGCGGGGGAGTCGCGGAAAGACCGAGGTGCACATCTGCCGCGTGGCCGATGTCCGCAAGCCTCGGGGCTTCGCTCCCGGCCAGGTCCTCCTCAAGCGCTGGGACGCCGTCAAGGTCTACGCTCGGGACCTGGACGACGGCGACGACGAGGAGTGAACCTCGAGGCGGCCCGTGGCGTCTGGCATACGAAGGCCCGATGTGTTCCTTGGTGAACGCTCCCTACTCGTTTCTGATTGCCGCCGACAGCAAGAAAGCCGTAGTGAAGATGGGCGTCGAGGTGCCCGTCGCCGTTACCGAGTTCCCGGAAAACGAAGGCATCGTCTCCTTCCAGTACCGGAACGTTGGCACCAACATCATCTGCTTCGCGGAGGATCGGGGGGAGGGCCTGTACCAGCTCCACCTCATGGTCGAGACCTCGTCGATCTACGGCGCGCCAGTGTTGCAGACCGGACGCGCTCCGACCGAGCTTGCGGGCGGCAAGCCCATCTTCAACTCCTTCTCCGTGAACCTAGACCCCCTTCTGCGCGACGGCCAGAGCGTGGAGGCCGTGGCGTCGACCGACCCGGTGACCAGCGACGTCGTCAAGATCGATGTCTCGCTGAACGTGAAGAAGGGGGGACGCTAACGAACGGTCCGATGAATCGCGCAGGGCGTCCCGTCCGCGCTCAGGGTCGGCCGCCGAAGCGGTAGATCACCGAGGCGAAGAAGCGCTGGGTGCGGAGCGAGAACCGGACCGGGACCGTCGTGGGCGTGTCGTCGGTCAGGTCTGGGACAGGGACACTGACGACGTTGCTGCCAAACTCGAGTAGATAGGCCACGTCGAGGAGCAGGGGGCCCAGGATGATGCCCGTCCCCACGGTGACCCCGTTGTAGCGCGGGACGGCGCCATCCGGATAGGTCGTGATCTGCCGGTCGTTGAAGTAGCCCGCTCGCACGGGGATCTTGAGGCGGGGACTCGAGATGACGACCCACTCGACGCCGGCCCGGAACTGCTGCGCGTCGACCTGCTCGGAGATCAGGGTCGGATACGGCAGCTCCTCGAAGACATTGGGCGGAGGGCGAACGATCGGGTCCGACGGGTCCTCCCGCCGCGGGGTGAACGGGAGCGTGAAGTAGTTGAAGATGTGTGCCTCGGACCAGCCGGTCTGGGTGAAGTCCGCGGAGAGCGTGAGGGTGTCCCGGGCGCGCCACGAGATGCCGAAACCGACCGAGGCCGGGAAGTCGATGCGGACGTCGTCGCTGGTGTGGGCGTTGAACGTCTGGTCTTCGAAGCCGGAGTCGCTGTCCCAGGTGTCGGCTCGTGCCTTGCTGAGCTTCACGTCGGCCCCGAACGGGGTCTTCACGACCAGGCCGAGGTTGAGCGTGTCGCTGGCCGACCAGATGACCCCCAGGTTGAAGTTCCAGCCCCGGGGCCGAAAATCCAGCTGGAACTCCCGAACCGGGCGGAGGTTGCCGGGGAGGTGGCGGACCAGCTCCTGCTCGTAGCCGTTCAGCCACCGGTTCACGGTGAAGCCGACCCGCAGGCGCCGGGTGGGCCGAAAGCCGGTGCCGAAGGCCAGGACTTCGAAACCGCCGTTGCTCTGCCCTTCGGTCCGGCGTCCGTCGCCGAAGTTGATCTGACGGGTTCCGTCGAAGCCGATCGCTCTCTGGTAGCTCACCTGGATCGAGCCGCGAATGCCCCGGAAGGCCACGGGCCAGGTGAATGCCGCAAAGTCGAACGAGCCGCCCTTGAAGGAATCGGTCTTGATCCCTTCCTTGGTCAGGTAGGAGTTGTGGTTGCCGACGAACGTGGCCTCCGGGAGTCGCAGGTAGCTCAACCCAGCCGGGTTCCAGGAGGCGGCCGTGGCATCGTCGGCCCGAGCCAGGAACGCCCCGCCCATTCCGTAGGCCCGGGCGCCCGCGCCCAGCGTCAGGTTCTGCCGCCCGGTGAGGTCGATCTGGTCCTGGTCGAAGATGGGTTGGGCCCCGGCCGAGACGGTCCCGAGGAGAAACGCCCCGATCATCAGAGCAGGGCGGTTCCCTCCCCCGACGGTTCGAGCGGGGACGGGCTTGCAGGCACGCGAGGAACGCAGCCGCATCGGCGCGAGCGAGCATACCACGGCGCTCGGACCGGACCCGGCGCCCGACACTGCACTATGATGACCCCGTGGCCGATCGCGCGCGCTGGGGCGAGATCGTTCTCCTGATGGTCGGTCTCCTCGTCTCGCTCGCGCTTGCCGAGGGTCTTGCCCGCTTTCTTGGGCCGGCCAGCGAGAGCGGAGGCTACGCCCCGGTCCGCACCGACGGGCGCGAGCGGCGCCCGATCAACTCCCAGGGCTATCGGGATCTCGAGCGCGCGATCCCCCGGCCCGACGGCGTGCGGCGAGCGGTCTGCCTCGGTGACTCCTTCACCTGGGGAGTTGGCGTGCTCTTCGACGATGCCTGGCCCCAGAGGCTCGAGCGGGGCCTGGCACGGGAGAGGGGGGAGACCTGGGAGACGGTCGTCCTGGCAGAGGCCGGGCTCAACGCCGTCCAGATGGCGTCCCGGCTCGACTCCGAGGGCTTCGAGTACCAGCCGGATGTCGTCGTGCTCGCCTGGGTCCTCAACGACAGCGAGCATGAGGACGCGGCCGAGGCCCGGCGGGCCGCCGACTGGGTGGCGGAGGCGGAGCGAGAGCCGTCGGCCCTCGAGTCGTTCCTCGACGGCTCGGCGCTCGTGCGCCTCGTACGAACGCGCCTGCACGCCACCGCCGAGAATCGAGAGCGGGTCCGGAACTTCCGGTCGATGTACGCGGACGACGACCCGGGATGGATTGCGGCGCAGAAAGCGCTCCACGCCATCGGGGGGCTGTGCCGATCCCACGGCGTTCCCCTGGTCGTGGCGATCTTTCCTCTCTTTGGCAATCCCCTGGACGAGCTCTACCCGTTCCACGAGGAGCACGCCAGGGTGGCGCAGGCCGCCTCGGAGGCCGGGGCCCGCGTGGTGGACCTCCTGCCTCGATACCGGGGCCTGCGTTGGGAGCTCCTGGTGGTGGACGGCCCCCGCGACGAGCACCCGAACGAGATCGCCCATCGCATCGCCGCGCAGGCCCTCGTGCGGGCCGTCGACGACGTGGTGCCGCGCACCACGACCCCGGCGGGCCCATGAGCACACGACAGGCGGTCCTGCTCCTTGCTGTTGCGCTCACTGCACATGCCGGCCTCGCCCTGCACACCCTGTCGGGCAACGCCGCCACCTTCGACGAGGGGGCGCACCTGCCGGCGGGGTACACCCACCTGGCACTGGGCGATTACAGGCTCAACCCCGAGCAACCGCCCCTCGTGAAGTTGCTGGCGGCGGCGCCGCTCCTGACCGTTTCTCCGGAGGTCAGGACGGACCACGTGGCGTGGACCACGGCCCGGCAGTGGGAGTTTGGACGGCGCTTCCTCTACTCGTGGAACGACGGGGATCGCCTGCTCTTCCTCGGTCGGCTGCCCATGGTGGTGCTGACGCTGGGGCTGATCGCCGCCGTTTTCGTGCGAACCCGGGGACTGGCCGGCAGGACGGCAGCCGTGGCCTCGCTCGTCCTGGCCGCCCTGTCGCCCGATCTGCTGGCCCACGGCAACCTCGTCACCACCGACGTCGCTCTGGCGCTGTTCCTGTTTCTCTCGGTCTGGGCCTTCGACCGCCTCACCCGGCGGGCGACGTGGGGGGGGCTGGCCCTGGCCGGGCTGGCCGCAGGCGCCGCCCTCGCCACCAAGTTCTCCGGGCTCGTGCTCGGTCCCATCCTCCTCGTTCTAGGCGCCGTGGCCGTGGGCGGGCAGCGACCGCTGGAGATCGCGCTGGCCGGCTCGCCTCGAACCGTCGTCGGGACGTTGCGCAGGGCGGGCGCCGTGTTGGGCCTTCTGGCCGGCGTCGGGGCCCTGGCGCTCCTCGTCCTCTGGGGCTCGTATGGCTTTCAGGGTGCACTCTCCCCGGACCCAGCCGTGCCGACCGAGCTCGGCGCCACGCTCGAGGGGTCCCACGAACACCTGTGGCAGAGGGCGCTCGTCGCCGGCGCGGAGCTGGGCGTGGTGCCCAAGGACTACGCACGAGGCCTCCTCTTCGTGATGACACACTCGGAGGGGCGAAGGACCTTCCTCGCGGGTCGTCTTTCGGACGAGGGCTTTGCCCACTACTTCGTCGCCACATTCCTCCTGAAGACACCCCTGCCCCTGCTCCTGCTGGCGGCGCTTGCGATCGTGCGCATTCCTCGGCTGCCGCCCCGCAGCGTGGCCTTCGTCTGGGTCCCGATGGTGATCTACCTCGGCTTCGCCCTTGGACGGGGATTGCAGATCGGGCACCGTCACCTCCTGCCGGTTCTCCCGTTTCTCCTGATCGCCGCGGGCGAAGCAGCCTCTGCCCTCGCCCGGTGGCGACGACCCATCGGCCTTGGCCTCGTCGCCCTGCTCGCGGTCTGGTACGCGGGAGGCACGTTGCGCAACCACCCGCATCACCTGGCCTACTTCAACGAGATTGCCGGCGGGCCCGAGAACGGGTGGAAGGTCCTCGTGGACTCGAACCTCGACTGGGGGCAGGACCTGAAACGCCTCGGGGCGTGGATGGAGGCCCGGGGAGTCGAGAAGATCAAGCTCTCGTACTTCGGCAGCGCCGATCCGGCGTACTACGGGATCGACTGCGAGCGCCTGCCCGGTTACTCGGCGCCCCATCCGCCTCGGGTCACCCGGCAGATTCGCCCCGGAGACGTGGTCGCCGTGAGCGCCACGAACCTCCAGGGCGTCTACCTCGATCCCGAGGACCGGCCCCTCATGGAGCGTCTCCGGGCATTGAAGCCGGTGGGTCGGGCCGGGCAGTCGATCTTGATCTACCGGGCGGACTTCACCTGGCCGCCCCCCGGGGGGGCGGCCGCTCAGACGACCCAGTAGCTGCCGATCAGCAGGGTGAGGGCGGCGAGCAGGGTCCCTTGAAGGAGCGCGGCCTTGCGCTCTGGGGCTGTGGGGCCAGCCAGGCTGGCGATGAGGAGGAGGGGCATCAGGGGGATCCAGATGCGCCCCACTTCGCCGCGAGTCACCCCGATCAGCACCAGGAGGCCGACGCCGGCGAAGGCGGTCAGGCGGAAGCGGTCGAGGGCTGAGAGGGCCAGTCCTCGGGTCGCGCGGCGGATCGAGCGAGACAGGATCAGGAGGCCGGCGATCGCCACCGGCACGCCGAGGAAGAGGGCGAGATCGAGGGGGTTGAAGAGCAGCCAGAGCGCGAAGCTGCGTGGCGCCGTGAACGCTTCGCGATGGATGGAGAGTGCCGTCGACAGGGCTCTCATGGGATGGTGCCCAAGGACCGCTGGGAGGCCGAAGGCCGTGAGCGCCGCCACCCCGCCGGCCAGGCCGCCGAGGGCTGCAGGTCGTCGCACCGGCCCGGAGCCTGACGCCGCCAGCGCCGCCGTGCCCCCGATCCCGAGGAAGACCGCTGCCCCGTACGAGGTGAAGATCGCCGCGCCGCCGATCACACCGGCCACGGCCGCCCTCCACACCCCGGCTCCCTGACTTGCGGTCAGGAGCAGCGTCGTGGCCGCGATCACCGGCAGAGCCAGGGCCTGGTCGAACTGCGGGGTCATCAGCGCCGGTCCCGGAAGAAGGGCCCACAGCACCGCCAGTCGCCCTGCGGCAATCGCCTCGACCCCCAGGGCCACGGCCAGGTGGGCGATGGGCCACGCGGTGAGGGCCCCCAGCAGCGCCAGGAGAAGCGCTCCAAGAAGCGCCGCGGCCCGGGCGGCCCGGGTGGCGGGCGGGCGGAACTCCCGATCGGGGACCTCTGCAGCCGCGAGGAGGGTGTTCGTCAGGGCCGGCGAGGCGTCGCACACGGCGAGGGCGGCCCTGTAGTAGAGGACGGGCCCCGGTGGGTGGGTGGCCGCGTGCTTCGCCCATCGCCCGAGGTCCGGGAGCCTCTCGGCGTGCTGCCGGACGAACGCGAGCGGGTCCCGGGCTTCCGGCGAGATCGCCACCGAGTGGTACGACGTGAACGAGCGCGACCGGGCTCGCGACAACAGGGTCCCGAGGGGATGGCCGGGCTCGCGGGCCAGCAGCCCCACCTGGAGACCGCACCCGAGGACCACGGCGCCTGCGACGAGAGTGCGCCGAGCGGCGGTGGGGTGCCCCAAGGCCCGGGTCCCACCCGAAGCCAGCAGGAGAGCGAGCAGGGCGAGGGCGCAGGCGGCTGCTGCCAGCAGAGCCTGCGCGGGTCCTTCGGGTCGGAAGGCCCATTGCCACTCCGGCGGATAGGGGGCGGGACCGCGCAGCACGGGGATGAGGTCGAAGGGGATCGACACCAGAACCAGGACCGACGCGAGGGTCACGACGATCCGACCTCGCGTGCTTCCCTCCGGCGCTTCGGTGGCGGTCTCGCTCAGCGTCCGGCCCCGAGCTTCACAACCGCGGAGAACGGGGCTAGCCTAGCCGCACCTTGGGCAAGCGCCGATCGGCGACTCGTCTCGTGGCCGGCGTCCTCGGGGCGGCCGCGCTCGTGGCGCTCGTGGCCTTCTCCCCGCGAGTCCTCCCCTACAACATGGACGAGTTCGTTCACTACCATGCACTCGGCTGCGCCACCGCTCCGCTGGGACAGGATCTTCCATCCTACCGGGACGGATGCGGACTCTATGATCTGCGGCTGCCCCTCACGCGCCTCTGGCTGCCACTCCGATCCTACTACTACATCGGCAGCTTTCCCGCCGCGGTCTTCTTTCCGTTCTGGCTTCTCATCGACGATCCCGTAGCGGCCCGCGTTCAAGGGGGCCTCTTCTTCGCGGCCTTCATCCTCCTCGCGTCCCGGCTCCTTGAAGTCCGCCCCGCCCTCGTGCTTCTCGCCAGCCTGGTTTCCCCCGCCTTCGTCCTGGCCTTCATCGTGGATCAGGGGCCGGTGGGCCTCTCGGCGCTGCTCCTTCTGGTGGTCCTGCTGGCGGTGCGCCACTCCCTCGCCGCCGAGCAGGAGCGGTCCGACCTTCGCCACGGGCTCCTGGGAGCGCGGGCCTGCGCGGCGGTGGCCGGCGGCACGATCTTCCTCGGTCTCTGGGTCAAGCTGATCTTCGGCTGGTGGCTGCCGGCCATCGGCCTCGTCGCGCTGGCTGCGCTGGCGGAAGCGCGCCGATGCGACGAGTCGGTCCGCGGTTTGGCGCGACGTCTCTCGCCGGTCCTCCTGGCCGGTGGCCTCGCCCTCTTTGTGCCAACCGCCCTTCTTCTCGCCAGCGTGGACATCGACGGGCAACCGTACGGGTCCGCGTTGACCAGGGGCAGGATCTCGGCCGAGCCGGCGCAGGTGGAGGCCGGCGCGGCCCGCCTGGCTCGCTACATGACCGACGCGTCGCTTCTGGCTCCTCGCAACGTGGCTCTGCCTTCGGCCCCGCTGGACGTGATTCCGGCGCTCCTGAGCGGGCTTCTCCTGCTGGCGGGCCTCGCGCGGGCGCACGAGCGGAGGCGCGAGATCGCCGGCTGGGCGCTGGTCGGCCTCGTGACCTTTGCCCTGGCCTCCACAAGCGCATTCACCCAGTGGCCGCATCACTTTGCTTTTCCCGTCCTGTTCCTCGTGCTCGCCCTCGCCGTGTCCCTCCAGGGTGGAGGCCGGGCGGTGATCGGCGCCGCCGCGGCGCTCGTGTTCGTGCTCTGGATGTCCCTCGCTTTCCGGTGGCCGGACGCCACCTTCCCGCGAGACTCCTCGCCAGGCAAGGACGAGCTGCTCGCCTTCGTGCGGACCCGCGGGCTCGACCGGGAGATGCTGCAGGTCCACTCCTCCTGGGGGACCTACTACATCGCCCAGCTGTTCGGCGATCCGGAACGGATGGCCGTCTTCGTCAAGGGCATCCCCGACGACCCGAGGCAGCTCAGAGAGGTCTCGTGTCTCGCTCGCGAGCGGGGGCGACCCGTGTTGTTGATCAGCGCGCGCGACTGGTCCCGCCTTCAGTCTCCGCACGTCGACGAGATCCTGGGCCGCCCGTCTCGGACCTGGCGCTTCGGGGAGTGGTGGGCCGTGGCCTACGACACGGGCGATGTCGAATGCGGCCCGGCGGGCGCCACTGCCAGGGCGGGAGCAGCGTCTTGAAGCGATCCGTTGGGGGCTGGTTGGCCAATCTCACCCTGGCTGCCGGCTCGCTGCTGGTCGCTTTCCTTCTCCTCGAGGTGGCGCTGCGCCTCGTGGGCTTCGCACCCGAGCGGCACCTCGCCACCCGCCGAATCGTCGATGCCGGCTGGACCAGGCTGCTCGACTGCTACCCCTCGAACCCGCGGGAGTACTTCGAGATTGACCTGGACGATCCCGACACCCGTGAGCGGTATTTCTCCATCGCACCCCACCGCTTCGACGCCATCGCCCGCTGGCACCCCTGGGCCGTGGAGTCGCGCTACAACGAGCTGCGCTTCCGCGACGTCCCCCCGGAGCCGAAGGCCCCGGGCGTCTATAGGATCGCTATCGCCGGGGACTCCTTTACCGAGGGGCAGGGGGTGAAGGCGGAGCAGACTCTTGCACGGGTCCTTGAGGAGCTGCTCGACGAGTCGGGTTCCCGGAGCTTCGAGGTTCTGAACTGCGGCCGCCGGGGCCTGGATCTCCCCGAGCTCATGGCCAGCTTCGAGGGGGCGCTCCTCTACGGGCCGGACCTGGTCATCTACGCTCTCACGCTCAACGACGCGGTCCGCTCACCGGAGTTCCAGGCCCGACAGAGCTACATCAATGACTGGATCCTCGATCGAGGGCAGCTGCCCGACGAGGAAGTCGAACCTCGTGGACGCCTGCGCGCGCGCACCTTCGATCTCGTTGCGGATCGCTTGAGCGCCTGGCGTGTGGGACGAGAGACGACCCGATGGTATCTCGACATGTGGGGCGAGGGGAATCCGGAGGGCTGGGCGAGGACGCAGGAGCTGATCCGCGAGATGGGTCGCCGGTCGAACCGCCAGGGCGCGCGGTTCCTCGTGGTCGCCTGGCCGCTCTTCGTCGGCCTCGAGGGGCCCTATCCTTTCGAAGAGCCCCACGAGACGCTCGGGCGCTTCTGCCTGGGGTCCGGGGTGCCCTTCCTGGACCTGCTGCCTGTCTTCCGGGGTCGGCGTTCGTCTGAGCTCTGGGTCCATCCGGTGGACCGACACCCGAACGAGATCGCGCACCGCCTGGCAGCCGAGGCCGTTCTGCCCGTCGTGCGTCAGCTCGCCGACGCCCCCTGAGCTGCCCAGGGGACTGCGCCGGCCTGGGGATGGCAACGGCGTGTGCTAGTGTGGGCTATCGCCCTCGAGCCGCCGGTGTGGCGTCCAAACCCCACGATGATCGTCAAGGAGTCTCTCGACAACGGCCTCACCCTCATCACAGAAGCCGTGCCCGGGGTGCGGAGTGTCGCGGTCGGAGTGTGGCTGAAGCGGGGGAGCCGCCACGAGCCGGCCGAGCAGAGTGGCATCAGCCACTTCATCGAGCACATGGTCTTCAAGGGGACCAGGAACCGCACGGCCGAGCAGATCGCCGAGGAGATGGACTCGATCGGCGGGCACATGGACGCCTTCACCGCCAAGGAGTACGCCTCCTTTCATCTCAAGGTCCTCGACGAGCATCTGCCCAGGGCGGTCGACATCCTGGGCGACATCGTGGTGAACCCGCTGTTCGATCCCGCCGAGATGGCCCGGGAGAAGAAGGTCGTCCGCGAAGAGATCAACATGGTCGAGGACACGCCGGACGACCTGGTCATGGAGATGTTCGCAGGGGTCTTCTGGCCCGACCATCCCCTCGGCCGATCGATCCTCGGGAGCAAGCGGTCGGTGGGCCGGCTGCGCCGGGAGGGCCTCGCGGAGTTCTTCGCCCGGACCTATCAGCCGCGCAACATCGTGATCGCTGCAGCCGGCAACCTCGAGCACCGAGCCACGTCGCGGCTCGTGCGTCGTCATTTCGACGGCCTGCGGCCCAGACCGTTGCCGACCAACGGGCGAGCTCCCCGGGTCGCCGCCCGCATCGTGACCCGATCGAAGCGCGAGCTCCAGCAGGTCCATGTCTGCATCGGCACGCGAGGGTACGCTCAGGATCACCCTGACCGGTACGGGTGCGCGATCCTCGACACGGTGCTCGGAGGCTCGATGTCGTCCCGGCTCTTCCAGAACATTCGGGAGAAGCGTGGTCTCGCCTACTCGATCTCCTCGGGGGTCACCGCCTACTCCGACACGGGTGTCTTCAGCATCTACGCGGGGACGAGCCGTGCCGCGGCGCCGGAGGTCATCCGGCTCACGACCGAGGAGATCCGGCGGATGCGCGGCGAGAAGCTGGGAGAGGCGGAGCTTCGGCGGGCGAAGGACCATCTCAAGGGAGGGCTGGTGCTGTCCCTCGAGTCCACCGCGGCCCGCATGAGCCAGCTCGCTCGTGAGGAGATCTACTTCGGGCGCTCGTTCACCGTCGACGAGCTCTTGGCCTCGCTGGAGGCGGTGACCGCGGAAGACGTGCAGCGGATCGCGAACGATTTGTTCAAGCGCCCCCTCGCCGCCAGCGTGCTCGGCGATCTGAAAGGATGGCGCCCTCGCCAGAAGGATCTCGCCGTTTGAGGGGTGCTGCGTCGCACGCTCCTGAGCCCCCGGCGTGAGCCTCCGCTTCCGGGTGCTCGGCTCGGGGAGCACCGGAAACGCCACACTCGTCGAGGGGGGTGGGGTTCGCGTCCTCGTGGACGCCGGGCTCGGTCCGCGTCAGCTTCGGGACCGCCTCGAGTCCGCCGGGATCGATCCGGTCTCCGTCGACCTCGTCCTCCTCTCCCATGAGCACGGCGACCACGCTCGGGGCGCCGTGCCCTTCGTCTCCAAGTGGGGGATGCCGCTGGCCGGCACCCGCGGCACGTGGCAGGCTGCAGGCTTCGGGGCCGAGACGCTGCCGGGCTACGAGCGCATCGCACCCGGAGAGCCGCTCCGGCTGGGGGAGCTCCTGATCGAGGCGGTGCCCGTGCCCCACGACGCCGCAGCCCCGGTGGCCTTCGTGCTGTCCGCCGGCGGGATCTCGTTCGGTCACGCCACGGACCTGGGCCACGTGGCCACGAGCGTCGTCCGAGCTTTCGAGGGCTGCCACGCGTTGCTCCTCGAGTCGAACTACGACCCGGCGATGCTCCGCGACGGCCCGTACCCCTGGGCCCTCAAGGAGCGCATCCTGGGGGGCTTCGGGCATCTTTCCAACGGCGACGTGGGTCGCTACCTCGAGCTGGGGATGGGCGACCTGTGCCGAACGGTCGTCCTGGCCCACCTCTCGCGGAAGAACAACCACCCGGAGCTGGCGCTACTCGCGGCCGAGGAGGCGCTTTGCCGTCGCGGCGAGAGCGACGTGAGCTTCACAGTCGCCGATGCCCTCGGGACCGGCTGGATCACGGTCCGCAAGCGTGGAGAACCGAGCCGTGGCGTCGGCCAGATGCGGCTGTTCTGAAGGGTTTGGCGTGCTACGCTCGACAGGCGATGGCGGTTCGAGCCTTTGCCGCGGCCGCGCTCGTCCTCGCCTCCTTCGGGTGTGACACATCGGAGGAGCGAGCAGGGGCCGGACTGACTTCGGAACGCGTCGATCCTGTCGTGCTGGATCCGGGGGAACCGCCAAGCCCCGGGGCTCTGCGCCTCGCCAGCGTCTTCCCGACCCTCGGTCGCTACGCCGTCTCCGGCCTTCAGTCCTTGAACGGGGCGCGGCTCGCCGTCGAGGAGATCAACCGGGCCGGTGGCGTGCATGGCCGTCTCGTCGAGCTGCGCGAATACCGCACCGGCAGCTATTTCGTCGACGCGCGACACGCCGCCACCCTCGCGGTTGCCGACGGCGCCCTGGCCATCGTGGGGTCGAATTCCAGCGAGCTGTCCATGGCCGTGGCCGAGGAGGCGGAGGCCCGGAAGATCGTCCAGGTCTCGAACGTCTCCACCGCGCAGGATCTGACCTGGGTGCCCGAGACCGGCCGCAACCGGGACTTCGTCTTTCGCGTCTGCAGCTCGGACGTCGTGATGGGAACGCTTCTCGCGGAGTTTGCCTTGGGGAATCTCGGCGCCGAGCGCGCAGCCGTGCTCTACGAAGTGGGTCGCGAGTACAGCAACAAGCTGGCGCGAAGCTTTGTCGATCGGTTTCGGCGGGACACAGGGCAGGCCCCGGCGGAGTTCTTCTACCTGGCTCTCGAGACAGACTTCCGTCCGCAGCTGGGTCAGATCGCCGACTACGAGCCGGACGTCGTCTTCGTCCCCGGTTCGTTCACCGACGCCACGCTCGTCGCGACCCAGGCCACCGCACTCGGGCTGAGCGCGACCTTCCTCGGAGGCGACGGCTGGTCCAACCCGCTGCTGTTCCGGCGGGGAGCGCCTCCGGCGGAGGCCTACTTCGTCGAGCTGTGCTCGCCCTCGGCCGAGTTCGAGTCCCGGTATCAGGCGATCTTCGGCACCGCGACCCAGGGCTGCCGGGCCATTCTCGGCTACGACGCGGTTCAGGTCCTGGTGGCGGGCCTCGAGTCTCTGGGGCCGCTCCCGGACGAAGCCCTTGAAGAAGACGAGGGCGGGGGCGAGGGCGAGGGCCTCGTCGACACCCGCCTCCGGCTGAGACGAGCCGTCGCGGCCACCGAGATCGACGGTGCCAGCGGCGCCATCCGCTTCGACGCTCACGGCGACCGGCGCCAGGGGGTGGCCCTGCGGGTGGTCGAGCACGGCCCTGACGGCCCCATCGCTCTCGCACGAGGATGGCTGGGGGAGCCATGAGCCGCCTCGGACTTGTCGAAGCGGTCCGCGATCTCAGCCTTCGAGGCAAGGTCACGCTGACCCTCGCCGCGGTCTTCACCGGCAGCGCGGCCGTGCTTCTCCTTGCCCTCGTCCCGATCCTGGGCGAGCAGCGCCAGCGTCTCGTCGAACAGGACCGGCGGCTGCTGACGACGCTGCGCCGCAACCACGAGCGGGCCTTCATCTATGACCTCCTCAGCGAGAACCGGGAGTCGCTGGCCGTCCACCTGCAGGACCTTGCCGGGCAGGAAGGGATCGTCTGGACGCGGATAGAGGCGGATGGGTTGGATCTGGGAGCCACCGCCAGCCTCTCGGCGATCCGTCGGCTCCTGGGGGACGAGGCCCAGCCGTTGCTGGACGAGCCCGGCGTCGTCCTCTTCGTCGACCGGCAGGGGCGAGCCGAGCTGGTGGGCGTTGGCGGACGTCCGCTGCTCGCCGACCTCCGTGTCCCTCGCGAGGCCGCGCGCCCCGCGCAGGGGGCGGAGCCCGGAGACGACGAGTTCCGCGAGACCACGTGGGGTGGAGAGCGGGTGCTGGCGCTCTCGGCCACGCTCTCCGCCGGGGGGCAGCCGTTCGGGCGGTTGCACTTGCTTTACAGCCTGGCTCCGCTCGAGCGCTCCGAGACGCTGACCCGGTCGCTCTTCTACGGAGGCGTCACGCTGACGTTCGTGCTTGTGCTCCTGTTGCTCAACCCGCTGCTCTCCCGGATCGTCCTCACACCGGTGCGGCGTGTCCACGACGCCATGTCCCGGGCCGCCACCGGGGACCTCCAGGCTCGACTCCCCGTCCACTCCCGGGACGAGGTGGGCAGCATGGCGGAGTCGTTCAACCGCATGGTCGGCGAGCTCGAAGCCGGCCGTCGGGAGATCGAGGGCTACAGCCGCAACCTCGAGGCCATGGTCGAGGCTCGGACGGCGGAGCTTCGGGAGTCACAGGTGAGCCTCCTCACCCTCAAGAACCACCTGGCCACGGTCATCGCCAACGTGGAGACGGGGGTCTTCTCGCTGGACGGCATGGGCCGCATCGAGACGTTCAACGACCGGGCAGGCGAGATCCTCGGTCTTCCCCCTGAGGACGCCCACGGCCGCACTCTCGAGGAGGCTCTTGGCGGCCCGGGGACGGCCAGGCTCAGCGAGATCGTCGCGGCCGTCCGTGACGGCCAGACCGCCCGGCAGGAGGCCCAGATCCTGTGCCGGCTGCCACAGGGCCGTCGGACGCTGTCCATCGTGGCCTCGGCCCTCCTCGGCGAAGGTCGTCGGCCGATCGGCACGGTCGTGGTGTGTGAAGACCTCACGCAGATCCTTGCAAGCCAGCGGCTCACGGCGTGGAAGGAGGCCGTCGAGCGGGTGATCCACGAGATCAAGAACCCCCTGACACCCGTGGGCCTGGCCGCCGACACTCTCAAGACGGCCTGGGTGCGGGACCGGGCGCACTTTGGTGAGCTCTTTCCGTCCGCCATAGAAATGATCCAGAGCTCCGTGCGCGACCTCAAGGCCCTCATCGGGGAGTTCTCGCGCTTCTCCCGCCTGCCGGCCATGCGGCCCGAGCGGACCGATCCCAACGCGATCGTTCTCGATGCGCTCTCGCCCTACTCGCAAGGCTCTCCGAAGGGGCTCGACATCCAGGTGGACCTGGCGCCGGACGCGCCAGCGGTGGAGGCCGACGCAGACCAGATCAAGCGCGTTCTCCTCAACGTCATCAACAACGCCCTGGAGGCCATGGGCGGGACCGGCGGAGTGCTGCGGCTGCACACCCGCCCCGAGGAGGCGGGTGTGACGATACGGGTGGAAGACGACGGCCCCGGGGTCGAGGACGTGGAGCGCCTCTTCGAGCCCCACTACACCACGAAGGTGAAGGGGACGGGCCTAGGACTGGCCATCGCCCGCCAGATCGTGGCGGAGCACGGCGGCCGCATCCACGCCGAGAGCCTCCCCGGGCGCGGCACGAGTGTTCAGATCTATCTTCCGGCCGCCCCCTCCGAGCGTCCCGGAGGGCCGACGGCTAGCTGATCTTGAGCACCGGATAGGCCGGGTTCCACATCGCGGCGCGAACGGCCGCCCCCGAGTCCTTTGGAGCGTTTCGGGCCACCCCGTCGCGCTCGGCCTGGCGGGCCACAGCCTCCGCCACCCGTGCGGCCACCGTGCGCAGATCGCGGACCGGTGGGAACAGGCGCCCTTCGGCGAGATCGTTGCTCGAGACGCTTTTGGAGACTGCCTCGGCAGCCGCCAGCAGCATGCCGTCGGTCAGCTCCCGGGCCTCCATGGCGACGATTCCAAGGCCGAGCCCGGCGAAGACAAGGGCGCTCGGCGCCTGCCCGACGTGTCCGCTCCGGCCCGCTGTGGCCACCAGCGCTCGTCCCCCCGTCCAGGCGGCCATGTCTTCGGGAGTGGCCTCGCGGTTCGCGGCCGTGCCGGACAGGCAGAGAATCGTCGGTCGCTCGACGTGGCGCGCCATCTCGGCGGCGAGCTCCTCATTGAAGAGCCCCGGGACGCCGGTGGTGCCAACGATGCCGGTGGGTTGGAGCGCTCGAATGACCGAGACGAGGCTGGCTCCCGGCCCCAGCCCCCGGGCGGCGGCCAGCTCGGCTGGCCACGACAGCTCCTGCAAGGGCCCGGGGGGTGCGTCCACCACGAGCCCATCCGGGTCGACGAGAGCGATCGCCGTCTGCCGTGCACGTCGCCCTCGACGAGGGTCTGCCGGGCGAGCCGGACGATCTCCACCCCGGTGGGTCCCGCTCCGGCAATGACCAGCCGCTGCTCGGCGAGCGTCGTGCCGGTGGCTCTTCTCGCGGTCATGAGCCCGGCGAGCGCCAACGCTGCCTGCCCCTGGATGTCGTCGTTGAAGGACGGCAGCTCCTGGCCGTACTGCTCGAGCAGGCTGCCGGCCGCCGGTGGTTCGAAGTCCTCCCACTCGAGGCGGGCCTTCGGAAACCGCAGCTTCACCGCCCGGACGAACTCGTCCACCATGGCGTCCCAGGCCTCGCCCCGCAGCCGCGGCTGCCGCCAGCCGATGTAGAGCTCGTCCTCGACAAGCGTCTCGTTGTCCGTGCCCACGTCGAGGCTGATGGGGAGCGTCTGGGCGGGGTGGACGCCCACAGCCGCCACGTAGAGTGCCAGCTTCCCCTGGGGGCAGCGCCATCCCTCCGGCCTCCTGGTCGCCGAGGCCGAGGATGCGCTCGTTGTCCGTCACGACGATGAGCCGCACGTCCTCATACGCTGCGTTCGTCAGCACCTCGCTCATCCGCCCACGGTGCTCCGGGGTGATCCACAGCCCACGAGCCCGGCGAAATATCCGGCTGTAGCGCTGGCTGGCCAGGCCCGCGGTGGGCGTGTAGACGACCGACATGAACTCCTCGAGGTGATCCACGAGGACGCGATAGAAAAGGTGCTCGTTCCGGTCGTGGAGCCCGGCGAGGCCGGTGTAGCGCTCGAGGGGATCGCCCTTCTCCGCGATGCCCGCGTAGGCCCGCTGGGCCTGCTGCTCCAGCGTGGAGACCACGTCCGGCAGGAGTCCCTCGAGCCCGAGGGCTCGCCTCTCCTCCTGCGTGAACGCCGTGGAGCGGTTGTAGATCGGGTGGCTGAGCAGCTGGGGCCCCCGGAGCCGCACCTCGACTCTCTCCCGACCGTCCGCTCCCAGCTTCCTTCGGTACGTTTCCATTGCTACCTGCGCCTCTGCAACCCGCGCCTCCACGCCCTGCGACGACCGCTCACGTGAGGCGTCGCTGTCTTGCGAGGGGGTCCTTCGTGACTCTCTGGAGAGCTCCCGATCGCTGAAATGCGGCCCGAGCCATGCTTGCCCTGTGTTCCGTCAGGCAAACCCACCCAGCTTACTACGGCTCCGCGGCGAGACCGAGGAGCGTCGGTGAGGGTGGCATAATCGACCCCACGTGGAAGCGAAGAACCCCCCGGAGCTACATCCTGACGGTTTCGTGCCCGGACGCGGTGGGCCTGGTCGCCGCCGTGAGCAGCCTCATCGCGGAGTGGGGCGGGTGGCTCACGGAGGTGGCCAACCACGCCGACCGCGACACGGGACAGTTCTTCATGCGCAACGAAGTGGCGGCAGACTCTCTAGATTTCGGGATCGACGAGTTTCGGAGACGCTTTGCCGGGCTCGCCGAGAAGCACCGCATGCGCTTCGAGGTTCGCGACTCAGGGGTGCCCCGGCGGGTCATGATCCTGGTCAGTCGCCAGGAGCACTGCCTTTCCGACCTGCTCCATCGTTGGCGGACCCGGGAGCTCGAGTTCGACCTGCGGGGCGTCGTCTCGAACCACGAGCACCTGAGAAGCTTCGTCGAGTGGCACGACGTCGCTTATCACCACGTGCCGGTCGTTCCCGAGCCGAAGGCTGCCGCCTTCGATTCGATCGGGCGAATCCTCGAGGCCGAGGCCGTCGACCTCGTGGTCCTGGCCCGCTTCATGCAGATCCTCCCTCCCGCGCTGTGCGAGTCCTACGAGGGCCGGATCGTGAACATCCACCACAGCTTCCTCCCCTCGTTCGCCGGGGGTCGTCCCTACGAGCAGGCGTCGGCCCGGGGCGTGAAGCTCATCGGTGCCACGAGCCACTTCGTGACCACGGAGCTCGACCAGGGACCGATCATCGAGCAGGACGTGGTGAGGGTGAGCCACGCGGACACCGTCGAAGACATGGTCCGGCTCGGCCGCGACGTGGAGAAGACAGTTCTGGCCCGGGCGGTGCGATACGTGCTCGAGGACCGTGTGATCGTCCACGGCAATCGGACCGTCGTTCTCGCGTGAGGGGCGTCTGCCTCCCATGATAGTCTGCCGCCGATCCGCCATCGCCATCAAGGAGACTCCGTGATCCCTCGTTACTCGCGCCCGGACATGGCGCACCTCTGGTCGGACCAGAACCGCTTCGGCAAGTGGCTTGCGGTGGAGATCGCCGCCACCGAGGTGCTGGCCGAGCGCGGCATCGTCCCGCCCGAGGCTCTCACCGCCATCAAGGAGAATGCGCACTTCGAGGTGAGCCGCATCGAGGAGATCGAGAACGAGGTTCAGCACGACGTCATCGCGTTCGTGTCCGCCGTCGCGGAGAACGTCGGGCCGGAGGGGCGGTGGCTTCACTATGGCCTCACCTCCTCCGATGTGGTCGATACGGCTCTCGCGATGCTCATGAGGGACGCCTGCGACCTGATCAGGCCCGGGCTCATGGGGCTCATGGGGGCCGTGAAGGAGAAGGCGCACCGTCACCGCAACGCCCCGATGATCGGCCGGACCCACGGCGTGCACGCAGAGCCCATGACCTTCGGTCTCAAGATGGCGCTCTGGCACTCGGAGCTCCAGCGCCACCTCGTCCGGCTCGACAGGGCGCGGACCACCATCGCCGTGGGCAAGCTGTCGGGAGCGGTCGGAACGTTCTCCCATCTGCCTCCGGACGTCGAGGAGGCGGTGTGCGGCCGGCTGGGCCTCGTGCCCGTTGCCATCTCGTCGCAGATCCTGCAGCGCGACCGTCACGCCGAGGTCATGACCACCCTCGCTCTCATGGCGGCGAGCCTGGAGAAGTTCGCGACTGAGATCCGGGCCCTTCAGAAAACAGAGGTCCGGGAGGTCGAGGAGCCGTTCGGGCGGAGACAGAAAGGCTCCTCGGCGATGCCCCACAAACGCAACCCCATTGGCTGCGAGCAGGTGAGCGGGCTCGCCCGGCTGGTCCGGTCGAACTCGCTTGCCGCACTCGAGAACGTCCCGCTCTGGCACGAGAGGGACATCTCCCATTCCTCCGTCGAGCGGGTGATCATTCCGGACAGCTTTCTGGCCCTCGATCACATGCTGCACCGCTTTACCCGGATCGTCGCGGGGTTGACGGTGAACGAGGAGAGGATGCTCGAGAACCTGGAGCTCGGGAGAGGACTCGTCTTCTCCGGTCAGCTCCTTCTCGAGCTGACCGCCCGAGGGATGCGGCGCGAAGACGCGTACCGCGTGGTGCAGGCTCATGCAATGGAGGCGTGGAAGGGTGGCGAGGACTTCGGGGCGCGGGTGCGCGAGGACCCCGAAATCCGAAAGATCCTGACGGAGGCCGAGATCGACCACGTCTTTCAGCTCGAGCGGTACCTCGAGCACGTTCCCGTGATCTTCGCGCGCGTCTTCGGGGGTGAGTCGGAGGTCGGTTGAGGAGCGGGTGAGCTGGCGGCCGGTGGGTCGGGGTCAGACCAGGTAGAGCGCCGAGCTGCGACGCCGCTTGTCGGCGCGGCGGTCCAGGGCGGCCTCATCAACGATGCCGTTGCCATTCCCATTCCCATTCCCATTCCCGTTCCCATTCCCGTTTCCGTTGCTGTGGCCGTTTCCGTTTCGGCGCTCGCCGCTGCGTCGATCCACGACGATGGCAACGCCGGGGGCCCCGCTGAGCAGGGGAACGGTGGCGACCCGAGCCGGGTTGACGACCACGACCGGTGCATCGGCCAGGGTCTGCCGCTCAACGCATCCGGAACAGATGCCGTGGCTCACGGCAGGATCGTGAAGGGGCTCTTTCGGGCCCATATACCTCTGGCACCAGGCGCAGACAGTAACCATCGCGGACCTCGTCCTGAAGGGACGCTCCTCACGCAGCGCGCTGCGTCCGGCGAGTCTAGCGCCGGCCGCCGGCCATGGGAAGCCCCCTTTTTGGCCCATGGCGGAAATGCTGGCGCTCTCGCCGCGGGGACCGGCCCCGAAGACGCAGGGATCGGATACCATTCGAACAATGACCCTCGAAAACGAGCGGCACCAGTCCTCCGCGGGCCGCAGCGTGGTGGACGACGATCACTTCCACGACCAGTGCGGCCTCTTCGGCATCGTCGGTCACCCCGAGGCCGCTCACCTGACATACATGGGCTTGTATGCCCTTCAACATCGTGGACAGGAGGCCGCGGGGATCGTGGCCAGTGACGGCATCCAGCTCCGGCTCGAGAAGGGCATGGGCCTCGTCAACGACGTCTTCAGCGAGGCTCGGCTCGCGGCGCTGCCAGGCGACCGGGCCATGGGGCACGTCCGCTACTCGACCGCGGGCGAGACCGTGGCCTCGAACGCCCAGCCCTATCTCATCGAATGCCATCGGGGCCCCATCGCCGTCGGGCACAACGGCAATCTCGTGAACGCGGCCATCCTGCGCCAGGAGCTGGAGGCGGCCGGCTCGATCTTCCAGTCGACCTCGGACACCGAAGTCATCCTCCACCTCTACGCACGCAGCCACCGCGAGCACCTCGAGGACGCCATCGCGGCGAGCCTCTCCAAGGTGATGGGCGCCTTCTCGCTGCTGTTCATGACGCCGACGGCGCTCGTCGCCGCCCGGGACCCCTGGGGCTTCCGGCCGCTGATCATCGGGCGGCTGGAGGGCGCCACGGTCATCGCGTCGGAGACGTGTGCTCTCGACCTGATCGACGCCGAGTACGTGCGCGACGTGGAGCCGGGGGAGATCGTGGTGGTGGATGAAGAGGGAATGCGTTCCTTCAAGCCTTTCCCCCCCGAGTCGTCGGCTCACTGCATCTTCGAGCACGTCTACTTCGCCCGTCCCGACAGCCTCGTCTTCGGGCGCACGGTCCTGCAGTCGCGGCTGTTGCTCGGGCGGCAGCTCGCCCGGGAGGCGCCGGCCGAGGGCGACGTGGTGGTGCCGGTCCCCGACAGCGGGATGGGGGCGGCCCTCGGCTATTCGCAGGAGAGTGGTCTTCCGTTCGAATGGGGCCTCATCCGCAACCACTATGTCGGCCGGACGTTCATCCAGCCACGGCAGTCGGTGCGCACCATCGGGGTCAAGATCAAGCTCAACCCGGTCCGTCAGGTGCTGGAGGGCCGTCGGGTGGTCCTCATCGACGACTCGATCGTGCGGGGCACCACGTCCAGGAAGCTCGTTCGAATGGTTCGAGAAGCGGGGGCCCGCGAAGTGCACGTGCGGATCAGCTGCCCTCCCACCACGGGCCCGTGCTACTACGGGATCGACACGCCGCTCAAGAGCGAGCTCATCGGGGCAAACCATACGGTCGACGAGACCAGGGGGTACATCGATGCCGACAGCCTGGCCTATCTCACGCACGAGGGGCTGCTCTCGGCTGTCGAAGATCCCGACCAACAGCGTCACTGCACCGCCTGCTTCTCCGGCCGCTACCCGGTAGCGGTGCCGGTGCCGAGCGAGTCGCAGATGCGCCTGTTCGAGAAGGCGCGGACCTGATCCAGATTTCGGATGCCGCGACTCCTGACCATCGGCCACGTGACCCGAGACCGCCGCCTGGGCGGCGACGTGCTCGGAGGCTCGGCGGCCTACACGGCACTGACGGCCCACCGGTTGGGGTGGGAGGTCGGTGTGCTCACCTCGGCCGGACCCGACTTCGATCCTGAGAAGGAGTTGCCCGACATCGAGGTGTTCGTGCACCCAAGCTCCGCCACGACCCGGTTCGTCAACAAATACGACGAGGACGGAACGCGCCACCAGACCGTAGTGGCCAGGGCCGACAACATCGAGCTCGGGCCTCTGCCCGACGAGTGGCGCAGCCCCGACGCCCTCCTGCTGAGCCCGGTGGCGGGGGAGCTCAATGATTTCGGCTCCGGCGCCCTCGAGGCCGGCGCCGTGGGTGCCGTCGCCCAGGGCTGGCTTCGGGAGATCGGACCCGGCGGGAGCGTCTCCGCTCGGAAGTGGACGACAGCTGCTCGAGATCTGGCCGGCGTCCACGTTGTCTTCCTCTCCGAGCACGACATGCCGGACGCGAAGGTGGGCTCCCGGCAGCTGCTGAATCACGTGCCGATGATTGCGTTGACCCGCGGCGTACACGGACTCACGTTGATGACCCGGAAGGGCGAGTACGAGGTGCCCACGCTTCCAAGAACCGAGGTCGACCCCACCGGCGCGGGAGACGTCTTTGCCGCCGCATTTCTCGTGCGCTACCAGGAGGTCGGCGATCCTCTCGCCGCCGCGAGTTTTGCAGCGTGCGCCGCCTCCTGCGCGGTCGAGGGCGTGGGTACCGCGAGCCTGGGCGATCGCGACGAAGTGTTCCGACGCGTCGAGCTCCGGGATCGTTTCCTCGAGGAGGGGGAGTGGGATGAGTAGACACACATCTGTCGTGGCCTTCGCGGCGGTGGCCGTGTTCGCGGTGTCGGCTGAAGGGCAGGACGCTCCCGCCCCGCCCAGCGCGTCGCCGTCCGAGCTCGAAGCCGTCGTGCAGACACCGAAGGGTAGCTTCACCATTCGCCTCCTTCCCGACGTGGCTCCTCGGCACGTGAAGCACTTCGTCGAAACAGCCAGGGCCGGCGACTACGACGGCACGACATTCCACCGCGTCATCATGGGCGGGATCATCCAGGGCGGAGATCCGCTCTCGAAGGACCCCGACAAGGCCTCCCGGTACGGGACCGGCGGTCTCGGGCTGCTGAAGGCCGAGTTCTCGGACCGGGACTTCGTCCGGGGTACGGTGGCTGCGGTTCGACTGCCTTCCAGCGTCGACAGCGCCGGTTCCCAGTTCTTCATCTGCCTCCAGCCGCAGCCTGCACTCGCCGGCCAGTACACGGTCCTTGGCGAGGTCATCTCGGGAATGGCGGTGGTGGATCAGATCAGCCTCGCCCCCGTGGACGGCGACAAGGCCACCGAGCGGGTCGAGATGAAGGTGACGATCTCGGGGTCGGAGCCGGAGGGATAGGGGACGAGAGCTGGGAGCAGTCATGCAGAGGAGCTTCGACTCGGACGGGCGACGAAGCATGTGTCGGTAGGGAGATCCTTCGTCGCTCGTTCAAACGGGGGAGCTCCTCAGGATGACTCGATCGGCGCTCCGCGCCGCTCGAGTCACTCCGCTCTCAGCACCTCCAGCGGAGGACGGCGCCAGACCTCGGTGCTGCCCGAGAGGCCGATCGTCACGGTGAGCACCATCAGGCCCGCCACGAGCCCGAGGAGCGCCGGCGCCGGCACCGCGAAGCGGCCCTCGAAGACGTATCGGACGATCACGAAGCCGGCGAGGGTCGAGAGGGCGATGGCCGTTCCGGACGCAAGGGCTCCGAGGACGGCGTACTCGGCGAAGAGGATGCGCAGGAGCTGCCCGCGGGT
The DNA here is from genome assembly GCA_963578825.1 of Vicinamibacteria bacterium. Taxonomy (GTDB): domain Bacteria; phylum Acidobacteriota; class Vicinamibacteria; order Fen-336; family Fen-336; genus JAJDNS01. The sequence continues at coordinate 53,489 of CAUZDW010000022.1, forward strand.
GGCGCCCAGGGTCCGGAGCAGGGCTCCTTCCCTCACTCGTTGATAACGGCTCGCCGCGACCGCGCCTACGAGAACGACGGCGCCCGCGGCCAGGCTGAACAGAGCCATGAAGCGCACAGCCAGGACGACGCGGTCGAGGATCGACTCGATCGCGTGCTGCACCTGGGTGAGGTCGAGGGTCGAGACGTTCGGGTGAAGGTCGATCACCGACCGTTGCAGTCGGGCGCGATCAATGGAGTCCTCGACACGGGACAGCAGCACCAGGCTCTGGGGAGCGTCGTCGAGCGGCCCCTCGGGAAAGAGCACGAAGAAGTTGGGCTCGAAGCGGGCCCAGTTCACCTCCCTCAGGCAAGCGACCCGCGACGGCACCCGCACGCCCTGAACGTCCCAGACGATCTCGTCGCCGGGTCCCACCCCGAGCTCGCGGGCCACACCCGCCTCGATGGCCACCGGCACGGGCTCGTCGGTGTCGCGGTCGAGCCACGCTCCGGCCTTCCACCACTCGCCCTCGATGATCTCGTCGGGTCGAGCGGAGGTGTCGGTGTAGCTGCTGCGATACTCGCGCCGAAGGGCCCACCGTCCCTGCACTTTCTCGCCATTCGTCGCTCCCAGCATCTCCGTGACGAGCCGTCCCTTCACGGAGTGGAGGCGCATCGGGATGATGGGAACCGGTTGGCCCACGAGAGGGGCCCGCTCGGTCACGAGCGCCACCACGTCGTCGCGTTGGTCGGGCTGCACGTCGAAGAAGACGATGTTCGGTCGTTCCTGTCCCTGATCCACCCGAAGGTCCCTCAGCAGGTTGTGCTGCACCAGCAGCAGGGTGGCCAGGAGGAACGTCCCGAAACCCAGGGCGAGCACCACCATGAGCGTCTGGTTCGCAGGACGGTAGAGGTTGGCGAGCCCCTGACGGTAAAGGTAGGGGAGGAACGACGGGAAGAAACGGCGGAGCCCTCGCACCAGAAGGGCGGCCGCGAGCCCCAGGGCGCCGACGGCGACACCCACACCTGCCGCGAAGCCCAGGCCCGGGAGAAGGGCGCCCGCCTGGAGAACGGCGAGGCCGGCCACGCTGGCGGCGAGAGCGACGAAGGCTACTATGCGCGCCGGGTCGCGCCCTGGGTTCTCGTCCTCGTAGTCGCGCCTGAGGACCATCAGGGGCGAGACCCGGCGGATCGCCAGGAGCGGGAGCAGGGAGAAGACGACCGCCACCCAGACGCCGACGCCGATCCCTCCGAGAACCGCCGGCCACGACGGAGACCAGACCACGTCCACCGGCAGCAGATCCTGCAGGATGACGGGCAGCGCGAGCTGGACCCCCGCCCCGAGTCCCGCGCCTGCCAGGCTTCCCAGGAGCCCGACCGTCACGGCCTGGACGACGTAGACCGCCAGGACGGTGTTCGCTGAGGCGCCCAGGCAGCGAAGCACGGCCACCGACTCCATGCGCCGCTTGATGAACACGTGAACCGCGCTCGCCACCCCGAGTCCGCCCAGGAGCAGGGCCACGAGGGCCACGAGGCCGAGGTAGTTGCTGAGACGCGACATCGTGTTGCCCAGCCGCCGCTGGTTGTCGTCGACGGTCCTGAGCGACACGCGGTGCTCGCCGAAGCGAGGGCCGAAGCTCTCCTTGAGCTCCTCGGCGCGGGCCTCGGGTGGCAGCGCCAGGTACGCGCGGTGGCCGGCCCGGGCCCCGAAGGCGAGGAGCCCCGTGTCCTCCACCCGGTCGAAACCGATGAAGACGCGCGGACCCAGAGAGGAGCGCACGCCCACGTCGCCGGGGAAGTTCTCGACGATGGCTCGGAGAGTGAAGGTGGCCTCGCCCAGCGCAAACTGGTCTCCGACCTCGATTCCCAGGCCGATGGGGAGCGACGGGTCCGCTACCGCCCCGCCGGAATCGCCCAGCCGGGACCACTCACCTGCGGGCTGGGTCTCGATCGTCCCGTAGAAGGGGTAGCCGGATTGGACCGCACGGACCTGGACGAGGCGCGTCCTTCCCCCATCCCGGACCCGGGCCATGGCTCCGAACGTGATGGTCCGGGCCATGGGAGTCTCCGCCGGGGGCCCGGGGGCCAGGAGCAGCTCCTGAAGGATCGCCTCCGTCTCGTCCGAGAAGGCCTGGTAGGACGAGACAACGAGGTCCGCACCGAGGAGCGCCCGTGCCTGGACCCGAACGGAGTCGCCCAGGTTGTCGGTGAACGAGTTGATGGCCACGAGAGCGGCAACGCCGATGGCCACCGCTGCGATCAGCAGCAACCCGCGGCGCCCCGAGGCCCGGCCCTCGCGCCACGCCAGTGCAAGGATGAAGCGGATGCGGCTCACGAGGCCTCGGCCTCCGCGGGGGCCACCGCCGAGTCGGAGAAGACCGCGCCGTCGTGCAAGCGGATGATGCGCCGCGCCCGGCCGGCCAGCTCCGGGTCGTGGGTGACCAGCACGAGGGTGGTCTCGAGCTCCCGGTTCATCTCGCTGAGGAGCGCCACCACGTTGGCCCCGTTGGCGGCGTCGAGGTTGCCGGTGGGCTCGTCGGCGAACAGGATCCGGGGCCGGTGCGCGAAGGCGCGGGCCACGGCCACACGTTGCTGCTCGCCCCCCGACAGCTGCGCCGGGTAGTGATGGCCCCGGTCTCCCAGTCCGACCCGCGTCAGCAGCTCTCTTGCGCGCTGGCGGCCGTCCTCGCCCCTGAGCTCCAACGGGACCTGGATATTCTCCTGCGCCGTGAGCGTCGGGATGAGGTGGAACGACTGAAAGACGAAGCCGACCTTTTCGGCCCGCACCCTGGCGCGCTCGTCCTCGGACAGCTCCGACAGGTCGTGTCCATCGAGCAGGACCCGGCCCCGCGCCGGTCGGTCGAGGCCGGCCAGCAGTCCCAGAAGAGTGCTCTTGCCACTGCCGGACGGGCCCGTGACCGCCAGGAAGCCGCCGCTCGCCAGCTCGAACGTGATATCCCTGAGGACGGTGATCTCGCGCCCGCCCGAGACATAGGTCTTGGTGAGCGCTTCGCAACGCAGCATGGACATGAACCTGTTGGCCCTCCGACGCCCTGCATCCATCATATCGACAAGCGGGGCCCTCATCCTCGGGCTGGGCTCGATCCTCCTGATGGCCCGATGCACTGGCGGCTCGGGCCCGGACCGACCGTCGCCCTCGCCCCCGGCGGTCGGATCGACCCCGCCGCCCGCCGCGGCCGTCGTTGTCGATGACGAGCGGCCCGTCATCCTCTTCGTGGGGACGAGCCTCACAGCCGGCTACGGCCTGGACCCGGCCGACGCCTATCCGGCAGTCTTCCAGGAAACACTCGACGACGCCGGCCTGGACTACCAGGCGGTGAACGCCGGTGTCAGCGGCGAGACGTCGGCCGGGGCCCTGCGGCGCATGGACTGGCTCCTGCGGCAGGAGGTCGCGATCCTGGTCCTCGAGACCGGGGCCAACGACGGCCTTCGTGGCCAGGATCCCGAGGCGACGCGAGCCAACATCCAGGCCATCTTCGATCGGGTTGCTCGGCAGCAGCCGCCGCCCAGCCTGGCCCTCGTGGCCATGGAGGCCTTGCCGAACTACGGCCAGGACTACGGCAAGCGGTTTCGGGCCATCTATCCTGAGCTGGCCGAGGCGAACGGGGCGGTCTTCGTTCCTTTCCTCCTCGAGGGGGTCGCCGGAGACCCCGAGCTGAACCAGGCCGACGGCATTCACCCCACGGCCAACGGCAGCAAGCGAGTCGCCGCAAACGTCTGGAAGGCCCTCGAGCCCCTCCTGACCGAGCGGCAGGCTCGAACTACGGCTGAGCCGCGCTAGGCGGAGCCCCAGCCATCGCTCCTTCCAGGAAGGCGAGTGCGCGGTCCGGGGCCCAGAAGAAGCCCGGCGCGGCGGCCCGGCCCACGTAGCCGACGTGTCCGCCTGTGGATGTCAGCTGACGCTGGACAACCGGAGACAGTGGCCATCTCTCGACGGAGGCAGCGGGGATGAGAGGGTCGTCGCCAGCGCTGAGCACCAGCGTGGGGCGCTCGATGAGGGCCATGTGCGGCCCCGCGCTGGAGCGGGCGTAGTAGTCCGTTGCGCTCTCGTAGCCACCCAGAGGGGCGGTGATCCGATGGTCGTACTCGCGGATGGTCCGGGCCCCGAGCTCACGTCCCGGTGGAAACAGCTCCGGGTGGTCGCGGTGTCGCCGCCGGTACGTCTCTGCGAGCATCCGCATGAAGTAGTGCTGGTAGATGCGGTTGCCCGGGCGCTCCAGGGCGTCGGCGCACGCCGACAGGTCGACGGGCGGCGAGATCGCGACGGCGGCCCCGACCCGTGATGGAAGGCGCTCCCGTCCCCGGCCGAGGGCGAGGAGCGTCAGGTTCGCGCCCAGCGAGAAACCCACGACGGCCACGCGAGGAACGAGACGCGCGACCGCGTCGAGCACATTCAGGAGGTCCCCGTCGAGGCCGGCGTTGTAGAGCCGCGGGCAGAGCGCCTCGCCGTCACCCGAGCCCCGCATGTTCATGCGCACCACATGCCAGCCCCGGGCGAAGGCCAGCGCTCCCGTGGAGACCATGTAGGCGGACGAGTCCGAGCCCCCGAGGCCGTGAACCAGGACCAGCGCGGGTCGCTCCTTCCGGGGCCCCGGCTGCCACGTGACGCGCAACAGAAGGCGCGCGTCGTCGCCGGCGCGCACCACCATGTCCTCGGCGGCATGGCGCCATCTCAGATGCCTGCGCACGAGGTGGGCGAGGACGGTCTGGCGGTGACCTCCCACCAGAAGTGGGTGGGGATCGAACCGGCCGTTGGAGGACGCACCGGGTTTGACGTTCATGAATCGGGGGGCGCACCCGACGGCAGCTATAATCGCGGGCGGTCGCTCCGATGATACAGGCCTTTCACGTCTACAAGCAGTACGACCGTGAGTCGACGGCGCTCTCCGACGTCACGCTCCACGTGCCGAAGGGCGAGTTCTGCTTCCTGACCGGTCCCTCCGGGGCGGGAAAGACCACGTTCCTGAAGCTGGTGTTCCGGGAGGAGCTCCCCTCACAGGGGCAGATCCTCGTCGGCGGGCGCAACATCACGGCGATCCCGGAGAGCCAGATCCCCGAGCTCCGGCGCTCGGTCGGCGTCGTCTTCCAGGACTTCAAGCTCCTCAAGCGCAAGACCATTCTCGAGAACGTGTCGTTCGTACCGCGCATTCTCGGGGTGCCTGCTCGCGAGCAGAAACGCCGTGCCTTCTCCTCCCTGAAAGCGGTGAGCCTGCACCACAAGATGCACGCTTTTCCCAGGCAGCTGTCCGGAGGCGAGCAGCAGCGGGTGGCCATCGCCCGCGCCTTGATCAACGAGCCCATGCTTCTCCTCGCCGACGAGCCCACAGGAAATCTGGATCCCGAGATGGCCGAGGAGATCATGAGGCTCTTCCTCGAGGTCAACGCACGGGGGACGACGGTCCTCGTCGCCACGCACGATCGCGAGATGATCCAGCGGATGGGCAAGCGCGTGATCACACTCGAGCGGGGTCGAGTGAGCGCCGCCTGAAGTCGGACCCCCGTCGAGACCAACACGGCGACGGACTATAATCTCGTGTCTCCATGGCGTTGTTTCGAGCCCTCGGCTATTTCTTCGGGGAGGCCTTCACGAGCCTCTGGCGGAGCCGTCTGGTCAACGCGATCTCGATCGGAACGATCGCGGTGAGCCTCTTCGTGCTCGGGGCCTTCCTCACGGTGGCCGGGAACCTGGGCGACGTCGTCACGAAGTGGACCGAGAAGATTCAGATCATCGTGTACCTCGAAGCAGACATCGAGGACCGCGTTCAGGCGAGTCTCGAGAACAGATTGATCGAGGACCCCGCCGTCGAGTCTCTCGACCTGGTGGACCGGTCGGAGGCGCTGGAGCGGTTCAAGACGCTCTTTCGGGACCTGAGCTCGCTGCCGGAGGATCTTGGCGAGAATCCGTTCCCCGCCTCCTACGAGGTCAACCTGCGACCCGGCCACCAATCACCTGAGGAGGTCCAGCGCCTGGCGAACGTCTTTGTCGACGTCCCTGGTGTGCAGGAGATCCAATACGACCTTCTCTGGATCGAGAGGCTGGCCACCGGTGTGCGCCTACTCCGCGCAGCCGGGGCCTTCCTCGGGGGCATCCTCGTCCTGGCCGGGATCTTCACGATCTCCAACGTCATTCGGCTCACCGTCTACGCTCGCGAGGACGAGCTCGACATCATGCGCCTCGTGGGCGCGACGCGCGCGTACGTGAAGGGGCCGTTCGTCGTGGAGGGGATGCTCCAGGGTGGTCTCGGAGGCTCGCTGGCCGCGGGCCTCCTCTGGCTGACGCTGGGGTGGCTCGCGCGGGATCTGAACACCTCGGAGCTGCTGGGCAGGACGGCGTTTGCGCTGCCCACCGAGATCAGCATGGCCCTCGTGTTCGGGGGCATGGCGGTTGGAGTCGTGGGTAGCCTGGTCAGCCTGCGCCGGGTGAGGGTTTAGCTCGGCTGGCCTGGCTAGAACTTGTAGGTCCGACCTTGCGTGAGGAACCTCAGGCGCTTGCGCTTCAGCGCGGCCACCTGCCGGTGGATCCGGGTCAGGTGCCGGGGCTTGGCCCCGTAGAGGTAGACCGGGACGTCGCGCTTGAGCTTGTCCAGCTCCACGTCGAGAGTCTGCGGTGTCATGTGGCCGGATACGTCGGCCAGGTCCTGAAGCTCGTTCGGGAACGACGTCTCCGTGATGACCGCCTTCAGCTTGCGCGTCTTGTTGACGACCTCCCAGAACCGCTCGGTGGGTCCGGTGTCGCTCGAGTAGGCGACAACACCCGCCTTGTCCTCGACCAGGAACCCGGTGGTGGGGACGATGTGCGACACGTGGATCGCACGCAGCGTGATGCCGTTGACTCGGAACGGCTCCTCGATCGGGATCTCGACGAGCTTCAAGACCGGAGTCAGGTCGTTCGGAAGGCAGGTGAAGTCAGGCCATGTGTGGTTGTTGAAGAGGTGATCCCTCATCGCGGCGATCACCTCGGGGATGGCATGGATGCGGAGCTCGAAGCCTTCGGCCGAGAAGTTGTTGTCGATGAGAAAGGGCAGCGAGCACGTGTGATCAAGATGTGAGTGTGAAATGACCACATCCTTGACCTTGACCTGCTCGCGCAGGCTCAGCGCACCCGAGACCCAGCCCGCGTCCAGGCACACGTTTCCGTTGACCAGGAACGAGGTCATCCCGTGGTTGGGGACGTTCCCACCGTAGCAGCCGAGGACTCGTATTTTCATGGTCGCCTGACCGCAAGTCTCACAAGAACCTACGGTTGTCGGCAAGCTCGACGGCGCGACCGTAGCACGCACCCCCGGACCGGTCAAGGGATCGCAGTCACTCACAGGCCACCTCAACCCGTCGTGGTTTTCGCAGGTGAGGCCACGACGCCTTGGGTCCCCCCCCCCCCCCCCCCCACTGAGCTCACGCGAGAGAGGAGGTGGTGGGCGAATCGGCACGAGCGCGACGAGGGCCGTCCACCTTCCGGATGGTCCGGATGGTTTTGTTTGACCTGGCGGCCGATCGCGACCCTATACTTGGATATGCGCGCGTCCCGCAACTTGGCCATTCTACTGGTGCTGGTCCTCGGCCTAGCAGCCCCTTCCGCGGCACAGTTCGGCTCGAACCAGTACGAGAGGCAGTTCGGGCAGCCCGTCGATGTCGAGATCGAAACGCTCGTGCAGATGCCGGAGTCGTACGAGGGCCGGTCAGTGCGGACGAGAGGCCGGCTCGACATGCTCAGCGGCATCAGCAGCCGGAACTGGGCGCTCGGGGAGCTCGGTGCTCACGTCTCGATCGTGCCGGTCCCGGACTTGGCGGTACACTTCGAGCGGGAGGCCCGGATCTGGGGTGGCCGCGAGATCGAGGTCTCCGGCACCGTGTCGCTGGGGAAGCACCCCATGAACGAGACCCCCATCACCGTCATCACCTTCTGGAGCTTCGAGGGGCCGACCGAGCGACAGGAGACTCGCCCACCCTCGCCGGAAGCCACCCTCGAGGAGCTTCTGACCCGTCAAGGGGAGCGCGACGGCGAGAGGATTCGAGTGGTCGGGCAGTTCCGCGGCTCCAACCTCTTTGGCGACCTGCCGTCCTTCAGCCGGTGGAAGCTGGGGGACTGGGTCCTCAAGAACGACGTGTTCGCGGTGTGGGTCACCGGCGAGAAGCCGAAGGGAAAGGGCTGGAAGCTCGATCCCAAGCTGCGGCGCGACAGCGGCAAATGGCTCGTCGTCGAGGGAAAGGCGCGGACGGTCGAGGGCGTCGTGTACATCCTCGCGGACAACGTGGAGCTCACCACGGCTCCTTCGCCCACGGCTCATGTGGAGAAAGCAAAGCCCCTGCCGCCGCTGCCCCTCAAGACGCCCGTCATCGTCTTCTCGCTGCCCCTCGACGGGGAGCGAGACATCCCACAGGACACGGTGTTCCGCGTCCAGTTCTGCAACGACATGGAAGAAACCAGCTTCGAAGGGCGGGTGGGACTGCGCTACGCGGGTCGACCGCGTCCAGGGGACCGTGTCCTCGATGCCGTCTCCGTCTCGTACGACATCGGCCGTCGGGCGTTGACCGTCGATCCCGGCGACCTGCTGCGCTCCGGGCGCGCGGTCGAGCTCATCCTGCTGCCCGGGATCATCGACATCGACGGCCAGTCTCTCGAGGCCCGGCCGGACCACAACCCCGGCGGCGCCGCCGACGTGCTGCGGTTCCAGGTGTCGGGCACGCTCCTCACGGGCTCCTAGCCCGCATTATTCATCGGGCATGCGGGATTGAGTTCAGGCGTGTACTTGCACCGATCATTTGAGGAGTAGCAGCCGAGTGCACGGTCGAAACGGCTGGTGAGGGACCGCTTGGCGCGACGTTCCAGGACGCTGTTCTTGGGCATGGCGACGGCGTATTCGACGCCCTCGGCATCGAGGTAGTCGAAGATCTCCGGACTGGCAAAGCCGGCGTCGAGACGGCCG
>CAUZDW010000023.1:0-61724 GCA_963578825.1 Vicinamibacteria bacterium
GGCTGATCGTCAACGATGTGGAGCGGCAGGTCGATGCCGATCCCGACATGCCCCTGCTGTGGGCGTTGCGGGACGTTTTGGACCTGACGGGCACCAAGTTCGGCTGCGGGATGGCCCAGTGCGGCGCCTGCACCGTGCACATCGACGGAGAGGCGACGCGCTCCTGCGTCACCCCGATCGGCAGCCTCGACGGCAGCCAGGTCACCACCATCGAGGGGCTCTCACCCGACGGGGAGCACCCGTTGCAGAAGGCATGGACTGAGGTCAACGCGCCCCAGTGCGGCTATTGCCAGGTCGGGCAGATCATGAGCGCCGCGGCTCTTCTCCGTGAAAAACCGAAACCCACCGATGACGAGATCGACGACGCACTCTCGGGCAACCTGTGCCGCTGCGGCACCTACCTGCGGATCCGCGAAGCGGTCCGGAAGGCGGCCCAGTGAGCGCCCCGGTGGTGGCCGTCGGGCGCCGCGCGTTCCTCCAGCTCACCGGCCTCACCGCGGGAGCCCTGATCCTGGGTGTGCGGTCGTCCGACGCCCTTGCGGCGGCCGGCGACGCTGGCTTCAAGTTCGACCTCTTCCTGAGCCTCGACTCCTCGGGCACGGTCACGATCGCGGCCCATCGCTCGGAGATGGGGCAGGGGATCCGCACGGCGCTGCCCATGGTCGTTGCGGACGAGATGGAGGCCGACTTCGACCGGGTCGAGGTCGTCCAGGCCCTCGCCGACGAGCGATACGGCGACCAGAACACCGACGGGTCCCACAGCGTCCGCGATTTCTTCGAGCCCATGCGAACCATCGGCGCTTCCGCCCGCCACATGCTGATCGCAGCGGCGGCGACGAGCTGGGGCGTGGCCCCCGCCGAGTGCGAGGCGTCGAACCACAGGGTTCACCACAAGGCGTCGGGCCGGAGCCTCGGCTACGGCGAGCTCGCCGAACGCGCCGCATCCGTCCCGGCGCCCGACAAGGCGGCGCTCCAGCTCAAGAGTCGGGACCAGTGGCGCTACATCGGCAAGGGCCGGACCCTCGTGGACATCTCGGACATGGTGACCGGAAAGGCCGTGTACGGCATCGACGCCAAGGTCGACGGCATGCTCCACGCGTCGATCGAGCGCTGCCCCTCCCTGGGGGGCAAGGCGACCGCGTTCGACAAGGCCGCGGCGCTGAAGGTGCGCGGCGTACGGCACGTCGAGGAGCTGCCGGCGGTGGAGAAGCCGCCCCTCTTCAAGCCCCTCGGGGGCGTGGCGGTCATCGCCGACAACACGTGGGCCGCCATCAAGGGACGAAAGGCCCTCGAGGTCCAGTGGGATCTGGGGCCGAACGGCACCTACGACTCCAAGGACTATCGGAAGATGTTGGAGGCCTCGGTGGCCAAACCGGCCAAGGTCATCCGGCACCGCGGAGACGTGGACGCCGCACTCGAGGGTGCCACGAAGAAGGTGTCCGCCACCTACTACGCCCCTCACCTGATCCACAGCTCCATCGAACCCCCCGCCGCCCTGGCCTTGGTCAAGGGCGACCGTTGCGAGGTCTGGGCCTGCACCCAGAACCCCATGGCCTGCGTCACGGGCGTGGCCGACGCCCTGGGCATTCCCAAGGAGAACGTGAAAGTGCACGTCACTCTCCTGGGTGGCGGCTTTGGCCGCAAGTCGAAGCCCGACTACGTGGTCGAGGCCGCACTTCTGTCGAAGAAGGTGGGCCGCCCCGTCAAGGTCACGTGGACGCGGGAAGACGAGATCCGCCACGGGTACTACCACTCCGTAAGTGCGCAGCACCTGGAGGCGGCCCTCGATGCCGACGGAAAGACCGTCGGCTGGCTCCACCGCACGGCTTTTCCCCCGATCGGCTCCACGTTCAACGCCGACGCCCGGCACTCCAATGCCGGAGAGCTCGCGTTGGGCTTCACCGAGATGCCCTTCGACGTCCCGAGCCTGCGCCTGGAGAACGCCCCCGCCGAAGCCCACGTGCGGATCGGCTGGCTGCGCTCGGTGGCGAACATCTACCACGCCTTCGCAGTAGGCTCCTTTGCCGACGAGCTGGCTCAGGCAGCGGGTGCCGATCCCAAGGACTACCTGCTCGGCCTGATCGGAGCGCCGAGAAAGATCGACTTGAAGGCAGAGGGTGCGGAGTACGGCAACTACGGCGCCTCGCTCGAAGACTACCCGATCGACACCGGCCGCCTGCGAAACGTCACCGAGATCGTGGCCCGCGAGGCCCGCTGGGGCCGGAAGCTTCCGAAAGGTCGAGGCCTCGGGATCGCCGCCCACCGCAGCTTCTTGACCTACGTGGCGGTGGTCGTCGAGGTCTCGGTGGACGACCAGGGTGAAGCGCACGTCGAAGACGCCCACATCGCCTTCGACTGCGGCACCTTCGTCAACCGCGACACCGTCGTGACCCAGGCGCAGGGAGCCGTCATCTTCGGCATGAGCGGTGCGCTCCACGGCGAGATCACCGCGAAGGGCGGGGCCATCGAGCAGTCGAACTTCCACGACTACCGGCTGGTCCGGATCGACGAGACGCCCCGGAACATCCACGTCCACCTGGTCGAAAGCGACGCCCCTCCAGCGGGAGTGGGGGAGCCCGGTGTGCCACCCGTGGCGCCGGCCATCGCGAACGCCATCTTCGCCGCCACCGGCGAGCGACGGCGCGAGCTGCCCCTCGGCCGGCGCTCGTCAGCCTGAGTCCTCCCCGGCCAGCGCACATGACGCTCGAGGGATACAATGACCTGGGGGGAGTTCTGACCGTCGACCTTGAAACACAGAGGGCCTGGGCGCGGGGCTGGCAGGAGGCGGGGCAGGCTCTCGAGTCCGTGCGTCGGGCCGAGCTCCGCGCGCTCACTGGAGAGAAGGCCCTCGCGGCGACCGACCGCCTCCTCTCCCTGGGCGCCCAGGCGAGCCTGTCTGCCAAGCGACGCGGGACCTCCGGACTCGTCGAGCAGCAGCGCCTGTTCACGCATTTCCGGCCGTGAACCCGATCCTCGAGGCCGCTCTCGAGGTGCAGAGCTTCTGCCGCGGTCACGCTTGGCGCTTCTGCATCATTGGCGCCATCGCCGTGCAGCGTTGGGGCGAACCCCGCTTGACCCAGGACGTCGACGTCACTGTCCTCAGCGGCTTTGGATCGGAAGCGGAGTTCGTGGACGCCCTGCTGTCGGGCTATCGAGGTCGGCTTCCTGACGCTCGTGCCTTCGCTCTCCGGCACCGGGTGGTTCTCCTCGAGTCGGCCTCGGCGGTCCCCATCGACGTCGCGCTGGGTGGGATCCCGTTCGAGGAACGGGTCGTCGATCGGGCGTCCACGTTCGACGTGGGAGGCTCGGAGCCCCTGCTCGCCTGTTCTGCAGAAGACCTCGTCGTGCTCAAAGCTTTCGCCGGGCGGGACAAGGACTGGATAGACGTCGAGGGTATCGTCACTCGGCAGGGAGGAAGGCTCGACGTGGCCCTCGTCCTGCGCGAGCTCGCGCCCCTCCTCGAGCTGAAGGACGACACTCGGGCACTGCTGCGGCTGCAGGCGATTCTCGACCGTACGACTGCCGAAGGCTGACGAGAGCTTCTTTCCTGGACCCTGGCTGCGCCCTCCGTTCCCCCGGGCTCGTGCGAGATGCGCTTGTGCCCATCGGGCGGGCCACCGACACGAAGCTCAACCGCGAAGTGGCCATCAAGGTCCTGCCCACCGAGGTGGCGCAGGACCCTGAGCGCCTCGCTCGCTTCCAACGCGAGGCGCAGCTTCTCGCCGCCCTCAACCACCCCAACGTTGCCGCGATCCACGGGCTCGAGGAGGCCGAGGGCACGCCCTTCCTCGCCCTCGAGCTCGTCGAGGGCGAGGACCTCTCCGAGCGGCTGAAGCGCGGGAAGGTTCCGATCGACGAGGCCCTCGACATCGCGATGCAGATCGCGGAGGCTCTCGAGGCCGCGCACGAGAAGGGCATCGTTCACCGGGACACCCCGGCGCGACGAACAGGTCGATGCGCATGCCGTCCTGCCTCCCTGGCCGCAACCGTAACGAAGGGCCGGCGGCGTGGCTGTGAAGGCGTTCACAGCCGATGCGATCCCTCACGGTCTGCTGGGGCTCTGGCAGGAAGGCGTCCCGGGCGGGGTGCGACGATTGCGAGGACGGAACAGACGGAAATGTTTGGCCTGGGCATACAGGCGACGTTTTTGTCGCGATGTAGTGGATGAGCGATGCGAATGGCAGGCAGGGACGCTTTCGGCGGAGCCACGCCCCTTTCTCAGCGTTGGCTCCTATCTAACAAAATAGTCATGGTAATCTCTTATTCCAACGAAAATGTCGTCTCTACAGCCGGAGGCTGTGAATGTTCGTGCGCCTCATAACCGGTGATAGAAGAAGGATAATAGGGCCCCTTCGACGGCCAACGGGGGCCGGTACAGCCCTTGCTCTCTAGACACGCGTCCATGATGAAGATGCCGCTGGGGAATCACCAGGGAGGGGGCTCGCCACCGATGCCACCCGACCTCTCGGGTGAGGGTGGGGCGCAGGAGCTCCTCGAGAGCCTACGGCGCTACGTTCGGCTGGAGACCGAGCGGCTGAGGATGCGACACCGGCTCGGGCTCGGCGGGGCCGAGATCGCCGCGGCCCGCAGCTCTCAGGTGGATCTCGTGGTGACTCGAGTGTGCCGGGTGGCCGCCGAGGAGGCTGGCCTGGCTGCTCGATCCGAGCTTCTCGGGTGTGCGGTGGTGGCCCTCGGGGGCTACGGCCGGGCGGAGCTCGCGCCCTACTCGGACGTGGACCTGCTGTTCCTGCACGCCGGTCGCCAGTCGCCCGCGGTCACCGCGTTCGTGGAAAGGGCGCTGCAGCTGCTCTGGGACGCCGGTCTGGCGGTCGGGCACAGCTTCCGCTCGCCCGCGGAGTGCGTGGCGGAGGCCCGGGCCGACCTGCACTCTCGAACCGCGCTGACCGAGGCTCGTCTGGTCGGGGGGAGCCGGGAGCGCTTCGACTCCTTGTTGCTCGCACTCGACGAGGGGCTCCTCCGTGACCAGAAGGCCACGGACCGCTTCGTAGAGACCCTGCGCCTGGAGAACGAGGAGCGCTACGCCGGCCAGGGCGGGGCGGTGTGCGTGCAGGAGCCGAACCTCAAGGAAGGAGTCGGGGGCCTCCGCGATCTCCACACCATCCTCTGGGTCGGCCATGCCCGCTTTGGCAGCGGGCGGCTGTCGACGCTTCACGCGGAGGGGTGGATGTCGGACGCGGAGCTCCGGACGGCCCGCCGTACGAACGACTTCCTGTGGCGCGTCCGCAACGAGGCGCACTTCAGCACGGGCCGAAGAACCGACCACCTGAGTCTCGATCTGCAAGGCGAGCTTGCCCCCCGACTCGGCTATCGGCCGGACAAGGGCCTGCTCGACTCCGAGCTGTTCATGCGCGACTATTACCGCAGGGCTTCGGAGCTTCACGAGCTGAGCCGGGCCTTCGTGCTCCGGCACCTGGAGATGCGACCCCGGCGACGCTTCCCGACGCTGCGGCGTCTGCGCCGCCCGCGACGGGGCTTCGAGGTGCGCGACGGCCACCTGTTCGCCCGGGGGCAGGAGGGCGAGTTCCAGAAGAGCGCCGCCGCTCTTCTCGAGGCCGTCGCAGTCGCGCAGATCGAGGGAGTTCCTCTCGCCGATGAGCTGAAGCAGGAGCTCCGCGCTCACTCCGGCTTGGTCGACCGAGCCTTTCGCGCCTCGCCCGAGGCGAGCCAGGCCCTTCTCCGGCTCTTCGGTCGCCGTGGACGAGTGGGTCCGGCACTGCGCGTGCTGCACGAGACGGGGATCCTCGGACGGCTCCTGCCCGAGTGGGCGCGGATCAGCTTCCTCGTTCAGCACGACCTCTTTCACCGCTACACCGTGGACGAGCACACTCTTCGAGCCCTCGAGGCACTCGACGATGCCGCGGCCGGTGAAAACGCCGACTACGCCCGCCTGGGCGCCGCCTTCGACGAGATCGAGGACGCGATGCCCCTCTATCTCGGAATGCTCCTGCACGACATCGGCAAGGGGCGCGGCGGTGGCCACGTGGAGAAAGGGAGCCGTATCGCCGTCCGCACCCTCGCCCACCTTGGTCTCGATTCGGAGTCGGCGGCGAAGGTGCTTTTCCTGATCGAGGCCCACCTGGAGATGTCCCAGCTCTCGCAGCAACGAGACCTCAGCGAGCCGGCGCTCATCGAGGCCTTCGCGAAGCGCGTCGGCAGCCTCGAGCGCCTCAATCTGCTCCTGCTCCTGACCTACGCGGATCATCGTGCCGTGGGCCCCGGGATCTGGACGGAGTGGAAAGCCGCGCTCCTGTGGGAGCTGTACGACCGCACGCGCCACCGGCTTCTGGGCGGAGAGGGCCAGGGCGATCGCGCCGACGCCGCGCGGCAAGAGGCGTTCGCGACACTGCGACAGGAGTTCCCGCCGGACAAGGTCGAGCATCATTTCAGCCTTCTTCCCGAGCGCTACCTCCGCACGACGGACGGCGAGCGGATGTGCCGTCAGTTCCGCCTCCTGTGCTCCCGGGGGGAGCGACCCGTGGCCGTGGCCTGGCACGAGCTGGAGAACGGGCACGTGAGCGAGCTGGAGGTGACCGCTCGGGACCGGAGGGGCCTCCTCGCTGCAGTGACCGGGACTCTCACGGCGAACAACATCGACATCCTGAGCGTGGACCTGTTCACCCGAGCAGACGGAATCGTTCTGGACTCGCTCCGGGTGTGTGAGCTGCCCGAGCTCGGCCCTGTCTCGGCTGCGCGAAAGTCGCGAATCGAGACCGCCCTCTCCAGGGCGCTGGAGGGCGACCTCGACGTGCCCCGCAGCGTGGAGCGTTGGCGGTCCAGCCAGAAGCGCCGCCCGCGGCGCCACTGGGGTCGGGCCGCGCGCCGGCCCACCATTCGTTTCGACAACGACGCCTCGGCCACCGCGACCATCGTGGAGGTGCGTGCCCCCGATCAGCCGGGGCTCGCCTACACGCTCGCCGAGGCTCTGGCGGGGCTCGGGCTGGATATCACCTTCGCGAAGATCGCGACTGCGAAGGCGCTGGCTCTCGACGTGTTCTACGTGACCGACGCGGCCGGAATGAAGCTGCTGCCCGAGGTCCTGGGAGAGGTCGAGAGCGCCCTCCTCGAGGCCCTGGGGGTCCGGCCGGAGACGCAGACGACATAAGGAGGTCTGATGAAGAAGGTGGAGTGCATCGTCCGGCCCCACCTCATGGACGCGGTCAAGACCGCGCTCCAGGAGGTAGGGGTTGTCGGAATGACCGTGAGTGAAGTGAAGGGGTTCGGACGCCAGAAAGGCCACACCGAGACCTACCGGGGCAGCGAATACAAGGTCGAGTTCCTGCCGAAGGTGAAGGTCGAGGTGGCCCTGGCCGAAGAGCTCGTGGACGCGGCGGTGGGAGCGGTTCTGAAGACCGCCAAGACCGGCAAGTTCGGCGACGGGAAGATCTTCGTCTCGAGTCTCGACGAGGTGATCCGGATCCGCACCGGCGAGCGGGGGGAGGGAGCACTGTGAAGAAGACAGCTTTGAGCGTCGCACGGTCTGGAGGCGGGTTGGCGTTCGTCTTCCTCATGCTGATGGCGGTACCGGGGCTTGTCCCCGGGGCTTTCGCCGAAGACGTGGCGCTGACCGTGGAGACGAACGCCGAGGCGATCGCTACGGTGCAGACCCATGCCGATTTTCTCTGGACTCTGATCGCCGCATGCATGGTCTTCCTCATGCAGGCCGGATTTGCGCTGGTCGAGACGGGACTCACGCGGGCCAAGAACGCCGTCAACATCTGCATGAAGAACCTCATGGACTTCTCGGTCGGGTCGCTTTCCTTCTTCCTGATCGGGTTCGCGCTCATGTTCGGCGTGAGCTCCACGGGATGGTTCGGTGCCAGCGGGTTCCTGCTCTCCGACTTTGCGGTCGAACAGGACCCCTGGGTCTACGTCTTCTGGATGTTCCAGGTCGTCTTTGCCGCCACCGCGGCCACGATCGTCTCGGGGGCCATGGCGGAGCGTACGAAGTTCACGAGCTACCTGATGTACACGATCTTCCTCACGGCCATCGTCTACCCGATCTTCGGCAGCTGGGCCTGGGGCAGTCTCTACAAGGGCGGTGGTTGGCTCGAGGGGCTGGGCTTCATCGACTTTGCCGGCTCCACCGTCGTCCACAGCGTGGGCGGCTGGGCGGCGCTGGCCGGGGCGATGGTCCTCGGTCCCCGGCTCGGTCGTTATGCCAAGGACGGGACGCCGAGGGCCATGCCAGGACACAACCTCGTGTTCGCTACCCTGGGCGTCCTTCTTCTCTGGTTCGGTTGGTTCGGCTTCAACGCGGGGAGCACGACGGCGGCCAGCACCGACATCGCCCTGATCGCGGTGAACACCAACCTGTCTGCGGCGGCCGGAGCGGTGGGCGCCATGCTTGCCGCCTGGCTCTATCTGAAGAAGCCGGACGCCACGATGGCCCTCAACGGTGCGCTGGCTGGGCTCGTGGGCATCACGGCCGGCTGCGCCAACGTCACACCCGGCTCGGCCGTCATCATCGGCCTCGCGGCCGGCGTGCTGGTGGTTTTCTCCGTCCTGTTCTTTGACCGTCTGCGCATCGACGACCCCGTGGGAGCCATCTCGGTCCACGGTGTCTGCGGAGCGTGGGGCACGCTGGCTGCGGGGCTCTTCAACGCCGAGGGCACGAGTCTGGCCATTCTCTGGGTGCAGCTCATCGGGATCCTGGCTGCCTTCGTCTGGACCTTCGGGACCATGTGGGTCTTTTTCAAGATCGTCTCGGTGACGGTCGGCCTGCGTGTCTCGCCGGAGGAGGAACTCGAGGGGCTTGACAGCCACGAGCACGGCAACGACGCCTACGCCCAGGACGCGTTTCGTAGCGTGGCCGGTGAAGAGGGGGCGGGCGCATGAAGCCCCCGGGGGGCCTCGAAGGGAGGCGCATCTAGGTCGCATTGAATCCGGCGGCGCGCCGCAGCCGCGGCGCGCCGCTCCGTTGTCCTTTGCTGAATACGACTGGAGTGATTGGATTATGACACGTGACTTCCATCCGTCTAGACGAGGTGTGGCGTGGCAAGTGACCCGTTGGGCCATCGTGGCGGCGCTCGCCGTCTTTGGTGCCGGGGCCGCTCCTGCGCAAGCCGCGGATTCGTCCCTCGCCATCGACTTCTCGAACGCCTACATCTGGCGTGGCATCGTCTTCAACGACAGCGGCGTCGCTCAGTTCTCCCTGGACACGGGCAGCCTGAATGCCGGCAGCGTGCCAATCTCTTTCAACGTCTGGGGGAACTACGACATCGGGGACTTCGACGGCACCCTGGCGAAGAATCAGTTCAGCGAGATCGACCTCACCGTCTCCGTTGGGCTTCCGACCGGCTTCGAGGTCGGCTTGATCGCCTACGAGTTTCCCCAGAGCCCGGCCTCCACGACGGAGGTCTACCTCAGCTGGAGCAAGGAGATGACTCTAACGCCGACGGTGGCCTTCTACTACGATTTCCGGGCCGTCGACAGCTTCTACGCCACCGTGGACGTGGCGTACAGCTACGCTGCCAGCGACAAAACCTCCCTGGCTCTCGGTGCTCTGGTCGGGATTGCAGGGGAGGATTTCGCGCTGGCCTACGGGGGGGAGAAGGGCGGCTTCTACAACTACAACCTCTCCGCCGGCGTCTCGCATCAGGTCAACGACGTTTTCGGCCTGTCCGCCTCGGTCGGCTATTCAGGCTCGCTCGACAAGGAGGTCCTCCCGGAGCAGCCCCTGGGCTTGTACGTCATGGGAGGGGTCGGCTTTGCTTTCTGACGCCGATGGAAATAATCACTGTCGCAGCCGCACATTCGACGCGCTTCACACCGTTCCCGGGCCGCGAGGCGGCCCGGGGGCGGGGCGGCGCACAAGACATCTCATCCGACCCGTTCCGCCGACCACACCGGGTGGCCCCGGCGGGAGGACCTGACCAACCCGGAGGTGCCGGAGGGTCGCCGGCGCCTCATTCGACAAGTACGTAAGGAGAGCGTATGACACCGAGCGACGTTCTGAAGCTGGCCAAGGAGAAGGGCGCGAAGATCGTGGATCTTCGGTTCATCGACATGCCCGGTCTGTGGCAGCACTTCTCGATCCCGGCCCGGGAGCTGACGGAGAGCTTGTTCAAGGAGGGGATCGGCTTCGACGGTTCCTCCATCCGTGGTTTCCAGACCATCAACGAGTCGGACATGCTCCTCATGCCCGACCCCGCAACCGCGAAGATGGACCCGTTCACGGCCCACCCGACCCTGGTCCTGATCTGCGACATCAAGGACCCGATCACCGGCGAGAGGTATGACCGGGACCCCCGCAACGTGGCCAAGAAGGCCGAGGCCTACCTGAAGAGCACGGGGATCGCCGACACCGTGTACCTGGGCCCCGAGCTGGAGTTCTTCATCCTGGACAACGTCCGCTTCGGCCAGGACTACAACCACGGCTTCTACTACCTCGACTCCGAGTCGGCGTTCTGGAACGCCGGGCGCGAGGGCACTCCGGAGCGGCCCAACCTCGGCCACCGGCCCCGCTACAAGCAGGGCTACTTCCCGGTGTCGCCGGCGGACCACTACCAGGACATCCGGACGGAGATGGTGCTGACCCTGGAGGAGGTGGGCGTCCCGTGCGAGGTGCACCACCACGAGGTGGCCTCGGGTGGCCAGACCGAGATCGACATGCGGTTCGACACGCTGTTGACCATGGCGGACCGGGTGCTCTGGTACAAGTACGTCACCAAGAACGTCGCCAAGAAGCACGGCAAGACCGTGACGTTCATGCCCAAGCCCATATTCCAGGACAACGGCTCCGGGATGCACACCCACATGTCCATCTGGAAGGACGGCAAGAACGTCATGTACAAGAAGGGCGGCTACGCGGATCTCTCCGACGCCGCCCTGTACTACATCGGCGGCATCCTGAAGCACGCGCCGGCGCTGTGCGCCTTCGCCGCTCCGTCGACGAACTCGTACCGTCGCCTGGTCCCCGGCTACGAGGCCCCGATCAACCTGGCCTTCAGCGCCCGGAACCGTTCCGCGGCCGTCCGCATCCCCATGTATTCCTCTGCCGAGAGGGCCAAGCGGATCGAGTTCCGGACCCCGGACCCGACCTGCAACCCCTACCTCTCGTTCTCAGCCTGCCTGATGGCCGGCCTGGACGGGATCCAGAACAAGATCGATCCCGGGGAGCCCCTGGACAAGGACCTGTACGACCTGCCCGCCGAGGAGGCGATGAAGATCAAGCAGCTCCCTGGATCGCTCGAGGCAGTGCTCAACGAGCTCGAGAAGGACCACGATTTCCTCCTCAAGGGGGACGTCTTCTCCAAGGGCTTCGTCGAGAACTGGATCGACTACAAGCGCACGAACGAAGTGGACGCCCTGCGCCTGCGGCCGCATCCGTGGGAGTTCGCACTCTACTTCGACATCTGATACACACAGTCGCGTTCTCCCCGGCGGCGGCCCCTCCTGTCCAGGGGCCGCCGCCCTTGTTCCGGAACCATGAGTGCCCGTGACGTCCGCGATCTTCTTCTCGCGCCTGAGCTCGAGCCGCCGGAGGTGTCGGCGCTCCTGGCCCCCTTTGGCTTCAGGGATCCGATCGCAGCCGACGTCGAGCTTCAGCGCCTGGCCAGCGATCCCACCCTGCGCGAGCGCCTGGCGGAGCTGCTGCCCGACCTCCTCCGCTGCCTCTCGGAGTCGGCCGACCCCGATCAGGCGCTGGGCCGCCTCGAGCGCTTCATGCGTGCGAGCCTGGGCCCTCTCCAGCTCCTCGCTGACTTCTCCCAGCGCCCCCATTCCATGGAGCTCCTGGTCCGCGCGTTCGGGGCCAGCTCCTTCATGGCCGAGATCCTCGTCCGCAACCCTCCCTGGTTCCACTGGCTCGCGGACCCCCAGGTCCTCGAGCGCTCGCGAGGACGGGCTGCGATCGAGACGGATCTCGATCGCTTTCTCGCTCCTCTCTCTTCGTTGGAACGGCGTCTGGCTGCGCTCCGCATCGTCCGTCGTCGGGAGATCCTCCACATCGGGGTTCGAGATCTGCTCCGTCTGGCCACGGTGGAAGAGACCCTCGGCGCGCTCACCCTCCTCGCCGAGGTGCTCGTTCAGAAGGCCTACGAGCTGGCCGAGCAGACACTGCGGAGTGAACGCGGTCTGCCGCCGCTCTCGAACGAGGCCCTCACCAGCGGGTCCGGCTTCACGGTCCTCGCCCTCGGGAAGCTCGGCGCGGGCGAGCTCAACTTCAGCTCCGACGTGGATCTCGTGTACCTCTATTCCACCGATCGCGGGCGGATGGCTCGGGGCGCGGCGGCTCCGGCTCGGGACGACTACTACACAGAGCTTGCCCGTCGGGTGACCGCCTACCTGGCGGAGACGACGGGGAAGGATCCGTCTACCGTGTGGACCTGCGTCTGCGGCCCGAGGGAACCATGGGAGCGCTGGCGTACTCGCTCCGCTCCTTCGAGGAGTACTACCGCACCCGAGGCCGCACCTGGGAGCGGTTGGCTCTCTTGCGGGCCCGTCCCGTGGCCGGCGACCGGCCCCTCGGCGTGCGCTTTCTCGGTCGGGTTCGACCGTTTCTCTTCGGAAGACCCTTCGACGCGACTGCGGTGGCCGAGGTGAGGGAGCTCAAGGAAGAGACCGACCGGAAGATCGCCCGCCGGGGCGAATCCGAGCGCAACGTCAAGCTCGGGACCGGCGGCATCCGGGAAATCGAGTTCCTGGTGCAGACGTTCCAGCTCCGCTTCGGACGTCATCGGGCGGGGCTCCGAGCGCGTGACACCCTCGGTGCCCTCGGCGCCCTGCGGCACGCGCGCCTCCTCGACGAGGCCGAGCACGGATCCTTGCGCCGGGCCTACGTCTTCCTGCGAGACGTGGAGAACAAGCTGCAGATGGTTGCCGACGCGCAGGTGCACGCGCTGCCGGTGTCGGAGGAGGGAGTCCGCGCCTGCGCACTGCGGCTCGGCTATCGTGACGAGCCCGATCTCGGCGCCGGCGAGGCGCTGCGGCGCGACCACCGGACACACACCGAAGCGGTGCACCGGATCTTCACGTCGGTCTTCAGCGGCGATCGCCTCGAGCAGGCAGAGAAGACCGTCGCCGCACGGCGGAAAGGGTCCTGAGCGAACCTCACGCTTCCGGGGTGTCTATCGCGGTGAAGCGGTCGCCGTCGAATGCCGGATGCCGTAGAGGTGTTTGACCCCCCGCAGGACGAGGCCCCTCCCAGTGAGTGCCGGAGACGCCCAGGACTCTTCGTCCAGGGGGTTCGTGCCGAGCAGCTCGAAATCCGGGCCGGCACGCAGCACAGGCGCTGTGCCCGTGGCGTCGAGGCAGAAGACCTTGCCGTCGTAGGCCCACGGCGAGGCCCAGAAGCCCGGAGCGCCCTTCAGGCGCTTCTTGTAGATCTCCTCCCCGGTCTTCGCGTCGAAGACCGTCACGATCCCCGTTCGACGCTTCAGGACGTACACCAGCCCCCGGTACACCAGCGGGGACGCCATGGGCGGGCCGGCGTTCTCCTGCGTCCAGAGGACGCCCGCACTCTTCGTTTCGCCGTCCCGGGGCGTGATGTCGCCGGCGGCGCCCGCTTTCACAGCGAAGAGGAACCCGCCGCCGTCCGGTCGGGCCTCCGAGCCGAAATAGAGTCGCTCGTCGTCGCCGGTTGGCGAGGATGAGCACCGGCCTCCGCCGATGCCCATCTCCCACAGGAGGTCGCCGGTCCCCGGGTCGTAGGAGCGGACCCTCCGGCCGTTGGCAACCAGCTCGGTCCGGACCCGGTTCTTCCAGATGATCGGGCTGCTCCAGTTGGAGCCCTCGTCGCGGTTCACACGCCAGACCTCGTTGCCCGTCTCCGTGTCCAGCGCGACGAGAAACGAATCCTCGATGCTGTCGATCTGGAGAAAGAGGCGGTCTCCATGGGCGAGGATGACCGGTGAGCTGGAGGTGCCCCAGTCGGCCTCCGTCGGGTACGCACCCAGGTCCTTCTTCCACACGAGGTTGCCGTCAAAGTCGTAGGCGAAGAGTCCGGTCATGCCGAAGTAGGCATAGACGCGCCGACCGTCGGTGACCGGCGTCTCCGAGGCGTAGGTGTTGCCCTGATGGGTCGCGATGCGTGGCTCCCCGCGGTGGGCGACCCGGGTCCAGAGCGTCTTGCCGCTCTCGAGATCGAAACAGTGAACCTCCCAGCGGTAGAGGCCGCCCTTGACGCGCCGATCGGACGTCGTCGGGGCCTGCTCCTCCACCGCCGTCGTGACGAAGACACCCTGTCTCCCCAGACGATCGGCGACGACCAGCCCCGGCCGGGAAACCTGGCCTTCCAGGCGATGTGGGCGTCCGGACTCCACTCGGAAGGCAGGCCGATCTCGTCTGTCAGGCTGTTGCTGTCCGGCCCGCGGAACTGCGGCCAGTCCTGTGCCCACGAGGGAAGAGGCAAAAGCAGCGCGGCGAAGCCCATCGCCATCGGACGAGTCAGGCGCATCCCGAGAATCTACCGGGACTCGCTCCGACTCGTCAACGGGGCGCCCTGGCCGGAGTGGGTGAACGGCCTCAGCGATCGTCCAGGATGACGCGGCTGGCGTTGTGGCCTGCGGCCCCGGTGACGTCTCCGCCGGGATGACAGCCGGAGCCGCACAGGTAGAGTCCCTCGACGGGCGTCCGGTACCGAGACCAGCCCGGCACCGGCCGCATGAAGAGCATCTGGTCGAGGGCCACCTCCCCATGGAGGAGGCTCCCCTCGGGCAGGCCGTACTCGGTCTCGTAGTCGAGTGGGGTGATCACCCGGAGAGCCAGGACGGCGCCGGGGACGTTGGGAGCGACCTCGGCGAGCCTCGCGACGATGGTGTCTGCCAGAGCGTCGCGCCGCTCGTCCCAGGTGCCCTCCCGCAGTCGGTAGGGCGCGTACTGCATCGTGACGCTCATGACGTGGCGGCCCCTGGGCGCCAGGCCGGGGTCGAGGACGCTCGGGATCGTCGCGAGGAGAAATGGTCGGGACGACGCTTCGCCGTACTTCGCGCTGTCCGAGGCCTGCTCCATTTCGTCCAGGCTGTCCCCGATGTGGATGACGGCGCCGTGGTGAGGGGCCGGCTCCACGCCCGGTCGCGCACGAAAGTCGGGCAGCTCGGAGAGCGCGAGCAGAAGCTTGGCCTGGACACCTCGGTATCGGATGGCGCGGATCTCCGAGACGAATCGGGGCTCGAGCCAGTCCGGGTCGACGAGCTCCTGGAAAGTGGTCCGCGGCGAGACGCTCGAGACAACGACTGCGGCGGTCAGGACCTCGCCATCCTCGAGACGGACGCCCGCGGCCCGTCCTTCACTGATGTCGATCCGGCACACCGCCGCCCCGGTGCGCAGCCGCGCGCCGTGCGCCTGGGCGCTGGCCACGAGTGCCGCCACCAGGGCCCTCCCGCCGCCCACCGGAAGCCGCTCCGAGAGCCAGGGACGGCCGTCTGCGCCGAGCTGATGGAAGAGGAAGTGGGCGGTGGTGCCTGCCGCCCGGGTGCCGAAGGACACGCCGCGCAGACCCGGTCCGGCCAGGCACGCCTTCAGCGGCTCGGACTCGAACCACTCGTTCAGGAAGTCGGCGATCGAGAGCGGCAGCGTGCGGAGGACCTCGTGCATCGACTCCGCGCCCAGCCGCCGGAAGTCCCAACCCAGCTTCAGGAGCGCGAGCAGGTCGCCCACGCCGTCGACGTCGGGAGCGGGCGGCGGCCGCAGCGCGAGGGGCCTCAGGAACGCCGAGAGATCTCGCACGTGCTGGGAGAAGCGGGGCCACGCCTCGGCGTCGCGGGCCGAGAAGCGTCGGATCTCCTCCTGGGTCTTGACCGGGTCGCGCCAGAGGGTGAACGCGTCGCCGTCACGCGTGGGTGCAAAGACGATCGGGTCGGGGGCGTGGAGCTTCAAGCCATGGGCCTCGAGAGAGAGGCCGTCGACGATGAGCTGGGGGAGCAGGCACAGGTCGGATCCCACCGAGGCGTGGAAGCCCTCCCCGAGCTCGATGGTCGAGGCGACGCCACCTGGCTCGGGCCGCCGCTCGACAACGACCACGTCCATCCCGCCCTTCGCGAGGAGCGCAGCGGTCACGAGGCCGTTCGGCCCGGCACCGATGACGAGGGCGTCGCAGGAGCTCGCCACTTAGCCGCTCCAGTCCTTCAGCATCTCGGTGGCCGCCAGCTTTCCGGGGGCGCCCATGACGCCGCCGCCGGGGTGCGCCCCCGAGCCGCAGAGGTACAGCCTTTTGAGTGGAGTCCTGTACTGGGCCCAGCCGGCCACCGGCCGCAGGAAGAAGAGCTGGTCGAGGGAGAGCTCTCCGTGAAAGATGTTGCCCTCGGTGAGGCCGATCATCTGCTCCATGTCCCACGGGCTCAGCACCTGCCGGTGGAGAATGGCGCTCTTCAGGTTCGGGGCGTATTCGCTGAGGGTGTCGATGACCGCGTCACCGAAGGCGTCTCTCTGCTTCTCCCAGCTCGACTCCCGAAGGTGGTAGGGCGCGTACTGGACGAAGATCGACAAGACGTGCTTGCCGGGCGGCGCCATCGTGGGATCGATGGTGGAGGGAATCAGGATGTCCATGTAGGGGCGCCGCGAGAATCGTCCGTACTTGGCGTCGTCGTACGCGCGCTCGAGGTAGTCCATGCCGGGGCTGATGGAGATCGAGCCTCGGAGGTGCGGGCCGTCGCCCGGCCGGCAGGTGAAATCGGGGAGCTCGCTGAGCGCGAGGTTCACCTTGCCGGAGGAGCCTCGGAACCTGTACTTGCGGACGCCCGCGACGAACGGGCCGGGCAGCGCCCTGGGATCCAGCAGGTTCAGGAAGGTCTGCCTCGGATCGAGGCTGGACGCCACGTAGCTCGCGCCCAGCTCCTCTCCCGAGTCGAGAGCCACGCCGGTGGCACGGCCCTTCCGGTGGAGGATGCTCGCGATTCCGGCCCCGGTTCGGATCTCGGCGCCGAGCGAGCGTGCGGCCGAGGCCAGGGCACCGCTCACCGCGCCCATCCCACCTCGTGCGAAGCCCCACGAGCGCGACACTCCGTCGATCTCGCCCATGTAGTGGTGGAGCAGGACGTAGGCCGATCCCGGCGAGCGCGGGCTCAGCATCGTGCCGATGATGCCGCTTGCGGACATGGTGGCCTTCAGGGGATCGGACTCGAACCAGCGGTCGAGGTAGTCAGCTGAGCTCGCCGTCATGAGCCGGTAGAGATCGGAGATGCGCTCCGAGCCCAGGGCCCGGAAGTGCCGGCCGAGGCAGACCATCCCGGCGATATCGGCGGGCTTGAACGACGCGGGCTCCGGCGGACGCATCATCATCAGGTCGCGCACCGTCCGGCCCATGTGGTGCATGTGGAGACCGAAGGCCTCGTATCGACTGGCGTCCCTGGGAGAGAAGCGCGAGAGCTCCTGCTGCGTCTTGCCCGAGTCGTGCCAGCGGGCCAGGGAGTTGCCGTCGGGGAGCGGTGTGAACGTGCCGTCGAGGGGCAGCAGGTGAAGCCCGTGCTTCGCCAGCTCCAGCTCCTCGAGGATCTCGGGCCTCAGAAGGCTCGTGACGTACGAGAAGACGGAGAACTTGAAGCCGGGGTAGACCTCTTCGGTCACGGTCGCGCCGCCGACGCGATCGCGCTTCTCGAGGACGAGGACCCGCTTTCCTGCCCGGGCGAGGTAGCTCGCCGTGACGAGCCCGTTGTGCCCGCCCCCGATGACGATGGCGTCGTACTTCTTCGGCATTCAGGCCCCGGGGAGAATACACTATGCTGGTTCCGGGGAACCCTCCATGGCGATCGGCACACCCTTTCACTCGCGCACGGCGACGCTCAACACCAGCCTTCGGTGGAAGCAGTGGTCCGGCTACTTCGTGGCGAACGCCTACGAGGACTTTCACGATCCCGAGTACCACGCCATCCGCAGCGGCGCCGGGCTCATCGACGTCTCGCCTCTCTACAAGTACGATATCGGCGGCCTCGACGCGCTCCGTCTGGTCGACCGGCTGATCACACGAAACGCCCGAAAGAGCCAGGTCGGCCAGGTCCTCTACGCAAGCTGGTGTGACGAGGCGGGCAAGGTCCTCCAGGACGGCACGATCCAGAGGCTCGGCGAGTCCCGCTTTCGCGTGGCCGCGGTGGATCCGGCGCTCGGCTGGTTCGAGTTGAACGCCGAGGGAATGGACGTCCAGGTCGAGGACGTCTCGGAGACGGTCGGGGCTCTTGCTCTTCAAGGCCCGCGGTCCCGGGAGATTCTCGCCCGCCTCGCCAGCCACGATCTCGGCGGCCTCGGGTTCTTCCGGCTCGCGAGCACGGAGCTGGGCGGCATCCCGGTGGTGGTCACTCGAACCGGCTACACGGGAGACCTGGGATACGAGCTCTGGGTCGCAGCGCCCGAGGCCGAGGCGCTGTGGGACCGACTCGTCGAAGCGGGCGAGGGTCTTGGTCTCCTGCCCGCCGGGATGCTCGCGCTGGATCGGGCGCGCATCGAGGCCGGCTTTCCCCTCATCGACGTCGACTTCTGGAACGCCGAGAAGACGCTCCTCGAATCGCAGAAGTCGTCCCCCTACGAGATCGGTCTCGGCTGGACGGTCCATCTCCGGAAACCGTCGTTCGTCGGCAAACGGGCCCTCGTGGAGGCGAAGCGGGCCGGCGCCGAGCGCTTCTTCGTGGGACTCGAGGTCTCCTTCGCCGAGATCCAGCGCCTCTACGCCAACGAGGGGCTGGCCCCGGAGCTCTCGAACGAGGCGTCCCGGGTCGGGATTCCCGTGTACGTCGCAGAGCGCCAGGTGGGCAAGGCCACCAGCAGCTGCTGGTCGCCGCTGCTCAAGACGTTCATCGCGCTGGCGACGGTGGACCGCGGCTTCGAAGCGCCCGGCACGCTCCTCGACCTGGAGATGACGGTGGAGTACGTGCGGCGTCGTGCTGCGGCCCGGGTCGTCTCCCTTCCGTTCTTCGATCCCGAACGGAAGAGAGGTGTCCCGGCATGACGGACAGATCACGATGAGCCGGAAGAAGCCAGGACTCGGGTTTCGGACACGAGCCATCCATTCCGGGGAGGACCCGGACCCTGCGACCCACGCCTCGGCATCGAACATCGTGATGTCCACGACGTTCGTCGTTCACGACACGGACGTGAAGTTCTCCGCGAATGTCCTCGACGACGAGGCACCGTACATCTACACGAGATGGGCCAACCCCACAGTCCGGCAGCTGGAGGCGAAGCTGTCGGACCTCGAGGGCGGCGAGGCGGCCGTGGCCTTCGCCAGCGGCATGGCGGCGGCGACCGCCTTGCTACTCCAGACGCTGAAGGCGGGCGACCGCCTGGTGGTGAGCGACGTGTCGTATGCGGGGGTGGCGGAGCTCGTCCGCACCACGCTGCCTCGCTTCGGCATCGAGGTCCAGGTCGTGGATCTTGCCGACGGGGACGCGCTTCGGAGCGCACTGCGCGGCGGTGCGCGGATGGTGTACGCCGAGACGCCGGCCAACCCCACGTTGAAGCTGACCGACATCCAGGCGGTGGCGGATCTGGCCCACGAGGCCGGCGCGCGGCTCGCCGTCGATTCCACCTTCGCCACCGCGGTGGCCACGCGGCCCCTCGAGCTCGGCGCCGACTTCGTCGTTCACTCGCTCACGAAGTATCTCGGGGGACACGGCGACGCCGTCGGCGGCGCGGTGGTGGGGCGAGCCGACGCCATGGCGGAGCTCACCCAGGACATGGCCATCCACGCCGGAGGAATCCTCAGCCCCTTCAACGCCTGGCTGATCATGAGGGGGATGGCGACGCTGCCCCTGCGCATGAAGGCCCACGCCGAGAGTGCGCTGCATGTCGCGCAGTTCCTCGAGAAGCACGAGGGTGTCACCCGGGTGGTCTATCCCGGCCTTGCGTCTCATCCACAGCACGAGCTGGCGCGGCGGCAGATGGCCTGCTTCTCCGGCATGCTGACTTTCCAGGTGCCCGACGGGCGCGCCATGGCCCGCCAGCTGGCGGAGCGTCTGAACGTCATCCACTACGCGGTGTCCCTCGGGCATCACCGCAGCCTGGTCTTCTATCTGCCCACCGACGAGATGCAGGCGAACTCGTTTCGTTTCAATCCCCAGCAGCTGGCCCGGTACCGCGAGCTCGCGGGCGACGGGGTCTTTCGCCTGTCCGTCGGCCTCGAGGACGTCGAGGACCTGTGCGCCGACCTCGAGCAGGCGCTGGACTGACGGCCCAGGACGACGGATCAGTCGCTGTCGGCGAAGAGGCGATTGAACACCGCGAGGGTCCGCTTCCGGTGGGCCTCGATGTCTCCGATGAGGGCTTGGGCGGCGCCCTGCCACGTCCTTCCCTCGTATCGCATACGACGCGCCAGAAAACGCAGCTCCTCGCTCCCGGGCTCGGGCAGGAGCAGGTCCTTGGCGGAGCCGTGGACCATCCGGAGCGCTTCGGTCACGCCCCGCCAGTACCGGTAGGCGTTCCGGAGGGCTTCGCCTTCGTCCTCGGAAAAGTGCCCGGCCTTTCGGAGCGCGTCTAGCGCCTGCAACGTGGATGGCGTCCGCAGCGCTGCTTGATCGCCTCCGTAGAGAAGCTGCATGTACTGAACGGCGTACTCGGTGTCGACGAGGCATCCCCGGCTGTACTGCACGTTGATGCGTCCCGGGGGGACGAGCTCCCGTGCCTGGCGCTCTCGCAGGTGCAGCGCGTTCTTCCGGTCCCAGGGCTCGCCGCTCCAGACGAAGGCGTCGCGAATGCTCTCGACCTCTCGGCCCAGAGCGGCGTCGCCCGTGGCGGCGCGAAGCTTGAGGAACGCCTGGCGCTCAAAGGCGGCGGCACCACCGCCCGAGCGGTAGTAGTCGCGCACCGCATCGAGGGGGCTCGCCAACGGGCCCTTGCTCCCGTGAGGCCGGAGCCTCAGGTCGAGGTGGAAGAGCCCCGCGCTTCGGGCCTCGAGCAGGT
Organism: Vicinamibacteria bacterium; assembly: GCA_963578825.1. Lineage (GTDB taxonomy): Bacteria > Acidobacteriota > Vicinamibacteria > Fen-336 > Fen-336 > JAJDNS01. Next base: position 20,845 of record CAUZDW010000023.1, read on the forward strand.
CGCGCAGCTCCTGCACCAGCTTTTCGTAGAACACCCCGGAGTCGATGCCGCTCTCCCTGGTCGTGCCCGCGCCGGTGTACACGAAGATCAGCTCGAGATCCGAGGCGTATCCCATCTCCCGCCCACCGTATTTGCCCAGGCCGAGGACGGCGAGTGGGCAGGGGCCTCCACCCTCGAGCTGCGGCTCGCCGTGCTCGCCGACGAGACCGGAGTAGCAGAGGGCGACGGCGCACTCGAGAACGGCGTCCGCCAGGTCGCTGACGGCGGCGGAGAAATCCAGGAGGCTCACGTCGGGATCCAGGAGCTGCTTCATGTCCACGAGCAGCATTTCTTCGTCCTTGAACTCGTTCAGCACCTGTTTCTTCTCGTCGTGGGAGCCGGCGGCGTCGATCCGCTCGGCCAGAGCACGGCGAAGCTCCCGGCGATCCCGCAGCGGCCGCGAGCGCCAATCCTCGAGGACGGGACGGAGGTTGTCGAGCTGGCGGCGCAGGAAGTCCTCCCACAGGAACGCACTCGACCCGAGCAGTCGCGCCAGCTCGCGCAGACCCTCAGGACTGCTGAAGAGCCCCAGCGCTTCGGGGCCTTCCGCCATGAGCTGGTCCAGGAGCTGGTCGAAGTCGCGCAGCGCGAGGCCCGGGTCCGGCGCCCATGGCAGGAAGTGGGTGAACTGCTTGATGACCGCCACCGCCAGACGGAGCGCCTGCAGGTCGGCCTCGTCTTCGATCCGGCGGCCGTCCCGCCGGGCGATTGCGAAACGGTCCGTCACTTCGTTGCCGACGCTCTCGATCAGGACCGACTGGACGGAGATCCCCCGCATTGCCAGGGCGTTGGCCAGGGCGTAGAGGAAGCCAGGGGCGTCCGCGCCCCGCACCCGCATCACCGTCCAGGGCGATCCGGGATCGTTCTCGAACTCGATCTCGACGGGTGCGACCGCCTGCTCGACCGGGCCGCTCTGCCGTGCGAGGGACTCGACCAGGCGACGGTTCACGCGCTCGCGCGCCTCCACACCCTCGCCGTCCGCGATCAGCCCGAGCAACTCGACGAGCTCCGCCTCGAGCTCCGTCGCGTCCGGAGCCTCACGTCGGGGGAGGACACGGAAGACATCGACAATCTTTCGGGCCGGGGCCGGCCTGGGCTTCCGACGCGCCCGTGTGGACGTGCCCCGACTCGATGTCGAGACCGTGGGCCGCGAGCATCCCGCACAGGAGTGCGAACTCGGCGAAGTAGTCGAGGGCCACGACCACCACGTCGTAGCGCCCCTCGGCCCGGGGCTTGACGCCGAGCCGCGCCGGCCGCGCGGGCGTCAGCGCGGCAGCGAGGAGGGCGTGCCGAGCCGCGTCCTCGGGAAAGACCCGGGCGAAGTACTCGGAGTCGAGCCGGCTCAGAAAATCGAGGGCCGCCGGGGATACCTCACCGGCCCGCTCCAGTGCGGCGCGAACGGCCTCCGGAACCTCGGCCATGAGGGAACTATATCTGAGGGCGTACAATCGGCGCGCAATCGGGAGGACCACATGGGCACACGACGGTGGGCTGGAGCCGTGGCGATCATCGTGCTCTCGACGATCGCGAGCGGATCAGGAGCCGTCCGCGCACAAGCACCGCGGAAGATCGTCGGCGTGAAGATCTACGAGCCGGTTTCGGACACCGGAGCCCTCTTCCGCGAATGGCACCGCCTCGGCGTCAACACGGGCTTCATCTCCATCGAGCTCGCCGAATCGGGGACCTTCATCCCCGCAGCGCGGCGGGCGGGGATCCGAACCCTCGTCGTGACCCCGGTCTTCCACAACCCGGGCTACCTGGCCGAGCACCCCGAGGCCTGGGCGATCACCGGCCGCGGCGAGCGCGCGAAGCAGGACTGGGTGGAGTTCGTCTGCCCGAGCCGCGAGGACTACAGGGAGCAGCGTGCCCGCGAGGCTCTCTCTCTTTCCTAGGAACGGCGGGACCCGACGGCCTGAGCCTCGACTTCATCCGACACTTCGTCTTCTGGGAGATGGTGCGGCCGGATGCGCGCATCGATCCTCTGGACACCACCTGCTTTTGTCCCCACTGCCTTGCCCGCTTCCAAAGGGACACGAGAGTGCGGATTCCGGCGGCGTCGGCCGGCTCGGCCCCCGAGGCAGCCCGCTGGCTGCTCGCCCGCGAGTCCGAGGCCTGGCTTCGCTGGCGAGCGGAGCTCATCACCTCGTGGGTGCGGGACGTCGCACGGGAAGCCCGTCGAGTCGCCCCCTATTCGATGGTCGGCGTACACGTGGTCCCGTGGGGACGGCAGGACTACGACGACGGGCTGATGAGAGTGGCGGGGCAGGACGTCGAGGCCCTGGCGCCCCTCGTCGACTACCTCTCGCCGATGTGCTACGCGCACATGCTCTACCGGGAGCCGGGTTGGATTGCCCGGGTGACGCGAGAGCTTGCCGAACGCGTCTCGCCACCGGTCCACCCGAGCATCCAGGTGAAGGAGGCGTATCGCTCGGAGGTGCTTCCCGACGCCGTGTTCGAAGCGGCCCTCGACGCGGCACTCGCTCCGCCTTCCGACGGGGTGTCCTTCTGGAGCTGGCCGTCCCTCGCGGAGCGGGAGTCGAAGCGCGACGCTCTCGCGCGCCGCGCTTCGACTCCCGCTGAGGGCCGGGGCGCAGAAGGATCCGGATCAGTCCGGTCTGGTCGAGGCCTCGGCTCGCGCCTTGATCTTGGCGTTTATGAAATCAGGGTGTGGGACGTGCAGCAGTCCGGCGATCCTTCGGACGAGATGCTCCTCGTGGGCGTGCTTCTCCTCGTCTGCGAAGGCGACGAGCCACAGCAGCTCGACCACCCGCTTCTTCTGCTCCGGGGAGAAGGCCTTGTCGATGAGGTGCGTGAACTCGAAGAGCGAGGTCGCGCTGCGCGACTCCTCCTTGGCCAGGTGCATCAGCTCGTCGGACTCCTCCTTCTCGAGCCCGAAGGTGCTCTGGATGGCCGCCCGCACCACCGTCCGCTCCTCTTCCCGGATCTCGTCGTCGGCACGGACGATCTCGAAGAGGAGCGCCGCCGCCGCCAGCCGAAGCCCGTGCTCACGAGCCTCGGGCGAGGCCTGGGACGCCTCCGTCTCGACCCGGGTCTCGAAGAAGCGCTTGATGGACTGCAGCACGGCGGCGAGACTACTTGCCGTCGAACTTGAACGAGACCTTCACCTTGGCCCGGTAGCTTTTCACCTTGCCGTTCTCGAGCTGCATGTCGAGCTCCGAGACCTCGGCGACCCGGAGATCACGCAGGCTCTTCGCGGCCTGATTCACCGCCGCCGTCGCCGCCTTTTCCCAGGACTCGGTACTGGTCCCGACGAGCTCGATGACCTTGTAGACGCTCTCTGCCATGTCGTTTCCTCCTGGAAAGCTCCCTGCGCCGGGCGGGACCCTGTCCCGGACAGCGGCCTGAGCATGCTACAGCGCCCGGGCGCGGTGCGCCAGGGAAACACTACTTGCCCGTGTGCTGGCGGAGGCTGATGCCGGACTCGGCGTGGAGCTGGCGGTAGACCTCTTCGAGGTCCTCGTCGTACTCGTACGGCTCGGCGTAGACGATCTCACGGATTCCCGCCTGGATCGCCTCCTTGGCGCACCCGAAGCACGGACGCAGTGTCGAGTAGAGCGTGCCGTTGTCGGTGGCGTTGCCGTGGCGGGCGCCGAGGACGATGGCATTCTGCTCGGCGTGGACGCAGATGCACGTGTCGTAGCCCTCGCCGGGGGCCGCGTCCGACTCGCACCGCGGGCAACCGCCGTCGCAGCAGTTGCGCACGCCCACCGGCGTCCCGTTGTAGCCGGCGGCAATCATGGCGTTCTGGACCACGATGATGGCGCCGACGCGGCGACGAATGCAGTTGGACCGGGTGGAAACGGCCCTTGCGATCCCCATGTAGTACTCGTCCCAGGTCGGTCGGTCCATGCTCGTCCTCGACACCTCCACAGGCAGAAGCTCCGCGCAGTGTGTCCCAGGCCACGGTGGCGGCGCAAGAGGGGGACCGTCTGGACCGTCTGCGCGTCGCTTGACCCGTGCCGCCTCTGCAGTGGAGGATCGGGGCGGACGCGCCGCCATGCCGGCCAACCTCTCGCCCGAGTACAAGAACGCCCAGGAAGCCTTCCGACGGGCCCGCGATCCGCAGGAGAAGCTCGAGTGCCTGCGGGAGATGCTGCGCGCGATCCCCAAGCACAAGGGGACCGAGCACCTCCAGGCCGACATCAAGACGCGCATTAAGGAGCAGGGCGACGAGCTCGGTGGCCCGAAGAAGGGCGCGGCACGCGGGGGGCCGGAGCTCGCCATCCGCCCGGAGGGGGCAGGTCAAGTTGCCCTCGTCGGCCCGGCCAACGCCGGCAAGTCGGCACTCCACGCGCGACTCACCGGCTCGCATGCGGTGGTGGGACCGTGGCCGTTCTCGACGAAGTTCCCGGTGCCCGGGATGCTGATCCACGAGGACGTGCAGTTCCAGCTCGTGGACCTGCCGCCTGTGACCGAGGACTACATGGAACCCTGGATGGGCGGGGCGCTCCAGAACGCCGACGCGGCTCTCGTGGTGATGGACCTCTCCGACGCCGACTGCGTCGACCAGCTCGAGGCCGTCGAGCGGCGCTTGAGGGAGAAGAAGGTCGACCTCCTGGCCCGCCTGCCCCATCCGGGCAGAGGCCCGGCCGACCCGAGCGACGGCGATGGGGACGACAGGCTCGACGATCCCTTCAGGGTTCGGCTGCCCGCGCTCCTTCTCGCCAGCAAGGCCGACCTCTACGAGGATCCGGAGGCCGAGCTCCAGGCCTTTCGCGAGCTGGCGCCCGACCCGTTCGTGTCCCTCGTGGTCTCGACGGAGGGCGATCGGGGTCTGGGCGCCATCGGCCCGGCGCGGTTCGAGCTGCTCGAGGTCGTGCGCGTGTACTCGAAAACTCCCGGTCATCCCCCGGACGAGAGGAAGCCCTTCACGTTGAGACGCAGCGAGACGGTGCGGGACGTGGCCCAGCAGGTCCACCGGGGGCGCGCCTCCGACCTCAAGTTCGCGTGGGTGTGGGGCTCCAGCGCCGAGTTCGAGGGGCAGCAGGTGAGCGGGGACCACGCGGTGCAGGACAGGGACGTCGTCGAGCTGCACTGGTGAAGCCGCCGATCACGCGCCAAGCTGAGCCCGAAGCTGCCGGTACCCGAAGTAGAGGAAGAGAACGACCGTCCCCGCGAGAATCGCCGTGGTCGTCGGCCGATTCCGGAGCCCGTGGCCGACCCAGTCCGAGCGACCGTTCAGGAGCAGAAGCGCCATGGCGAGAAGGGGCATGAAGAGCGCTCCGAAGATGGCGTAGACCTTCTGGATCTCGCGGAAGCTGAAGAAGAGGCCCAGCATCGGGATGAACGCGATCGCCAGGAGGTAGGCGCGATAGGGGCGGCCGCGGGTGTCGACGCTCGTCTCACGACTCGGCCCGACCAGGCGCCAGAAGTCCGCGAAGATGTAGGGCACCGCCTGCCACACCCCGAGCAGGCTGCTGAAGACGGCACCGAAGGCGCCCAGCAGGAACGCCCAGCGACCCACGTTCCCCAGCGGCTCGGCGAGCTTGTCCGCCAGGCTGACGACGAGGCCGGCTCCATGCCCCTCGACCTGAACCGTGCTGCCGATCACCACCATGGCCAGCCCGAAGAGGGCCGTCAGCACATAGGCCGTGGCGAGGTCGATCCGGCAGGCCCTGAGATCGCCCGGGCCCGAGCGGCCCTTCTCCCGGATCCAGTAGCCGTAGCAGAGGACAGTGAGCGTTCCCCCGACCCCGCCCATGAGCGCCACGGTCCAGCCGACCCCCTCGCCGGCCGCGTGGGGAATACGAGGGATGAGCAGCCCTCGTGCGACAGCGCCCCAGCTCTCGCAAAGCACGACCGCCGTCACAAGCACCGTGGCGAACATGATCCCGATGCAGACCCCCATCACCTTCTCGAAGAGCCCGAAGCCGCCGGCCAGGACGAGCGCCACTCCGAGCAGGCTGGCGGCGATCCCGAACACGACCTTGCCCGTGGCGGCGTCGGGAAACACCGGCGCGATCGCATGCATCGCGACCCCGCACGCGCTCATGAGTGCCGAGCCCACGAAGAAGCTCCAGAGAAAGAAGTAGGCGCCGAAGACGTAGCGCCCCGGGCGACCCAGGCGCTGCATCGCTCCTTCGAGCAGGGTCTCCCCGGTCGCCAGCTGCCATCGGGCCAGCCCCTCGTTCATCACGTACTTCAGGAACGCGCCCAGCACCACCGCCCAGAGCACGGCCACGCCCAGCTTGCTGGCCGTGAAGGCGGCTGTCGCCAGGTCCCCGGCGCCCACCCCCGTTGCGGCCACCAGAAGGCCGGGGGTGATCAGGGCCAGGAGCCGGGTTGGCCCGGACCCGGCGCCGCCGTGGGAGGCACCCTCGGAAGCCATGGTCCCGGAGACTACACCGTCCCTCCGGCGCCGTCGCACTCGCGACCGGGCCGTCGTGGGAATAAGATCGCCACCATTGGGAATAAGATCGCCACCATGACGAGGCATGCTGGTCTGGTCCTGCTGGCTCTGCTGGTCGGAGTCGGGACGGTCGTCCCCGAGTCGGGTCCGGAACGCGGTTCGGTGACGGTGACGCCGGCGGTCGGCATGGCCGGCAACTACGGGACCTGGACCGTGACCTGGCGGGTCGGAACCCACGGTGTCGCCACGGGGGGCGGAATCCGCGTTCAGCTGCCCGACACGTGGCACGCCGGCGACCGCAACTCCGCCAACCGTCTCCAGACCCTGGAGCCGGCGGCGGATCACTACGTGAGCGCCCGCGCGTCGCGCTCCGACGTCCGGCTCGAGACGCGTGTCGAGTCCCAGCCGAACACGCACCTGGTGAAGTCGGCCCGTCCGAGCCTCGACGGTCGCCTCGAGCGCTACGTCATCGTGGTGCGGGCCACCGTCGCCGAGGGGGTGCTGCGTCCAGGCGACACCGTCGACGTCGTGTACGGAGACCGCTCCGGGGGAAGCCGCGGAATGCGGGCCGCCATCACGTCGACCGAGGCCGAGCCCGTGCTCACCTCCGTCGATCCGGAGGGCTCGGGACGGTTCGAGCTTCTCCCCGATCGGCCCACGTTGACCGCCGTGAGCGGCCCTGCGGCCGAGCTTCTCCTCGTCGTGCCGTCGCAGGCCGTGGTCGGGACGCCCACGACTGTGCACCTGGCCGTGGTCGACCGGGACGCCAACCCTGTGGCCGACTACCGGGGGGAGGTCGAGCTCCGGCTCCTCCAGGGCGAGGCGGTGCTGCCGGACACGGTGGAGATGGAGCGGGCGTGGACCCGCTTCGAGCTGACACCCTCGAGCGCCGGGATCATCCGCCTGGAGGCTTCCAGCCTCGGAAGAATCCTGCTGGTCCGCTCCAACCCCATGAAGGTCACCGAGCACGAGACCGATCGCAGGATCCTGTGGGGCGACCTCCACTCCCACAGCCACTACAGCTGGGACGGCGTGGGCAAAGCCCCGTTCCAGTACGCGCGCCACGTCTCCGCGCTGGACTTCTACGCGGTAACCGACCACAGCCGCACGGCTCAGGACGGGATGCCTCAAGGCCTCGGACCACACGTCTGGAAGGAGTACACGGCCCAGGTCGAGGCCCACAACGATCCTCCCGAGTTCGTCACGCTCCACGCCTACGAGATCTCCCTCGGCGCGCCCTACGGACACCACAACGTCTACTTCCGAGACGACCCGGGGGCCCTCGTCGCCGCAGAGGGCACAGGCCTCCCCGAGCTCTGGCAGCAGCTGGAGGCCGGACGAGCGCTGACCATCCCGCACCACACCGGCAAGTTCCCGTCGCCGGTCCGGTGGGACGTCCACGACCCCGAGCGGCGCCGGAACTTCGAGATCTACTCGGCCCACGGGTTGAGCGAGGCCCACGACCCAGACCATCCGCTGGCCTTCGAGCAGAGCGACTTCACGTCCCCGAGCCGTTCGGTGGACGGTCCGCAGTTCGCGCAGCACGCCTGGATGAATGGCCTCCGGCTCAGCACCATCGCCGCGTCGGACGACCACAGGTCCCAGCCCGGAAAGCCCCACTGGGGCCTGGCCGCCGCAAGCGCCACCGGCTCGACGCGAGAGGAGGTCTTCGACGCGCTGTACGAACGACGGACCTACGGGACGACGGGGGCTCGCATCCTTCTGGACTTCCAAGTCGACGGCGTCGAGATGGGTCAGGCCGCTACGGTGGGGGAGAGTCCCCGCCTGACGATCGAAGCCCACGGCACCGACGTGATCGAGAGGATCGAGGTCCTGCGGCACGCGCTCACGGACGGCGGTTTCGAGATCGCCTTCACCATCGAGCCGAAGGCCCTGGACGTCACGTGGAGCAGCATCGATTCGTCCTTCCGAGAGGACTCCATCTACTACGTGCGCCTGCTCCAACGGGGACGTGTGCGGGGACGGGTGGCGATGGCCTGGTCCAGCCCGATCTGGGTCAGCAAGGTCCCGTAGCGGATCAGATCAATAATTATGTTTGCTATACATAATGTCTCAGCTGCATAATTAGAGTGACATGAGGCTACCCTTTCTCGACCGGAGTGACGAAGCCGGACGGCTGGGCGCATTCTTCGGGGGACGCGAGGGAGGACTCGCCGTTCTCTACGGACGCCGCCGTCTCGGAAAGTCACGGTTGCTGCTGGAGGTTCTCCCGAAGGAGCGGGCGATCTACTACGTCGCCGACGACCGCGAGGCCACGCTTCAGCGTCGCGCGCTGGCAGAGGAGGTCTCGCGGCTCCTGCCCGGGTTCGCCGACGTGACGTACCCTGACTGGGACGCACTCCTCAGCCGTCTCTGGGCAGAGGCGCCCCGCCGGGCCATCCTTGCCATCGACGAGTTCCCGTCGCTCGTGGCCTCGGCTCCCGAGCTGCCCAGCCTCCTGCAGAAGCAGCTGGACTCCCCCGGGGTCGGAGGCGTCCGGCTCGCGCTTGCCGGCTCGTCACAATGCCTGATGCACGGCCTGGTGCTGGACCGCGCCGCGCCGCTGTTCGGCCGCGCCCAGGAGATCCTCCGGATCGGCCCGCTCCCGGCTGGGTGGATTCGGGAGGGCCTCTCGATGCGCAGTCCCGTCGCGGCCACCGAGGCCTTCTCTGTGTGGGGAGGTGTGCCCCGGTACTGGGAGCTGGCCGCCGCCCAGCCGAACCTGTCGCGGGCGATGGAGCAGATCGTGCTCTCGCCGCTGGGAGTGCTCCACGACGAGCCGAGGCGCCTTCTTCTCGACGACCTGAGCGAGACGACGCAGGCGACCTCCATCCTGGCCCTGATTGGCGCCGGCTGTCACCGGATCTCCGAGATCGCGGCTCGCCTCGCGAAGCCGACGACCTCCCTCGCTCGGCCCCTCGCCCGCCTCCTCGATCTTGGTCTCGTGCGGCGGGACGTCCCCTTTGGTTCCACGGTGCGCAGCACCAAACGAACAGCGTATCGACTGGAGGATCCCTTCCTGCGTTTCTGGTTCCGATTCGTGGATCCGAACCGCTCCAGGCTGGAGGCGGGCCAGGCCGCGCGGGTCGCCCGCGAGGTGGCGAAAGGCCTTCCCATGCACGTGGCGAGCGTCTTCGAGGATCTCGTGCGGGCCAGCGTCCCCCGCGCCCGATACTCCGGGCGGACCTGGGGTCCGGCCGCCAGCTGGTGGGGGCCGGGCCTCGACCGCTCGCCGATGGAGATCGACGTCGTGGCCGAAAGCGAAGACGGAAGCACGCTCCTCGTGGGTGAGGTCAAGTGGAGTCGCCGAGTGGACTGGAGGCGGGAGGAGGCCGCCCTGCGTCGCAAGGCCGCCAACTTGCCCCTCGCCCAGGATCGCCGGGTCTGCCTCGGTCTGTGGACCCCGACCTCCTCGTCTCCGGGGGGGAGGCACACGGTCGGACGCTTCACGGCCAGGAGGGTGCTGGCTTCGCTTCGATGAGCGGTGCCACTTGCCCGGCTAGCCCTGTGTGAGCCTATCGAAGCGGGGGTTCGCGCGGAGCGGGTCGAAGGTCGGGTCGACGCGCAACCACCCGGGTGAGAGATAGAAAGGGACTTGGAGCAGTGGCTCCAGCAGATCCCGTCCAGCACCCGGTCCACCGGCGAGGCCGGTTCGAGACGCCCATCTCGCCTCAGCCCGGCTTCGACAGGATGCGGTAGTGCGAGATCGTTTCGCCGATCATGTGACCTACTCGATGCCCAGCCTCTTCTGGATGTCCTCGAGGGGGATGCCCTTCGTCTCCGGCATGACCCGGAGCACCCAGACGAGCTGCAGGACCATCATCGCCGCGTAGAACGCGAAGATGTGGCCTCCGGAGGCCTCGGCGAAGATCGGGAAGGTCCAGGAGATGGCGGCGGCCACGAACCAGTGCGTGAAGCTGCCCAGAGCCTGGCCCCGGGCCCGGATGCGGTTGGGGAAGATCTCGCTCAGGAAGACCCAGATCACCGCCCCCTGTCCAAAGGCGTGTGAGCCGACGAACACCAGCAGGCTCACGAGAACGACGAGACTGCCCGTGTCGTCGAAATCGGTTCCGTAGCGATAGAACGCCCACGCCGTCGTCGCGAGGCTCACGATGTACCCGACGGAGCCCACGATCATCAGCTTGCGGCGGCCGACACGGTCGATCACGGCCATTGCCGCCATCGTGAGCACCAGGTTGATCCCTCCAACGATCACGCTCTGCAGCAGCGCCGAGTCCTGTCCAGCACCCGCCATCCGGAAGATGTGCGGCGCGTAGTACAGGATGGCGTTGATGCCCGAGAGCTGGTTGAAGACAGCGATCGCCACCGCGAGCAGGATCGGACCACGGTATGCCGCCTGGAAGAAAGGCTCCTTCAGGCTGTGGTGCTCCAGGTCGAGGGAGGCCTCGATCCTCCCGATCTCCTCCTCGACCGTTCCCGTGTCCGTTCCCATCGACCCCAGCACGGCCCGGGCCTCCTCGGCCCGCCCCTGCGCCACGAGCCAGCGGGGGCTGGCCGGCGTGAGGAAGAGAAGAAGGAAGAAGGCCGCTGCCGGAAGGGCCTCGATCCCGAACATCCACCGCCACTCGAGGGCGCCCAGGTCGAGCCCCGCCAAGAGATAGTTCGAGAGGAAGGCGAACAGCACGCCCAAGACGATGTTGAACTGCGTGACCGCGACAAGTCGTCCCCGGAGACGAGCGGGGGAGATCTCCGCGATGTACATCGGTGAGACGACCGAGGCCCCGCCGACGCCCACACCGCCGAGGAACCGGAAGACGAGGAACGAGCCCCAGTCCCAGGCCAGCGCGCTTCCGATCGCGGAGACGAAGTAGAGAAGCGCGATGGCGAACAGGACCCGGCGGCGTCCCACGGTGTCTGCCGGGCGTCCGACGATGAGCGAGCCCACGATGGTTCCGATGAGGGCGCTCGCTACGGTGAAGCCGAGCCAGAAGCCGCTCAGTCCGAAGACGCTCTGGAGGGCGGCGGTCGTTCCCGAGATGACGGCGGTGTCGAAGCCGAACAGGAGTCCGCCGAGGGCCGCAATGATCGTACTGGTCGCCAGCGCCGGCGTCAGCCGGGACCCGCCACGATCGTCTTCGTTGGTCAAAGTCCCTGGATTGTAGGGGGCGATCCGTTGCGGCTCAACCGACGCCCGCCATCCATGACGCAGGACGACCGTTCATTGGCCGAAAAGGACAGTTCATTGGCCCAAAAGGACCGTTCACCGGCCGAGAAGGACAGCTCATGACCGACCGGACGGCCAACGGATCGTTTTCGACCGCTTGGGCAGGGATTCGGATATGGTGATGACCCATCTGGAGTGTGGGACGAAGGGTAGATGACTCTGGGACCAGGCACGACGCTCGGACCCTACGAGGTCACCGCTGCCATCGGGGCCGGCGGCATGGGCGAGGTCTACTCGGCCACCGACACGCGCCTCGATCGCACGGTGGCGATCAAGGTGCTGCCCGCCGAGCTGGCCGCCGACCCCGAACGCCGCGAGCGTTTCGAGCGCGAGGCGAAGGCGATCGCCGCGTTGAACCACCCGCACATCTGTACCCTCCACGAGTTCGACACGCACGAGGGGAGCGACTTCCTCGTCATGGAGCACCTGGAAGGCCAGAGCCTCCAGGGCCGGCTCAAGAAGGGTGCGCTGGCGCTGGATCAGGCCCTCGAGGTCGCCATCCAGATCGCCGACGCGCTGGACAAGGCGCACCGGCGAGGGATCACGCACCGCGACCTGAAACCGGGGAACATCTTCCTGACGAAGTCGGGCGCCAAGCTGCTCGACTTCGGGCTTGCGAAGCTCACCCAGAGAGCCCCCGACAGCGAAGCGCCCACGGATCTGGCCGGGTCGCTCACCCACGGCGCGCCGAGCACGCGGCCGGCGTTCTGAGCGAGCTCGCACCGAAGGCCGGCCACCTGGTGCACATGCCCGCGCACATCTACATGCGCCTCGGCCGCTACGAGGACTCGTACAAGCAGAACATCAAAGCCGTCGAGGTCGACGAAGGCTACATCACCAGTTGCAACATCCAGGGCGTTTATCCGCTGGGCTACTACCCGCGCAACATCCACTTCATGGTCTGGTCGGCGATGTTCGAGGGACGCAGCGCCGAGGCCCTCGAGCTGGCGCGCAAGGTCGCAGGCAAGATTCCCGACCACGTCGACGAGAGAAACTGGGGCAGCTACGAGCTGTTCCGCAGCCAGCCCTATTCCACCATGGTGCGCTTCGGGATGTGGGAGGAAATCCTGGCCGAGCCCAGACCGACCGAGCGCGCCCCGTACCTGACCGGAATCTGGCACTACGCACGGGCGCTCGCCTACATGCACAGGGACAATGCTGACCGGGCCCGGAGCGAGTGGAAGGCGCTCGACGCCATCGCAAACGGCATCGAGGCGGTGCCGGGCGACGAACGGCGCGGCGACTACCCCAAGCTGCTGACGATCGCCTCCGAGATCGTCCAGGGCGAGATGAGTGCGAAGAACGGGCACCCCGTCGAGGGCCGCCCGCATCTCGAGCGCGCGCTGCGGCTGCAGGACAGCCTGCCCTACACCGAGCCCCCGGTGTGGTACTTCCCCGTGCGGCACGTGCTGGGGGCAATGCTGATCGAGGCCGGCTACCCCGACGAGGCGGAGGTAGTCTACTGGACCGACCTGCGCCAGTATCCCGAAAACGGCTTCGCGCTGCTCGGACTCGAGCAGAGTCTCAGGGCACAGGGGAAGGACGAGGAAGCGGAGGACGCCGCGGAACGCTTTGCCCGGGCCTGGGCCAGGGCGGACGTGAAGCTGACCACGTCGAGGTTCTGAGCGCTACTACCTTCGTGCGCCGACGCCTCGCAGGGTCTCCTCAGCTCTCGGGGTCGCGGAGCTCGGGGGCGGTGGGTCCCGGTCTTGGGCGGCTCCGCCAGGCAAACGCCCCGGTCACGGTCGTGACGAAGCCCACCGTGGCGAGGGAGAGCATGGCGTACTGCGCATCGACGGTGGGCCACAGCCCGAACACCACGTTGGTCAGCCACGCGAAGGACACGAGGGCGAGGCCGAAAACCGCGCTCACCGTGCCGAGCGCGGCGAAGACGACCAGACCGCAATAGTAGTAGCCCGAAAGCTTCAGCACGATCGGCATCAGCCCGAGGCCCAGGACGGCGGCAACCCAGTCCGGGACGCGTCGGACCGCCAGCGCGAGCAGGAGCCCAAACGCCAGGACCGTGGCCCAGTGCGACGGCCGCGTCTCTTCCGCCGCCGCGGCGAGGCGCTCCTTCCAGGCCGCGTGGTGATCCAGCGCCATCGGGTCGGTCATCAGATCGAGACGGGCGTCGTGGTCGTAGGCCAGGAACACCGGCAGGCCCACGAGGTTCACCGATTCGGTGCCCAGGTGCTTGCGGCTGTTGTCGGCGAACTCGCCCCAGATCTGCGCGCGCCCCGCCATGAGCGACGAGCTGGCCAGGAAGAGGACGCCCGCGACGGCGACCCCTGCCGCGAATCGGGACTGGCGTCGCAGCGGGGCGAGGCTTCGCTCGGAGGCGATCTCCAGGGCGGTCTTGAGGGCGAGGCCTGCGATGGCGAAGACCGGGAACACGCGGAGGAGCGCGGAGTAGCCCAGGGCGAACCCGGCGGTCGCCGGCCGGCCGGCCCGCAAGGCGACGACGCCCACCACCAACCACAGGACCCAGTCGTACCGGAGGAAGCCGCCGCCGGTCCATCCCCAGACGGACAGCGCGTTGACTCCCCAGAAGCCCGCCGCGATGCCGGCGGCCCCGAGGCCGAAGACCCGACCGATCAGGACGAAGATCACGAGAATCGACAGAACGTCGATGAGCACGAGGAGGCCGATCTGCGTCCACGACGCCGGACCCAGGCGTGCCAGGAGGCCCGCCACGACGGCCCAGGCCGGGGTTCCGTTGAAGCCGTGATCGCGACGCACGCCGAGCCAACCCTCCTCTCCCATCGCCTCTCGGAAGAATCGCGTGTCGTGTCGAAATGCCCGCCACCGATCCGCTGAGAAACGCCCCCGGCACTCGTCCGATCGTTCGAGCAGGCTCGTTGCGGGGACCAGGCGGTTGTCCCGGAGGTCCCGCATGACACGTCCGCCGAGGTCGAGCCCGTCCTCCGCGTCGACGGTGGCGGTGCACGCATACAGGCGCGCGTAGCCCAGCTCGGGGAGGTACTTGCCGCCCATGTAGTAGTGGAAGACCTCCCACTTGTGCACGAAGCCGCTGTAGTGGAAGTTGAGCAGGTTCGGCCAGGCCAGGAGCGACGCCAACGCCAGGGCCACGAGCACGCGTCGTCGGACTCGCTCTTCTCTGGCGACCGGGTGCCGGCGGGAGAGCACGCCCCAACCCACCACCAGCATGAGCAGCGACGCGAGAGCCTGATAGAGCGCGGCGAGCCTCTGTCGGCTCATCGAGGGCCAGAGGGGGAGCGGTGATTCGGGATGGCTCGTGTCGAGCGGCGGCCACGCCCGAGGCTCGGTCTCGAAGGCCTGGATCTCGGACACCGTGGTGGATCCGGGGCTCGTGGGTCGGACCCTCAGCCAGCGCGCATCGGCAGGCGGCCGCAGCACCTTCGTTCGCGTTCTCGCCACACCGGGCCCGGGCACGGGCTCCACGCGCCACACCGTCTGCCAGGTCGATGCGTCGGTCGAGGTTTCCACGACGTGAAACCCGGCGGCACCGGCCTGGAGCAGGAGGCCGCGCACGGACCGGGGTGCGCCGAGGTCGATCACCACCGCCGAGCGCGTACCGGCCAGAGGGACGGCAGCATCCCCGGGTGTGGTTCCCTCCGGAACGAGCCGACCGTCGGTGACGACTGCCGGATCGCCGCTGCCGCCGACGACGGAAACAGCCGTCCCCAACGCGACGTTGGCGGGCGTGCCCGGGGTGGCGTCCTGCTCCATCCTGCAGGAGGCAAGGGCGAGGGTCGCGACCAGTGCCAGGAGGGACGTCCGACCGCCGTGGAGCACGAGTCGTAGCTTGCGACCCGGTGGTGAACGTGTCAAGGCGGACGGCCTCCGCTCGCCGCCGAGCCGTTGGCGGTTATCATTTCGGGCTGGCCGCTTCGAATCGCTAAGGGACTCAGGAGGTGTGGCGTTGATCGGCAAGACGCTCTCCCATTACGAGATCACCGCCCGGATCGGTGCCGGGGAATGGGCGAGGTCTACCGTGCCACCGACACGAAACTGGGCCGCGAGGTGGCGATCAAGGTGCTGCCCGCCGACGTGGCGGAGGATCCGGAGCGCCTGGCTCGGTTCGAGCGGGAGGCGAAGCTGCTCGCCTCGCTCAACCACCCGAACATCGGCGCGATCCATGGCCTGGAAGAAGCGGAGGGGACGCCCTTCCTGGCCCTCGAGCTGGTGGAAGGAGAAGACCTCGCCCAGCGGCTGAAGAGAGGCCCGCTCCCCGTGGACGAGGCCCTCGAGGAGGCGCACGGGAAGGGCATCGTGCACCGGGATCTGAAGCCGGCCAATGTCATGCTGGCCCCGGACGGCCAGGCGAAGGTGCTGGACTTCGGCCTGGCGCGGGCGTACGCGCCCGAGCCCACGTCCGGCTCGTCAATGGACCTCTCCCAGTCGCCCACGCTGGTGCAGGCCGGCACTCAGGCGGGGGTGATCCTGGGAACGGCGGCCTACATGTCACCGGAGCAGGCGCGGGGGCGACTGGTCGACAGGCGGACCGACCTCTGGGCGTTCGGGTGTGTGCTCTACGAGATGCTGGTCGGCGAGGCCCTTTTCAGAGGAGACACCCTCTCCGACGTGCTGGCCGTCGTCCTGCGGGCCGAGCCGGAGTGGGCGCGCCTGCCGGCCGGAACACCCCGGGGGCTCGAAGCGCTGCTCGGGCGTTGCCTGCGAAAGGATCCCAGGCAACGTCTGCGCGATGCCGGCGACGCGCGCATCCTCATCGAAGAGATCCGCGATGCAGGCCCCGACCCCGACGTTCCGCCAGCAGCCCGGCCCCGCGGCGCCGCCTGGCGAACCGCGTTGCCCTGGGCCCTCGTGGCCACCCTGGCCGCGATTGCCGTGTTCCGCTCGGGACGACCTGCGGTCGAAGACGGGGCAGGCGCCGGTCTCGTTCAGCTCTCGATCCCGACAGGGGGCCTGGACCTCCCGATCCTCTTTGTCGACCACCCCGTTCTCGACGTCTCCCGAGATGGGAAGCAAGTTGTCTTTCTTTCCCGCAAGGGCACGACCTCCCAGCTCTACCATCGCCGGATGGACTCGGTGGGGGTCCGACCGATTCCCGGAACAGAGGGGGCCACGAGCCCCGTCTTCTCTCCGGACGGGCAGTGGATCGCGTTCTTCCACGGGGGCAAGCTGAAGCGGGCGTCGGCTGCTGGCTCGAGGGTGCTGGAGATCTGCGACGTGGAGCTGACCAACCGGGGCCTGGCCTGGGGCGAGGACGGGCGCATGGTCTTCTCTCCCGGGTACCAGTCGGGTCTCATCGAGGTGCCGGCCAGCGGAGGCGAGCCACGCCCTCTCACCGAACTCGACACCGAGGTGGGAGAACGGACGCACCGGTGGCCCCAGGTCCTTCCCGGGGGCGACCTGGTGCTCTTCACCGTGGGATACGCGGACTCGCCCAACAACTACGACGGGGCGTCTCTCGCCGTTCACTCCCGAGCCACGGGTCGCCGGTCGACCATCTTGAAGGGCGGCACGATGGGGCGCTACGTCGCGTCCGGCCACATCCTCTTCCTCCGCTCCGGGGTCCTGTTTGCCGCGCCCTTCGACACCGGGCGACTCGAGCCGAGCGGCGAGCCCGTACCGGTGAGCGAGGCGATTGGAACCGAGCAAAGCAGCGGCGCGGGCTACTTCTCCGTCTCGGACACCGGTGTGCTCGCTTACGCCCCGGCCACGTCAGCGCTCACCGAGCGTCTGGTCCTTGCGGACGAGACGGGCTCGGTGACACACCTGAACCTGCCTCCCGGCCGGTACCGCAACCCTCGCTTCTCCCCCGACGGCCGACGGATCGCCTACGATGTTGGGACCGGCGGGGGAGCGAACGACAACATCTGGATATACGACCTCGAGACCCGAGCGTCCCGACGGCTGACGTTCGGTGGCTCGGATCTCGTGCCCCTCTGGTCCTCCGACGGCCAGAAGGTCTACTACAGCTCGGTCCGGGGTGGGGCAGGACAGGGCATCTACTGGAAGGCGTCCGACGGAGGAGGGGCCGAGCACATGGTCTTGCCGACCGAGGTGGTGGAGATGCCCACCCAGGTGGCGGACGGTGGTCGGCGGCTTCTCCTCACCCGGTTCTCTCCCTCGATCCGCATTGTCGAGGCGACCCTCTCCGGCGACGACGTCACCGTCCGGCTGCTCGGAACGGGTGAGGGCTATCAGTGGGGGGCGAGGATCTCGCCGAACGGTCGCTGGCTGGCCTACGCGTCCACCGAGACCGGTCCCGAGCAGGTCTACGTGGAGCCCCTCGAGGGAGGCGGTCGCTGGCAGGTGTCGAGGGACGGGGGCATCGCCCCGCTCTGGGGGCCGGACGGCCGGACTCTCTTCTTTGCGGACCACCTGGGCCTGAACCGTGTCGACGTGCAGACTGACGACCGGTTCCAGCACGGGCCGCCGGAGCGACTCTTCGAGGGTCGCTTCCGTCTGTAGACGTCGCCCCTCACGAACCACGACATCTCTCCCCGGGGCGACGCCTTCGTCCTGGTGCAGCCGAGCGATTCGGAGGAGAGCTCGCCCCAGATCGTCGTCACCTTGAACTGGTTCTCGGAGCTCGAGCGCCTCGTCGATGAGGGTCAGTGAGTGTGACGGCGCTCCCCCGTGCTCGCCTCGGGAGTTGGCCCGCCTGTCACTCCGCCCGGCGTGCCGTCCAGTTGACGACGACGCTCAGAGGCTGCGAGTCCTGTGCATCCAAGCTCTCGATTGCGAGGAAGCGCTCACCGTCACGAGTGGGTGAGAACCGGAAGTTGACCTCATGGGTGGGTAGCTGGAAAAGGGGCGCCGGCGTGCCGAAGGCCAGCCCGTCGTCCCGGGTCGTCACGGGCACTGCGGTCAAGGTCCCGTCGATGGCCTGGTAGACGATCTCGTTCCCGTCCTCCCGCCAGGTGGCCCACATCCCACCTTCGGTCGACACCTGCCACGTCCGCCCCGGGCCCGGGAACGGCCTCACGTAGACCTCCTGCCGCCCCGACTCGTTGGAGTGGTAAGCCATCCATCGCCCGTCCGGAGAGAACATCCCCACCGCTTCGTCGAAGGGCGCCTGCAGAAACGGATAGGGCTCGTCTGTACCATCGAGGGGGAGGATCCAGAGGTCCCAACTGGTCCCGTCGCTCTGCTCGCTGAACGCGAGAAACCGCCCGTCCGGCGAGACGCTCGTGGGGAGGGCGACGAGCTCCGTCTCGTGGACCCGCTCCTCCTGCCCTGCCCCGCCGACGGTCTTGCGATAGATGTCGTAGGCGCTGCCGCGGCTGGTGGAGTAGAACACGGCCGAGCCGTCGGGCGACCACGTCCCGGCCACGTCGTCCTCGTTACTGAAGGTCAGTCGTGTCCTCAGGTTGCGTGAGACCTCGTAGATCCACACGTCCCCCCTCGGGGCTTCGATCGTCACCATGGCCAGGTCGCCCAGCGGCGACACCCTCACGTCCCAGTAGTTGGCTTCGTCTCCGAGGACCCCCAACTCCTTTTCCTCGCGGTCGCGCCAGACGAGGCTCTGACCGGCCAAAGCGCCCCCCGGCTCGTAGGCGAGGACCCCGGTCTGCGACGCGGAGAAGACGGAGAGCGCGGTGCCCGATGCGACGAGCCGGACGTCCTCAGCGACCGGAAAGGCCGCCCCGTCGAGCTCGAGACCGTCCGCGTCGAATGGCTGCGCCATCAAGGTGAGATCCCTGATGAACAGCAGGTGCCCGGAGGCGTACTCCGCCGCGGTCGGCGAGGTGAGAAGGACCTGCCCGTCGTCCCCGTCGATCGAGCCGACGACGATCGCATGGTCCTGGCCGGCGATTGCCGTGCGCGCCAGGTAGAGAAAGTGCCGACCGTCCGGAAGGAACCGGGGATGGCGGTGCGAGTCGTCCTCGCGCCCGGGATCGAGCCGGGTGACTGGCGTCGGCTCGCCTCCGCCTTCGGGGACGCGGTGGATGGGCGTGTTGAAGCTCGGGGCGAAGACGATGAACCCCTGGGAGCCCCACCCAGCTCGCCCCCTTGACCTCGGGGGCGTCGCAGACGGCCACCGGCGGCCCTCCGCCGCCCGTGACCTAGATCCTGCGGAGCTTGCCCCGAGCGAAGAAGCCGAGGTGCCGGGAGTCCGGCGACCAGAAGGGGTATTAGGCGTCTTCGGTGCCGGGGAGGGCGCGCGCCACCGTGGCATCGAGAGGACGCACGTAGAGGAGATGCTGCTGTCCTTCGCCCTCCGCGGTGAAGGCTAGCATTCGTCCGTCGGGTGACACACGGACCGGCCCCGGCCGCTCGGCGTGCAGGTAGAACGTGGTTCCCTCCGGGGGGTCGATCTCGAAGGCGATGACACGGTCGTCTCGGGCGGGCCGAACGAGCAGCATCCTGAGGGCGACGCCGGCTGCGAGGGCGACCGTGGCCAGCCCCAGGCCCCAGGCGACCGCGCGCCGCGGGGCCGGCGACGTGCTCGTCTGCCCGGTCACCACGTCGGGTTCGCCCGCGAGCAGCTCTGCCAGCTCGAGCCTCGCGGTACCCGCGTCCGGAAGCCGCTTGCGGGGGTCCTTTCGGAGACATTGCTCCAGCAGCCGGCGGACCCGCCCTGGCGTCTCCTCGGGGAGCGCCGTCCAGTCGGGCTCGCGGGTGACCACGGCGGCGATCACGTCGGTGACGGTCTCTCCGTCGAACAGCTTCCGACCCGCGAGCATCTCGTAGAGGACCAGGCCGAAGGCCCAGACGTCCGCTCTCTTGTCGACCGCTTGCCCCGCGCCTGCTCCGGGGACATGTAGGCCGCGGTTCCCAGGATGACCCCGGCCATGGTGCCCGTGTGGGCCAGGGTCGGCGACTGGGAGAGGTCCGAGAACGAGCCGTCCCCCGTCTCGCCGGTCCAGGCCTTGGCCAGGCCGAAGTCCAGGACCTTGACCTTTCCGTCCGGCGTCAGCTTCACGTTGGCGGGCTTCAAGTCCCGGTGAACGATGCCCCGATTGTGCGCCTCCTCGAGCGCCTCGGCCATCTGCCTGGCGATCTCCAGGGCCTCATCCACGGGGATGGAGCCCCGCTTGAGCCGTGCGGAGAGGTCCTCACCGGGGACGAGCTCGAGGACGAGGAACGGCTTCCCGTCGGCCTCCTCGAGCCCGTAGATGGCTGCTATCTGGGGATGGTTCAGGGAGGCGAGGAGGTGCGCCTCGCGCTGGAACCGGGCCAGTCGTTCCGGGTCCTCCTTGACCTCGGCCGGCAGCACCTTGATTGCCACCTCGCGGCCGAGCTTCGTGTCCGTGGCGCGGTAGACCTCGCCCATGCCGCCCACACCGAGAGGGTCGATGATCCGGTAGGCTCCGAGGGACTGTCCGGCGGTCAGGCTCAATGCGGCTCCAATCGTGTGGACGTGACGCAGGATTCTACTCCCGCGCGTCGCTCGTCGGGCGCTGCTCTCGAGACGAGCAGCCCGATCGTCCGGGCGAACCGCTTTATAGTGTGGGGCTTGCGTCGGCAGGGAGCCCCGCCTGCCGCCGGGTGGCTTCCCTTGCGACGCTCGTCTGTGTTATCTCTCCTCATTCACCGTCGGGGCCCCCACCGTTTGCTGGCTCCGAAGCGTCCCTGAGTCAAGGAGGTGTTCGTATGGCCCCAGCCGATGTGCCGAGGGTGCCGGGCGTAGACCCCAAGCGCCGCGTCAAGTACATCAGGAGCGTCGACCAGGTCACGAACATCCCCGAGGCGCAGCGCGAGAAACTGAAGAAGGTCGCCGAGCGTTACGTTTTTCGTTCAAACGACTACTACATGGGGCTGATCAACTGGGACGATCCGAACGACCCGATCAAACAGCTCGTCATCCCCCGTGCCGAGGAGCTGAACGACTGGGGCGAGCTGGACGCCAGCAAGGAGTCGCTGGTGACGGTGCAGCGGGGCGTGCAGCACAAGTACCCCCACACGGTCCTCCTGCTGTGCAACGAGGTGTGCGGGGCCTACTGCCGGTACTGCTTCCGCAAGCGCCTCTTCATGGACGAGAACGACGAGGTGGTCCTCGACGTCACCGAGGGCATCAAGTACATCGCTGACACCCCCGCGGTCTCCAATGTCCTGCTCACCGGGGGCGATCCGCTGCTGATGAGCACGGCGCGTCTGACACACATCTTCGAGGAGCTCAGGAAGATCCCCCACGTTCGAATCATTCGGCTCGGCTCGAAGATGCCGGCGTTCGATCCCTGGCGGATCCTGCGGGACGAGGAGCTGCAGGCGGCGTTCCGGAAGTACTCGGAGCCGATGCGACGGATCTACCTTATGGCGCACTTCGACCATCCCAGGGAGCTCACCGATGCTGCCGTCGCCGGAATCGATGCCTTCATCCGCTCCGGCGTGATCTGCGTCAACCAGTGCCCGATGATCTTCGGGATCAACGACAACGCGGACACGCTCTCGGAGCTGTACCAGAAGCTGGCCTGGATGGGCTGCTCGCCGTACTACCTGTTCCAGGGACGCCCGACCGCGGGCAACGAGCCCTACGCCGTGCCGATAGTCCGGGGCTGGCTCACGTTCCACGACGCCCTCCGGAGGGGCTCGGGGCTGGCGCGCCGCCCGAAGTTCGTCATGTCCCACGAGACCGGAAAGATCGAGATCCTCGCGGTGGACGGGAAGCACATCTACCTTCGGTACCACCGCGCCAAGGACGCCGAGAACCGCGGCCGGTTCATGATCTACAAGCGGGACGACGAAGCCTTCTGGCTGGACGACCTGGAGCCGGTGAACGTCAACGCCCACAAGTTCGAGTCGTCGCCGGTCCTCAGCTGCGCCGACGGCCCGGATTGACTGACTGTCGCCAGGAAAGGTGATTTCGGCGGGCGTCCTCCGCCCGCCCCCGACCCCGCGCCGTGGGGTCGAGTTGGGACGGCGTCCGCCCTCCCGATCGGACGTCCCGTAGAAAGCGGAGTGGATCCGTAGGACAATCCCGGTCTCCGAGGCAGCTTCGCCGGACCGGGAGGTGCCTGGGAATGAGCGGGCGGTGGCCGACGTTCCTCTTGATGGACGAGGAGCCGCCCGCCTCGGCGGTGCTTTGGGAAATCGCGACGCGGCATTCGAGGCGGAGGTTCTGCCCCAGTCGAGGGCACTGTTCGGTATGGCATACCGCCTCACCGGCAACGCCCATGACGCCGAGGATCTCGTTCAGGAGACGATGCTGCGTGCCTACCGTGCGTTCGATCGATATCGCCCCGGCACCAACGCCCGGGCCTGGCTCTTTACGATCCTCCACCGGCTCCGTACCGACGCGCTTCGTCGCCGCGGCCGCAGCCCCGAGACCGTCGAGCTGCTCAACGATGGTCCCCCTGTGGCGCCGGTCCACGAAGCGATCCTCACCTCGGGCCGTGAGGAGATCGTTCGGGCCCTGGAGAATCTGCCCGAGGTCTTTCGCTCGGCGGTGGTGCTCCGGGACGTCGAAGAGTTCACGCACGCCGAGATTGCAGACATCCTCGGCGTGCCGGTGGGGACGGTGATGTCGAGAATCCATCGGGGTCGGGCGCACTTGCGCCGGGCCCTTTCCGGGAGGGTTTGAGTGGGCTGCGAACCGCAGCGGGTGACGGCACTGGTCGACGACGCCCTGGAGGGTGAGGAGCGAGCTGCGCTCGAAGCCCACCTCGCCGGGTGCGAGGAGTGCGGTGCCCAGCTGGAGGAAGAACAGCACATCCGCGCCAGCCTCCGCGGCCTGCCCTCCCCCGAGCCGACATTCGGGCTGGAGCAGCGTGTGCGCCGCCGTCTGCGCGGGCGTGGCCGTCTCTCCGCCGCGGCACGCCTCCTCCTGCCCCTTGCGGCGGTCCTCATGGTGGCTCTGTGGGCCCGCGGCTATTCCCCGTTTGTCGCATGGGAGCTTGCCCGCGACCACACGCACTGCTTCGGCATGGATCCTCTGCCCGCCAGGGTCCTGGCCAGCGAGCCCGAGATCGTGACGGCGTGGTTCGACGAGCAGGGAACCAACCTGCCGCTCATCCCTCCCAGCGTGGGTCGGCTCGCGCTCGTCGGCGGGCGTTTCTGCTGGCTGCCCGACGCCTCGCGGGCGGCGCACGTCTACTACGCTTCGGACCACGGTCAGGTGTCGGTCTTCCTGGTGCCTCACGATGTCCGGATGAGCGACGAGCACGCCGCTCACGTCGGCGGGCGCACCGTGGCCCTCGTACGCCTCGGCTCCAGCATCCTTGGCGTGGTCGGCGACGACGAGAATCAGGTCGGCGCCTTCGTCTCCCGGCTCCGGACGAGCGTCGCTGCACTGGGTCCGGGAGCGACCCCGATTCTCACCACCCTTCGCCCGGCCTCCTGACATCGATCGATCGCCCCGAACCGGCCTCCCTTTGACGCAGGGGCAGCGGTCGGTGTATCTCCCTTCTCGAGCCCGGGCCGGACGGCATCGGCCCATTTGGCCTGAGGGGGGCCTCGATGTCCGATCGAGTCGTCGTCGTCGGCAGCTCGAACGTGGACCTCATCATGAAGGTGGACCGCTTGCCGAAGCCCGGCGAGACGGTGACGGAAGCCGACTTCGCCCAGGTGTGCGGCGGAAAGGGCGCCAACCAGGCGGTGGGCGCTGCTCGGGCCGGCGGCGAGGTGGCGTTCGTGAGCTGTGTGGGAGACGACGCCTACGGCAGCCAGGTGCTCGACAGCCTGAAGACGGATGGAATCGACACCCGCCATGTGTTCCGGGAGACGGGGCTTCCCACCGGCACCGCGCTGATCATGATCGACTCCGCCGGTGAGAACTGTATCTCGGTGGCGCCGGGGGCGAACTTTCGACTCACGCCCCGGCACGTGGACCGGGCTCGCGACGTGATCGAGACCGCTTCGGTCATCGTTACGCAGTGCGAGATCCCTCCCGAGACACTCGAGTACGTGGTCGACCTGGGGGCCCGTCTCGGCAAGACCGTGATGCTCAACCTCGCACCCGCCCGTCCGCTCGGCGACGCCTCGCTCGCGCGGCTCGGCGTTCTCGCGGTGAACGAGACCGAGGCCGAGTTCCTGACCGGCCTGCCGGTGAAGAGTGACGCAGAGGTCGAGGCTGCCGCCGCGGCTCTTGCAGCCAGGGGCCCGAAAACGGTCCTCCTGACCCTCGGTGCCCGGGGTGCCTGGGTCGTTGGAGAGGGCCACCAGGGTCTGGTGCCCGGGTTCGAGGTCGCGGCGGTCGACACGACGGCGGCCGGAGACGTCCACTGTGGTGCCCTCGCGGTGGCGCTCGTGGAGGGGCCAGCCACTCGAAGGTGCCGTCGCGTTTGCCAACGCCGCGGCAGCCCTGTCGACCACGGTCCTCGGCGCGCAGCCCTCCGCCCCGGAGCGGTCGGCGATCGAAGCCCTCCGCCGCTCCCGCACGTCTTGAGCCGTGCACCCTGGCCTGTCCGATTTTCGGCCCGGCAGAGGGCGAACGAAGTCTCCGGCCATCGGGACCTTGCCCCAGGTTGCTGATCCAGAAGCGTTTGTGCCAAGCTGTCGGTTGGACTGGATGTTGCAACCCTACGTCCGGCAGAGCGTGACCGCCCAGAGGGACGGGGCACGGAGGATGACGATGGCAGACGAGGGTCAGGTCCAACTGGCAGCGATGGCTTCGGAAGACGGCGATGCCTCAAACGACGCGGAGAGGCGCAGAGCCCTGCGCCGGACGCTTCCGTTCGGCCGCGGAGCAATTTTGGAGATCGGCGACAAGACACACATTGTCGGCCTTGCCGACGTCAGTGTGAGCGGCGCCTACTTGACGACGCGCGCTCCCCGGAGTGTCGGTGACACTCATGTTCTGCGGTTACTGATAGTTCCCGAGCGCATCGAGATGGCGCTCAGGGCCGAGGTCGTTCGCGTGGCCCAGTCGGATCACGAATCGGCGGCCCACCCGCGAGGGGCGGCGGTGCGGTTCCTCGAGGTCGACGCCGACGCCCGCGAGCGCCTCCAGGACTTCGTGGCCCGCGGGCCCATGAGCCGCCTGAGCTAGACCCAGCTACTTCCCCAGCAGCGCACGCGTCTTTCCGAGCGCACGCCGGAGGCCGTGATCCGGCCCGAGGGCGCCAGTGTCGTCCCACGCAACCCAGCGGAGGGCGTGAAGCTCCTCGATCTGAGGTGAGAGGACGGCCGGGTCCGGTGCCACGACGAGATAGCGCAGGTCGAGGTGCTCGTGGGCGGGCTCGTCCTTGCGCGCGGGGATGTCGTGGACGTCGACGTCCAGGGGCCGCGGCGCCGTCGGGTGGAGGGCGAGCCCGCGAAGGCCGGTCTCTTCGACGGACTCCCGGAGCGCGACCTCCTCGCCGGTCGTCTCGCCGGGGTCGGCGTGGCCTCCCGGCTGGAGCCATCGGTCGAGCTTGCGGTGGTGAAGCAGGAGCACGCTGTCTCCCGAGGCCGAGACGATGATCGCGCTCCCCGTCAGATGGCCCTCGAGAATCCGACGATCGAAGGGGTCGGCGTGGCGCCCGAGAAACTCGACGATGCGGTCGCGGTCTCGCCGCTCCTCCTCGTCGGCACAGGCGTGCGTTTGGAGTGAGCGCGCGAGAGCGGCGGCAGGGTCGCCCGGCGGGTCCTTCACGATCGGGAATTCTAGATCAACTCTGCTACCGTCGCTCTCGCCCCATGCCCGACGCGAACCGCCCGTGGCCGTCCGAGCGCGTCGGACGTGGTCTCCCCCTGCTCGTTGCCGTCTCCGGCGGCGCGACTCTCGTGTACGAGTCCGTGTGGATGCGATCGTTGGGGCTCATCTTGGGGAACACCACGGACGCGGTGGCGATGGTGCTGGCCGTGTTCATGGGCGGCCTTGCCCTGGGCAGCGCCATTGCGGCGCGGCGACCGGTCGCCGACCCCCTTCGTGCGTACGGGCTCGTCGAGATCGGCATTGGCGTGTCCGCGCTCCTGAGCGTGCCGTTGCTGCGCGCCCTCCCCTGGGCCTACGGCGCCCTGGCGGGGCGCGGGGAGCTCGAGGGGGCCGTGGAGCTGGCAGGTCGAGTGACGCTCGCCGCGATCGTCCTTCTTCCTGCCACGGTGATGCTGGGTATGACGATCCCGCTCGCCGTCGAGGTGCTGGCGCGTGGTGGCCGACCGATCCGCGCCAGCTTCGGCCGGCTCTACATGCTCAATACCCTCGGCGGCGCGGCCGGTGTGGCCCTCGCGCCGTTCCTGCTCATGCCGGCCCTGGGGATGCGGGGGACTCTCATGGCGGCGGCTGCCGGAAGCCTCGCGGTGGGCGCCGTTGCCCTGTATTGGCGGCATGGGACGACCTTCGCAGCCGTGGATCCTCGCTCCGACTCCCCGGTTCCGACCGGTGACGAGCAAGCTCACCGGCGAGTTCTCTGCGCGGGACTCGCCGCCGTCTCGGGCGCGGCGACCTTCGGCCTCGAGGTCGTCTGGACACGGTCGTACGCGCTCGTCATCGGCTCGTCCGTCTACGCCGTCAACCTCATGCTGCTCGCCGTGCTCCTGGGCATCGCGGGAGGGGCCTTCGTCTACGGTCGGGTCGGGGCGCGCATCCAACGCCCGACGCGGGCGGTGGGGCAGCTCTTCGCAGGCGCGGCGCTCGCCGTGCTCGTCGGGCAGTGGGCGATTGGAGGTCTGCCCGTCGCCTGCCTCGTCGCCCTGGACGTGCTTCCTGTGTCTTTCTTGGCTTACCAGCTCGCGGGTCTCGTGCTGTGCCTCGCGACGATGCTGCCCGTCACCCTCGTGCTCGGTTTCACGTTCCCGCTCCTGCTGCACCTGGCCGACGCGGAGCGAGCCTCCGCGCAGCAGGCGTCGGGCTGGCTCTACGCCTGGAACACCGGGGGAGCGATCGTGGGTGTCCTGGCCGCGAGCCTCGTGCTCGTGCCACGGCTGGGTCTGCAGCCGTCGTATCTCGTCCTGGCGGCGCTCCTTCTCGGGGGTGGGACCTGGGCGATCGCCGAGGCGGCGTCGTGGCGGCCCCTCCTTCGGGCGCTCGTCCCTACGGGTCTCGTGATCTTGATTGGCGTGTTGTCTCCCCGCTGGGCGCCCTGGGATCCCGTCTTGATGTCCTCGGGCGTCCACCGCTACGGCCTGGAGTGGCGTGATCGGCCGGGGTCGGCGTTCGAGCTCGGAGACTGGCTGCGGGAGCAGCGCGAGCTCGTCTTCTATCGGGAAGGGTCAGAGGCCGTGGTTGCGGTCTCGGAGAACGACGACGGACGGAGCCTCCTCTCCGTGAACGGCGAGTTCGCCGCCGGCAGCAGCGCGGAGGACGCGGTGCCCCAGAAGCTCATCGCCCACGTCCCGATGCTGCTGCATCCCGAGCCGCGGCGAGTGCTGGTGATCGGCTGGGGCGCCGGGGCGACGGTGGCTGCCGCGGCGCTCTATCCCGCGGTGGAGTCCATCGAGTGTGTGGAGATCGAGCCGGCGGTCTACGAGGCCGCTCCTCTCTTTGCCGAGCTGGGAGGAGCGCTCGTCGACGACCCGCGCTTCGCGATCTCGTTCCGTGACGGGCGGAACCACCTGCTGCGAGCTCGCGAGACCTGGGACGTGATTGTCTCCGAGCCCTCGAACCCGTGGATCTCGGGCGTCTCGAGCCTGTTCACCCGCGAGTTCTACGAGGTGATTGAGAGCCGCCTCGCGCCCGGAGGGGTCTTCGGCCAGCGGTTCCACTACGACCACCTCGATGCGTTCGACGTCCGGGTCGAGATGAAGACGTTCTTCACGGTGTTCCCCCATGCCTCGCTCTGGCTCGTCCCGCCGCTCACGGCTTCGGATGGGACTACGAGCCTCGGAGCGGACATGCTTCTCGTCGGGAGCCTCGAGCCCCACGGCCTGGATTGGGCACGCCTGGAGGAACGGCTCGGCGAGACGCCGGTGGGGGAAGACCTCCGCGCCACCCGGGTGCTGAGGGATCCGCTCGCCCTCCTGGCCACATGGGCCATGAACCGTCCGGAGATGAAGCGCTGGGTCGAGGCCGGGGAGGACTTCGGCTCCACGACGCCACTCAACACCGATGACCGCCCCTACCTCGAGCTTGCGGCCTCGAGGCGGAGGGTGAGGGTCCCCGCGGACGCTGCCAGCGCCGCCGTGGTGCAGTACGCCACGCTGAGCGAGGCGGCCGGGGACGCCCTCACGATCCTGCGCGGACGCCCGGGTCAGGGCGCCGACGCTTCAGGGGTGGCCGCCCTTCATCGCGACCTGGCCGAGCGCTACCTCGATGCGGAGCAGCCCGGGAGGGCCCTTGCGGCCCTGGACTCCGCCGGTGCCGCTCTTCCCGACGACGCTCGGGCCCTCACCCGGGCGGCCGAGCTCCTTCTGGAAGGGGACACCAGCCGGAAGCGCTCGGTCGTCTTCGCGAGGCGGTTCGCAGGGACTCCGACGACGTGAAGGCCTGGGACCTCCTGGGCGAGGTGGCGATCGCCCGGCAGGACTACCCCCTGGCCGAGTTCGCTCACCGGGCCGTGCTCAGGCGGGAGCCCACAAACGTCGCGGCGTGGCTGCGCCTGGGTGCGGTCCTGGCACGCCAGGGGAAGTGGCGCGAGGCCCGGGACGCGCTCCAGTGGGCGACACGACTCGACCCCGAAGCCACCGTCGACCCCGAGCTCGAGCGATACCTCGCCGCCAAGGCGGCCGCGCCGACCGTCGTGCGGCGCTAGGACGTCTTGGGCTCGTCGCCCGACTCGTCCTCGTCCTTGACGCCCTTCTTGAAGTTGCGGATCCCCTCGCCGAGGCCCTTGCCCAGGCTCGCGAGCCGGGACGTCCCGAAGATCAGGATCAGGATCACGAGGATGACGACGAGCTCCCCCATGCCGAGTCCAAACATGATGTGTCCTCCGTAAAGAGAGATTCTACCTCTCGGAGGGCTCGCCCGTCTTGCTCAGGCGGCCAGGGCCTCGTCGGGTTGGTCGGCCGTGATCCGGAAGCGCTCGGCGTTCTTCGAGAGGAGGTGGATGTCCTTCACCAGACCCACCGCTGCCAGGGTCCGAATCACCATCCAGGTCGCGTCGATCTCCCACCATTTGAATCCGTGGCGGGCGGAGCGTGGGAAGGCGTGGTGTGTGTTGTGCCAGCCCTCGCCCCAGGCGAGGACGCCCACCCACCAGAGGTTCCGCGAATCCTCGTTGGTCATCCACGTGCGGTAGCCCCACGTGTGTGTGGCGGAGTTCACGAGCCAGGTGCCGTGAAGCGTGACGACGATGCGCACGAAGACGCCCCACACTACGATCGACCAGCCGCCCCACGCGTAGAGGGCGAGACCGACCAGGATGTTCGGGAAGATGTGGAAGTGGTTCAGGAAGCGATGCACGGGGTCGGCCACCATCTCCGGGGCCCAACGTCGCTCCATTGTCCTGCGGTCCATCCCGATGTCGCAGACGATCCAGCCCATGTGGCTCCACCAGAAGCCGTCCTTCGGAGTGTGGATGTCCTTGCCCGGCTCGTCCGACCGGGCGTGGTGCATGCGGTGCATGGCAACCCAGGTGATCGCGCCGCCCTCGCTGGCGAGCGTGCCGAATATGGTGCCCAGATACTCGATCGCCTTGGGCACACGGAAGCCCCGATGAGTGAGAAGGCGGTGGAAGGTGAAGCAGATCCCCAGAGATCCCGCGATCCACCAGCCCATGGCCGCGATGGCGAGCCCCGTCCAGCTGAAGTGCCAGAAGGCAGTCAGCGCGATCGCGTGAATCACCGCGAAGTAGATGACGTTCACCCAGTCGAAGCGACGGCCGTTCCAGGTCAGGGTCAAGTGGCCTCCTCCAGGCCGGCGCGGGGTTGAGGCGCGCCGTCACTGGTGAGGCTAGCAGAGCGGTTTCGAGCGGATTGTCACACTTGCGTCAGGAGAGGATCTGCTGGCAGGCAGTACTCTCGCGGGCTCAGCCTGCTAGCCCAGCACGTGGCGGAGCGCGCCCTCGAGAGTCGGGAACCGGAACGTGAAGTCGGTCTGCTCCAGCCGCTCCGGCCGGACACGCGTGCTCGAGAGCAGGGTGGCATCGGCCATTTCGCCCAGGACGAAGCGGAGAGCGAGAGCCGGCGCCGGTAGGATCGTCGGGCGTTTCAGGGCCCGGCCCAACGTCTTCGTGAACTCCCGATTGGTCACCGGCTCCGGGGCCACCATGTTGAAGGGCCCCTCGAGATCGGCCCGGACGAGCGTGTGCTGGACCGCGCCGAGCACGTCGTCGATGGCGATCCAGCTCATGTACTGCGTACCTGGGCCGAGGACCCCGCCCAGGCCGAGTCGGAACGGAAGGAGCATCTTCCCGAGCGCCCCTCCGGCCGGGCTGAGCACCAGGCCCGAGCGCGGGTGGACGACACGGATCCCGGCCTCGGCTGCCGGAGCGGCGGCCGCTTCCCAGTCCACCGCGAGTCGGCCCAGGAAGTCCTCGGCCGGCGGGCTGGCCTCGGTGAGCCATGCGTCTCGGCGGGATCCGTAGTAGCCAATCGCCGACGTCGAGATCAGCACACTGGGCCGCCTCTTCAGGGCCGCCAGCGCACGGGCGAGCGTTCGGGTCGACCCGATCCGGCTGTCGTAGAGTCGCTTCTTTCGCGCCGCGCTCCAGCGCCCGCCGGCAATACTCTCCCCTGAGAGGTGCACGACCGCGTCCACACCTTCCAGGGTGCTTCCGTCGATCTCGCCTCGAGCAGGGTCCCATCGCACCTCGGCGGCCCCGCGCGGGTCTCGACGGACGAGGCGGACGACCTCGTGGCCCTTCGACGCAAGAAAGGGCACGAGCGCGCTGCCGACGAGCCCGCTCGCCCCGGTCACGGCGACCTTCATGGCACGTCTCCTCTCAACCATTGTGCACCAGCGGTGTGGCAAAATGGCGGGTCCATGCCTCAGTTCATCTACACCATGAAGAACCTGCGGAAAGTCACACCGCAGGGCAAGGAGATCCTCAAGGGGATCTGGCTGCAGTTCTACCCGGACGCCAAGATCGGGGTCCTCGGAGCGAACGGCGCCGGTAAGTCGACGCTCCTGAGAGTGATGGCGGGTCTCGACGCGGATTTCGCCGGGGAGGCCTACGCGGCGGAGGGGACCCGCATCGGCCACCTTTCCCAGGAGCCGGTGCTCGATCCGGAGAAGACCGTCCAGCAGCACGTCGAGGAGGCGGTCGCTCCCGCCAAGGCGCTCCTCGAACGCTTCGAGGAGCTGTCGATGAAGCTCGGGGAGGACCTTCCCGAAGCCGAGATGGACAAGGTGATCGACGAGCAGGGCAGAGTCCAGGACCAGATCGATGCGGCGAACGCCTGGGATGTGGACCGCGCCGTCGAGGTGGCGATGGACGCCCTGCGTCTGCCCCCGGGCGACGCCGATGTCGCGGTCCTTTCAGGGGGTGAACTGCGCCGGGTGGCGCTCTGCCGGCTGCTGCTTCAGCCCACGGACATGCTGCTCCTCGACGAGCCCACGAACCATCTCGACGTGGAGTCGGTGGCGTGGCTCGAGCGCTTCCTCCAGGAGTACAAGGGCTGCGTCGTGGCCATCACCCACGATCGCTACTTCCTCGACAACGTGGCCGGGTGGATCCTCGAGCTGGATCGGGGCGAAGGGATCCCTTGGCAGGGCAACTACTCCTCGTGGCTCGAGCAGAAGGAGCAGCGGCTCGGGCAGGAGGAGAAGACAGCCTCGGCCCGGCGTCGGACCCTCGGGCGCGAGCTCGAGTGGATCCGGATGGCGCCCCGCGCCCGCCAAGCCAAGGGAAAGGCCCGCATCAACCACTACGAGGAGCTGCTGAGCGAGGAGCAGGCAGCGGAGAAGCGCGACGAGAGGCGCGAGATCCGGATCCCGCCCGGGCCGCGCCTCGGTGACCTCGTCATCGAGGCAAGGGCCCTGCGCAAGGGCTTCGGCGACCGGCTGCTCATGGAGGACGCCGAGTTCATGCTGCCGCGCGGCGGTATCGTCGGCATCATCGGCCCGAACGGGGCGGGGAAGACGACGCTCTTCCGGATGATCCTGGGCGAGGAGAAGCCTGACGCCGGCGCGCTCAAGATCGGAGAGACCGTCGCGCTGTCGTACGTGGACCAGTCACGGGACAGCCTGGTCGGGGAGCGCTCGGTCTGGGAGGAGATCTCCGACGGCGGCAAGGACCTCGTGATGGTGGGGAAGCGCGAGATAAACTCCCGTGCCTACTCGGCGTCGTTCGGCTTCCGGGGTCCCGACCAGCAGAAGAAGGTGAAGGACCTCTCGGGCGGAGAGAGGAACAGGCTCCACCTGGCCACGCTCCTCAAGAGCGGCGGCAACCTGCTGCTGCTCGACGAGCCCACGAACGACCTCGACGTCGACACGCTCCGAGCTCTCGAGGAGGCCCTGCTGAGCTTCGCCGGCTGCGCCGTCGTGATCAGCCACGACCGGTGGTTCCTGGATCGCATCGCCACCCACATCCTCGCCTTCGAGGGCGACAGCCAGGTCGTCTGGTTCGAGGGCAACTACCAGGACTACGAGGCCGACCGCCGCCGGCGGCTCGGCGCCGAGGCCGAGCAGCCCCACCGGATCAAGTATCGCAAGCTCGCGACCTGAGGCCCGCCCGACCCCTCTTCGGCGGCGCGTCCCGCCAACGTGATCTCCGCTCGAGTGGATCGAAGCCTCTCACCCCGTGGCATGTTCGCTCAAGACTCGACGGGGTACAGTAGAAGAAAGACCGACCCAGACAACCACGGACGGTTGAGCTTCCTCGCCTCGGCGGAGATGACGGCGGAGCGCGACCCGGAAAGCAAAAACGAGCACCATGATCCGCAGACCAGCCGCTCTCACCGTCTTGATCCTCGCGATCACCGGGCCCGCCCTGGCCCAGGACGCCTGCCCCTGCCCCAAGGAGCCGGAGCCCGGGTGGCGCGCGAACCTCGGGTTCGGGTTCGCCTACACGACGGGGAACACGGACACCCAGAACCTCAACCTGACCTTCCACGTCATTCATGACCCGAAGACCAGGAACGTCTTCAAGTCCGATGGCCTGTGGATCCGTAACAAGACCGACGGCGAGCTGAGCGCCGATCGTGCCGCCTTGACGTTGCGCGACGAGTACGCCCTCTCCGGCCGGACCTTCGCCTTCGTCGAGCTGTCGTTCCAGCAGGACGCGTTTAAGGAGCTCGACTACCTCTGGACGCCCCTCGTCGGCATCGGCCACCACATTGTCGACTCCGACCGCGTGCGGCTCAGCGTGGACGGCTCGGTTGGAGGGGCCTTCGAGAAGCTCTTCGACCAGGACTCGACCTCGGCGGGCACGTTCAAGTTCGGTCAGAGTCTGAGGTGGCAGGTCTCCGGGAACGCACGGCTCACCCAATCCGCCTGGGGCCTGTGGAAGTTCGAGGACACGTCGGACTCCTACTACCACTTCGACCTGTCGCTCTCCAGCTCGGTGACCGGGTGGATGGAGATCCAGCTGTCGCTGGTGGACGACTACAAGAACAAGCCGGCCTCGCCGGAGCTCGAGAAGAACGACCTCGCCCTGCTGGCCAACCTGGTCGTGAAGCTGTAGAGGGTCCTCCCTACTTCGCCGGGCGACCGAAGATCTCGACCTCGACGTAGTGGTTGAGATCGTTGGCGTTGCTGCCGTTGCTGGACAGCCGGACGTAGCGGGCCAGCGAGCCCCTGCCGTCGACGAGCTTGCCCTCGGCCGTCTCCACGTAGTTCATGTCCTTGCCCGCCCCGAGCCCCGACGCGTTGCCCTGGTCGTTGTTGAAGAGTGTGCGGACGTTCTCCGTGAAGTCGGCATCGTCGGCCACCTGGACGACGACGTCCAGGTAGGCGCGCGCCTGCTTGTGGAAGTGCCAGAACAAGATGGCGTAGATCTCGTGCGGCGCTCCCAGGTCGATGGTGACGTGCTGAACCCCGGGACCCAGCTCGACGAAGCTGCCTTCGGCCCCCTCTTTGTCCCCGTCGGTGACCTGCTCAAGCTCGCCGATGATCGGCTCCTCGTCGCTGCTCGCCACGGCCTTGTCCCGAGCCACGTTCGTGACCCCGGCAGGGGCGAGGAACGGATCGCGCGGCCGTCCGAGGGGCTTTTGCAGGTGGGGGACCGCGAGGTTCTGTGGCGTGCCCTCGAACATCGGCTTCGGCAGCTCGATGGGGATCGGGGCCAGCTTGTCGGCCCCCTGGGCGCGACGCGTGCCGGGAAGAGTGCAGAGGCACACCGCCGCGATCCCGAGGACCGCGATGCGGCAGGGCGAAAGCCCGCCGGAGAAACGGATCAACTCCATGAATTGTATCATGGGTGCATTATCCTTACTTCCAGGGGCCGACGCTACGCGGGTCGTCTCTTCCAGCCAGGAGCGCCTCTTTGACACCACACGAGAGAGGGGGCTAATCTCGCGCCACTTGCCTGCAAGGGACGGGCGAGCCCCGCGGAATCGCGGCGAACCGTCTCAGGAGAACTCGATGAAAAACCCCGGCAGTTCCGATCCCAAAGCCACCGCCCCGGTTCCCCGGCGGACCTTCCTGGCGAGCGCGGCCACCGTCACGGCGGGATTCACCATCGTGCCGCGGCACGTGCTGGGCAGGCAGGGCACGCCTGCCCCGAGCGACAAGCTCAACATCGCAGGCGTTGGCGTCGGCGGAATGGGAAAGACCAACCTCAAGCGCTGTGAGGCAGAGAACGTCGTCGCCCTGTGCGACGTCGATTTTGACAAGGCGGCGGAGGTGTTCGAGAAGTACCCGAACGCCAGGCGGTACAAGGACTTCCGCGTCATGCTGGACGAGCAGAGCGACATCGACGCGGTCATCATCGCCACACCCGATCACACCCACGCCGTGATCGCCATGGCGGCCATGGAGCGGAAGAAGCACGTGTACGTGCAGAAGCCGTTGACCCATTCCGTCTCCGAAGCCCGGCTCCTGACCGAAACCGCCCGCGAGCAGGGCGTTGTGACCCAGATGGGCAACCAGGGGCATTCGGGAGAGGGCGTCCGCCTCCTGTGCGAATGGGTGTGGAACGGCGCCATCGGCCCCATTCGCGAGGCGCACGCCTGGACCAACCGGCCGGTGTGGCCCTCGGGCATCGAAATGGGCCGACCCACGGACACGCCCGAGGTTCCTCCCGCCCTCGATTGGGACCTGTGGCTCGGCCCCGCCCGGGTCCGCCCCTATCACCCCGCCTACCACCTCGCCAAGTGGCGCGCCTGGTGGGATTTCGGGACGGGTTCGTTGGGCGACATGGGCTGCCACATCGTCGACCCGCTCTTCTGGGCGCTGAAGCTCAAGTACCCGGTCGCCGTGGAGGCCAACACCTCGCAGTTCTGGCCCGCCTTCTGGGACAGGGCGGAACCGAAGAACGAGATGTTCCCCCGGTCCACCATCGTGCGCTTCGCATTCCCGGAGCGGGAGGACATGCCCGAAGTCAACGTGACTTGGTGGGACGGGGGGTTGATGCCTCCGCGGCCCGCCGGGCTCGAAGAGGGCCGGCGCATGGGCGACAACGACGGCGGGATCCTGCTGATCGGGGACCACGGCGCCATCATGGGCAACACCTATGGCGAGTCGCCGCGGCTCGTCCCGGAATCCGCCATGCGGAGGTACAGGACGCCTCGCAGGACCCTGGAACGGATCCCGGATGGCCCCGACGGCCACGAGCGGGACTGGATCCGGGCCTGCAAGGGGGGGCCGCCCGCCAGCTCCAACTTCGATTATTCCGGCCCCTTCTCGGAGACGGTCCTGATGGGCAACCTGGCGGTCCGGTTCCCCGGCAAGCGGTTGCTCTGGGATGGCGCGGCCATGGAAGTGACCAACGACGAGGATGCCAACGCCTACGTCCGGCGGGAGTACCGGGACGGCTGGCGTCTGTAAGACTTGACAACAACCTGATTAGCCGGCGGTCGCCTCGTGGACGTGGTCGACGAGCGTCCGCACGTTCTCGACGGGCGTGCCCGGCAGAATGCCGTGCCCCAGGTTGAAGACGTGGCCGGGCCGGCCTCCCACGCGGCGAAGCACGTCGTCCACCCGGGCCAGGAGGCGCTCCCGCGGGGCGAACAGCAGCGTCGGATCGAGGTTGCCCTGGATCGCAACGTCCAGGCCGGCCCGCTCCCATCCTTCGTCCAGGGGCGTTCGCCAGTCGACGCCAATCACGGTGCCACCGGCTTCGCGCTGAGCGGACAGGAGATGACCGGTGCCCGTCCCGAAATGGATCGTCGGCACGTCGAGATCGGCCAGCCCGTCGAAGATCCGTTTGACATGGGGGAGCACGAACTCCCGGTAGTCGGCCTCGTCGAGAGCGCCGATCCACGAGTCGAAGACCTGCACGGCCTGGACCCCGGCCTCCACCTGGGCCCTCAGGTAGTCCCCGACCACATCGGCGAGAAGGCTCGCCAGGAGATGCCAGGTCTCCGGCTCGGAGTACATGAGCCCCTTTGTCTTCGCGAAGTGGCTCGAGCGTCCGCCCTCGATGGCGTAGGAGGCGAGGGTGAAAGGCGCTCCGGCGAAGCCGATCAGGGGTACCGACAGCTCGCCCCGCAGCACCCGGATGGCCTCGAGGACCATGCTCAGCTCCTCGCGAGGCTCGAACCGGCGAAGCGCCTCCACGTCGGCCCGTGAGCTGATGGGCTTCTCGACGACCGGACCCTCGCCGGCCTGGAAGTCGAACGGGAGGCCCAGCGGGTCGAGCGGGATCAGAAGATCGCTGAAGAGAATGGCGGCGTCGAGCTCAAAGGCTTTGAGGGGCTGCAGCGTCACCTCGACCGCGAGCTCGGGCGTGTGGCAGAGCTCGAGCATGGAGTAGCGCGCGCGAAGCGCCCGGTACTCCGGCATGTATCGGCCGGCCTGTCGCATGAGCCACACCGGCGTGGCGTCTACGGGCTCGCGCCGGCAGGCGCGGAGGAAACGGTCGTTCACTTGTCCATCCTTCGTTGTTCCCTCAGCGGCACTCACTCGAGCCGCTCACGAGCGGCCTCGACGGCGTTCTGGAAGACCAGCAGGTCGTCGGCGCTCTCCGCCGTGAAATTGTACTTGCGCCCCCCGCGGAGCTTCACCCGGAGGTTCTTCTTGAGGTAGTCCACCTCGAGAGGTTCGAGGGCTGAGAAAGGGACGGTGAACCCGTCCTTGTCGTGCTGCGTCTCATAGCGCAGCCCTTCGGGGGTCGCCGCGAGCTGCCCCCGGCACGACCCCATGCCATGCTTGTGCTTCACCGCCAGGGACTCGTCGAGGCTGACCTCCTTGAAGCTCACAACCACCTCGCGTGCGCCGGCAGTGATCTCGAGGTCTTCTGCGTACCCCTCATGCCCCTCGGCCGACACGTTGATGCGGTGGCGGCCCGGCTCGACGTCCCGAACGGTCACAGGCGCCTCTCCCAGAAACTTGCGGTCGAGGAAGACCTGCGCTCCGGCGACGTCGGCCCGAACGGTCAGGCTCGGCAGTGCTCGCTCGAGGCGTGCTTCGAGCTGGAGCGTCCGTCCGGGAACGATCTGAACCTCCCGCTCGAAGCGCTGGAAGCCCTCTTTCTCCACCCGGACGCTGTGGGCCCCGGCCTCGAGCCCGATGGTCTGGGGGGCCGGGCCGATTCTCCGTCCGTCGACGAACACGACCGATCCGGAGGCCGAAGAAGAGACCTCGACCTCTCCCGCGCGAGCCCGTGGAGCCTTCGAAGGAGCGCTCCTCGCCTCCGGAGCGCGCCTGGGGGCGGGCTTCGGGGTCGCCTCGGGCTGAGGAGGAGCGGGGGCTTCCCGCAAGACCAGCCAGGCGGCGAGACCCACGACGGCCACCGCCACCACCAGCGCCACCAGAAGCAGTGCAATGCGCCCACGCTCACCCTCGCCGGGCGGTCGTGTCGCCGGATACTCCAGAGGCCCCTCCTCCGTCGTCATGGTCGAAGTCCCAGTCTGACAGAGCGGCCTCCGTGGTCATAATCATCGGATGCAGCGGGCGGCGTGGCTTTGCCCTACAATGCTCCAGCGGGCCACGGTCGTGCGGCGCGCACCCGCTTCCCCCCATGGGTCCCGACATCCCGCCCCCGTTCGAGGCGTTCGGCGTCGCTCACGCCGGCGCGCTGCTCCTCACGGTCCTGGCGAGCATCGGGCTCGCGGGGCTCGTCCGAGCCCGCCCGCGTACCTGTCCCCTGGTTCGCGGTGGGCTCTTTCTCGCTCTCGCGGCGCTCGTGTGCCTGGTGCTGTGGGTGAGCTGGCGTGAGGGGTGGCTGACGTGGCAGGTCCTGCTGCCGCTACATCTTTGTGACGCGGCCATGGTGCTCGCCCTCGTTACGCTCGTCTGGCCCCGGCGCGCGCCGGCCGAGGTCCTCTACTTCTGGGCTGCCGCCGGGTCCACTCTGGCAATGCTCGCCCCGGACCTGCCCTGGGGCTTCCCGCGGTGGGAGTTTCTCGTCTTCTTCGGCCTGCACGGCCTGGTGCTGGTCGCTGCCGCCGTTCTCGTGTTCGGGCTGGGCCTGCGTCCACGCCCTGGCGGGGCCTGGCGCGCCTTCGTCGCCACGCTGCTCCTCGCGGCGGTGGCCGGCGCGGTGAACGTCCTGCTCGACACCAACTTCATGTTCCTCCGGGCCAAACCTGCGGCGGCAACCCCCCTCGACTGGATGGGTCCCTGGCCCGTCTACATTGCCGTCGGTGCGGCAGTCGCGCTCGGGCTCTACCAGCTCCTGGCTCTCCCCTTCCGCCGCGACCGGCGGTTGGCGGAAGGCGGGGTCTGACGTGGATCCGCTCACCCAGGGCCTCCTAGGTGCGTCGTGCGGGCAGGCCCTCTACGGTCGCATCCTGGGCCGCAAGGCGATCGTCTGGGGCGCCGCGAGCGGCATGTCGCCCGACCTCGACGTCGTGCTGAACGCGACCGGCCCGATGGGGGAGTGGCTCTGGCATCGCGGGTTCACACACTCGCTCTGGTTCGGGCCGGTTCTCGGACCGGTGCTGGGCTGGCTCCTGTGGCGCTGGAAGGGGGGACACCTGCGCGACTGGATGGGTCTCGCAGTCGTTGCGCTCTTCACGCACCCGTTGCTCGACGTGTTCACCAGCTACGGCACGCAGCTCCTGGCACCCTTCTCTCGTCGGCGCTTCGCCCTCGATGCCGTCGGCATCATCGATCCGGCATACAGCCTCCTGCTTGCCGGGGCGCTTGCCGTCGCCCTCTGGCGGCGGGCCCGGTCCGGAGCAGCACGCAGAGCGGCCTGGCTCGCCCTCGGGCTGAGCACGACGTATGTGTTCCTGGGCCTCGAGGTCAATCGGCGCGCGGAGAAAATGGCCTCCGGCCAGCTCCGCGCAGCGGGGGTCCAGGACGCCCGGGTGAACGCTTATCCGACGCTCTTCCAGCTCCCGCTCCGGCGTGTGGTCGCCCGCTCGGGCCCGGGCCATGAGATACGCGTGGGCTGGGTGAGCCTCCTGGCGCCCCGGCCCATCACCTGGGTCCGCTTCGAGGAGGCTCAGGGTCCTCTCGTCCTCGCCGCCCGGCTCACCTGGGAGGCGGAGGTGCTCGAGTGGTTCGCCATGGGACAGACGGCCGCACGGCTGGAGACGACGGAGGGGGGAGCCACGGTGGAGATCGACGATCTCCGCTATGGCCTCCCCCGGGCCCCGCGGGACGGCCGCTCGGGCCGGGCGAGCGACTCAATCGTCCGCCAACCGCGCCTCTTGGCGAACTCACCCAGGAGCTGTTTCGTCTGACTCTTGGCTGGACCGCCCCCTGACAGCCAGTCGCTCGGGGAAAAATCTGGTCCGATCGGATATCATGGGAGCGAATTGTGACCGCAATCACATCCAAAGTGTTTTCTTATTGCTCTCGAGAGGCCCCTAGGCTAGCCTGTGGACACCCGTACTAGGTTTTTGAAGTCGCTGCTCAGCGTCCCTCCGGGCAGTCGCGTGGAGGTGAGGCATGAACCGGCTCATGCCGTGCACGTTTCCCCTATCTTTTTGTCTGGCCGTCGTCGCGGTGGCCCTCGCCCTCGTAGCGTGCGGCGGCTCGATGGGACGCGAAAGCGTCACCAGCGCGCCAGTCGTCGAGTCGGCGTCCTCCGCGCTGGACGATGGCACCGTGAGCGAGTCCGGGACGGCCAAGGTCGCCGTCTGCCACAAGGGCGCGAACAAGAGCGTTCCCCACGGAGCGGTTGTGGACCACCTCCTTCATGGGGACTGGCCCGGCAGCTGTGCATCGCCGGCCGTTTGCCCGTGCTTCTCCATGGTGGAGAGTTGCCCCGGCGCCGCGGTGCTCGCGTGCGACCTCGGCGATCCGGCCCAGCTGATCGTGAGATGTGACGTTGGCGGCGTCGGGAATACGACCCTGCGCTTCTACCGGTCCGAGACGGCCGGCGGAGGCGATGGCGGGTTCTGTCAGGGTGACGGTGGGCTCGAGATCGAGATCACCGTCACTGAGCATTTTGCGTGTGTAGCCGCTTTCGCGTCGGCCGGGTGCCCCTAGCTAGTGTCCCGTTACAGAAGTTAGCATCAGGAGTCTGTTTGGTCGATAGCGATCGTTCGTTGAGCGAAGCGGGCGATGCTGGCCAGGATCTGATCGGCGGTCTTGGTCCA
>CAUZDW010000024.1:0-55377 GCA_963578825.1 Vicinamibacteria bacterium
ATCGTGATCGTGATCGAAAACCAACCGGACGGCTCGCTCCCGGACCTCCAGTGAGTATCTCCTCGGTCTTCCCATGGACCCCATCCGCCCAAACAATGGAGCCTCCAGGAAACCCGGGGCGGGTCAGTCCCTGGTGAACTGCAGGGTCCCGCCGGCCACGTGCGAGTCTTGACGGTCTGGATTCAGGTGCCTGACTAGGCCGTGCCGCGGCTCGTGACAGTTCATCCGATGTGAGCATGGCGTACGCAGTCCTCGATACAGTGGTTCTGGCTCGTGATCTGCCCGAACATGACCTCCGAGCGGGCGATCTTGGTGCGGTTGTCGAAGTCTATCCGCCCGACGGAGTCGAGGTGGAGTTTGTTCGAGCCTCCGGGCAGACGAAGGCGCTGCTCACGCTCAAGACTGCTGATCTACGCCCGGTCGCCGAAAACGACCTCCTGTCCGTCCGCACGGCTGAGGCGGCACGGCGTAGAACAAAGTCGTTGCACCAGTCGAAGCGCGGAATTGAAGGTGCCCAGCGATGCCCCTGACATCATCAATGCGAGCTTCGCAGGCTATCGCCGCTGTTAGCTTGCCTTGGGGAGGGATGACGCAGTAATAGCCCGAGCCAGGTCCCTACTTGAGGCTCCCAAAGCCAAAAGAGCGCGAATCAGGGCGGGAGCAAGATCGGCGGGGAGAGATGTTCCGGGACTGGAGGGGCAAGCCCGCTTCGGTCCTCGACCTCGGGTGTGGTCAGGGGCGTGACACGCTCATGATCGCGAGGCTCGGCCATCGTGTTCTGGCCGTGGACAGGAGAAGAAGAGTATCGTGTTCGCGCGAAGAGGGAGCGCCGCCCGAATGAGGCTATCCAGAGGATGAACAGCTCCCTCCACATCGCCGCCGCGCTCGCGATCGCCGTCGCTGCGGCGCACTCCTGCCTGGGCGAGCGCTACGTCCTCGTGCCGCTTTTCCAGCGGGAGGACCTTCCACGGCTGTTCGGTGGGACCGACTTCACCAGGCGCACGCTGCGTTTTGCCTGGCACCTCACGAGCGTCGCGTGGGTGGGCTTCGCCGGGGTGCTGGTCCAGCTGAGCTCGTCGACAGCCGGTGCTGGACGTCCGCAGGCGCGGCTGATTGCCGGCACGCTCGCGGTCACCGGCATCGTCGCCCTCGTGGGCTCGAGGGGGCGCCACCTCTCGTGGCTGGTGTTTCTAGCCATCGCCGGCCTGGCCTGGTTCGGCTCTTGAAGGACTCGGGGCGAGAATGGGTGGGTGAGCCAAATGGGCAAGAGCACAGCGACCTGCTGGAACCCACTGGCGCCGGAGGCCGGCTGGCAGTGGACTCCTGTGAAGGGTCTCGAGGGGATGTCGGAGGAGATCACCCTCAGCCTGGATCCCGATTCGGAAGAGTACACGCAACTCACCGGCCACTATGCCAGCCGGCCTCCGGGCGAGGTCCATGGGCCGTTCAGGACGGACGTGGGCTGCGTGGTTCTCGAGGTGTCGTTTCCGAAGCGAACATCAAGGTAGGACTGGTGTAGGATCCGCATGGTTGCGCGGTGCCCGGACCTGACCAGCGAGGGCGCACTCTCCATGAGGCCTCCGCGCTCCCCCGAAAACGTAACGAGTAAAACCGGAACCCCGGGGGGATCCCCCTCCCGGACAGAACTGCCAGGAGGCCACATGTCGAGAATCGGCCGAACGAGATCGGGCCCACTGGGCCGACGCGAGTTCGTGCGCCAGGCCGCAGTCGGAGCGGCCGGGCTCACCCTGCTCTCGCGGCGAGCGGGAGCGACGCCGCCGAGCGACAAGATCGTGGTGGCTCACATCGGCGTGAACGGCATGGGCCGGAACCACATCAGATGGTTCGCCGGCCTCGAGGACGTG
The DNA here is from genome assembly GCA_963578825.1 of Vicinamibacteria bacterium. Taxonomy (GTDB): domain Bacteria; phylum Acidobacteriota; class Vicinamibacteria; order Fen-336; family Fen-336; genus JAJDNS01. The sequence continues at coordinate 1,866 of CAUZDW010000024.1, forward strand.
GAGGTCGCGGCGCTGTGTGACGTCGACGGCGGCCACCTGGGCAAGGCGATGGAGACTCTTTACGACATCCGACCCGGGAGCCGGACCGAGGCGTACCTGGACTTCCGCCGGGTGCTGGACCGCAAGGACATCGACGCGATCACCTGCGCCACACCGGACCACTGGCATGCCCTGGTGGCCGTGATGGCCTTCCAGTCCGGGAAGGACGTCTACGGAGAGAAGCCGCTCACCTACTCCGCCCGGGAGGGCCGGGCGATGCTGGACACCCTCGAGCGCCACGATCGCATCTTCCAGCTGGGCAACCAGATCCACGCCAGCGACAACTACCACCGGGTGGTCGAGCTGGTTCGCTCCGGCGTGCTGGGGGAGGTGCGAAAGGTTCACCTCTGGAAGACCGGAGGGTCACCAGACCTGGGCTTCCCCGCCAACGAGGCGCCTCCCGGAGCGCTGGACTTCGACATGTGGCTGGGCCCATCCCGGGAGGTCGAGTACAACCCAGCGAGGTGCCATTTCAGCTACCGCTATTTCCTGGAGTACTCGGGGGGCAAGTATCAGGACTTCTGGTGCCACATCGCCGACGTGGCGTTCTGGGCGCTGCAGCCGAAGGGCCTGCGGCGTGTCTCGGCCCGTGGGGAGTCTCCGATCGACGGAATCGCGGACGCTCCCGCGTGGATCGACGTGGACTTCGCCTTCGACGGCCTGGACATCCACTGGACCACCGAGCCGCCCGACCTGCCCGGGGCAGCGGAGCGGGGCATCGGGGCCTACTTCATCGGGACGAAGGGAACACTCGTCTGCGACTACGGCACTCGCGAGATCCGACTGGATGGCGAGGTGCTGGAGGATCTGCCGGAGGTGCCCGAGACGATTCCCCGCTCACCGGGTCACCAGCAGAACTTCGTGGACAGCGTCAAGTCGCGCATTCACCCGGAGAGCAACCTGGCCTATGCCCGGGAGATGACGCTGCCCATGCACCTGGGCCTCATCTCGTGGCGGCTCAAGCGGCCCCTCGAGTGGGACGCCGAGAAGGAGCGCTTCGTGAACGATCCGGCCGCCGACTACCTCCTGTCCCGGGACTACCGGGCCCCCTGGACGTTGAGCTGAAGGAGCCCATCCATGAAAACGAAGATCTGTCTCAGCATTCTGCTCGCCTCGGCCCTGGCGACATCGGCCGTGGCCCAGGGCAACCCGGAGGATGGGTTCGAGCCCCTGTTCAACGGCCGGGACCTCGCCGGATGGGAGGAGGCCGAGGGCTTTCTCGTCGAGGACGGCACGATCCTCACCCGGGGAGCGAAGGCCGGTGATCTCTACACCCAGGCTGAGTACGGCAACTACATCCTCCGCTTCGACTACATGCTCAGCGAGATGGGAAATAGCGGCGTCTTCGTCCGGGCGGAAGAGGGCGAGCCCCTCGAGGGGAGGTTCGAGGTCCAGCTTCTCGCACCCTGGACCCCCTACCGTGACGATCTCCACTGCACCGGCTCCTTGTACGGGCACGTGGCCGTCACCAGTCGGCCCGACGAGTCCACCGATGCCTGGCACTCCATGGAGATCGTCCTGGACCGCGACACCGTGATCGTCAGCGTGGATGGCAAGGCGGTGACGTGGGCCCAGACCGAGCACGTGGAGAGCCTCCGGGAGAAGAACCTGAAGGGCCGAATCGGCCTGCAGGGCAACCACTCCGACCCGAACCAATGGGTCAGGTTCAAGAACGTCCGTCTCAAGAACCTGGACAGCGACGTGGGCTACGTGCTCCGGGGCTTCGGGCGATCCGAGCCGCAGATCAGGAGAACCACCCGCGACGCCGCAGTGGACCTCGGCTCAGCCGTGATTCCAGGGCTGTGCCGGATCATGGCGTCGCCGGATCCGGTGGGCCCCGCGGCCGCGAGAGAGGCTCTGTTTGCCATCGCCGCTCAGGCGTCCGCCCCCGACTACCCTTCGGACTCACGCGACGCCATGCGGGAGATGCTGGCGGGCGAGCGCGACAGAGCCGAGTCGGGAGAGGTCAAGGGCTATCTGGAGTGGCTGAGAGGCATGTTAACCGCGGGCGACTGAGACCCTGGCCTGCCGTGAACATCGAGGGACCCGGAGGCGAGACACCGAGGTGGCGGGTTTCGTCCGCCTCTCGCCTCGAGGAGACATGGAACCGACTGCCTACGCACCGGTCGTGGACACGCTCGAGCGGATCCCGACCATCGTCGTGCCGCTCGTTCGGGAGATGCCCGAGGCGTTGCGGCAAAGACGCCCCCGGCCCGGCAAGTGGTCGGCCCATGAGCACGCGTGCCATCTGGCGTCCGTGCATCCCGTCTTCTTCGAACGCCTGGATCTGATGCTCGAGAACGAGCATCCGACGCTTCGGCCCTTTCTCCCCGAGCAGGACGATCCGAAGGGACTGAAGCTTCAGGGAGATCTGGACGAGGCCCTCGACCGCTTCACCCGGGACCGGGCCGAGCTGGTGGGCCGGTTCCGCGCACTGCGACCCGAGGACTGAGACCGAACGGCCGAGCACGGCGAGTGCACTCACTACTCCATCTTCATCCTGGCCCGACACGCGGCGCTGCACGACATGCTTCACGCGTACCGCATCGAGGAGCTCGTCCTCAAGAAGAGCTGGGAGTAGAGGACGCGAGCCGATGCCCTGCAAGGAGGCTGCCCCCTGGTTGTTCCGTTTGGAAAGGAACTACTCCTGGCAGTCGCCCTACGCCTTCGATCGCGACTGGGGGTTCCAGGACAAGAAGGGACACACGAGGCTTCTCCTCACCACTGACGGTGTCATCACGGTGATCAAGGGCTACGCCTGGGACGGCGCGACACCCAAGACCTGCGCCTTCGACCTGGTCCTTGGGACCCCCGATGGCGTTGTCTTTCTCGGAACGGGCAAGCCGAAGACCTACTACGCCTCGCTCGTCCACGACGCTCTGTACCAGTTCCTCCCGGAAGATCCGCCGCTCACGCGTGCTCAGGCGGACCACTGCTTCCTGCTGCTGATGCGGGAGCACAAGTTCGCTCTTCGGCACACCTACTGGCTCGCCGTACGCGTGTTCGGCTGGATCTCCTGGAGAATCACGCGGCGCCTCAGGGCGACCTACGATGGGCGCAAGGTGGACTGTACGGCTCTGTACCCGGAGGAGACTCCGGCGGCGGCCAGCGTGTCGGACATGGGGGACCGTACTGGTGATTCCAATGGCCCGAGCTGATCTGGTACCGGGGCGACTCGGAAGGCCGACGAGGTTCCGAGCTCCCTTGGTGCTGGCGGGCCTCGTGTCTGCCACCATGCTACGCGCGGCATCCGGAACCCTCGGCTACGACCCCGAGCGCGATCCCGCTACGGACCTCCGAGCGGCTGTCGAGGACGCGCGAGCCCGAGGCTCGGGGATCCTCGTGATCGTGGGAGGCGAGTGGTGCTCCTGGTGCCACATCCTCGATCGGTTCGTGAAGGGGAACGAGGAGATCCACCTCCTCTGGGAACGCCACTTCGTGACGCTCAAGGTGCACTACGACCCCGAAACGACCAACGAGGCGTTCCTCGGCCGATACCCCGAGATCCAGGGATATCCGCACATTTTCGTGCTGGACAGGGATGGGGCTCTCCTGCACTCCCAGAACACGGGACTCCTCGAGGAGGGAGGCTCCTATTCGACGGAGCGCGTGCTCGCCTTCCTGACCCGGTGGGCTCCGGACACAGCGCCCTCGAAGTGACGCGTGGACTGCCGCGGGGCTCTCGCGCGGCTATCGCCGCCTGGCGACGATCGCCACTCCGCCCAGCACCAGGGCCCCGCCCAGGATCACCAGGGGCCGTATGGGCTCGTCGAAGAGCGCCGCCCCGACCGCCACGGCGACAACGGGGATCGTGTAGGCAATCAGCGCCACCCGAGTCGCAGCCGCATGGGAGAGCATCCAGTAGTAGATGGTGAAGGTGACCGCGGAACCCATCACGGCCAGGTAGACGAGCGCCCCAACGGACCGAAGATCGAAGACGATCGGCGCGTTCCGCTCGAAGATCGCGGCGAGGGTGCCGACGAGAGCCGCGGTCATGAGCATGGGGACCGCGGTGAGCGACAGGGGGTGGATGCCCTTGCCCCAGCGCTTGATCGCGACCGTGGCGATAGCCGAAACCAGGGGTGAGACCAACATCACGAGGGAGACCTCCCGGGCCCGAGCACCTCCGAGAGCCTGCAAGTCGTCGGAGAAGATGGTCGCCACGCCGGCGAGCCCCAGAACGATGCCCACGCCCGCCCTCCACCCGAGGCGCTCGCCCGGCAGCGCAAAATGCGCGATGACGGCGACCATGAGGGGATAGGTCGCAAAGAGGACGGCGGCCAGCCCGGACGGGATGTGCTGCTCGGCCCAGTACACGATCGTGTAGGACACGCTGAACAAGAAGAGGCCGTTCATCGCCCACAGCCCCAGCTCCCGTCTGCTCCAGGTGAAGCGAACGCCGAAGTGCCGCACGAGAGCCAGGAGGAGCGCCCCGGCGATTCCGAAGCGAAGGGCCACCCCGGTGAGCGGGGGGATCCCTTCGAGACCCAGGCGGATGACGGCCCAGGTCGTTCCCCAGATCAGGGTGAGGAGGAGAAAGGCGGCGCGCAGGCGGGCCGGGCTGGGAGGGCTCACGCCCCTATTGTGTTCGAAACCGCCGAGCCTGCCCCTACCAGCGCCGGGGTGCGTCCTTGACGCAGCGGACGGTGTCCCGGGCGATCAGGAGCTCCTCGTTCGTCGGGATCACCCAGACCCGCATGCGGGCCGTCTCGGCGGAGATGTCCCCTTCTTTGCGATCCACCGTCGCCTCGTTTTTCTTCTCGTCGATGGCGATTCCGAACACGTCCAGGTCCGAGCAGATCCGTGCTCGGATCTCGGCCGAGTTCTCACCGATCCCGCCGGTGAAGACGATGGCGTCGGCGCCGTTCATCTGGGCGAGGTAGGACCCGATGTACTGCTTCACCCGGAGGCAGAAGATCTCGATTGCGAGCCTGGCTCGCCGGTCCTGGTGGAGCCGCTCCTCCTGCAGGAGGTCGCGCATGTCGTTGATGAGCCCGGAGACCCCGAGGAGGCCCGACTGCTTGTTGAGCATCGTGTCGAGCTCACCCAGGGAGAGTCCCTCCTTGTGGTGGAGGAACTCGAGGATCGACGGATCGATGTCCCCCCCACGCGTGCCCATCACGAGCCCCTCGAGGGGGGTCAGCCCCATCGACGTGTTGATCGACTCCCCCTTCTGGATCGCGCAAGCGGAGCACCCGTTGCCCAGGTGAACGGTGATGATGTTCGTCTCGTCGTGGGACTTCCCGGTGATGATTCGATAGCGATAGGCCACGTAGCGATGGGACGTGCCATGGAAGCCGTACCGCCGCACCTTGTGGCGCACGTAGAGGGGGTACGGAATCGCGTAGAGGTACGAGACCTCGGGCATCGTGGAGTGGAACGAGGTGTCGAAGACGGCCACCTGGGGCACGCCCTGGCCCAGGATCTCCCGGGCAGCATAGATCCCCTTGAGGTTCGCGGGATTGTGAAGACGCGCCAGATCGATGCAGTCCTCGATCTGCTCCACCACCGTGTCGTCGATCGCGATCGATCTGGCGAACTTCTCACCGCCGTGGACGACCCGGTGCCCGACGGCGGCAACGTCGCCCATCGAGGAGACGCTGGGAACGTGCGACTCGGGCGAGACGATCCAGCGCAGGACGTGGTCCAGGGCGGCGCGATGGTCCCGAAGCGGCGCTGTCGTCCGTGATGGCGGCTGGCCCCTCCGCCCGCATGCTGATGAGGGCCTCGCTGCCGATTCTCTCGAGAACCCCCTGGGCCAGAGTCTTGTCGGCGTTCTTCTCGATGGTCTCCAGATCGGTCTCGACGACCTGGAACTTGAGGGATGAGCTTCCGCTGTTGAGGACCAGGACGATCATGGTCTCATCCTAGCAGCGCTCCGGGCCGGAGACTTGAGACAAACAGCCCACCGGCGGGGCAAACGATCGAGTCACTGCCTTTACCGCAGCCGGGCCGGCTTCGGACCCCGCGAGCCGGCCCTCATGTTGAGCATCTCGACGAAGAGCGAGAAAGCCATGGCGAAGTAGATGTAGCCCTTGGGCACGTGGTGCCCCGTCCCCTCCACCACGAGCATGAAGCCGATCAGAAGCAGGAAGGAGAGGGCCAGCATCCTGATGGTGGGGTGACGGCCGACGAAATCGCCCACCGTTCTGGCGAAGACCATCATCACCAGCACTGCCGTGATGATGGCAGCGATCATGACGCCGACCCGGTCGACCATCCCCACGGCCGTGATCACCGAGTCCAGGGAGAAGACGACGTCGAGGAGAGTAACCTGCAGCATGACCGACCCGAAGGACACCGCACCAGCGGCCGAGGGACCTTCGTTCGCCTTGCCCTCGAGATCGTCGTGGATCTCCACCGTGCTCTTGGCCACGAGGAAGAGGCCGCCAAAGATGAGGACGAGGTCGCGGCCGCTGACCATGTGACCGAGGACCGAGAAGAGGGGACGGGTGAGCCCCATGACCCAGCTGATGGCCAGGAGCAGCAGAATGCGCATCAGCATGGCCAGGCCGAGACCCAGGCGGTACCCGAGGGCTCGCCGGTCCTCGGGAAGCCTCCCGACGAGGATCGAGATGAAGACGATGTTGTCGATCCCGAGAACGATCTCGAGGGCGGCCAGGGTCGCAAACGCGATCCAGACCTGAGGGTCGCTCGCCCACTCCACTTTCCACCTCCACTGGGACGCCGGCCTGTCGGCTCCGCGGCCGGTATCCTACAATGAAGGCTCTCCCGGAGGACCAGATGCCGATCTACCACCAGCTGGGCGAGATGCCCCGCAAGCGCCATCTGCCGTTTCGCAAGAAGGACGGCGGGATCCACTACGAGGAGCTCATGGGCAACAAGGGCTTCGTCGGCCCGTCGTCGCTCCTCTACCACCTCCGCCTGCCCACGGCGGTGAAGAGCGTCGAGCCGCTCCGGAACGTCTCCTGGACGGCGGAGCCGGAGCGTGTCGTGCGCCACCGCCACTTCCGCACGGCGGGACTCGAGACGGGCGGAAGCCCGGTCCTCGACCGGGCGCCTCTCCTCTTCAACGGGGACGTGGCCCTGTCCATGGTCACTCCCGAGAAGGAGGACTCGTTCCGCTTCATCCAGCGCGACGGCTACAAGCCGCTTTATCCGGGCTTCGAAGCCCACGACGAGCCGAGCGGGGGCGAGAACGGCATCGGCTTCGTGGGTTACGACCACACGACCTCGAACTTCCCCACCCTCGCCCCGGCCATCCTCTGGCTGGAGCACGTCATGGGCTTCGAGAGATTCTGGGAAATCGAGTTCCACACGACGGACCTGGTGCCCGACCAGAGTCACGGATCCGGTCTGCGGTCCATCGTGATGTGGGACCCCGGGTCGGGAGTCAAGTTCGCGAACAACGAGCCCTGGCGGCCCTTCTTCCGGACGTCGCAGATCAACGCGTTCTGTGAAGAGCAGCACGGCGCCGGCATCCAGCACCTGGCATTGAGCGTGAAGGACATCATCCACTGCGTGAGAGAGCTCCGAGCACGCGGGATCGAGTTCATGCCCACGCCCGAGACGTACTACGACGCTCTGCCCGCCCGTCTGGAGAAGCTGGGCGTGGGCTCGATCGACGAGGACCTCGGGGTGCTCCGGGAGCTCAAGGTCCTGGTCGACGGCGACGGACCGGGCAGCTACCTGCTGCAGATCTTTCTCAAGGAATCCTCGGGACTCTACGGCGAGAGCGAGGCCGGACCATTCTTCTTCGAGATCATCCAGCGCAAGGGCGACCAGGGTTTTGGAGCCGGCAACTTCCGCGCGCTCTTCGAATCCATCGAGCGCGCTCAAGCAGAAGCGTAGGGGTCAGGTCTCAAGATGGCTGTTTGTCGCCGAGTGGCAGCGCGAATCGCCAGGCGCCAGGTGGACTCCGAGGGCTGCTGCAGGCAAAAGACGGCGGTTTGTGACCCCGTGTGTGCCAGCATATTGCTCCGGATGCAAGACTCGATCCCTTCCGCTGGTCTGTGGCGATGATCAGCAGCCGCACCTGGAACGTCTTGTCCGCCCTCCTGCTGCTGGCCTTCCTGGGGCTCGTCTTGCTCACGTTCGCCGACTACGGCATCACGTTCGACGAAGGGGTGCAGAACCGTTACGGCCGGCGGCTCGTGCGGTGGTACGCGACGGCCGGCGAGAACGCCAGCGCCACGACCCAGAACGATCTCTACTGGTACGGCGGCTTCTTCGAGCTCGTGGTGCAGGGGACCGCCCGGCTGAGCGGGCTCGGGGTCTACGAGAACCGACACCTCTTGAACGCGCTCTTCGGGCTCGTCGGGTTCGTGGCGGTGTGGGGACTGGCCTCGCACCTGGGGGGAGCGGCGGCTGGCTTCGCCGCGATGCTGGTCCTGACCCTGACGCCCGGCTACTACGGGCATTTCTTCGCGAACCCCAAGGACCTGCCCTTTGCCAGCCTCTACGCGCTTGCAGCGTGGCTGGCTCTGCGGGCCAGCGATCAAGTGCCGACGCCGGGGTGGCGTGAGGCGCTGGCCGTCGGGGCGACGGTCGGGCTCGCCGCCGGAACCCGCGTCGCCGGACTGTCTCTCCTCCCCTTCATCGGCGCCCTGTGGCTGGCCACGCTGTGGCTCCGGACACGCAAAGCCGAGCCCGCGCGGCGGTGGCCCCGGTGGTCCGAGATCGGGCGGCTCGCGCTGGCCTGGGCGGGCACCCTCGTCGTGAGCTGGACGGTGATGCTGGCCTTCTGGCCGTGGGCCCTGCTGGATCCCATCCGCAACCCGCTGCGCGCCCTGGGCAAGTTCTCCCGGTTCTGGAATCCGGACCTGCTGTGGGAGGGCGAGATGATCGCCGCGGCCGACGTCCCACGCACCTACATCGTGAAGAGCCTCGCGTACGGCCTGCCCGAGCTCTACTTTCTCGCCTTCCTCCTGGGCGCGGTGATGCTCTGGGCCCTTCTGCGGGAGGCATGGCGGGATCGGGAGCCCCGGCGGCGGCTCGTCTTCGTCCAGGGTCTGTGGCTGGCGGCCCTTCCCGCCATGCCCATCGCCTGGATCGTGGCGAACCACACGCCGCTCTACAACGGCTACCGCCACGTGCTGTTCGTCATCCCATTTCTGGTGGTACTGGCCGGCCTGGGGGTCGCCGGCTTCCTTCGGGGCCCTGCCCCGCGAACGGTCCGCGGGGTCGCCGCGGTCGTCCTGGCCGGGTTGGGGCTCATGACGGCCGTGGACGCCGTCCAGCTGCACCCGTACCAGTACGTCTACTTCAATCGGCTTCTCGCCGGGGGTCTTCCGGGCGCCGTGGACCGGTTCGACACCGACTATTGGGGCGCGTCCTACAAGGAGGGCGTCGAATGGGTGGTCGAGCACTATCCGACGGACGGCCTCACCGACCGGGTCCGGGTCTCGGCCTTTGCGGTCCATGTCCCGCTCACCTACTACCTTGCACAATCGGACGTCGGGGGACGGTTCCGCACCGTGCAATTCGGGCAGAAACCCCACCTCATCTTCGCCCCGACCTCGTATCGTTTCCACGAGGGCGTCCGCGGCCGTGTCGTCCACGTCGTCGAGCGCCAGGGGGCGCCGCTGCTTCACATCGTCGAGGTGAGGGAGCCTCGATGAAACGGAAGCGGAAGCCGAGGCCGCGGGTCGGGTTGCTGGCGGTGTTCGCCTGCTTTGCCCTGACCGCGCCTGGGCCTGCGACTCGCGTCGCGGCGGGCGGCCCGTCGCCGGGAGACCCGGTCGTCCTGAACGACGACGGGGGCTGGTGCTGGTTCCAGGATGAGCGTGCGCTGGTGGTGGGCCACACGTTGATCGTGGGCTCGGTGGCCGCCGGCCGTCACGACCCCGACCGTCTTGGAGCGGTGGAGCTGACCACGGTCGACCTCGCGACCGGAGCCACGACACGCCTCCGCCTCGACGAGACACCCCTGGAGCCCAGGGGGGTCTACGACGACCACGACACGCCCGCGCTCGCCGTTCGAGAGGATGGGCGGATCCTGGCGGTCTACACAGGGCACGGGAGGGAGCACCGCTTCCGGTACCGGGTGTCCAGCCGAGCCGGCGACCCTGCGACGTGGGGCGAAGAGAGGTCCTTCTCCCCGAGCCCGTCGTCACGGATCACTTACTCGAACCTCCACCGGGTCCAGGGGGGAGGGGGAAGGATTCTCAACTTCTACCGGGGCCTCCACGACCTCTTCAAGCCGTCTGTCGCCTGGTCCGACGACGACGGCGACACGTGGACGAGAGGAGGCGTCGTCATCGACGTTCCGGACGAGTTCCGGCACCGGCCGTACGTCAAGTACGTCTCGGACGGCGAAGACACGGTCCACCTTTTCTACACGGAGGGTCATCCCCGCAACTTCGACAACAGCGTCTACCACGTCGTGCTGCGAGGCGACCGGATCCACCGCGCCGACGGGACGGCCATCGGTCCCCTGAGCCAGGGCCTGGGGCGCCCGGCCGAAGGAGGGCTCGTCTTCCAGGGAGACGCAGACAACGTGGCCTGGGTGGTCGACGCCGCGCTGGACGGGGCCGGGCGACCCTTCGTCGCCTACTCCGTGCAGAAGGGGTCGGCCGGTCTGCCTCCGGGACAGGGGGGCGAAGACCACCGCTATCGAATCGCCCGCTGGAACGGAGCCGCGTGGGACGACGAGGAGATCGCTTTCGCGGGCACACGCCTCTATACGGGCGAGGACGACTACACGGGCAGCGTGGCCCTCGTCCCCGGCGATCCCCACACGGTGTTCGTGTCGACCGACGCCCATCCGGCGACAGGGGCCCACCTCTCAAACGCCGACGGCCGCCGACACTGGGAGATCTTCCACGGCCGTCGGAGCGCTGAAGCAGGCGCGGCCCCGTCCGACTGGCGGTGGACGCCGCTCACGCTGGACTCGACGATGGACAACCTGAGGCCGATCGTGCCCCGGGCCGAGGGGCGCGAGCCGATCCTCCTCTGGCTTCGCGGGACGTACCGCGCGTACACCGACTACGATCTCGAAGTCGTGGGGCTGCTGTCTCTCAACCCTCCCCCCGACTGACCCGCGGAGGTCACTTCCCCACGTGGAGGGTGACGTCGACCTCGAGAACCTCGCCGGTGAGAGGGTCGGTGGCGGAGAGCTGGGCGGTCTGCCCGTCCTGAAGGACGAGAGTGGTTTGGGAGTTGAAGCGCCGGATGACCGGGGCGGCCGCGGACGCAATGCCCTCGCCGTCGGGAGAGTACACCACGTCCTGGTCGAACTCGCACTCCAGCGCGAAGCGCTCGCCACTGAGGGGCCGTGCCCGGCACCAAACGCCGGTGACCACGTCCTTGAACATGACCGTGGGGGGTCCCTTACCTCCCTCGGTTCGCACGTTGAGCGGGACCATGAGGCCTACCTTCATGCGCGCCTGCGTATTGTCGGAGTTCAGGAGCAGCGTGAAGGGCAGGCGGCCGACCTTCGTCTCGCCCTGGTATCGGGAGAACACCACCTGGAGCTTCAACCCCACGGCGGCCTCGAGTAGGTCGGCCTGCGCCTCTGTGTAGGGCTTGCCCGCGTCCTGGGCGGTGGCGTCGCCTGCGAGCAGAACGGCCAGCGGAACCAGCATGATCTTTGCGTTCATTCTCTTCTCTCCTTCTTTTAGTCGCCTGGCGCCAGAGGCCAGGCGTCGAGCTCCCAGTTGAAGACGACCGAGCGCTCGGACGTGTCCATCTCCCAGTCCGCGACGGACGGGGCATCGAGATCGAGGGTCTCGAACCCTCGGGGTTGGGGCGTTTCTTGGCCAGCCGCCAGTGGCGGCGACTGGCCAAGAAACGCCGGATGGCCGCTCCGTCGCCGGCAGAGATCAGACCCTCGGGGACGACCCGTGGCGGGGCGATGGGCCGGGACCGGGGCACCGCTCGCGGCACCGAGCCGGCGTGCGAGGCGATCGCCGACGGTGGCGCCGAGACAGCGGCCAGAGGCATCGTTCGCTCCGCCTCCGGCGCGATGGCAGGAGATGGAGCGGTGACCGGAGGGACCGAGGCGACAGTGCCCGAGGTGGGCGCGAGCCGCGAGGGAGCGCGGCTCACGAGCGAGACGGCCACGAGCAGGGCTCCCGCCCCGAGGGCGACCGGGAGCCACCATCGAGACGCCCAAGCCCAGGCCCAGGCCGAGGCGCTCCTCTCCGACTCTTCCAGGCGGGCCCTGACCCGGCCCACGAAGCCCGGCGACGCCTCGACCGACAGGAGCTCGTCGATCCCATTCTCGATGCGACCCAGCAGCCGCCGGTCGTTCTCGACCAGACCCGCACAGGACGGGCACACGGCAAGGTGTTGCTCGAGATCGGGCGCGACCGGCTCCCCGAGGGCCACGGGCTCGGATCGCGGGGCGGTGACGCTCACAGCTCATCCCAGCACCTCCATCAGTCGCTGCCGCGCGGCGTGAAGTCGGGATCGGACCGTCCCATCCGGGAGTCCAAGGATGGAGGCGACCTGGCGTGAGTCCTGGCCCTCGAGGCCACACAGGATCACGACAATGCGCTGCTTTTCGGGGAGATCGTCGAGGGCCGCCAGGAGCCGCTCGCGAAACTCGCTCTCCGCGGCCAGCTCCTCCGGCGTCGGCACCGGGGCTCCCCCGACGGCGGCCTCCTCCCGGCGCTCGCGCCGCTGCCGGGCGCACCGATGATCGAGAGCCGAGCGCCAGCACATGCGGACCAGCCAGGCCCGCAACCGCTCGGGGGACCTGAGAGTGTCCAGACGCTGGAATGCCCGGGCCAGGGTCTCCTAGGCCACGTCCTCCGCGTCCTCGCGCTGTCTCAGCACTGCGTAGGCCACCCTGAAGGCCAGCGTGGAATGGTCGGGGAGGTGCCGTTCCAGCTCCTCCCGGAGATCGGGAGCAGCCTCGCGACTCACCGGGTCGGCCCGGAGGATGTGGACCCGTCCATTCATTGCTGTCCTTCGCGTGCTAGACGCCGCCGGACGCAATCCTGTTCAGTCGTATTCGCAGACGGTCAGGTCGGGCTTGACGTAGTACGACTTGTAGTTTTTCGCCTTCGGGTCGGTGCAGCCTGCGAGGGGCAGCAGCTCGACCTTGCGGAACTCGAGCGGATGGCTCTCGGCCTGGAGCGAAATCGACCCCGCTTCGATCACCTCACCATCCCGCCACACAGACGGATCGTAGCCCGACACGTTGCCGGCGCCCATCTGCGACAACTCGTAGGAGAGGACTTCTTCACCGTTCACAAGGTGCCGAATCACGGCCGGGCCGTGGACGATCGCCTCGGCGCGCACCCACTGGTCGCCGTGAAAGGTCTTCGAGGAGGAGCCGATGCAATGACGTGTGTCGAGCTTGCCGTCGAAGACCACGTTCGTCCCCGGGGTGCAGAGGTTGGCAGTGGTGCGCTCGGCCTCACCGTCTCCTCCCAGGAGCTGCACCTCGATGCAGATCGGAAAATCCTGGTCTTTCTTCATGGTCTCGACGAGCTGGCCGTGGACCATGATCCCGCTGTTGCGGAAAGCCCAGTCGGGACCCCCTGGGGCCTGCTCACCGACGAACCGGTACTCGACTGCGATCCGGTAGTACGAGAACGGCTTCTCGTAGAACAGGTGCCCGAAGCGCCGGTCGAAGTCACCCTCGTACTTGTCGTAGCGAACCTTCAGGAGACCCTCTTCCACCCGAAAGGTGTCGGCGTGGTTGTCCCCGACCTCGAACCCACTGATCTTGGGGATCCAGCCGTCGAGGTTCGTACCGTTGAAGAGCGGGATCCACTCCTCGGAGTCGGGGTCGCCGGCGGTGGCGCCAGCGGGGACGAGCAGGACAGCGAGCAACGCGACGATGCAGGTTCTCATCATAGCTTGGGGGCCTCCGTTGATGGCCGCAAGCCTATCGCGTTCGAAGGCTGTTACGCAAAAGATGAAGCGGTGAAGTGGTTCGTGCGCCGTTCATGGCCCAGGCGGACAGCTCATGGTCTGGGGCGACAACTCATGCCCCAGAGCGACAGCTCATGGGCGGAAGACCGCCTCAGACCTCGACGGCCTGGAAGACCCCCGACTGAGCCCACTCGCGGAACCAGGCGAAGATCTGGTCGCCGGTGGGGTGCGGACGCGAGCGGCGCAGGCAGTGCTCGACGGCGTCGCCGACGGGTCGCCCGGCGGCCAGCCCCTCGAGCAGGCGGAATGCCGGCCGCGTGAGCTCTAGGCGGTAGACGGCATAGTCCCGTCGACAGACGGCCACCCAGGACGGGCGGCGACGAGGCGGGGGATGGTCGTGCTCGTCGTCCTTCATGCTGTCGAGGTAGCTGCTGGCGTTGTAGTCGAGGGCCAGGAGCCGAAAGGCGGCGGTGGGGACCAGCCGGGCAGCTTCCCAGGCCCCCGGGGGAACCGCGGTCAGGTCGGTCTCGGTGAGGATCGGTGTTTCCGCGGCGTCGAAGGCTTCGGTGATGGCCCACTCCAACCGCGCCAGGTCGCGACAGAAGCCCGCGTGGGACACTCTTGGAGCCGTGTGGACGTACTCCGCCAGGTGGAGACCAAAAACGTTGAGGGTGTAGCTCGTGGAGGGATGCGCCTGGAGGTACCCGCTCACCAGCCTCTTCCACCTCTTCGGGCCGAGGTAGTGGTGGAGGCCGGGATAGTCTGTCTCCAGAGACTCCCCCATCCGCAGCTCGTACATGTCGTGGTAGATGCCCACCCGTTCCGTCGGGTCGAGGGTCGCCGAGGGCAACACCACGTCGCCGAGCCGCTCGGGAGCGACCAGCGATGCCGCCTCCGAGGAGGCCAGAGCCTCATGGGTGCCTCCCGGGTGGGCGATCACCGCCTGCATCCACTGCTGCAGGCCTCCCAGGGCCAAGCTGAGTCTAGGCACCGTGCGTCCCGGTGGCGGCCGCCGCCCGGCGGTGCTGGTGGGCCCGCCGGGCCTCGGTGACGACCTCGGCGAGGGGTGGGATGTCGGCGTCCCATTCGAAGAGCGTCGAGACGAGACCCGTTCGGGCGGTCGCCCGGGCGTAGAGGTCCCACACCGCGTCCAGCGCCGGGCCACTGTGCGTGTCGACAATGTGCGTGCCCTTGTTCGTGTGGCCGGCCAGGTGGTACTGGACGACCCGGTCGGCGGGAATTGCGTCGATGTACTCCTCGGCGCTGTAGCCATGGTTGAAAGCGCTCACGTAGACGTTGTTCACGTCCAGCAGGAGGCCGCAGTCGGCCTCGACCGCGAGCCGGGCAAGGAACTCCCACTCCGTCATGGTGGACGATGCAAACGCGAGGTACGTGGAGGCGTTCTCCAGCACCAGAGGGCGCTCGAGGGCGTCCTGCACCTCCCGAACCCGGGAGATCACGTGTCGCAGCGTGGCCTCGTCGTAGGGAAGCGGAAGCAGATCGTGGGTGTTTCGACCGAGCACCCCGGTCCAGCACAGGTGGTCGGACACCCAGCCAGCCCGGGTGCGGCTCGCGAGAGCCTTGAGCTTCCGGATGTACTCTCGGTCCAGGGGATCGGTGCTCCCCACCGACAGGGAGACCCCGTGCAGCGCCACCGGATAACGCTCGACGACCTGGTCGAGCATGTAGAGCGGGCGGCCACCGGTGTCGAGGTAGTTCTCGGAGAGGACCTCGAACCAGTCGATCTCCGGAGAGCCGGACAGGATCGGCCCAAAGTGGACGGGCCTGAGGCCTATGCCGACTCCAAGATCGTCGATACCGAATCTATTCATGAGACGAGAGGGCCGGGGCCGCGACCCTCGTCAGGCCGCGGCCCCACCATCGGCCTGAAGGTCTAGGACTCCTTCTTCTTCACCGGGACGGCGCAGCCGCCCTTGCCCTTACAGGAGTTCTTGCCGGCGCAGCCGTTGTCGCCCGTGCTGCAGCCGCCCTGACCCTTGCACTCGTTGTGGCCCTTGCACTCGTGATGCGCGGCAGTGGCGCAGCCGCCCTTGCCCTTGCAGGAGTTCTTGCCGGCGCATTCGTTGTCGCCGGTCTTGCAGCCCCCCTGCCCCTTGCACTCGTTCATGCCCTTACAGGCATGCTTCGCGCCGGAGTCGCTCTCGTGATGATCAGCCGCGCTCAGGCGCGAGCCGGCGGCCAAACCGGCCACCGCGGCCCCGACAACCTTCGTGAAATCTCTGCGATTCATTCCTGGGTACCCTCCTCACTTCACTCGCTCAACCGGGCCCCCGAGGCGCGCGGAGACGCGAAAACCCCCTGAAAGCAGGGATGTCCAGGGTCTTTCTCGTGCCCGGGGCTTTGTACAGAACAAGACTATATGAATTTCAAAACGAGGACATCCTCGGGCATATTCCCGACCGGCCCCCGCTGGGCGCCGAGGCCCGGGGCAGGGCTCGCCCAGGGGGTTTGCCGGTCTCGGTGGGAACCACTATCCTCGGGCGGATGAAGAGCCCTGCCGGCCTCCTGGCGGCCACCTTGCTGCTTCCCCCCACTCTCACAGGCGCGGCCCCTCCCGGCGGAGCGAAGGCGACGACCACCGAGTGGAGAACCCACGGCGGAGACTCGGGCCACACCCAGTATTCCCCCCTGGATCTCATCGACACCCGAAACGTTCACCGCCTGCAAGTCGCGTGGACCTACAGCACGGGCGACGCTCGGGACAACGGACGTTCTCAGATCCAGTGCAACCCCATCGTGGTCGACGGAGTCCTCTACGGGACAACGGCGCGGGTGGAGACATTCGCCCTCGACGCGGCCACCGGGCGCGAGCTCTGGCGCTTCAACCCCTACGCGTCCGGAAGCGAGGCGGGCGGGGTCGGGGTGAACCGTGGAGTCACCTACTGGGCGAGCGGCGACGAGCGCCGAATCCTGGTGACGGTCGGGCAGCGACTCCTGGCCCTCGACGCCCGGACGGGACAACTCGCCGCCGACTTCGGGCAGCAGGGGATCGTGGATCTGAGGGAAGGCCTCGGGCGGGACGCAAGCAGCCTGTTCGTGGCCGCATCGACACCGGGCTCGATCTATGGGGACCTGCTGATCCTCGGCACGCGTGTGCACGAGGGCCCGGGGCCCTCGGCCCCGGGGCACATCCGTGCCTACGACGTGCGGACAGGAGCGATCCGGTGGACGTTTCGCACGATCCCGGGGCCCGGCGAGCTCGGCTACGACACGTGGCCAGAGAACGCGTGGCAGGTGACGGGCGGGGCGAACTCCTGGGGCGGGGTGAGCGTGGATCACGAGCGCGGGCTCGTGTTCGTCCCCACCGGCTCCCCCGCCTTCGACTTCTGGGGTGGAGACCGACATGGCGCCAACCTGTTCGGGAACAGCATCCTCGCACTGAAAGCCGCCACGGGAGAGCGCGTCTGGCACTTCCAGGTCGTCCACCACGATCTGTGGGATCGCGACCTGCCCCAGGCCCCCGTGCTCGTCACTGTGAAACGTGACGGGCGGGAGGTGGACGCCCTGGCCCAGGCCACCAAGTCGGGGCACGTGTTCGTGTTCGATCGTGAGACCGGCGAGCCCCTCTTCCCCATCGAGGAGCGCCCCTTTCCTCCGTCCGATCTCGACGGTGAGAAGGCGTGGCCGACCCAGCCCATCCCCACGAAGCCGCCGCCGTTTGCTCGGCAGCGCCTGAGCGAGGACGGCCTGACGGACATCTCACCGGAGGCTCGGGCGGCGGCTCTCGAGCGCCTGCGAGAGGTCCGAAGCGGCGGCCAGTTCGTGCCACCGAGCGAGCAGGGAACGATCATCTTCCCCGGTTTCGACGGGGGTGCGGAGTGGGGCGGCTCGGCCTACGACGCGGAGACTCGTCTCCTCTACGTCAATGGGAACGAGATGGCCTGGATCCTCGAGATGATCGAGATCCCGCCCATCGGCGAGGGAGGGGCGCGTGGCGCTCGTGTCTACGCCCAGCACTGCACGGTCTGCCACGGCCTCGACATGAAGGGCGACCCGCAGGGGCAGTTCCCCCGGATCGACGACGTGAGGGGACGGCTGGAGCGCGAGGAGTTCGTCATCCTGCTTCGGGAGGGCAAGGGCGTCATGCCGGCCTTCGCCTTTCTCTCGGACAGGGAGAGGGACGCCGTCGTGGCTCACACCTTCAGCGAGCCCGAGGCTGGTGGGGCCGCCGGCGAGACGACGGGGCCGCGCTCGCCGTACGCACACACCGGGTACAACCGCTTCCTGGACTCCGAGGGGTACCCGGCGGTGAAGCCGCCCTGGGGAACCCTCAACGCCATCGACCTGGATGAGGGTGCGATCCGGTGGACGGTGCCCCTCGGGGAGGTGCCCGAGCTGACGAAGCGAGGGATTCCCCGGACGGGAACCGAGAACTACGGCGGGCCCATCGTCACGGCGGGAGGGCTCATCTTCATCGGGGCGACCAGGGACGAGAAGTTCCGCGCCTTCGACAAGCGCGACGGGCGGGTGTTGTGGGAGACCGACCTGCCGGCGGGAGGCTATGCGACACCGGCCACGTACGAGGTCGACGGGAAGCAGTACGTGGTCATCGCGGCCGGAGGCGGCAAGATGGGCACGAAGTCCGGCGACACCTACGTGGCCTTCGCGCTGCCGGACTAATCGGGACGGTGGTCCAGGAACCTCACCGTCAGTCCGCCCGAGGCGTCGGCATCCACCACGCTCAGGGATCCGTTGGCCACGTGGACGTCCAGGCGCTCGGGAGGCGGCGCCTCCTGGACGAGGCCGATGAAGGCCCCGATCACCTCGGAGTGGGCTACGAGGACCACGATCCCGCCGGTGTGAACGCCTCGAGCCACCTGGACGACGTCGCGCACTCTTTCACCCAGATCGACGAGGGACTCGCCCGCCGGGGGACGGGGATCCCGACCAGCCTCCCAGGCGGCCCGGCGGGTCTGCCACGACAGCGGCGAACCGTCTCGGGCCCGGCCGAGCTCGAGAGGGCGAACGCCCTTCTCGACTCGCCCCTCGAACCCCAGCGCCGCGCCTACGATCTCGGTTGTTTCAACGGCTCGCTGTGCGGGCGAGCTCAGGAGCTCGTCGACCTCGAGTGGCGCCAGCGCTCGTCCCACGGCGTCGGCCTGCTCGCGCCCCAGGGGAGTCAGGTGATCCAGCTCCTCCGGCGACAGGTCGGGCCGAGGCGAGAGGTTGGACAACGCCTGGGCGTGCCGGAATGAGGATCACGCGAAGTCCGCCCTGCGGTACCGGGCCCAGGTCGGCGAGATCCCCGGCCCACCCTGCTGAGGCCAGCCCAAACGCCGCAGCGAGCAGGAGCCCGACCCGCCCAGCGGGTCTCGAAAGGCGACGTCGGCTCACCGGTGGCCGTCGGGGTGCTGGCAGCCGGGAAATTCCTCGGCGAAGGCCGGGCCTTCGTAGCCCAGCTCACGCTGCCCGACTTCGGAGGAGTAGTACGAGCCCACGACCCAGTCCTTCAGGAAATCGAACTGGTCGCGGATCGTGACGGGGGCCTCGGCCCCGCGGCTGGCGAGATGCTCGGCCACGGGGGTCCCCGGTGTCCAGTATTTTTCCTCTCGGCCGGGCTCTGCTGTGGAAACCTCTTCCAGGAGCTCGTCACGCTGGCCGTCCGACAGCTCGGGCCAGGGCGACGAGAAGCGCTCTCGGGCCAGGGCGTCGATCGCGCCGAGGGCGGAGAGAAACCGCTGACGATCGTCGCGCTCCCCCACCGCCAGAAGAGTGTCCACGAACCGGGCGCAGCCGGCGACGCCCGCTCCTGGAACGATGCGCTCGGAGAGCGTCTCGAACATCGCGAACTGGTAGGTGTCGAGGAAGTCCGGAGTGCCGGGCGAGTCCAGCGCCTTCGTCTGGGCCGCCGCCATGCGGCTCGCGTGATGGGCGTGCTCGGCGAAGGGGTGCGTCTCCGCGAGTCCCGGGAGAGCCAAACCCGCCCCTGCGCCGGTGAGCAGGCCCCGGAGGACGTTCCGGCGACCCATTCCGGGAGCCGCCTCGGGGCTCACGACCCGAAGATCACGCATCTTCGCCATCTTTTCTGATCCTCGCTTCCTGGGTTCGCGAGCCTACCACGCACCTCAGCGCACCGGCAAGCATTGACCCTCCCCGTGGCGGGCTGCTAGTGTCCGCCCACGCTGAGCCCCGTGGCGTGCGCTCGCCGGGGCCTCGGGAGGTCGACACATGAGGAGCCAGGCTGGGCGGACGTTCGACGTGTTGGTCGTGGGATCCGGCGCGTCCGGAGGTTGGGCGGCCAAACGTCTGGCCGAGGCCGGTGTGAGCGTCGGGCTCTTGGATGCCGGGCGCGTCCTGACCGCGGAGGACTACTCCGAGCACACTCCCGCGTTCGACTTGAAGTACCGGAACATGGCGCCCGAGCTCATCCGCCGCACGCGCCCCCGGCAGTAAGGACTGCTACGCGTGCATGGAATGGAACTACGACTGGTTCCGCAACGACCTCGAGGAGCCCTACACGACCCCGAAGGACAAGCCCTTCTCCTGGCAGGGGCGGATGCAGGTGGTGGGTGGGCGCACAAACGTGTGGGGACGCCACAGCTACCGCTTCTCGGACCTCGATTTCAAGTCCGCCTCCTACGACGGCTTCGGCGAGGACTGGCCCCTCTCCTACGCCGACGTCGCCCCCTACTACGACCTCGTCGAGGACTACGTGGGCATCATCGGCATATCCGAAGGGGTATACGAGCTCCCGGACGGCCGGTTCCAGCCGCCGATGGGCTTCACCTGCGCGGAGACGCTCCTCCGAAACCGGGTGAAGGACAAGCTCGGGCGGACCGTGACCCTGGGACGCACGGCGAACCTCACGCGACCGCTCAACGGCCGTGCGGCGTGCCACTACTGTGGCCCCTGCGAGCGCGGCTGTATCACGAAGTCGTACTTCAACTCCGCGTTCACCACGGTAGCCGACGCCCTCGAGACCGGGCGCTGCACGCTCATCCCCAACGCAATGGTCTACAAGGTGCTGATGGACGAGGACCGGCACCGAGCCCGGGGCGTCCTCTACATCGACCGGGTGACCCGCGAGGCGAAGGAGGTCTACGGACGCGTCGTGGTGCTCTCCGCCCAGGCCCTCGAGTCGGCGCGGATCCTGTTCAACTCGGGCTCGAACCAGGACCCCGCTGGTCTCGCCAACTCGAGCGGTGTTCTCGGACACTATCTGATGGACCACCTCTGGGTCGCCGGCGGTGCCTTCGCCGAGTTCCCGGAGGCGGTGGAGCCGGTGGTGGCCGGGGGTCCCGAGCGCCCCAGCGGGGTCTACGTCATCCGTTTCCGGAACACCCGGGACCAGAAGGACCCGCGCTTCCTCCGAGGGTACGGCTTCCAGGGCGAGGGTGGCTCGTCGTTCAACTTGAGAGCCCCTGGCTACGGCGAGGAGCTGAAGAAGAAGATCACCGACCCCCGGACCAGCATGCGCCTCGTGGGCTTTGGAGAGTGCCTCCCCTACCATGAGAACTTTGTCGAGCTCGACCCCAACGTCGTCGACACGTTCGGGATCCCGGTCCTCAAGATCCACATGGCGTGGGGTGAGAACGAGAAGAAGATGATCCCGGACATGGCCGACTCCGCAGCGGAGATGATGGCGGCAGCGGGGGCGAGAAACATCCAACCGTTCGCCTTCATGAATCGCACCCCGGGCTTCGGGATCCACGAGATGGGCGTGGCCCGCATGGGTAGGGATCCGAAGACGTCCGTCCTCAGCCAGTACCAGCAGGCCTGGGACGTCGAGAACCTGTTCGTGATGGACGCCGCCGGGTTCACGTCCGGGGCCTGCCAGAACCCGACGCTCACCATCATGGCCCTGACCGTCCGCTCCACGGACTATCTCCTCGAGGAGATGAAACGGGGTGAGCTCTGAGGGTCGTGTTGGAGCCCCGATGAGCGCCACGGCTGAGCGACTCGAGAAGACACACGGTCCGGTGACGAACCTCTTTCCGCGACCGATGGCGGACCTCTCCGCCTGGACGCTCTCCGAGGAACAGGTTCGCTTCTTCCACGAGCAGGGGTACGTCAAGGGCGGACGGGTCCTGGACGAGGGCCAGATCGAGACGCTCCGAGAGGGCCTCGAGGCCATCCGCACGGGAGAGAACACCCGCACGGCCGAGCTCTACGAGATCGACGAGGACTATCGTCGGGAGCCCGAGAAGAACCTCTTCCACTTTCTCGGGGCATGGCTGATCGACGACGCATTTCACGATCTGCTCTGGCATCCGGCAGTCACGACGAAGGCCGCGCAGCTCCTGGGCGTCGAACGGCTGCGCTTCTGGCACGACCAGGTCTTCTACAAGCCCGCGCGGCACCCGGGCGTCGTCACCTGGCACCAGGACTACTCGTACTGGACTCGTTCGGTTCCGGTCGGGCACGTGACGTGCTGGATAGCCCTCGACGACTCGACCGAGGAGAACGGGTGCCTGCAGTACGTGCCGGGGAGCCACCGCTTCGGCCTCCTTCCGAGGATCTCCCTCACGAAGGACATGGACGCCGTGAGGGAGTCCCTGACTCCGGAGCAGGCGGCGGCCTTCGATCCCGTCCCCATGGTCGTGCAGGCCGGAGAGTGCACATTCCACCACCCCCACACGGTGCACGGGTCCTACGCCAATCGCAGCACCCGTCCCCGCCGCGGGGCCGTCCTCAACTTCATGCGGCCGGACACACGCTCCGCCGAGGGACAGGAGCCACTCCTGAGCGGGGTGCCGATCATCCCCGAAGGCGAGGTCATCGAGGGAGACCACTTCCCCGTCCTGACCTGAGCGAGACGACGATCCCTCGTCGGTCGGCTCCGTCGCCATTAGAATGGCAGCGTGAGGCACATCAAGTCCTTCGACCTCAAGCCTGGACGACCTCTCGCCCGCAAGTACGAGATCCTCTCGAGGCTCGGGGCGGGGTGGGAGGGCGAGGTCTACCGGATCCGGGAGAAGAGCACCGGAATCGAGCGCGCGGCCAAGCTGTTCTTTCCCCATCGCAACGTCCGGAACAGGACCGCGAGGGCCTACGCGCGCAAGCTTCACAAGCTTCGCGACTGCCCCATGGTCATCCGCTACCACACCGAGGAGACGGTGGTGATCCGCCGCAACCCCATCACGGTCCTCGTCTCCGAGTACGTCGAGGGAGAGCTGCTCAGCGAGTTCCTCGCACGCCAGCGTGGCCGACGGCTGCATCCCTACCAGGCACTTCATCTTCTCTACGCCCTCGCGACCGGCATCGCCGACATCCATCGGAGGCGCGAGTACCACGGGGACCTCCATCCCGACAACGTCATCGTCGAACGGTACGGCCTCGCGTTCCATCTCAAGATCCTGGACCTGATCCAGTGGGAGGCGCCAAAGCGCGAGGGGTTGCAGGACGACATCTGCGACGTGATCCGAATCTTCTACGACGCCCTGGGCGGCCACCGTTTCTATTGGAAGCAGTCGAGCGAGATCAAGGCCATCGTCCGCGGAAACAAGCGCGCGCTGATCCTCAAGCGCTTCCCCACCGCAATGCACCTCAAGGCCCACCTGGAGAGCATGCAGTGGGAGTGAGCACCGCTCTCAGAACGGGAGAAGCGCGGCGGTTCTCCGCCGAGGAGCGGCTCGAGGCTGCTTTTTCCCTGGCGGGAGGGAAGGCCGGCCTGCACTCGTCGAAGAGCCCCGTGCGCGAGACGCCCAACGAGGACTCCGCCACCGTCATCGCCATGGGAGAAGACTGCGGCGTGCTCGCGGTCGCCGACGGCCTCGGCGGGGCACCCGGCGGTCAGCAGGCCTCGGCCCTCGCCGTCAAGTGTCTCGTCGAGGCCGTCCGAAACGCCACCCGAGAGGGTCACGACGCCCGCTGGGGCATCCTGAATGGGTTCGAGACGGCCAACGAGCAGGTGCTCGCCCTGGGCATCGGAGCGGCGACCACGCTCACCGTCGCGGAAGTCGGAGGCAAGAGCGTGCGTGCGTACCACGTGGGAGACTCCCAGGTGATCGTGACCGGCCAGCGAGGGAAGCTGAAGCTGCAGACGATCCCCCATTCGCCCGTCGGCTACGGTGTCGAGTCCGGCCTCCTGAACGAGGACGATGCCATGCACCACGAGGAGCGCCACGTCATCAGCAACGCCATCGGCAGCAGCGAGATGCACATCGACGTCGGGCCTCCGGTCAGGCTCGCGGCCAGGGACACGGTGCTGCTCGCCAGCGACGGCCTTTTCGACAACCTCCTCATGAAGGAGATCGTGGCGATCGTCCGGAAGGGCCCGCTGGAGCGAGTCGTTCGCGATCTCGCCGATGGCGCCCTGGCGCGGATGGGGGGCGGAGGCGAAGGCGACCCCTCGAAGCCGGACGACCTGACCTTCATCGTCTTTCGGCCGACCGGGAGACGATCGGATCGATGAGCGGGGCCAAGGGCCTTCCCGGGGGGGCTGGAATCCAGGGTCTCGGCGAGACGTTGATACGGAGGGACCCGTGCGGCTGTCCGTGATCATTCCGACACTCGACGAACGAGACACGCTGACGAGGTGCGTCGCGTCCGTCCGTGCTGCCATCGCGCAGTGCGAGATCGTCGTGGCAGACGGCGGCTCTCGGGACGGAACGCTGGCCACGGCACGCTCCCTCGCCGGCGTCCTCGCCCTCGTGGCGCCCCGTGGGCGTGGAGCCCAGCTGAACGCCGGCGCCGCGGCCGCCACGGGTGACGTGTTCCTGTTCCTGCACGCCGACACGCGCCTACCGACGAACGCAGGGTCTCTGGTGACGTCGGCCCTGGCGGACCCGGGAGTCGTTGGCGGGAGCTTCCTCCTCGGGTTCGACTCCCCCAATCCGCTCCTGCGGCTGTCGTCCCTGGCAAGCCGGCTCAACCGGAGCTGGTCGACGTACGGCGACCAGGGGTTCTTCTTCCGCCGGGAGATCTTCGAGCGTCTGGGAGGCTTTGCTCCCCTGCCCCTCTTCGAGGACGTCGACTTCCAGTCGCGGGTGCGGCAGCTCGGGAGATGCGTCAAGATCCAGAGACCTGTCACGAGCTCCGCTCGACGCTTCCTCCGGGTGGGGATCGCCCGCCAGCAGCTCATCAACGCCGCCCTCGTCACCGCCTACCACCTGGGCGCCTCACCCCACTGGCTGGCCCGATGGTACGAGCGGGGCTCTCTGCGTCCGCCGTCCAAGAAGCCTCCGGCGCCTGCCGAAGGGCTCGTCAGCTCGACAGACGCACGAACGTGAACGTCCCGACGGGAGCCACGCTTCCGGAGGACAGGGGTGGGTCCTGGATGGTCCGGATCGGCTCACGTGGCCTCGTGTCCGCATCGGGCGGTAGGTGCGGCCGCCGTCGGTGCCGGCGTCGTAGGGCTCGAGGCTCACGGTCTTCTCCGCCACCCAATCGCCACGTTCGAGAAGACTCATCCCGTGGACACCGACGAACCAGTCGGGGCTCGGCGCGATCATGGAGACCAGCGTGACGAGCGGGTGCTCCGGACCGATCGCGAACTCGACGCTGGCAGTGCCAGTGGAGCGCGAGATGCCCCCGCCCTGGATGAGACCCTCGGCGGTCCCCCCGGCGATCGCGGCCTGGATCTCGGCGTCGAGGGGCGACGTGCTCCCCTGCTCGGCCATGGCCTCGATCCCGGGTGAGGCCGTGCCCCGGGGCTCCCAGAAGACCACCCGGGCCGAGTGCGTCGCCCCGATGAGCGGCGAGAAGTGGGCATTGCCCGGAAAGTCCGCCGGGTGGGTCGCCGCGCTCCAGGTCGCCTCGAAGGTCACGCGGTAGCGGGCGGTCCCGATGGAGGGAGTGGGCGCAGGCTCCGGCGTGGGGACCGGCGTGGGTTGTGTGGCTGTTGAGCTCCCATCGCAGCCCGCCATCACCGCGACCGCGCCTGCGAACACCCAGGCCGCCCGAGTCCTCATCGCACGCCTTCCCGAGATCCCCGCTGCCTCAGTTGGCCGAACCGCCAGACTGAGGGGTCTCTCCGACAAGAACGCCGAAGTGGGCACACTCATTCCTCATTCCTCCCCTCGCCTGCGCCCAGGCCCGGGCACTTCGATGGGAAGGGGAGGTATACTCCGCCGCTTGTGCGAGGTGATCATGCGCTGCTTCCCTTCACGTTTCACGGAGTTCGTGCCCGCATTTGCTCTGGGGGCAGCTCTCACCCTGCTCGGGACGACGCTCACGCCGGTGGCGGCGGAAGTTCCTGGGGACGCCTGGACCATCGACGACATCCTGCTCGCCGAGAAGGCCGGCGATTTCCAGGTCTCTCCCGACGGACGCCACGCCGTCTGGGTGAAGACCGTGATGGACAGGGAGAAGGGCGAGAGCGTCTCGAATCTCATGCTGAGCCGGATCGGCGGGCACCGCGACGAGGTGGTGCTCACCCGGGGCCGGAACCGGAGCACCGGCCCCCGGTGGTCGCCAGAGGGGTCCACCATCGCCTTTCTCAGCACTCGCCAGGCACCGGCAGGGAGCGACGCGGACGACGACGAGACTCGCGCGCCCACACAGCTCTGGCTGATCGATGCCCGGGGCGGGGAGCCCTGGCTCCTGACCAGGCTGGACCGGAAGATCCGGAGCTTCTCCTGGAAGGACGACAAGACGATCGTGGTGGCAGTTGCCGAGAGGAGAAGCCTCCGCGAGCAGCAGGCCTCGGAGAGCGGCGACACCTCACAGCTCGTCGAAGTCGCCGATGAGACGTCCCCCGTCCGGCTCTTCGCGGTGAGGGTTCCGGACGGACGCACGACGCGCCTCACCGAGAACGACGACTGGATCGCGTGGGCCAGGGTGTCCCCCGACGGCCGTTGGGCGGTGGCGCTGCACGGTCAGTCGCTGAGCTTCCGCTTCGACCACAAGACCCCCCCCGTCCTGAAGCTGCACGACCTCGCGGCGGGCACGACGAGGACGCTGCTCGAGGGACAGAGGGTTCTGATCAAGCGTGTGGAGTGGGCACCGGACTCCAGGGGTTTCTACGTCGTCCAGGCGTACTCTTCGGACGCGCGCTATTTCACCGCGGCGATCCAGCTCCTCCAATACGTGGACGTGAAGACCGGAGCACCGGCCCCAGTGGACCTGCACTGGCCGAGGGGGCTCGGCAACGCACACGTTCTGCCCACCCTCGACGGTTTCCTGGCTCTGCTCGCGGACGGGGTTCGCTACCGTCCGGCGCGCTACACGCGCTCGGGCTCCGGTTGGACAAAGCAGGATCTCACCGGTGAGCACACGGAGAACCTCCACGACTGGGCCCTGGGGCAGGACGGTCGGACCCTCGTCTACGAGCATTCGACCGCCAGCCGGCCGATGCAGTGGTACCAGGCGGTCCTGAGCGGAGGAACGATCGAGGGAGTGACGAGGCTCACCAGGCTCAACCCGGGATTCGAGGATAAACGCGTGCACCCCGCCCGCGTCGAACGCTGGAAGGGAGCGCGGGACGAGGAGGTCGAGGGCATCCTCTACTACCCGTTCGAATACGAGCGGGGCAAGAAGTACCCGCTCGTTCTCTCCATCCACGGCGGCCCCTCCAACGTCGACATGGACCGGTGGGACCAGAGCTACAAGGAACCGAAGCTCCTCCTCGCCCAGAGGGGGGCCTTCGTCCTCGAGGTCAACTACCACGGCAGCGCCAACTACGGGTTGGAGTGGGTGGAGTCGATCTGCTGCGGCAACTACTACGATCTCGAATATGTGGATCTCGAAGCCGGGATCGACCACGTGATCCAGCTCGGGCTCGCCGACGGGAGACGGCTGGCGAGCATGGGCTGGTCGAACGAGGCCATCCTCACGACTGAGCTCATCACCCGCTCGCAACGGTTCAAGGCAGCCTCGGTCGGTGCCGGAGACGTGGAGTGGATCAGCGACTGGGCCAACGTCGACTCCGGAGCGGCCTTCGACAACTACTACTTCGGCGCGGCCCCCTACGACGACCCGGATCTCTACGTCCGGAAGTCGCCCTACTTCCGACTGAAGGACGTGACGACGCCGACGATCCTCTACACCGGCACCGAGGATCGCAACGTGCCCCCGAGCCAGAGCTGGTCTCACTTCCGGGTCATGCAGCAGACGGGCGAGACGCCGGTGCGCTTCGTCGTGTTCCCCGGGGAGCCACACGGTCTGCGGAAATATGTCCACCAGAAGCGCAAGATGGAAGAGGACCTGGCCTGGCTCGACCAGCACCTCTTCGGGATCGCTCCGTCCCCATCCGTGGTGAAGGCGGGCTCCCCGCTCGGGGATGCCCTGGAGCGTGCGGGCTTTTCCCGATCCGGGGGGCTCTACGGCCGAAGGGCGAAGAAGAGCAGTCCGCTCGTCCCCGAAGCGGTGGAGTACTCCGGTCTCCGGGTGGGCCGCTTCGAGGTGACCCGCGCCCAGTTCGCGGCGTTCGAGAACAAGTATCCGGTGCCGGCAGGGACAGGCAACCACCCGGCGAGCGGAATCACCTTCGAGCAGGCACGGGCCTACGCGGCATGGCTCTCCACGAAGACCTCCACGGTCTGGCGGTTGCCGAATGCCGCCGAGGCGGCGCTCCTCTACGAAGTGCCCGCGAGCAACGCGCGACGGGACGAGAACACCCTCGACCGCTGGGCCGGCTACGCCCCGAACCCCGAGGATGGGACCCGGCTGCGCGAGGCCGCCGCCGCCCTGGGCGGAGACGCCCCGCTGCTGAGCGAGGTGGGACGCTTCGGCGGGCAGGGCGAGGGCGACAGGATCTTCGATCTGGGCGGCAACGTCGCCGAGTGGACGTCGGGCCCTGACGGCACGGGCCTCCTGGCCGGGGGCAGCGTCGATCTCCCAGCCGGGGCGACGGGCTCCTCCCCATCCGCCGACCCGGCCTACAGGGGCTTTCGAGTCGTGGCCGAGTAAAGACGCGGCTCCACCAGTCCTGCCATCCGGGACCCAACCAGAGAGGGTCAGATCCCTGGAGGCGGGGTGGATCGGGCGCGAGGGATTGGCCCTGCAGGGAACGCCAGATCATGAAAGAGCGGACGAGAAAGATCACACCGCTCGGCGCGAGTGAAATCTCGACCGTCAAGCTCTTGGGACAGTCCTGTCTCGTTCTCCTCTACCCGCCCGGTCCCGAGATGGGCAAACGCTTTCCCCTGGACAAGAGCAAGATCGTCCTGGGCCGCAGCCGCGCCGACATCCAGATCGATCTCGACTCCGTCTCGCGCCGCCACGCGCGGGTTTTCAGCGTCGAGCGGCAGTGGTCAGTGGAGGACCTGGGCTCGACGAACGGGACCTACATCAACGATCTCCCTGTCAAACGCAGCCGGCTGACGAACGGCGACATCCTACGTGTCGGCTCGTCGATCTTCAAGTTCCTCTCGGGTCCCGGCGTCGAGGCGTCGTACCACGAAGAGACCTACCGGATGACCATCATCGACACGCTGACGGGAGCGAACAACCGCCGCTGCCTCACCGACTTCGTCGAGCGGGAGATCGCCCGCAGCGTGCGGCATGGGCGGCCGCTCTCGTTGCTCCTCTTCGACATCGATCATTTCAAGCGGATCAACGACACCCACGGGCACCTGACCGGAGACGAGGTCCTGAAAGGCGTGTCGCGCCGCCTGAGCGCACGGGTTCGCACGGAGGAGCTCCTGGCCCGCTATGGGGGGGAGGAGTTCGTCGTGGTGGTGCCGGAGACCGATCAACGGGCCGCGTTGATCCTGGCCGAGGAGTACAGGGCGCTCGTGGCAGACGAGCCCTTCCATTGCGAGGATCACGTCGTCGAGGTGACGATCTCCATCGGCGTGGCCACGCCGGAAGGCGAGGAGATCGATTCCGATGCGTTCCTCAAGCGGGCCGACGACAAGCTGTACGAGGCGAAACGGGCGGGCCGGAACCGGGTCGCCGGGTAATCGAGCTCAGGCCGCCAGGCTCGGGTAGCGGAACAGCGGCGTCCCCGCCGCGGCCTTCGCCTTCAGCGCGGCCTCCTCTTCGGGCGTCACCGGCGTGAAGCCCTTCGCGAGCTTCACCGCCATCCTGAACAGACCCGGGTCTCCCGGCGGAATGGCCGCCGTCACGGCGTGGGAGAGGGTGAAGCGCAACGCCAGGGCGGCCTCCGCGGGCTGGTCGAGCGGCTCGTACCAGCACTTCTCGTATGTCTTTCGGGCGCCCTCCGGCCAGGGGCCCTTTGCGAGCGCCTTCAGGCACAGGATGCCCATGCCCTTCGCCTTCGCTTTGGCGAGGACTTGCGGGCCGAAGTCGCCGGCCGTCCACGTGGCGAAGTTGACTGGAAACAGGATGGAGTCGAAATCGTAGCCGTCCATGAGGGCCAGCGACGCCTCCACCGAATGCGCCGAGAAGCCCACGAAGCGGACCTTTCCGGCCTTCCTGGCCGCCTCGAAGCCCTCCATCGCACCGCCGGGACCCAGGATCGTCTCCACGTCCGCAATCTTCGTCACGGCATGATGCTGGTAGAGATCGAAGCGGTCGGTCCGCATCTTCGAGAGGGAACGGTCCAACTCGGCGAGGGCGCCGTCCCGTGTCCGCTCCTGGGTCTTGCAAGCGAGGAAGACGTCCTCGCGGTAGGGCTCGAGAGCCGGGCCGAGCATGTCCTCCGCGTTGCCGTACGTGGGAGCCACGTCGAAGTAGTTGATCCCGGCGTCGATGGCGAACGCCACCGAGCGGGCGGCTTCCTCGGGAGTCACGCCGTCGACCACGACCCCGCCGAGACCGACGACCGACAGCGATTCACCGGTCCGCCCCAGGGTCCGCCGCTCGAGACCGCCCGGCGGCATCTCCCGCTCGAGGCCGGCGAGGCCAGCAGGGAAGAGGGACAGCGCCGCGCCTGTCCCAGCCGCTCCGGTTACGAAAGCACGCCTCTTCATGGGCCCCTCCACCACGGGATTCTGATCGACTTCGAGGTCGCATTACAATGGTCAAGGCTCGCCCGCGAGCCGAGAAACCCGCAATGACCCGTCTGCTTCTCATCGACCCGCCCCAGGGCCTGGCGGAGGCTCTCCGCTCCTCACCGCTCCTGGAGGGGAGCCTGGTCGAGATCGCCCCGAACGACGCCGACGCCCTGCGCCGGATTCGCATCCGTGGATACGACGTCGTCTTCTCCAACCCGAAGACGCCCGTTCAGGCCGACCTCGTCTTCTTGGAGGAGGCACGACTCGCGCGCCCCGGCGTGCGACCCATCGTTCTGACCGAAGGTGTGGTGGCGGAAGAGGTGATCGCCGCGCTTCGCTCTCGTGTCTTCGCCCTCTTCTCCGCACCCTTCGATCTGGTGGAGATCACGGACATGGCCAGGCGGGCGGTGGCGGCGAGAGAGTGGCACGAGGGCATCGAGGTGGTCTCGGCGAAGCCCAACTGGATCTCGGTCCGAGTCAACTGCGGCCTGCTCACCGTGGAACGGCTCGTGCGCTTCCTCTCGGAACTGGGAAAGGACATCCCGGAGCCCGGCCGCGACGAGGTGATGGCGGCCTTTCGGGAGATTCTCGTCAACGCGATGGAGCACGGCGGAGAGTTCGACCCGGAGCAGGTCGTCGAGGTCTCGGCGGTGCGAACGCAGCGCACTATCGTGTACTACGTCAAGGATCCCGGCCCGGGCTTCGATCCGGTCCGGCTCCCCCACGCCGCCCCGACGGACGAGGAAGGGGATCTTCTCGCCCACGCCGAGCGGCGCGCCGAGCTCGGCCTGCGGCCCGGCGGCTTCGGCCTCCTGCTCGCCCGGAAGATCGTCGACGAGATGATCCACAGCAAGCGGGGCAACGAGGTCATCCTGATCGAGCACATTCAGTAGCGCAAGGAGCCAGTCATCATGCCGACTCGAGTCATGCTCGTAGGCCTCGGCCCAATCGGGGCAGGGGTCGCCCGCCAGCTGAACGCACGGCGGAACTTCAAGCTCGTCGCCGCAGTGGACGTCGACCCCGCCAAGGTGGGCAGGGACCTCGCGGACGTGGTGGACCTGGGCAAGAGGACGCGGGTCACGGTGAGTGAAGACCCGATGGCCGCCATCCGCAAGGCCAGGCCCGACGTGGCCGTCGTGTGCACCAGCTCGTCGCTCAAGAAGGTCTGGCCGCTCATGGAAACGATCGTCAAGCGAAAGGTGCCCATCGTCTCCACCACCGAGGAGCTCTCGTACCCCTACTTCTCGAACCGCGCCCTGGCTCGCAAGATCGACGCCGCTGCACGGAAGGCGAAAGTGGCGGTGGTGGGCACCGGTGTGAATCCCGGCTTCGCGATGGATGCCCTGCCGATCGCCCTCACCGCGGTGTGCGAGCGGGTCGATGCGATCCGGGTCGAGCGCGTCCAGGATGCGCGCATCCGCAGGCTTCCGTTCCAGCGGAAGATCGGCGCGGGGCTCACGGTCGATGAGTTCGCCGAGCGGGTGAAGGCCGGAACGGTTCGGCACGTGGGGCTCGCCGAGTCCGTGGCCATGATTGGTGACGCGATGGGCTGGAAGATCGGGCGAGTCACCGACGAGATCCACCCGATGATCGCGGCGGTGGTGGTGAAGAGCCGGTTTCTGAGGGTGGACGCCGGCCACGTTTGCGGCATCGTCCAGGACGGGGTGGGCTACAGCGATGGAAAGCCGGTCATCACCCTCCACATGGAAGCCTACCTGGGCGCCGCCGAAAGCTACGACTCGGTGCAGATCGAGGGATCGCCTCCGCTCTTCGTCAAGGCGCTAGGCGGCTACCACGGCGACGTGACCACCACGTCCATCACCGTCAACACGATTCCCAGAGTCCTCGAGGCCTCTCCGGGACTCCACACGATGAGAAGCTTGGCGCTGCCGTCCTTCGCAGGCGGCAAGTAACCCCGGAGAAACGCGAGGAGAGCCCTCCAGCACCGGCCTCGGGCGGCAGCCAAAAGGCCAGCCGGCGCGCTCCGCCCCGTCCGGAATCATGACGGCCGGCGTTCGAGCCCTGGCGTGAGGCATTCCGAACACGAAATTCGGTTTCTCCTCAACCAACTTCTCATGAATGAGTTACCCGTCTTGCCGTGGGGTGGTTCCCACGCCGGGGTCG
The DNA here is from genome assembly GCA_963578825.1 of Vicinamibacteria bacterium. Lineage (GTDB taxonomy): Bacteria > Acidobacteriota > Vicinamibacteria > Fen-336 > Fen-336 > JAJDNS01. Next base: position 34,619 of record CAUZDW010000024.1, read on the forward strand.
AAGGCGGTACGCACCTTGCTTTCACAGTGAAGCAAGATGAACGAAGCGGCCCAGGACCGCCACCGCTGCCACAACCCGGCCTGCCGAAAGCCTTTTGTGGTCGTCTGCCATCGGTCCTACTACGACGTGCAGATCTCCCTCGCCGTGGCCTGCCCGCGCTGCGGCAGCTGGGACGTCGTGATGGTGCCAACCGGGGCCGTGCGCGAGACCGAAGGAACCTGGGTCGTGCCCCTGGCCCACGGCGGCACCGCAACCCTCGAAGCCTAGCCCACTCGTCGCAGCAGAAGGCCTGGCGAACAAGGCGGGTTAGAATTCACCCCCGATGACGCCGACGCCGACGCTCGTCCTCCTCGCCGCCGGCCTGGGGAGCCGCTACGGCGGCCCGAAGCAGATCGACCCCGTGGGCCCGGGCGGCGCCACGTTGATCGACTACGCGGCGTTCGACGCCCGGCGCGTGGGCTGGGATCACGTGGTGCTCGTGGTGCGCTCCGAGAACGAGTCGGCGGTGCGGAGCGCCGCCGGGGACCGGATCGCGCGTCACGTTCGGGTGGACTACGCCGTTCAGGACGCGGCGCTTCCCGAAGGCTACCGGCCACCTCCTGGACGCAGCAAGCCCTGGGGCACGGGCCACGCCTTGCTGGCTGCTGCGCCCCACCTCCGCGGGCCATTCGCGGTCCTGAATGCCGATGACTTCTACGGAGCCGACTCGTACCGCATCCTGTCGGGCTGGTTCGCCGGCCCCCGTCCGGAGCGGGAGCACGCCCTCGTCGGTTTCGAGCTGCGCTCGACGCTGAGCCCGGCCGGGACGGTGAACCGGGGGCTGTGCCGTGTCGACGGGGGCGGCTTCCTCCGCGAAGTCAGGGAGGTGCTCCGGATCGACGCCGACGGCGCCGACGCCCGGCACCCCGACGGCGAGGGCTTCGCCAGTGTCCCGGGCGACACACCGGTCTCGCTCAACTTCTGGGGGTTTGGCGCCGACGTGCTGGAGGCCTTCGAGTCGTCGTTCGCCCGGTTCCTGGCCACGCACGGCGGGAGCACGACGGCCGAGCTGTTCATCCCCGAGGTCGTGCAGCCCCTGATCGACACGGCGGCCGCCCGGGTTCGCGTGCTTCCCGGTGGAGGGCCGTGGGCGGGGCTGACCCACCCCGAGGACCGCCCACACCTCGTCTCGCACCTCGAAGAGCTGACCGCACGGGGCGAGTACCCGCGGGATCTCTGGACGTGAGCACCCGGCCTTGGAGCTCCACCGCAACCCGGGTCGCCAACAGCTTTGCGGTCGAGGGTCGCCTCGTCTCGCTCGAGTCCCAGCCCGGGGGCCACATCAACGACTCGTGGGTGGCCGTCTGGGATGGCGCAGGCGGGCAACGGCGGTTTCTGCTCCAGCACATCAATCGCTTCGTTTTTCGAAAGCCCGAGCAAGTGATGCAGAACATGGTGCGGCTCACCGGTCACCTGGCTGCCCACGTGGCACGGGAATCCCTGACGGAGCCCGAGCGCCGAGTGCTCTCCTTCGTCCGCACACGGGATGGGGCCACCCACCACGGCGAGCCCGACGGCGAGGTGTGGCGACTGCTCCCCTGGGTAGAGGGCACGCGATCCACGGAGCGCGCGGAGACCGCGGAAGAGGCGGGGGCGGCGGCGCGGGCCTTTGGTCGCTTCCTGCTCCAGCTCGCGGACCTTCCCGATCCGCCGCTCCACGAGACCATACCCGGCTTCCACGACACCCCGGCGCGGCTGGCCGCGTTGGAGCGAGCCGTCTCGGCCGACACCGCGGGCCGGGTCCGGGACGCTGGCCCGGAGATCGAGGCGCTGCTCGACCGCCGCCGACTCGGCCAGTCTCTCGACGACCGTGTGGCGGCCGGCGAGCTCACGCTGAGGCCGACGCACAACGATGCCAAGATCGCCAACGTCCTGTTCGACACGGAGACCGGAGAGCCTCTCTGCGTGGTGGACCTGGACACGGTGATGCCCGGCCTGGCACTCCACGACTTCGGCGACATGGTGCGGTCGATGGTCTGCGATGCCGCGGAGGATGAGCCCGACCCGTCGAGGGTCAGCGCGCGGGTTCCTGTCTTCGAGGCCCTGGCGCAGGGCTTCGCGGAGGCCGCGGGCCCCAGCCTCTCCCGGCTCGAGCGAAGCCTCCTCCCCACCGGCGCCCTGGTGATCACGCTGGAGCAGGCCGCGCGCTTTCTGACCGATCACCTGGAAGGGGACCCGTACTACCGCGTCACACGGCCGGGGCACAACCTGGACCGGGCGCGCACCCAGCTCCGGCTCGTGGAGTCTCTCGAGTCACACGACGCGGAGCTGCGGCGGATCGTGGACGCCCTCTAGGGCCAGGGGGACACCTTCCAAAGGTGTCTCCCTGGCCCTATTGATCCTTACCGACTCGCTCCCCGATGAACGCTCTGGCGTCCTCGGCCTCGAGGGGCGGACTGAGGAGGAAACCCTGGAGGCCCGTGCACCCATGGTCCTCGAGAAAGCTCCTCTCCGCCTCCGTCTCCACGCCCTCTCCGATCACGTCGAGGCCGAGGCTTCGGGCCAGCACGAGGATGGCCTCGACCTGCGCAGCGTGCTCCGCGTGGTCGGGCAGGCCGGCGACGAGCGAGCGATCAATCTTCAGGCAATGGAAGCCGAGCTCGCGGATCCGCGCAATGGAGAAGAAACCCGTCCCGAAGTTGTCGAGGGCCAGCTCGATGCCGAGGCCCCGCAGCCGCTGCAGCCGCTCCTTCACCTCGGGGCCCCGGTCATGACCGTGCTCTCCGACAGGTCCAGCTCCAACCGGGAGGCGGGCAGGTGGCTGGCCCTGAGCGCCTTCTCCACCTCGGTAACGAGGTCGGGCTGCATGAACTGCCGCTCCGAGAGGTTGACGACGAGGCGGCCGGTGCCGGGAAGGGACGCCGCGAACCGCGTGGCCACTCTCAGCGTGCGAGCCCCGATGGGAAGGATGAGCCCGCTCTGCTCGGCCTGGGCGATGAAGCCGGAAGGGGTCACCACGCCGAGCTCCGGATGTCGCCAGCGGAGCAGCGCCTCGAGCCCAGGGGGGCCGTCGCGCCGGACGATCGGCTGATACACGACAGCGAACTCGTCGCGCTCGAGAGCCGAACGCAGGCCGTCCAGGAGGGCCATCCGCTCCCGCGCTCGCGCTGAGGGAGATCTCCTCCTCTCCGACATTCAGGGGCTTGACCAGGCGATCGAGCAGACCGCGGGCCACCAGGGCGGCGTCGTCGGCACGGGCAAGGTCCTGCACCAGCACGGTGAACTCGTCTCCGCCGATGCGGGCCACGAGGTCGGTGGTGCGGGTGCCGGACCGGAGCCGGTCCGCGACGCCTTGTAGCACGGCATCACCGGCGGCATGCCCGAGCCGATCGTTGACGGCCTTGAAGCTATCGAGATCGAGAAAGATGAGGGCAGCGCGTGACTCTCGCCGGGCCGCCCGAGACAGAGTGCGCTCGAGAGTGTTGAGGAAGAAGGACCGGTTGGGCAGGCCGGTCAGGCTGTCGTAGCGGGCGAGTCGTTGAAGGTCGGCCTCGGCCGTCTGCCGCTTCAGGAAGAGCGCCACCTGGCTCCCGATGTCGGAAACGGTCGCGACCCAGTCCTCGTCCCGGGGACGGGGCGATGTGCTTTGCGCCTCGAGCACTCCGAGAAGGTGGCCGCTCCCGCGCACCGGCACCGCCAGCGCCGAGCCCACCGGGGGTGAGACGGAGCCCTCGATCCAGACGGGCTGACCGCTGTCCACGACCTGTCGGGCCACGGTCTCGTCCGGCCTGTCGGCCCGGGGAGCGGTACCGGCACCCATGGCGCTTCCGGCCAGCGTCAGGCGAATCGGATCACCCTCCACCAGCCACAGGCGCGCCTCCTCGCAGTCGAGTCCGCTGGCCAGGGCTGCCAGCAGCGGGGGGCCCGCCTCGGCGACCGACAGCGATTCGGTCAGCACCTGCGTCACGCGGTGGCGCACCTCCTCGAGGCGCTGAGCCCGGTGCTTTGCCGTGAGGTCCCGGATGTAGGCGGTGAGGAGCACTCGGCCCTTCACGAAAGCGGGGACCACTTCGACTTCGACGGGGAACGTCGTCCCGTCGCCCGCATTGCCGTCGTTTCTCGCTGGCGCCCGAGGTCGGGGTTGTCTCCGGTGAGCACGAAGTCGCGCAGGGACCGGCGCAGGTCGTCTCGAAGAGCCGGCGGGACGACGGTGTCGGCCAACGCCCGGCCGAGGATCTCCGACCGGCTGTACCCGAACGCCCGGCGTGCCGCCGAGTTGAACTCCAGGATGTGCCCCTCATGGTCGACGGTGATGATGCAGTCGCGGGCGGAATCGAGGATGAGCGCCTTGCGCAGCTCGCTGGCTCGAAGCTCCTCCTCCCATTCCATGCCTTCGTCGAAGGAACGCACCCTCAGCGGGAGGTCCGTCGCCCGGGCTCCCGGTCGCTCGGGCGCGGGCTCGGCGTCGACGAACTCGGCAATCCGCGCGCGTGCGTCCCCCCGGTAGATCAGGAACTCGACCCCGACCCGCCAGGCCGCGCCCTCCCCGTCCTAGATGCGCACCACCTCCCCGACGGCGGCGGTGTCCTCGCTCTGTTCCGGCAGCCGAAAGCGGAGGCCCATCTTGGCTCCCAGCTCGATCTCGCGCCTGGTCTCCAAGAGGACGCCGCGGGGCCCGATGTTCAGGACGACCCCCTCGGCCTCGTCCTCCCCGCTGATGAAGCTCGACCAGTCCCGGAGGTGAACCTGGATGCGCTGGGTCCGGCGCGCGGGCACGCTGAGCAGCTCTTCGAGACGGCGGTCCCACAGGAACGGATCGATCGGGACCGAGATCGCCACGTTGGCCCCCGCGTCCGTGAGCTTGCTCTCCAGGTCGGGAGCGTCGGCACGGTTCAGCCAGACGATGGCCGTGTGGCGCGTCGAGCTATGGTCGCGGAGCCGTCGGACCGTGTCCACCGCCTCTTCGACGGGCAGATCGATCACGACCATGTGCGGCCGCAACTCCTCCGCGGTGTCCACCGCCGCATCGAGGTCGGGCTGGTGCCGCCGCTCGATGTCGGGTCGGCCCAGAACGGTGGGGCCGAGCTCTCCGGACAGACTCTCCGGGCCGATCACCAGAACCCTGAGCACGTTGGCGAGTCTAGCGGAGATTGAGCCAATGTCCAGTCGGCCTTCTGGCACAATGGGACAAGAGGCACGAGCATGACCATACCCCTCAATGGAACGCCGTTCGGCGCGCTCTTCGGCGTGCTCCTCGCCACGGTCGCCGCCGGGAGCACCCCGCCCCCGGAACACGCCGCCTTCGATGCCCTCCTTCGCCAGAATGTGGATGAGGGCCTGGTCGACTACGACGCCTTCGCCCGCTCAGAGGCGTTCGGCCGCTACCTAGAGCAGCTGGCCACGACGAATCTCGACGGGCTCTCGGAGGCCGACCGGCTGGCGTTCTGGATCAACGTCTACAACGCCTACACCATTCAGCTGGTCAACTCCCACCAGGAGCGCGAGTCGATCCGGAACATCAACAAGACCCTGGGGTTTCTTCGGCTCAAGGGCCCGTGGTCCGAAGAGATGGTTCGAGCCGCCGGCCGAACGCTGAGCCTGGACGACGTGGAAAACGAGGTCATCCGAAGGCAGTTCGACGAGCCCCGCATCCACTTCGCCCTGGTCTGCGCGGCCCTCGGCTGCCCGCCGCTCAGGAGCGAGGCCTACACCGGAACGCTCCTCGAGGAGCAGCTCGAGGACCAGGCCCGGCTCTTTCTACGGGACTCGCCGGAGAAGAACAGCGTCGACACGGCCGAAGAGACCGTCTGGGTGAGCCCGATACTCGTCTGGTACCGGGACGACTTCGGTGGAAACGACCAGGCCCTCGGGCGGTTCCTCGGGCGGTACTGGCCCGATGGGCCCGAGAAGGCGCTGCTCGAGTCGGGTCGCTTCCGCCTCAGCGAGACCGAGTACGACTGGGCTCTCAACAGCGCCAGGGACAGCCGCTCCGCGAGAGAGTGAAACTATTGGTGACTCTGCTCACAACGCGGTGATGCGGAACGCGTCGCTATCCGCGGAGTGTGCAGTGGGTGTGTGTGCGGGCGCACAGTTGACCTCTTGCCAGTGACGCGTCTCACGGACGCTACGGCTCTCCTCGCCTAGCTTGGGATCAATCAGGCCACGGACCCGAGACGACCTCCTGCTCAGAGCAAACCCGGGGCAACTCGGGGACGCAGAGCCACGGGGCCCCCCGAATCCTTGGGGGCCAGCCGAGCCGCCAGGAACCCAGAGGTGTGCGGGCCTGGCATCCCCGACGGGACCAGGCCCCCTGGCAGGAGGCCTTCTCATGCGTTGCGATCGAGTCTCACTGTACTTGCGGACCAGGGCACTGGCGGCCGGGCTGGCTCTCGTGCTGGCAGCGGCAGGTTGCGGAGGATCCAATGGTGTCAGGGGGCCCGAGGACGCCGCCCCGGCGACGTCGGGATCCGCCGTGGTTCAAGGCACGCTGATCACCGGTGGCGTTTCTGCCCTCTCGTCAGACGGCGTCTCGTCGCTCTCCGGCGGCTCCGGCTGGACCGTGCGGGTCGAGGGCACCGGGCTCCTGGCGGCCGTGGACGAGGAGGGAGAGTTCATCCTCTCCGGCGTTCCAGCCGGCACGATCACGCTCATCTTCGAGGGACCCGGAACAACGGCCCACCTGACGGTCTCCGGCCTGCTGGACGGTCAGGTGCTGAGCCTGCAGGTCCACATCTCCGGAAGGACAGCCACCGTCACGGGACCGACGTCCACCGCCCCGTCGAAGGACACGAAGCTCACCGGAGTCCTGGAGTCGGTCGCGGGCGCTCATCTCGTGGTCGGCGAGCAGCCGGTCGACGCGAGCCACGTGCGCAAGGTGTGGCGGGGCCACCGCCGCATCGAGCTGGACAGGCTCGAGCCGGGCGAGAAGGTGAAGGTGTGGGGCACCCTCGGAGGCGACGGCGTGCTGGTCGCCGAGGAGATCAAGGCGCTCAACACGGACCGTGAGGATGAGTTCACCGCGTTCAAGGGAACCGTGCAGTCCGTGGGGTTCGGCACTCTTGGACTTCATGCGAATCCCAATGGCTCCTACCCGACGCTGGTCGTGGCCGGCCGTCACGTGAAGACGAACGGGAGCACGAAGTTCAGGAGGTCGGACGGCACCTCGCTCAACCCCCACGACATCAAGGTCGGCGACAAGGCCTACGTCGAGGGATGGAAGAAACCCGGGGGAGCGGTGAGCGCCACCAAGGTGAAGGTGGACTGCAACTACTGATTGCCGGGACGCGAAAACGGGCGGCCGCGTTCGCGAGGGGACACCCCCGGGGCGCGGCCGCCCACTTCGGGGACGCACGGGCTCCTAACCCAGCCGGATCGAGTGGCTCTTGATAGCGAGCCACACCGTCTTTCCGACCGCCAGGCTCAGGGCCGTGACCGCTGCAGGGGTGACACGCGCCAGCAGCTCGCCCCGGTCTTCCCCGAGGGATCCCCGGAGGGTCACGTCGGGGCCCGTGCGCTCGAGCATGACGATGCTGGAGGGATAGACGTTGCGGGCGGAGATCCCCTCAGGGAAGGCCGGCGCGCCGCAGACGAGAACGTCCTCGGCACGCACGGCCAGCGTGACCGGCGCGCCCACGGGCCGATCCGCGGCGAGGGTGACCGACACGTCCAGGCCGGCGTCGGTCCGCACTCGGGTCGTGCCCCCGGTGGCGTCGTGAGCCACAATGCGCGCGGACAGGATATTCTCGATGCCGGCCTGCGCCTCCCCCACGACGACGGGTGCCGACAGGAGCGATCGCGGGTCGCCCTCGGCCTCGAGGCCGCCGTTGTCGAGGACCACCATGTGTGACGCAACCGCGAGCGCCTCGCCCACGTTGTGCGTGACGTAGAGACACGGCAGCGCCCACTCGTCGCGCACCCGCAGCAGCCAGGGCAACACGCGATCGCGCAGGCCCGGGTCGAGGGCGGCCATGGGCTCGTCGAGGAGAAGGAGGCGGGGTTGTGTGGCGAGGGCCCGTGCGAGAGCCACCCGCTGCCGCTCTCCGCCCGAGAGTGCGAGCGTGCTGCGCGCCAGGAGCGGACGGATCTCGAGGGTGTCTATCGCGGCGTCGACCGCCGCCGCGTCCGCCCGCGCCCCAAAGCGGACGTTGCCCAGGACGCTCAGGTGCGGAAAGAGCCCCGCGTCCTGGGGCACGTAGCCCACACGGCGCCGCTCGGGGGCCAGGTTGATCCCGCGGGCCGAATCGAGAGCAACCTGGCTGCCGAGGACGAGCCGACCTCGTACACCGCGACGCAGACCTGCCATGGCCTCGAGGAGTGACGTCTTTCCGGCGCCCGAGGGACCCATGACGGCGGTCACCCCGTTCGGGATCCGCGTCGCGACGCGGAGGACGAACCCGGGGGCGCTGAGGGTGAGGTCGATCTCGACAGCCGGCGCGGTCATGTCTCGTCCCGCCGGAGCCGGCGACGGACCGCGATCCACTCCGTCGTCCACAGAGCGGCGAAGGCGAGGCCAACGGTCACCGCCGCGAGACCGACGGCCCGGTCGTCGCGTCCGACCTGCACGTCGTGGAAGATCGCGAGCGCCAGGGTCTGGGTTCGACCCGGGATGTTCCCCGCGATCATGATGGTCGCGCCGAATTCCCCGAGCGCGCGAGAGAAGGCGAGGACGGCACCCGCAAGGACGCCTCGCCAGGCCAGGGGAAGCGCCACTCGGAAAAACGCCGCGAAAGGTCCGGCGCCCAGGGTGCGCGCCAGCCCGACGAGGCGGGGGTCCACCTCCTCGAAGGCGGTGCGGGCCGAGCGGACGAGCAGGGGAAAAGACATGACGGCCGTGGCGAGGACCACTGCCTTCCACGTGAAGACAATCTCGATTCCGTGCTGGGCGAGCCACGCCCCGAGGGGTCGGTTGCGGCCGAGCAGCTCGAGGAGGAGGAAGCCGACGACCGTGGGGGGCAGGACGAGGGGCAACGACAGGACGGTGTCGAGAGCGCCCTTGCCCGGTCCCCGGTAGCGTGCGAGGAAAAATGCCGCCGCCACGCCGGGCACGAGGACGAGCGCGGTGGCGAGCAACGCCATCTCCACGGTGAACGCCACGATCCGGATCTCCTCGAGACCCATCAGGAGCCCTCGAGGGGCTCGAAGCCGAGCCGCGTGAAGACGGCGTGCGCCTCCCGGGATTGCAGATAGATCAAGAACAGGCGGGCGTGGACGGACGTCGAGCTGGCCAGTACGGACGCCGGGTAGACGATGCCCGGAGTCTGCTCGGGTGGAATCTCGAACTCGACACGCACGCGTCCTGACAAGGCGGCATCGGTGCGGTAGACGATGGCGGCATCGGCGCTCCCGGACTCCACCGCCCCGAGGGCCGCTCGGACGTCGAGGGTGGGGATCACCCGCTCACGCAGCCCCGCCCAGAGCCCGCGCGCCTCGAGCCAGCGGCGGGCGTAGATGCCGGCGGGCACCGCCTCGGGATCACCCAGGGCCAGGCGCCGGGCGCGCTCGAGGTCGACAGGCGAGCTCACCGAGAGAGTCGAGCGAGCGGACACCACCACGGCGAGGCGGTTCGACAAAAGCTCGACACGATCCTCGGGACGCACGAGCCCCGCCCGCTCGAGCTCGTCCATGCGGTCGAGGTTGGCCGAGACGAAGAGGTCGGCCGGCGCCCCTGCCAGGACCTGCCGCGCCAGGGCGTTGGAGCCTCCGAAGCTGAAGAGGACCCGGACGTCCTCTCGCCCCTCGAAGGCCGCACCGATCTCGACGAGGGCATCGGTGAGGCTCGCCGCAGCGAACACCAGGAGCTCCCGCGGGGGGGGGTCGGCCGCGGAGCGGACACTGGTCGCCGTCACGGCGACGACCGCGAGGAGCAGGGCGGCCGCGAGCCGGGCGCAACGCATGGCTCAGCGGATCCGCACAACCTGAGGACCGACAACGGGGATCGGGGCGTCCTCCATCATGGCGGCCCGAGTCTACCCGGAGACGAGCCTCAGTGGTCGGACTTGCCCCAGAGCTCCTGCAGACGTCGATCCCGACCGCAGCCCCGCCGGTAGCGCTGGTAGTGACGAACGTTCTTCTTGTAGTAGTCCTGGTGGTAGTCCTCGGCCGGGTAGAAGGCGTCGAGCGGAGCGATCTCGGTGACGATGCTTCCGGGGAGCTTTGCCGACTTCTCGATCGCGTCCTTCGAGGCTTGAGCGGCCCGCTTCTGAGCGTCGTCCGCGTAGAAGATCGCGGTGCGGTACTGGCTCCCCCGGTCGCAGAACTGCCCGCCGCCATCGAACGGGTCGATGTTCGCCCAGAACACCCCGAGGAGCTTCTGGTATGAGACCTTCTCGGGATCGAAGACGACCTGGACGACCTCGGTATGCCCGGTGACGCCTGCCGAGACCTGCTTGTAGCTCGGGTTCACCACCTTCCCGCCGGCGTAGCCCGACGTGGTGGACACGACCCCCGGGATCTTGTCGAAGGGCGGCTCCATGCACCAAAAGCAGCCCCCGGCGAAGGTAGCGCGAGCGGCGCCTTCCGGGGCGGGCTCAGCGCTCGAGGCTGCGGGCGGGGCACTCCCCAGAAGCGAGAGACCGCCGAGGGCGAGACCCACGGCAGAGATCAACAGCCGAAGCTTCATGATTACGACAACCGGTTGAGGACGCGCAGGGGCACGGCGCTCGGGCGGCTGAAATGGGCCACGTCCCGCTCGTTGGCGAGGAGGCTCTGCAGCGTAAACTCTCCGAGGACCTGGTCCACCGCGGCCTGCAGGCGCCGCAGCACCGGGCGGATCGAGCATTCGGAGTTGTGGAGGCACAAGGCCTCGAGCCCGGCGTGGCGCTCACAGAAGTCCTCGTCGAAAAGCCGCCCCCCGAGGACGGTTACCACCTCGAGCACCTGCACCTCCGACGCCGGGCGCGACAGGCTGTAGCCCCCCGCCATGCCCCGAATTGAGTGCACGAGGTCGGCCCGCCGGAGCAGGCGCATGAGCTTGGCCACGTTCGGAGCTGAGATCCCCTCACGCTCGCTGACCTCGGCGATCGTGAGGCTCGCCCCCTCGCCCGCCCGCGCGATCTGCAGCAGGCAGCGCAGCCCGTACTCTTCTTGAGAGCTCAGCTTCATCTCTATATCAGTCTACATCAGCCCCAGCTGAAGACGAGCTCCGTCGGACATCATGCTGTGATCCCAGGGCGGGTCGAGAACGACTTCGACGTCGGCCGCTCCGACGCCAGGTATCGCGAGCAGCTTGCCCCGCACGTCCTCACGGAGGAAGTCTCCCATCCCACAGCCGGGGGCCGTGAGCGTGAACTGAACCTCGACCTTCTCCTTGCCGTCCTCGAGAGGCTCGACCTGGCACTTGTACACCAGCCCGAGGTCCACGATGTTCACCGGTATCTCGGGGTCGAACACGGTCTTGAGCTGGTCCCATGCCAGCTCCTGGGTGCTCCGGCCGCCGACCGCCTCCGCACTGAGGGGTTTCGTCGGCTCCTCTCCGATGGCGTCCGCGTCCGCGCCCTCGATCCGGACGAGGTAACCGTGGTCGGTCATGACGGTGTAGGAGCCACCGAGGGACTGGGTGATGTGGACGGTCGTCCCGGAGGTCAGGGTGATCTTGTCGCCGTAGGGGATCGCTGCCACTTCGACGTCGCGGGACAGCGTCCGCGCCTCGTGCGTGCCCATTCTCTACTCCGTGCTCGCATTCGCGGCGCCTTCGAGCGCCGCCTTCATCGTGTGCCAGGGAAGCGAGGCGCACTTGACCCGCATCGGGAACTCGCTGACGCCCGAAAAGACAGCGAGCTTGCCGAGCACCGAGTCGGCGGCGGCCTCCCCGGCCTCGTCCGCGTTTCCGGGTTCCGCGGTGACGAGCTCGTGAAACCGATCGAAGAGCGCGGTCACCTCTTCGATCGGCCTGCCGCGGAGGGCATCGGCCATCATCGAGGCGGACGCCATCGAGATCGAGCAGCCCGCCCCCTTGAAGCTGACATCCTCCACGATGTCGCCAAGGACGTGCAGGTACACGGTGACCCGGTCTCCGCACAGCGGATTGTGGCCATCCGCGTGATGGTTGGCCTCGGGCATCTCACGGAAGTGCCGCGGGCTCTTGCTGTGGTCGAGGATAACCTCCTGGTAGAGCTCCCGCAGCTCGTTCACTTGAACATCTCCCGGACCTTGTCGAGGCCCCGTGCGAGAACGTCGAGGTCCTCCCGGTTGCTGAAGCAGGCGAGGGACGCGCGGGCCGTCGCCGGGATGTCGTAGCGGTCCATCACCGGCTGGGCGCAATGATGGCCCGTCCGGATCGCGACCCCCTCGTAGTCGAGGATGGTCCCGATGTCGTGGGGGTGAACCCCTTCGAGAACAAACGACAGGACGCTGGTTTTGTGGGGGGCCGTGCCCACGAGGCGCAGCCCCGGGACGTCCGAGAGGAGCTTCGTGCCGTAGCGCAGCATCTCCTCTTCGTGCGCGGCCACGGCATCGAGGCCGTGTCCCTCCAGCCAGTCGAGGGCCGCGGCGAATCCGATGGTCCCCGCGACGTTCGGGGTCCCCGCCTCGAACTTGTAGGGGAGCTCGTTCCAGGTGGACTTCTCGAAGGTGACGGAGGAGATCATGTCGCCCCCGCCCTGCCACGGCGGCATCGCCTCGAGCAGCGCCTCCCGGCCGTACAGCGCTCCGACGCCGGAGGGGCCGTAGACCTTGTGGGCAGAGAAGGCGTAGAAGTCGCACCCGATCCGCTGCACGTCGATGGGAAGGTGGGGTGCCGCTTGCGCTCCGTCGATCATCACCACCGCATCCGCGCGATGGGCCAGCTCGGTCATCCGCTCGACGGGGTTGATCGTGCCGAGGGCGTTCGAGACGTGGGCGAACGAGGCGATCCGGGTCCGGGCCGTGAGAAGCCGCTCGAAGGCCCCGATGTCGACGACCCCCGCATCGTCGATGGGCGCGACTCGAAGGCTGGCCCCCTTCTCCTCGCACAGCATCTGCCAGGGCACGATATTCGAGTGGTGCTCGAGCCCGGTGATGAGGATCTCGTCGCCGGCGCCCACGTGGGTGCGGCCGTAGGTCTGCGCGACCAGGTTGATCGCCTCCGTTGTGCCACGGACGAATACGATCTCCCGGCTCTTCGAGGCGCCCATGAATCGCTGCACCCGCACGCGGGCCTTCTCGTAGGCGTCGGTCGCGAGAACGGACAGCCGATGCACTCCCCGGTGGATGTTGGAGTAGTAGCGCTCGTACACGTCCCGCTCGGCATCGATGACGGCCTGCGGCTTCTGCGCGCTGGCCGCGCTGTCGAGGTAGACGAGCGACCGGTCGTGGACCGTGGTCCGGAGCACCGGGAACTCCCGGCGGACGGCCTCGACATCCAGGGCCACGGGCGAGCGGGCAGAACCGGTCGAAGCACTCATGCGACCGCCTCCCTCACGAGGGCCGCTCCCGGCAGGTGGCTCTGGAGGTGATCGAGGACGGTCTCGCACAGCGGAGCCACCGAAAGGCCGTTGACCAGGTCGCTGGCGAAGGCGTAGGTGAGCAGGCTCCGGGCCTCCGTCTCGCCGATGCCGCGGGAGCGCAGGTAGAAGATCGCCAACGGATCGAGCTGGCCGGTCGTGGAGCCGTGCCGGCACTTCACGTCGTCGGCCAGAATCTCGAGCTGGGGCACGGAGTGGACCAGCGCCTCCCGTGAAAGAAGCAGGTTGCGATTCATCTGCTCGGCGTCGGTCTTCTGCGCGCCGGGGCGCACCTGGACGAGCCCGTTAAAGACGCCGCGGGAGGAGCCGTCGAGGATCCCCTTGTACAGCTCCCGGCTCGAGCAGTGCGGATGAGCGTGGTCCACGCGGCTGTGGGTGTCCGTGAGCCGAGCGCCGTCGACCATGAACAGGCCGTTCAGCACGCACTCCCCCCCTTCCGCGTCGAAGCGCGCCTCGATGTCGTTGCGGCTGATGGCCGCGCCGAAGTTGAAGGAGTGATTGGAAAAGCGCGCGTCGCGTTTCAGCCGTGCGCTGAGCGTGGCCACGTGATAACCCTTCGAGCCGTCCCTCTGGAGCTTGTAGTGGTCGACGAAGGCGTTGTCGTCCACCACCACCTCGGTCACGGCGTTGGCCAGGTAGACAGCGTCTTCGGGCCCGCTGTAGGTTTCGACGATGCGGCCCTCGGCGCCCTTCCCCGCTACGATGAGCACCCGGGAGTACGACACGGGGTCGGTCCCACGGCCGGTGGCGACGTGGGCGATGTGGAGAGGCGCGTCCAGGACGGCGCCAGGGCGAATGAAGACGACGACCCCGTCGGACGCAAAGGCCGTGTTGAGCTGTGCGAAAACGGCCACACCATCGCTGAGGACTCGCCCGAGATGGGGCTCCAGGACGGCGGGATCGCTGGCCAGGAGGTCGGCTAGGCCGTGGACCTCCAGGCCGCTGTCGCCTTGCTCGGGAGCCGACGCTGCGCCCGGGTCCTGGACGCATCCGTCCACCAGGACGACCTGCGCCGGCACGGAGCCCAGCGTCGGAGCAGCGACCGCTGCACCCGACGCCTCGGCGGGCACCCAACGAGTGCTCGTGATGGGCCCAATGGGCGTCTGGCGCCACGCCTCGTCGCGAGGCCCCGGAAGGCCCGTCTCTACGAAGCGCCCGAAGGCCGAGGTCCGGCGCTCCCGAAGCCAGTCGGGCTCGGTGCGGGTCACCCCGACAAAGCGCTCGAAGCTCTGCCGATAGGTGTCCTTCTCCTCGGCCACGGAGCTCACGGCCGGGCTCCGGTGGCGGCGGGCTCCTTCTCGAGCCAGGAGTAGCCTTTCTCCTCGAGCTCGAGGGCCATCTCCTTGCCGCCGGAGCGGACGATGCGGCCATCCACCAGGACGTGGACGAAGTCGGGCACGATGTGGTCCAGCAGGCGCTGGTAGTGAGTGACCACCACCATGGCCCTCTCGGGGTCTCGAAGGCGGTTGACGCCGGCGGCCACGATGCGCAGCGCGTCGATGTCCAGACCCGAGTCGGTCTCGTCCAGGACGGCGAGCTTCGGCTCCAGGATCGCCATCTGGAAGATCTCGTTGCGCTTCTTCTCGCCGCCGGAGAAGCCCTCGTTCACGGGGCGCTTCACCAGCTCCTCGTCCATCTCGACGAGCCTGGCCTTCTCCTTGACGAGCCCGAGGAACTCGATGGCGTCGAGCTCACCCTCGCCCCGGTGCTTCCGGAGCGCGTTGAGTGCGGCCTTGAGGAAGTAGACGTTGCTCACACCGGGGATCTCGACGGGGTACTGGAACGCGAGGAAGATGCCGTTGCGGGCGCGATCCTCGGGAGAGAGGGCCAGGAGGTCGCGTCCTTCGTAGAGAACGCTTCCTTCGGTCACCTCGTAGCCGGGCCGCCCCGCCAGCACGTGGGCAAGCGTGCTCTTCCCGGAGCCGTTCGGCCCCATGATGGCGTGCACCTCTCCTTTTCCTACACTCAGGTCGAGGCCGCGGAGGATGTCCCTGTCTCCGGCTCGGGCGTGGAGGTTCCTGATCTCGAGCATGTTGCGTTTGCTTTCCTCAACGGGTGGGAGCAACGGAGTCGTCGCCCCGGAAACCAGCTTGAGGCCTGAGAATAGTCAATCCGTACGAAAAAGTCAATATTTCCAACTGATAGACGCACAACAGGTTAGGGAGGTGTTTGAAGAAACGCCTGGACCCGGTTTCTGACTGGAAAGTGGAAGGGTGCGCTACGATGCGGGCTCGGCGGAACGGGCCTCGAAGACCCGTCGGATGGCGAGCTCGTAGTACTCCTGCAGGCGGTGACGCTGGTCCGGCGAGAGCTCGAGCTCGGCCGGCTTCATGAGCTCCGCCATCTCGTTGTCGACCGCCGGGTCCGTGGTCTCACCCCTGCGCACGCGCTCGATGTAGTCCGCAAGGCGACGGCGGCTCTTCCACGGCTCGCTGGCATACGTCGCCCGGGTCAGCCGAGAGAGCTCGCGCGTCTCAGCTTTCGAAAGCGATGGCAGCAGCTGTGCAAGAGCCATGATGGAGCGGCGGAACGCCTGTTCCGGCTCGAGGATCCGGGCGGCACTCTGCGACATCAACTGCCCGGCTGCAGGAGCGCTCAAGTGCGGGACGCTCTCGACCGCCGCCTGCACCGCCGCTTCGAGGCGCGGGGCCAGGATGCCCCGGGCGCCGAGGCCCGCGGCCAGCGCCTCGAGGCCGCCCGGGCGCGAGGCCGTGGACTCCGGCATCCAGGCCACGAGAGCGAAGCTCATCCACCCGTCCTGCCCGACGATCGTCACGTCGAGCTGCGGGGTCGCGCCGTCGGGCGGAGTCCGTGATGCAGTGGCTGGTGGAGCGCGACGGCATCGACCGGGGGAGGCTGCGGACGAACGGCCTCGGTCCAACCTACCCGAGCGACTCCAACGACACCGAGGCCGGCCGACAGCAGAACCGGCGTGTGGAGCTGGTGCGGATCGACTGAAGCCTTTCCGTTCAGTAGGCGATGCCCGCGGCCGCCGCCCGCGCCGCGTGTCACGCGCTCATTGCGTCTCGAAGCGGATCAAACCGTTCTTGTGATCGAGCGTGACGACGAACCTGCGAAGAAAGGCGCATCCGATGTTGGCGAGTCCCGTGGAGTCGAGCATTGAGACGAAGCCGAGCACGGGAGCGACGTCGACGATCGCTCCGACCGTCACCTTTCCGTCGAGCGTTCCCCGCCAGACCTCGAACTCGGAGTTGACAGTCCTGCCGTGCCCGACGACCACGGGCTCGGCCACGTAGGAGAACTTCTTCCGCGCGTTCGCCGGGAGGGTCAACGTTCCAGGTGCCCCGGAGTCGACATGCGCATCGAAGGTCACACCTGCGACGTCGAGCTTCAATGTCGGAAGCCCGTCATCTCCGGCCCGCCACGCCATGACGTTGTCGTCGCCGGCCGACAACGAGCCGTTCTCGATCACAATCTTCGAACCGGGGTAGTCGAGCGTGACGAGAAACGCCGAGAGCATGCTAGTCGCGAAGATGCCGCGACCCTCCAGGTGGCCGATCGTCGATGCCGGTTGCTCCTACGAATCAGCGATCACGCCCTCGAGCACCACAGCGCCGATGTCGATGGACTCGATCGCAACCCGGTCGACCTCGATCGCGTTCGGGTTGCTCGGGTCGCCCATGGTGCCCTTGCCGACGACTGGAAGCTCCAGTTCCTTCGCGAGGTCAGCATTGATCACGAACCCTTGAGCCCCCGTATCGAGCACGAGGAGGAATGGACCTCGCCCGTTGATCCTGGCCTCGATGGTCGGTCTCGGCGCGGCCGAGTCGAGCGGAAGAACGGCTCTGTCCGACCGCAGGACGGCTTTCGTGGGTGGTGGCGGTGGGTCACTTGCCGGGTGTGCAAGGGCGCTCGTGGCCAGCAACGAACCAACGAGCAACTGGCAAGCCGCTACCATCTGATTTTGTCTCCTACCCTGTGGTGCCGCCCGAGGATCGCGTTCCGAGGCGGGAGGAACGGTCTAGCCCACGCTTCCTTCGAGGCTGACGCCGAGCAGCTTCTGGGCCTCCACTGCGAACTCCATCGGGAGCTCCTTGAAGACCTCCTTGCAGAAGCCGTTCACGATCATGCTGACCGCGTCCTCGCTTCCGATCCCTCGGGACCGGAAGTAGAAGAGCTGGTCCTCGCTGATCTTGGAGGTCGAGGCCTCGTGCTCCATGTGGGCGGTGGAGTTCTTGACGTCGATGTACGGGAAGGTGTGGGCCCCGCACTCGTCTCCGATGAGGAGCGAGTCGCACTGGGAGTAGTTGCGGGCGCCGTCGGCCCTGCGGCCGATCCGCACGAGACCGCGGTAGGCGTTCTGGCCACGCCCCGCCGAGATCCCCTTGGAGATGATCGTGCTCTTCGTGTTCTTCCCGATGTGGATCATCTTGGTGCCGGTGTCCGCCTGCTGGCGGTTGTTCGTGACGGCGACGGAGTAGAACTCCCCCACCGACCCATCGCCCAGCAGGATGCACGAGGGATACTTCCAGGTGATGGCGGATCCCGTCTCCACCTGGGTCCAGGAGATCTTCGAGTTCACGCCCGCGCACTTGCCGCGCTTGGTGACGAAGTTGTAGATCCCGCCCTTGCCGTCCTTGTCGCCCGGATACCAGTTCTGGACCGTGGAGTACTTGATCTGGGCGTCGTCGAGGGCGACGAGCTCGACCACCGCGGCGTGAAGCTGGTTCTCGTCGCGCATGGGAGCCGTGCAGCCCTCGAGGTAGCTGACGTAGGCGCCGTCTTCCGCGATGATCAGGGTGCGCTCGAACTGCCCCGTGTTCGCGGCGTTGATGCGGAAATACGTCGACAGCTCCATCGGGCATCGGACGCCCTTCGGCACGAAGACGAAGGAGCCATCGGAAAAGACGGCGGAGTTGAGGGCGGCAAAGAAGTTGTCGGTCGTGGGCACCACCGACCCCAGGTACTTCTTCACGAGCTCGGGGTGCTCCCGAACGGCCTCGGAGAAGGGACAGAAGATGACGCCGGCCTCGTTGAGCTTCTCCTTGAAAGTCGTGGCGACCGAGACGCTGTCGAAGACGGCGTCGACGGCCACCCCGGCGAGCTTGGCCCGCTCGTGCAGCGGCACTCCGAGCTTCTCATACGTCTCGAGGAGCTTGGGGTCGACCTCGTCGAGGCTCTTCGGCGCGTCGTCCTTCGACTTAGGTGCGGCGTAGTAGGAGATCGCCTGGTAGTCGATGGGGTTGTACTGGACGTGGGCCCAGCGGGGCTCTTCCATCTTCAGCCAGTGCCGGTAGGCCTCGAGGCGCCACTGGGTCATCCACTCCGGCTCGTTCTTCTTGGCCGAGATGAGCCGGACGACGTCCTCGCTGAGACCGGGCGGGATCGTCTCCTGCTCGATGTCGGTGACGAAGCCGGCCTTGTATTCGCTGTTGGTGACCTCGTCGATGGGCTGCTGGGTGCTCATGGAACTCCGTGACGCCCGGGCCAGAACCCGGAGGCGGGACTGCCCCCAAAATCGGGCCGGTATCCTGAAATTAGTGAATCTTCACGAAAAAGTCAACATTCGGCCAAGCCCCTTCTGAGGGCCCGCCGGGGACCTTCGCGGCGGTGAGATCTAGAAGCGGAGGCCGGCAATCAACACGACAGGGGCCGACAGCCGGTTGCCTCCGTCGTTGATTCCAGCGAGCCCGGGGAAGGTCTCTGCGGCCGAACCCTTCCCCTGGAAGCGCAGCTCGGCGTCGAGACCCACGTAGAAGTGCGACCCGAGATCGATCGTGAAGCCGATGTCGACCCCGAACGTGAACACCGTCGACGCCTCGTAGAGGGGGACGTTGAAGATGGCCGAGTTGCGGTCGGGAGAAAACGCTTCCTCGATGAGGATGCGATCGAGGAAGCGTAGGCCCACCACGGGCGCGATGAAGGACTTCATGCGGGTTCGCCAGGCCAGGTAGAAGCGGTATCCGAGCTCCACCCCGTATTCCTTGTAGGGCTCGAGCTTCGTTATGAAGAGGTCGCTCCCCTCCACGCTGCCGGCGAGCAACCCGGGGCTCTTCATCTCGTAGAAGGTGCCTCGAGCGAAGATCTCGGTGCGCGGCGTGACCCCGAAACCGATGAGGACGGCTCCCCGGCGGAAGGCGGGCTCGTAGGTCTGGCGCCACGTCCTCCGGAAGATGGTGACCTCCCGGTCGCAGAGGGATCCCTGCACGTCGGAGAGGACGTTGCCGGTGATCTCGGAGTCGAGACCTCCCTGGACGGCTATGGTCCACCTGTCTTCCAGGCCGATGTCCTGCGCTCCGACCACCGGACCGAGGAGAGCGGCGAGTGCGACCAGCAACAGAGAGCTTCGAGCCTTTCATCGATCTGACCCCCCCGGGCCCCGGAGGGGTGCCCAGCATTGGGCTTAAGTGTAACGCAGAAGCCGAGTTGCAGGTTGATTCATCATAATCTTCTTCAACAGGTGGCCCCCGCGGGACCGCTCGCCGCCCGCTCATCTGCTAGGCTCCGCCCCGATGGCGACCTCCCCTGTGCCCCGCGGAGTGCTCTGGGACCTCGACGGCACCCTCATCGACTCCGCCGAGGCCCACTACCTCGCCTGGCACGAGACCCTTGCGGAGCGCGGCCACGATCACTCCCGGGAGGAGTTCTTCCGCGGCTTCGGGAAGCGGAACGACCTGGTCCTTCGGGCGATCTTCGGCGACGCGCTGGCCCCGGAGGAGGCGGAGCGTCTGGCCGACGTCAAGGAGGAACGCTACCGGCGCCACGTCCGGACGCACGGGGTCGAGCTCTGTGCCGGCGCGACGGACTGGCTGACCCGACTGAGGGAGGACGGCTTTCGCCAGGCCCTCGCGACGTCGGCCCCACCGGAGAACGTGACCGTGGTGGTGGAGATCCTGGGGCTCGAGCGCTACATCGACGCGACGGCCTCCGCCAGGGACGTCGAGCGCGGCAAGCCCGACCCGGCGATCTTCCTCGAGGCCGCCCGCCGCATCGGGGTCTCGCCCGAGCGCTGCGTCGTGATGGAGGACGCCCCGCCCGGCCTCGAGGGCGCGCGCCGGGCCGGAATGAGATCGGTAGGCCTCCTCTCACCGCACCACCGGGAGCTCGAGGCCGACGTGGTCGTCGGATCCCTGACTGAGTTGGCGCCGGACGTGTTCGACGCGCTCCTCGGTCCCTGAGCCAGGAACCGCTCGGGTAGCGGGCTGGCACGCCCTTCGCATCCAGGGTGGGAGGAGGAGTTGCTCATGAGCCAGTTCACTCTCGCCCCGGGACTGCCGGAGCTCGAGGTGTGGGGTCTGCTCGCCGGCCGTTAGAATCCCTGCGGAGGACTCAATGAGACTGTCCCTGTCCCGTCTCCTTTGTGGATCGCTGCTCGTGTCG
>CAUZDW010000025.1:0-53343 GCA_963578825.1 Vicinamibacteria bacterium
CCTCCTCCCGGTTACATATCTAATGGCTCGACAAGCCCCCCTACGGTTACTTTCTTAGATGGCTTGACAGGGATCCGCGCCGGATCCGCCGATACGTCACCTTCTCCTCAGCCGCCCTCCGGCATGAGGTTCGCCACGAGGAGCGAGAGTCCGATGAGAAGCACGAAAACACCGAACGCGCGGCGCAGCTGGAGAGGCGCTATCTTGTTCGAGAAGCGGACACTCAGAAGGGCTCCGATCATCGCCGAGGCACCGAAGGCGGCGGTGAGATCGAGGGGCATCGCGCCGTGGCGGAGGTGGCTGGCGAGTCCGGCCGCAGAGTTCATCGCGATGACCAGCAGGGACGTGCCGATCGCTGTTCGGATCGGGAGCTTGCCGAGCAGTGTCAACGCCGGGACGATCAGGAAGCCCCCGCCCACCCCGAGAAACCCCGTCAGGAAGCCGATGCCCAGGCCGGCTCCTCCCAGGGCTAGGCGGCGAGCAGGCGGCGCATCGGCTGCGGGCGCCGCCCGCCCCGGGCGGAGCATGAGAGCAGCCACCACGATCATGATCGTGGCGAAAAGAAGAAGGAGCGCCCGCGGCGAGACGAGGTGAGTGAGCTCGGCGCCCAGGGGCGCCGCGATCATGCCGGCACCTCCGAACATCACGGCAGCTCTCTTGTCGACCCGCCCCGCCCGACCGTGGACCAGCGCGCCGGAGAGGCTCGTTGCCCCCACCACCGGCAGGGACATCTCGATCGCCGTGCGCACGTCGATCTGGGCCACGTAGACCAGAAGGGGCACGGCCAGAATCGAGCCTCCCCCACCGAGGAGGCCGAGCGACACTCCGATGAGCGCGCTGAGGACGATGGCAATCAGAAGATGAGGGTCCACGGCGTCCTTCGATTCTAGCAGCCCGTCGCGGCGGTGCTCGGCGAGCGAGGGCGAGAGGGCTGCTAGCCCAGACCGTTCCGGGCAGAGTGCTGTCGCTCATCGTAGAATGCCGGGGTTCCCGTCGGCAGACCCTGCCGAAAGGAGGCTCCCCTTGGAGAGTACTGGCGCCTGGTATCCGTTCCTCGTCCTCGTCGTGGGCATGGTTGTCGTCCTGGGCGGCATCGTCACCCTCAGGGTCAACGCCTTCTTGTCCCTTCTGGCAGCCGCGCTCGTCGTCAGCTTCATGGCCGGCGGGGGCTCGGAGGCCGCGACCGATCCCGTCGCGCGAGTCGTCGATGCCTTCGCGTCGACGGTGGGAGCCATCGGCATCGTGATCGCCCTGGCCGCCGTGATCGGCGAATCGCTCATGCGCAGCGGCTCAGCGGACCGGATCGTGCGGGCCTTCCTGGCGCTGCTGGGAGAGAAACGGGCCGCCACAGCCATGATGAGCAGCGGATTCGTCCTCTCCGTGCCGATCTTCTTCGACACGGCGTTCTACCTCCTGGTGCCTCTTGCCCGGTCCCTCTACCGAACCACGGGGCGCAACTACCTGAAGTACCTTCTGGCGATCGGATGCGGGGCCGTGGCGACCCACGCCCTGGTGCCCCCGACGCCGGGCCCCCTGTTCGTCGCCAACGTGTTCGACGTGAACCTGGGGGTCATGATCCTCGTCGGCGCCCTGGTTGCCCTGCCTGCGGCCATGGCGGGCCTGGCGTTCGCCATCTTCATGAATCGGCGCATGCCGCTGGCGCCGGGTGGCGAGCACGCACGGGAGGGGGAGTCTGCGGAGGGCGGCGGTGTCGATGAGACGCAACTGCCGGGCCTTGGCCTTGCGCTGGCGCCGATCCTCCTGCCGATCCTCCTGATCGCCGGCAACGCGGTGGTCCAGACGCTGGCCCACCAGCAGCTCATCGCGGCTGACCCCGCCGCCCGGCTGCTGCGTGGTCGCGAGCTCACCTCCGCCATTCTCCAGGCGGCAGGCGACGGCAGTGCCCTGGCGGAGATGTTCCGGTGGACGAACATCCTTGGCAACCCGAACATGGCCCTTTTCCTGGCGGCGATGCTCGCGCTGATCACCCTGTGGACACGACGGCAGTACCTGGTCCGGCCGATACCCCAGCTCGTCGAGAGCGCGCTCATGAGCGGTGGTGTGATCATCCTGATCACCGCCGCCGGCGGGGCGTTCGGCGCGATGCTCCGGGCGGCAGGGCTCGGCGACGCGATCCAGGGGCTTGCCGAGTCCCAGATCGCGGGTCAGGAGTCGACGAGTCTCCTCACGGGGCTGCCGCTTCTCCTCCTGGCCTTTGTCCTGGCCAGCGTCCTGAAGTTCGCCCAGGGCTCGAGCACCACCGCGATGATCGTCACATCGGGGATGATCGTGGCGATGATCGACCCGGCTGGCCTGGCGTTCAACGCGGTGTACGTGGCGCTGGCCATCGGAGCCGGGTCGCTAGTGGGGGTGTGGATGAACGACAGCGGCTTCTGGATCTTCGCCAAGATGGGCGGGCTGACGGAGACGGAGACCCTGAAGACCTGGACGCCGCTCGCGGCCATCGTCGGCGCAGTGGCCTTCGTCATGGCCGTTCTCCTGGCGTGGCTGCTGCCGCTGAACGGATAGATCGAGGCGACAGAGATGAAGTCGATGGTGTTGACCGAGTACAAGCGGCTTGAGCTCAAGGACATGCCCGTACCGGACGCGGGGCCCGGCGACGTGCGGATTCGTGTGCACTCCTGTGGCATCTGCGGCAGCGACGTGCACGGGTTCGACGGGTCGAGCGGTCGTCGCATTCCTCCGCTGATCATGGGCCACGAGGCCGCGGGCACCGTCGATGCGGTGGGCAAGAATGTCGAGTCGATCCGCACGGGTGACCGCGTCACTTTCGACTCGATGATCTCCTGCGGCACCTGCCGATTCTGCCGATCCGGGGACGCCAACCTCTGCGACGACCGGCGCGTGGTGGGTGTGTCGCCGGGCGCGTGGCGCCAGCACGGGGCCTTCGCCGAGTTCGTGGTGGTGCCGCAGCACATCGTGTTTCGCCTCCCCGACGGGCTGAGCTTCGAGCACGCGGCGATGGTCGAGCCGGTGTCGGTGGCGGTCCACGCGGTGAGCCGCGCGCCGATTCGCCTTGGCGATCGGGCGGTGGTGGTCGGGTGCGGCATGATCGGGCTGGTGACGATCCAGGCCGCGAAGGCCGCCGGCTGCGGGATGGTGTTCGCCGTCGACCTGGACGACACACGTCTCGAGCGGGCCGCGCGCCTCGGCGCCGACGTCACGATCAACGCGAGAGACGACGTCCCGGCCGGGGTGATCGGCGCCACCGACGGCCGGGGTGCCGACGTGGCGTTCGAAGCCGTGGGCGCCGCAAAGCCCATCGCCACCGCGATCGAGTCGTTGCGCAAGGGTGGGGCGCTCACTCTGATCGGAAACGTCACGCCCAGGGTGGACGTCGACCTTCAGGCCATCGTCACCCGGGAGCTGACGCTGGCGGGAACGTGCGCGTCGAGCGGGGAGTATCCGCTGTGCCTGGACCTGCTCAGGCGCGGAGTCATCAAGGTCGACGAGCTGGTCACCGCGGTGGCGCCCCTCGAGGACGGTCCGGCCTGGTTCGAGCGTCTCTACGGCCGCGAGCCGGGCCTCATGAAGGTCATTCTCCAACCGTGAGCGCGCCATGAGCGACAAGAACCCGTTCAACCTGAGCGGAAAGACCGCGATCGTCACCGGGGCAAGCCGGGGCCTGGGCCAGTACCTGGGCCGGGCGCTGGCGCGGGCGGGGGCGGATCTCGTCGTGACCGCCAGAAAGGCCGCCGACTGCGCCGGATTCGAGGCCGATGTCCGGGCGCTGGGCCGCCGGGTGACGTCGCTGTCGCTGGACGTCCGGGACCAGGACAGCATCGAGGCCTTTGCGGACGCCGCCGTGGAGGCCGCCGGCCGCGTCCACATCCTCGTCAACAACGCCGGCTGCAACGTCCGCAAGCCCTCGGTGGACATCTCCTGGGACGACTGGAACCTCGTGCTCGACACGAACCTGCGTGGGATGTTCTTCGTGAGCCAGGCGGTCGCCACCCGGTCGATGATCCCGAACGGCTACGGCCGCATCATCAACATGGGCTCGTACACGACCGTCGCCGGCTTTGCGGGGATGGCGCCATACTGCGCCAGCCGCGGGGGTGTCCGGCAGATGACGATGGCCCTGGCCGACGACTGGGGCGTGCACGGGGTCACCGTCAACTGCCTGTCACCCGGCTGGTTCAAGACCGCTCAAAACGCCGTGCTGTACGAAGACGAGGAGTGGGTCGAGTACCTGAGCGATCGCATCCCGCTCAAGCGGCCGGGTCGGCCCGACGACCTCGATGGCACCGTGGTGTTCCTGGCTTCCGATGCCTCCGAGTACGTGACGGGGCAGAACCTTCTGGTCGACGGAGGAATCTCCACCGGAGCGGTGCGCGCGCTGCCCCGGAAAGAGAATTGAGGACCGATCGCGCTCGAGGGTAGACATGGAAATTCACAAACCACTGGTTGTCGTCGGTGCGGCGCTCTTCCTGTCGGCCGGCTCGATGGCTCCGGCGGGACAGGATGCGAAGCCGCAGCACAAACACTACGAAGAACCGGCAGGGGGGGACAAGCCCTCGCCGACCGGGGCGATCGCCCCGCGCCTCCAGAACCTGGGCTCCCACGTCTTTCCCGTCACCACGAGCTCCGATCGGGCGCAGCTCTTCATCAACCAGGGAGTGAACCTGTCCTACGGCTTCAACCACGCCGAATCCGGCCGTTCCTTCAGGGAGGCGGCACGCCTCGACCCTGACTGTGCCATGGCGTACTGGGGCCAGGCACTGGTCATCGGCCCGAACATCAATGCCCCCATGGACCCCGAGGTCGAGCCGCGGGCCTACGAGCTCGCTCAGAAGACCGTGGCGCTCTCGGCGAATGCTTCCGAGAAAGAGCGTGCGCTGATCGAAGCGGTTGCCACGCGCTATTCCGGCGATCCGGACGACCGCGCCGATCGTGATCGCGCGTACGCTCAGGCAATGCGCCGGGTGGCCGAGCGCTTCCCGGACGACCTCGACATCGCGACGCTCTACGCCGAGTCGATGATGGATCTGCGCCCGTGGGACTACTGGATGCCCGACGGCACGCCGTACGCGGGCACGGAGGAGATCATCGTGCTTCTCGAGTCCGTGATGGAGCGCAACCCGAAGCACCCCGGAGCGCTTCATCTCTACATCCACCTCATCGAGCCGACCAACCAGCCGGAGCGGGCCGAGAAGGCCGCCGATGCCCTGGCGCCCCTGGCGCCGGGCGCGGGGCATCTGGTGCACATGCCGTCACACATCTACCAGCGCATCGGACGCTATGCCGACTCCGCGGCGGCGAACGAGAGGGCTGCTCTCGCCGACGAGGACTACATCACCCAGTGTCGGGCCCAGGGCCTCTACCCGATGGCCTACTACCCCCACAACATCCATTTCCTCTGGTTCGCGGCCACCGCGGAAGGGCGCAGCGACGTGGCCATCGAGGCGGCTCGGAAGGTCGCCGCCCAGATCTCGGACGAGACCCTCGAGGAGATGCCCATGCTGTCCGGCTTCCGGGTCATCCCCTACTGGGCCCTCGCCCGATTCGGAAAGTGGGAGGAGGTGCTGGCCCTGCCCGCTCCGCCGGAGGACCCGTTCCTCACGGGCGCGTGGCACTACGTGCGCGGCCTCGCCCACGTGGCGATGGGCGACCTTGCCGCGGGGCAGCGGGCCCTTGGGCGGGTGCGCCAGATCGCGTCCGACCCAGTCTTGGACTACGTCATGTTCTCGCCGAACACGGCCGCACGGATCTTCGCGGTCGCGCCGCAGGTGCTCGCGGGTGAGCTGGCCGCCGCCCGAGGTGAGTACGACACGGCCATCGCGCACCTGGATCATGCCGTGAGGCTCGAGGACGGTCTCGTCTACACGGAGCCGACGGAATGGCACTACCCGCCCCGCCATGCCCTCGGCGCGGTTCTCCTGGAGGCCGGCCGACCCGGGGAGGCCGAGACGGTCTACTGGGACGACCTCGAGAAGTTCCCGGAGAACGGCTGGGCGCTGTTCGGCCTCTCGAAGGCGCTGCGCGCCCAGGGCAAGGATGAGCAGGCGGACCTGATCGAGGCCCGTTTCCAGAAGATCTGGGCGCGCGCCGACGTGACGCTCACAGCCTCGAGGTGATCTGAGTCACACCCCAGGAAACAAAGCTCCCTCCCCGGCTGCCGCAGCGCTATCCTGAGTCTGCATGCGCCGCGGGTTCCTGTGGGCGTTCCTGTTCGTTCTTGCTGTGAGCAGCCCTGGCCGGGGCGGCTCGGGCACGTTCGCTCGGGATCTGCCAGCCGTGATCGGAGACGTCTCCGGGTGGGAGACCATCGTCGGTGACTTCGAGACCGACGCCGCTCGAGGCTCGTACCTCTTCTACGTCAACCCGCGTCGGCAGGCGGTGTATCAGCTGATGCGCTACAGAGTGGAGCTCCTGGACGCGGGGTCGGCCCGCCAGCGCGGGTCCGCGGAGAGAGTCGTGTTCGTCCGGCGGCCCGGATCCCGCGAGCCCCTGCTTTGCTGGCGCCACGAGCCGCCCGGCACGGTTCCCGAGTGGCGTCAGCTCCAGGCCGGGTCCGACGAGTACAAGCTGGAGATGGCCACCCTGATGCAGGTGCTCGCTGTCCACCGGGCCCTCCGCCGGGCTGGGGTGGCCCAGTAGACGAGTCGGGCCCGCACTCGCCAGCCGGTCAGTCGTATCGGACGCGGTAGAAGAGCGAGTAGAGGATCGGCACCACCCCCAGCGTGAGAGCGGTGGCGAAGAGCAGCCCGAAGATGATGGTGACGGCCATGGCCTCCCACATCGCACCTCCCCCAAGCCACAGCGGGAGCAGGCCGCCCACGGTGGTGCCGGTGGTGAGGAGGATCGGGCGCAGGCGCCGTTGTGCCGCCTCGATCACGGCCTTTGCGGGCTCGAGGCCGTTCTCCCCGATCTCGATCTCGATCCGATCGATCAGGACGATGGCATTGTTGATGACAATTCCGGCCAGCGAGATGATGCCCAGGAAGGGCATGAAGCCCATGTACTGTCCGGCGACGAGCAGGCCGAAGCTCACTCCGATCAGCGAGAGCGGGATGGTGAGGAGGATGATCAGCGGCTTCACCCGCAACGCGCAGCCACTCTCTCGTGCGGGAGCATCTCATCTGTCTGCGGGCCTCGCCTGAAGATCAGACTCTTGCCCGCATTATTCACCATCCTTCCGCTGCGACGGGGCGTCCGGATTCCTCGGCTCAGTCCAGGCCCTCTCCAGGGCCGGCTTGAGCCAGCCCGTGCCTCGGAATCGAATCTCGATCAGGAGAGCCATCACGGCGAGGTAGAGAATGAGGCAGCTCCAGGCGGCAACGAGCTCGTACCGCGGGACGACCTGGGCTTGCGGTCAGCGCTTGTCGGGCTTCACGGCCTGCTCGCCCAGCTCCCGGCTCCTTTTTGTCGCTGCCTCGACCGCATCCATGAGCGTGGTGCGCAGGCCCCCGGCCTCGAGCGTGTGCAGGCCGGCGATGGCGGTTCCTCCGGGCGAGGTGACCATGTCCTTCAAGCGCCCCGGGTGCTCGTTCGTCTCGATGAGGAGCTTGGCCGAGCCGAGAAGCGTCTGGGCGGCCAGGGCCTGCGCGTGGTGCCGCGAGAGGCCGACCTTCACGCCGGCGTCAGCCAGGGCTTCGATGACGAGGAAGACGTACGCCGGGCCGCTTCCCGAGAGGCCCGTGACCGCGTCCATCTGGGCCTCGTCGAGCGCCACCGTCATCCCAACGGAGTCGAATATCCGATGTGCCGCCTGGAGGTCGTCGTCCGTGGCATGACCGCCCACCGCGATGGCGGTCGCGCCGGCCCCGACCAGCGCGGGTGTGTTGGGCATGGTGCGGATCACCCGCGCCTGCGGCAGCCGCGATTCGATGGCGGCGAGAGGGACACCGGCCGCGATGCTGATGACGAGGGCCTGGGCGTGGATCTCCGGGCCGATCTCCTCCAGCACGCGCTCCATCACCTGAGGCTTGATCGACAGGATCAGGATGTCGGACTGCCGGGCGACCTCGGTGTTGTCGCCCGTCGTCCGAATGCCGTACTTTTCCGCGAGCTCGGCGGCGCGGTCGGAGCGGGGATCGCTTCCCAGGATGTGCGATGGCTCGGCAACACCGGCCTTGAGGAGGCCCCGGATGAGGGCCTCTCCCATGTTCCCCGTCCCCACGAACCCGATCGTTCCGTCGATCTTCATCGGCCTGATCGTGGCCCCCGGTCGCCCCGTCGGCGCGTCACGACTTCGACGCGCTCTGACGCTGGACCATGACCTGGAGCTTCTCGATGAGCTCCTTGCCGTCGATCGGCCGTGAAAGGCGGCCCGCCGTCAGCGACTGGGGCACTCGGCTTGCCCGCTCGGCCTCCGCGGGATCGTCGGAGCTGAAGACGAGGAAGAAGTTGAGGCCGGGCCGATCCTTCTCCCATCCCCGGAACAGCCCCGCCACCGTCTGGTCGGGCCGGAAAGCCAGGATGTCGCAGACGACGGCGCCCAGGTCCTTCTTCAGGATCCTGGTCACGGCCTCGCCTCGCTCGAGCGCCGCGAGGTCCTCGGCGGAGAAGCCTGCCTTCGCCATGTAATCCATCACCGCGGGGCGCGAAGCGGCGCGGACTCCGCCTCCGACGACGAGGGCTCCGACCACGACGGCACCCACCAGCAATGCGGCGGCACAATTCGCGAATCTCATGACGTTCTCCTCGGCGGTCTCGCCCCGGGTCCGAATATCGGAATATGGCACGCTACTGCCTCAGTCGCTCCGCCGCAAGCACCGAGACCTTGCGGCTCTCGCGCCGTTCCCCAACGATCCGAGCGAGTCTCGCCCTTTTTCTACCAGGACAGGGTGACCGGCCGCTGCTTCCACGCGGAGTCGTAGGCCGCAAGCGCCACCAAGAAGGACCGGCGGGCCTCCTGGATGCTCGCCACCGGGTCGTGACCGGTCTCTAAGCAGTCGATCAGATGATCGAGCGGCTGGGGCACGCTGGGCCCGTACTGCTCCAGGGCGGGAGACTCGAAGACCCAGCCGGGGGCTCCGGCGGCCAGGACGGCCAGCCCGGGCCGGCGGAGCGGCTCCTGGACCACTTCGCCGCGGGTGCCGATGATCTCGAGGCGCACCGTGCCGTTGTGCTTCGGAGAGGGACCCGTCTTCTGAGGCGACGTGACGGTCCAGGACGCCTCCAGGGTGGCCACGATCCCGTTGGCGAAGGTGAACGTGGCCATGCCCCAGTCCTCGACCTCGATGTCGCCGTGAACGAGGTCGGCCATCTTGGCCTCCACCTGCTCGACCTCGCTGTGCGCCAGCCAGCGGAGCTCGTCGATGGCGTAGATGCCCTCGTCGATGAATGCGCCGCCGGGGATGCGGGAGGGGTCGGCAAACCAGCCGGGTCGGCCCGAGCGGTACCAGTCCTCGGCGATCGACCACCTCGACGTCGCGTGCATCACCACGATCTTGCCCACCAGCCCGTCCTTTCAGCCGCTCCTTCAAGTCAGCCGAGCGGAGTCGCGAGAGTCCCTGGAACGCGACGCACCTCACCCCGGCCGCCTTGACCGCCGCCACCATGTCGTCCGCCTGGAGCGTGGTCATCGCCATGGGCTTGCCGAGGATGCTGTGCTTGCCGGCCTCGGCGGCGGCGATCGTGCACGCGGGGATGTCCGCTACGGGCGGGGCGATATGGACGATGTCGACGTCGCTCCGGTCGAGCAAGGCTTGGTACTCAGCAGAGGAGTCGATGCCGAAAGTCTTGGCGAACTCCTCACGCTGAGCGGCGTGGGGCCAGGCGACGGCGACCAGCTTCGCCCGGGGGTAGTCGACGAGAGCGCGGGCAAGGCCGTAGCATGAATACCAGTGCCCCAGCTCCAGAACGCCGACTCGCCACTTCTTCTGTGTCGCCGCCCGCTTCTTCGCTGCTCGCACCATCGCCCGCCCTCCGGCGCTGACCGATCGCGAGCGGCTCGTCACGACGCGTTCCGTGACGGCCTGGCCCGAGCAGCCCCGCCCCTGGTCTCCACACACCCGGTCCCGCAGGCGCGGGACGGGCGCGCACGCCGCCGGATCGTACTTCATCCCGGTGCGTTCTGTGATACATGAGGGACGGCGACTGCAGTCGTGCCGCGTCCCGCCGAAGCAAGTGAGGTGATCATGCGAGTGTTGGTTCTTGTGTTCCTGTGCGCCGTGCTCGCGGCGGCCTGTGTCTCGACAGACGATCCAGCGAAAGCCCCGACGCCACGAGACGGCCCTCGTCGATACCGGGCCGACGTCGACCTTCTGCGGAGCCACGTCGACGTTGTGGAGCTCGTGGACGAGAGGGGCCAGGCCCGGGTTGCGATCGTGCCCGCCTACCAGGGGCGCGTCATGACCAGCACCGTGGACGGTCTAGACAGCTGGAGCCTCGGCTGGATCAACGAGGCGCTGATCGCGTCGGGCCAGACGCTCGAGCACATCAACCCCTACGGCGGCGAAGATCGCTTCTGGCTCGGACCCGAGGGCGGCCAGTTCGCCCTCTTCTTCGACGGAGACGCGTCGTTCGATCTGGAGCACTGGCAGACCCCGCCGCTGATCGACACCGAGCCGTTCGACCTCGTGGAGGCCGATGCGGGGCGGGCGGTGTTCCGTCGCGAGAGCTCGCTCGTCAACCGCGCCGGATTCACCTTCGACCTCAAGGTCGACCGCACGGTGCGTCTGCTCTCGCCAAACGCGGTGACTGAGCGCCTGGGCGCGGACGTGCCCGATCTCGTCGACCTCGTCGCGTTCGAGACCGAGAACCGCGTGACCAACACCGGGCACATCCCCTGGAAGAAGGAGACCGGGCTGCTGTCGATCTGGATCCTCGGAATGTTTCCGCCCTCACCCGGCGCGACCGTCGTCATCCCCTTCGTGCCGGGCTCCGAGGATGCACTTGGCCCGATTGTGAACGACGCATACTTCGGGCAGGTGCCTGCGGATCGATTGCTCGTGGGAGAGACCGCGCTCTTCTTCCGCGCAGACGGCCAGCACCGAAGCAAGATCGGGATTTCGCCACGACGCGCTCGCCCTGTCTGCGGCAGCTACGACCCGGAGCGCGGTGTGCTGACGCTCATCTGGCTGACGATCCCCGAGGGGGCGACGGACTACGTCAACTCGATGTGGGAGATGCAGAACGAGCCGTTTGCGGGCGATGTCGTCAACTCCTATAACGACGGCCCTCCGGAGCCGGGGGCGAGGCCGCTCGGGCCGTTCTACGAGGTGGAGTCCTCGTCGCCTGCATTGGCGCTGGCGCCGGGAGAGTCCCACACGCACGTCCATCTCACCGCGCACTTCCAGGGAAGCCCAGAAGCGTTGGACCCGATCGCCCGCGGCGTCCTCGGTGTTGGCCTCGCCGAGATCGAGGGAATGCTCGGCCCGTAGGACGTCGCTACCGCGGTCGTGTTCGCCTGCGACGGCGCTTCGACCCGCCGGAGGGCTCGGCCTCGATGCCCCCGCTCGCGTTCCTGAAGTACAGGTGGTAGGCACAGTCGGGCCCGACGATGCGCCGTGCGACCTCGAGCGGGAGCGAGGCCTTACCCAGCAGAATGAGCCGCTTGTAGCGTGCCAGCGTCCGAGCACCGTCGTGCTTGCCGGCGTGATCCATGAGCGTTGGTCCCTTCCGTTGTCCGCGGGCTCAGCGAGGTGCCGCGTCGCCACTCATGGCCGGACCCGGCAGGGCGAGTGCGGCGGCGATGGTGCGGCCGAGCAGCAGCTGCAGGCGCTCCTGATTCGCAGGCGAGAGCCGGCGCGTTCCGCGAGCGTACGCGAGAAGCGCCTGCTTGCCGTCGAGGGGGAAGACGGCTCCTCGCGCCCGGGCGAGATTGAACTCCCGGAGCCTCTCGCGTTCTGCGGGCAGGAGGGCGTCGAGAAGTCGCTGTTGCAGCTCCTCGAGCTCCCGGGCGTCGCTGGGGGTGAGTGCCCAGACTCCTCGATCTGTCGCATCGCAGGCCAGCTCGAACACGCCCGCTGCGTCGAGGAGGCCAGTCGGGCTCGCTGCCATCACCAGACCGATCGTTTCCAGATCGAGTTGGGGGAGGCCATTCGCCACCTCGGCGATGGCCTTTTGCCGCTGCCCGGCGAGGTGAAGCGACCGCACACGTCCGTCGATCTCCAAAAGCGTTGTTTCCCCGATCTGTGCCGCTTTCGGAGACCAGGTCTCGAAGGTCAGCGCGCCAAGCGTCGCCCCCACGAGCAGAGTCGCGCCCAGGGCGAGGCGCTTCGTAAAGAGCCGCCCAACCGGGACGAAGCCTTCGCCCTCGTCGCCCTCGTAGACATCCTCCACCACAGAGGGCTCGCTTGCCGTGGCAAAGCGAAGGACAGGCAGCTCGGCGATGGCCGGCGGCGCCTGCAGAGCCTCCCACGGGCCCGGGTCTGCGGCTCGAAGCGTTTCCGGCTCCGCAGGGGCTCCTGGACGATCGCGATCAGTCAGGTGCGCGGCCCATGCGGCGGGCTTCTCGACCCACTGCCGGGCCCGGGCGAGAAGCCGCTGGCGTCTTGACGGATCCCACAAGGGCGTCTCGTCTTCTTCGAGCGGCTTGAGGCGGATCGCCGGGTGCCCGTCGCTCTTCTTCGACGAGCTCGCGGCATCCTCCGCAGTAAACGACGGCTGTTCTGCGAGCGGGCGAATCTGAGAGATCTCCTGCGCTGGACCCGCTGCCGTCATCGGGACGCCTCTCGGCACGCGGCGGTCGGCTCCGCCCTCGTCGGCCATTTCGACGGGGAACGGCGGCAAGCCCCGCTCGAGGCGATTGATGAGATCGAGGCAGCGGCTGAGAAAGGCACCGAAGGAGGCGACGAATCGAAGCGCGGCGGTCGCGCGTCCGTCCTGCAACAGCCCGTCACTGAGAGGCCCGCCCGCGTCGAGCGCTGCGATACGGTTTCCCTGGTGCGCAGCCACAGCCCCTGTGGAGCCAAGCTCCAAGGGCCGCACCGGCACGTCATCCTCGAGCGGCTTGAAGGGGATCACCGGCAGATCGGAGACAGGGACCGGCACGACCTCGGAGGACACGGGATCCTCTGCCAGCGCCTGAACTTCGTGCGGCTCGCCGGCGTGGCCCAGCACGGTCGCTTCGGTCACCACAGGTTCGGGCGAGCTGTACGACCTCTCGAGCGTAGTGACCGCCCCGGCCGGGCCCGGGATGAGATCTGTCTCGAGTGGCGATTCGGGCCGAGCCTCGTGGCCGACCGACGGAGGCTCTACGGCCGCGGTCTGCACCACACGCGGCTCTCCGACGGTGATCTTGACGGGGGGATCGTGCTCGGGGGCGAGAGGCACGTCATTCGAGCTGGGACTCTCGTCGAAACGGGCGGCCGCCGGCAAGGCGGCCTCCGGTTCGATGACCGGAGAAGGGACGGACAGGTCCTGGGTGGGCGGCCCCAGAACGACGTCGCGCCAGTCCTCATCGCTTGGAGCTGTGAACCGGGCCGAGGCATACGCCCCCTGCACAGGCTCTGGGAGGACGAGGGGGAGCCCGTCTTCCCTTGGGGGTGGCGTGAGGGCGGGCGACGGCGTCTCGGCCCCCGCGGGAGGAGGTGGGGGGACGAGAGGGAGCCCGTCCCCTCTCCGCCCAGGAGGCAAATCGGCCGGAAGCGCGGCCCAGGCGGCCGCCTCTGTCCGAGCGCGTCGTGCCGACGCGGCCCGCTCCCGCGCCAGAAACTGCCTGAGCGGAATCCAGTTGCGGGATTTTCCGGACTGGACGGCCGCCTTGCCGTCGACGAGCCAGATGCCGAGGCCATCGTGATCCACTAGGAGGACAGTGCCGCCCCCGAGGCGCAGTTTGAAGCGTTGGAGCAATCGTGCCCTCCAAGACTGCTGCGATCCTCGGTGTCCGGTCCTGGTGTATGGACCGGCAACGTTACGCCTCCCTACCATTCTCGTCAAGGACCTGGCTCACCGTTCTTCACCGCTCGCGCCAGGGGCCGCTGATCCGGGGCTGCGTGGTATCTTCGCCGCTTGTCGCCCGGGCCGGGTGACGCGATCTCACGCAGGGAGACAACGATGGCCCACGAGAACAACGGTGGCGCACGCGGAGTGTTCGCCCGCTTCGTCCACTCCGAGGTCACCGGAGGCATCATTCTCCTCGTCTGCGCCGTCACGGCCCTGGCCCTCGCCAACTCGCCGTGGGCCGATCACTACTTCCACCTGGCCCACATGGAGCTCGGGTTCCAGATCGGCGACACCACGCGCACTCTTTCTGTCCACCACTGGATCAACGACCTCCTGATGGCGGTCTTCTTCTTCGTGGTGGGCCTCGAGATCAAGCGGGAGATGGTGGTCGGACAGCTGTCCTCCCTGGACAGGGCGGTGCTGCCCATCGCCGCCGCGCTGGGTGGCATGATCGCCCCCGCCATCTTCTACGTTGTGGTGAACCCCACCGGGGAGGCGGCGCGAGGCTGGGGCGTGCCCATGGCCACCGACATCGCCTTCGCCCTGGGGATCCTGGCTCTGTTCGGCAAGCGGGTGCCTCTCGGGCTCAAGGTCTTCCTGACGGCCCTGGCCATCGCGGACGACCTGGGCGCGGTCCTGGTGATCGCGCTTTTCTACACCAGCAGCCTGGACTTCACCGAGCTCATAGCCGCCGGCGCGTTCATGCTCCTGATCGCGCTGGCGTCACGCCTTGGGGTCCGGAGCCCCGTCATCTACTTCATTCTCGCACTCGGCGTATGGATCGACGTCTTCGAGTCCGGTGTCCACGCCACCGTCGCTGGCGTGCTGCTGGCCATGCTGATGCCGGTCCGGGCTGGCCGAGATCCGGAGCACTTCTTCGCCGAAGTGAAGGAGCGGTTCGAGGCTCTGCGCGCCAGCCGGCTCACCCGAGACAGCATGATCCACGACCGGGCGCAGTTGGACGCCATCTCCAATCTGCATCGGGCGGCCTCGGACATGCGGCCTCCGGGGCTGGTCATGGAGGAGCGTCTCCATCCTCTCGTGGTTTTCGTCATCCTGCCGCTGTTCGCGTTCTTCAACGCAGGGGTGAAGATCGAGGGCAGCTTCTTCGAGACGCTGACCCAGCCGGTCAGCCTCGGTGTGATCATCGGTCTCGTGCTCGGGAAGCAGGTGGGGATCACGTTCTTCAGCTGGCTGGCGGTGAAGAGCGGGAAGGCTGCCCTGCCGGAGGGAGTGGACTGGGGCGACCTCTACGGCGCGGCCTGTCTCGGGGGCATCGGGTTCACCATGTCGCTCTTCATTGCCGAGCTGGCATTCGAGACCCCCGCTCTTGGCGCAGAGGCCAAGATCGGCATTCTCACCGCCTCGCTGGTCGCCGCGATCTGGGGGCTGACGGTGCTGTACTTCCAGCTGAGTCGCCGCTCGCGTTCGATGCTGCCGGGAGTGCCCGCCGCGGGGAGACCGCAGGACGCCGACTAGTTTCCCGCGTCGAAGTCGTCCCGGGGCAGGCGACCCTTCGCTTCGTCGCAGATTGTCCCCTCGAAGAGCCGACTGCCCCGGCGATAGCCGGCGCGCGCGATCATGTGCGCCGCCACCGGTGCGGTCAACACCAGGAAGACCACGATGACGATGGCGCGGCCCACGATCGCCGGCTCGCCGAAGTGAATGCCGGCGCCGAGAGTGGTCAGGGCGGCGCCCAGGGTGGCGGTCGCCGGGCGTTCGGGAGACCGCTCGGCGCGCTGGCGTGAGAGAATTGCGGCTCTCTTCGCGTCAGCCAAGAGGCGAGGGAGGGCGCCACGAGGCGCATCAGGACCGCTTCGGAAGGAGGACAGCATGTCGAAGTGGACGTTCGAACCCGGCCACACGGCCGCCAGCTTCGCGGTGCGGCACATGATGGTGACGTGGATCCGCGGGCTGTTCGGCAATGTCCACGGGACCTTGGACGTGGACCTGGAGCAACCGGTGGGTGGCTCGCTGCAGGTGGAGATCGACGCAGCCGGGATCTGGACCGGTGATGCGGCTCGAGACGAACATCTTCGGGCCGCGGATTTCCTCGACGTCGAGAACCATCCCACCATCACGTTCGACGGGTCGGTCACCGATCGGATCGGAGAGACAGAGGTGAAGGTGACCGGGGACCTGACGATTCGAGGTGTCACGCGGCAAGTCACGATGGACGTGCGGTCCCTGGGCCAATGGGAGACGCCCTGGTGGGAGGGCAAGAAGGACCTCGGACCGAAGACTCGAGCCGGGTTCACGGCGACGACCCGGGACAATCGCCATGACTTCGGGATCAGCTGGAACGGAGATCTCGAGAAGGGCGGAGTGGTGGTGGGCAGCGACGTCTTGATCACCCTGGACGCGGAGGCGATTCTGGAGGGGTAGGGGACGAGACCCCTGGCGTTCCCCACGTGAAGCTTGCCCTTGCGGATGGAGTTCAACATGAAATACATGGAAGAGCCGCCCCGACCGAACCGCCTCGGCCCTGTCGCGACCGGCGGGAGCAGGGCATCATCAGGCGGCGACCCGTGCGTTCATCGTCGCTCGCCCCGTCGATCGTGAGCGGCTCACCCCCCGCCATAGAAGCCGCGGGCATCTGCCGGCGGTACGGCCGGCGCTGGGCCCTGGTGGACGTTAGCTTCGTCGCTCCCCGCGGCGCCACGCTCGTGGTGGCGGGCCGAAACGGGGCCGGCAAGTCGACGCTCCTTCGCGTTCTCTCCACTGCCATACGGCCAGACCGGGGAACAGCGCGGATCGAGGGCTTCGACATCCGGGACCACAAACCGGAGGTGCGGCGGCGGACGTCGCTCCTCGGCCATCACTCGAATCTCTACGAGGCCCTCACCGCCCTCGAGAACCTGCAGGTGACCGCACGCTTCCTCGGCCGCGACGCCAGCCGGAAGGCCTTGTTGGAGGCGCTGGCCGAGGTGGGCCTCGCCGATCGGGCCGACGATCCTGTGGTGACGTTCTCCGCCGGAATGCGCAAGCGGCTGATGCTGTCCCGGACGCTGCTGCAGGAGGCCTCGCTTGTCCTTCTCGACGAGCCCTACGGTCAGCTTGACCCGCCTGGCTTCCGCCTGGTCGACGAAATGATCGCCCGGCTTCGCCGGCGCGGCGCCACGGTCCTGCTGGCGACGCATCTCCTCGAGCGCGGGGCGGCGCTCGGCGACCGGGCGCTGGTGCTCGAGGCCGGGCGGGTTGCCTGGGAGGGCCGAGCCGCAGACCTGCCGGCCGAGGGCGGCCTCCTGGCGGCCGGGCTCCCGGAAGGGGCGGGGGCGTGAGGGAGTTTGTCGCAGCGCTCCAGAAGGAGATCCTCCTTCAGTGGCGTACGCGCGCCCAGCTCGCCGCGATCTTCGTATTCGGGTCCTCGGCGCTGCTGCTGTTCTCTTTCGCCATCGGCCCCGACGCCGGTGCGCTGCGGCAGCACGCCGCAGGGTTCCTCTGGCTGGCGCTGCTGCTGTCCTCGACACTGAGCCTGGCCGAGAGTTTCCAGAGCGAGATGGAGCAGCGGGCCTTCGAGGGGTTGCTCCTGTTGCCTGTGCCCGCTGCCGCGCTCTTTTACGCCAAGGCTCTCAGCAACTGGGTCCAGCTCGTTCTGCTAGGCGTCGCCCTGCTGCCGGTCATGGTCGTGCTCTACGACGCGGGGACGATGCGCGTGCCGGGCCTGGTTGGAGTGATCCTCCTCGGGGCAGCGGGACTCGCCGCTCCCGGGACGTTGTACGCGGCCATGACGTCCCAGACCCGGGCGCGGCAGACGCTGCTCCCGCTGCTGCTCTTCCCGCTGGCGGTGCCGGTGCTCCTGGCGGCAGTGAAGGCCACGTCGCTTCTGATCCTGGGGGACCCGATGGGGCAGGCTCGATCATGGGGTCTATTGCTCATCGCTTTCGACGCTATACACTGGTCTCTGGCCGGTCTGCTCTTCAGCCGGGTCGTGGAGGATTAATGGTCGCAACGGTCGAACACGGCGAACACCGTCTGCCCGCAATCGGGCCAGGCCCGGCGTTTGTCGCTCTCGGAGTGCTCCTGCTCCTCGTCGGCTCCTACTGGGGCCTCGCCGTCGCCCCGCCGGAGACCTTCATGGGCGACGTCCAACGCATCATGTACGTCCACGTCCCCACCGCCTGGAATGGCATGCTCTCCCTCACGTTTGCGTTCGCCTGCGCGATGCTGTTCCTCTTCCGCGGCGGCTGGAAGTGGGACAACCGCATGGAAGCGGCGGTCGAGGTGGGGGTCGTTTTCTCGGTTCTGCTGTGCCTCCAGGGGGCGATCTGGGCCAAGCCCACCTGGGGGGTGTGGTGGGACTGGGACCCGCGGCTCACCACCACCGCGGTCCTGGTCTTCCTCTTCGCGGGCATCCTGGCGCTGCGGCGCTTCGTGGACGACCCGCACAAGAGGGCGACGTGGTCCGCGGTGGCGGTGGTGATCGCCTTCGTGGACGTGCCGATCGTCTACTTCTCGGTGCGCTGGTGGAATTCCCTCCACCAGCTCCAGTCGAGCCCGGAGACCGTGTCGTCCGCCTTCCACTGGCCGCTCCGGATCAACGCTTTCGGGATACTCTTCCTCATGATCGGTCTCCTCTCCATGAGAACGCGCATCGCGGCCTTGAGGCTGCGATGCGAGCTCGCCCCGTCACTGCCGGAGCCGGCGGGTGAATCACTCGGCGTGCCGGGAGCGTGAGCGTGGGCTACATCGAGGGGGGCTGGGAGTTCGTCTGGGCCGCCTATCTGGTCAGCGCCGCGGTGCTCGGCGGGTACGTCGTGTCCGTCGCCCTCCGGCTGCGCGCTGAGCGGGCCCGGGCCGAGCGCGAGGCGCGGCGCACACAGGAGGTCTCGTGAGCGAACCGGTCGTTTCTCCCCCCCCCTCGCCCGAACCTCGCGCCGCGCCTCACCGGAGCCGGTGGCTGGCGGTCGCGGCCCTCGCGGTGGCAGGGATCGCGTTTGTGGCTCTGACGGTCGGTGGCATCGGTGAGAACCTCGTCTACTACTGGGGACCGAAGGAGCTGCGGGCCGCGGGCGACAAGGCCGTCGGCGCCACGATCCGCCTCGGGGGGATGGTGGCCGAGGAGTCGGTCGTGTTCGGCGACGGCGCCTCCGGAGTCGAGTTCGACGTCACCGACTTCCAGGAGACGATCCACGTCAAGTCCAGTGGAGTGCCTCCGCAGATGTTCCGTGAAGGGATCGGCGTCGTCGTCGAGGGGACGATGACCTCCGCCGGCCACTTCGAGTGCAACCGCCTCATGGTCTCCCACGGCAACGAGTACAGCGCCCCCGAGGACCCCGGGCACGCCGACGTCGAGCGGCTCATGAAGTCCACCGAGGGCCTTGGTGATGACGGCGACGCGCCGGCCGAGAGCCAGTAGCCGAACATGATCGCCCTCCTCGGTCGCGGCCTCATCCTGCTCGCCCTGCTCGCCTCGTCGACGGGGGCCTTCGTTGGCTTCGCCGCCGGCTTCCGGGGCTCGGCCGCCGGGGCGGTCCTCACGCGCCGCCTCGCCTACGTCTTCGCCGCAGCGATGGTCGCGGCGAACCTTCTCATGGTGTGGGCGCTCCTCGCCCGCGACTTCTCCGTGGGCTACGTGGCGCAGGTGGGCTCGCGGCAGGTCCCCGACTGGGTGGCGGTGACGAGCCTGTGGTCCTCTCTCGAGGGCTCCATCCTCTTCTGGGGCCTCGTCCTCGGCGGCTACGTGGCCGCCGCCACCTGGCTCAACCGCGACCGCCACGCCGAGTACATGCCCTTCGCCATCGGAACCTGGTTGGCGTGCGGGGCCTTCTT
The DNA here is from genome assembly GCA_963578825.1 of Vicinamibacteria bacterium. Classification (GTDB taxonomy): domain Bacteria; phylum Acidobacteriota; class Vicinamibacteria; order Fen-336; family Fen-336; genus JAJDNS01. Next base: position 19,630 of record CAUZDW010000025.1, read on the forward strand.
CAGCTTCCTGCTCGCGGGACCCGCCCAGCCTTTCCTCTCGGTGCCGAACCCGCCCGTGGACGGGTCCGGCCCGAACCCTCTCCTGCAGAACCATCTCCTGATGGTGATCCACCCGCCCTTCCTCTACCTCGGTTACGTGGGGATGACGATCCCCTTCGGCCTCGCCTCGGCCGCCCTGCTGCGCGGCCGGCTGGGCCACGATTTTCTGAGGCCTCTGCGGACGTGGCTGATGGTGCCCTGGATCTTCCTGACTGTGGCCATCGTCCTCGGGGGCTGGTGGGCCTACGAGGTTCTGGGCTGGGGAGGCTATTGGGCCTGGGACCCGGTCGAGAACGCGAGCTTCCTCCCCTGGCTCACGGCCACCGCCGCCATCCACTCCGCGATCCTCACCGAGCGCAAGGGCATCCTGAAGGGCTGGACGGCCACCCTCGTCCTCGCGACCTTCCTGCTCACCGTCCTCGGCACCTTCATGACCCGCTCCGGTGTCTTCAACTCCGTTCACTCGTTCACCCAGAGCGCGATCGGTCCCACCATCCTGGCTTTCCTCGCGGCGGCCACACTGTGGTCGGTGCTGCTACTGGCGGCGCGAGTCGACAAGCTCGCACCCGAAGGGCGGCTGGAGGGGGCGAGAAGCCGGGACGGCATGTTCCTCGTCAACAACCTTCTGCTCGTGCTGTTCACCTTCACCGTTCTCATCGGCACCGTCTTTCCGCTCGTCGTCGAGGCGGTGCAGGGCACGCAGATGAGCGTGGGGCGGCCTTACTTCGACCGCATGGCGGTGCCTCTCGGAGTGGCGCTCCTGTTTCTCATGGGCGTGGGACCGGCCCTGCCCTGGGGAGGCGCGACGGGCGGGCAGCTGCGGCGGGCCCTCCTGCCGCCGCTCGCGGGGGCCGGGGTGGGAGCTCTCCTCGGCTTCGTGGTGGGCGCTCGCAACCCCTGGACCCTCCTCGCTTTCGTCTTTGCCGGCTACACCCTGCAGGTCACCATGCGCGAGATGTGGCTGCCCGTCCGGCAGCGCCGCGCAAGTGGCGAGGGCCTGGTCGCGGCCCTCGTGGCCGGTGGGCTGAAGCAGGGGCGGCGCCGCTTCGGGGGATACGTGGTGCACCTCGGCGTCGTCCTCGTGATTGTCGCCATCGCGGTGAGCTCCACGATGGGAACGTCGCAGGAGCTGGTGCTCGACGAGGGAGATGAGGCGACCGTGGGACGCTACACGCTCACCTTTCTCCGCATCGACGAGTTGCGCGAGCCGCACCGCATCTCTCTGGCCGCCCGCGTCGCGGTGACCCGCGAGGGCCGGGACCTGGGCGTGCTCTCACCGCGCATGAACCACTACGACTCCCAGCGCGAGCCCATCGGCAGCCCCGCGGTGCGCTCGTTCCTCTTCGAGGACCTCTATCTCTCGGTGATGAACCTGGACGCCGCCGGGGGGCGGGTCGGCCTGCACGTGTACGTCAATCCGCTCGTGGGCTGGATCTGGTTCGCTACCGGGGTCATGGCCATAGGCGGGCTCCTGGCCGTCCTGCCGCTGCCACGCCGCAAGACGCTCGTGAACGAGAAGGCGGTGGCGCGCCCGTCCGACCGCGTGCCTTCGGAGTCGCATTGAACAGGAAAGTGCTCGTCGTCGGGCTCGCGGTGGTCCTCCCGCTGATTGCGCTCCTCGTGCTGAACCTGGGGCGCGACCCCCACGCGATCCCTTCGCCCCTCGTCGGCCGGGCCGCACCGCCCTTCACCCTCGCCCCGGTGGGCGGCGGCGAGCCGGTGAGCCTCGCCCAGCTGCAGGGCCGTCCTGTGGTGCTCAACTTCTGGGCCACCTGGTGCGTGCCTTGCGTTCAGGAGCACCCGCTCCTTCTGTCCGCCGCGCGGCAGCTCGGCGAGGAGGTCCAGTTCCTCGGGGTCGTCTACCAGGACGAGGAGGAGACCGCCCGCAGTTGGTTGCGCCGGCGCGGCAGCTCCTACCCCTCCCTCGTGGATCCGCAGAGCAAGACCGCCATCGCTTACGGCATCATCGGCGTGCCCGAGACCTACTTCATCGACCCCCGGGGGACGATCGTGGCCAAGCACATCGGGCCCCTGGACAGCCAGACCCTCATGGCGCGGCTTCGAGAGGCCCGGGGAAGCGCACCTTGACGGCCCGCACCCGGCTGACGCTCCTCGTGCTGCTCGCCCTTGGTCTGCCCGGCTCGGCGGCGCTCCGCGCCCAGGAGCCCGTAATCACCGAAACCGTCGCCGTCGACCCACTCCTCGAGCCCGAGCAGCTCGTCGGGCCCCCGGGTGCGACGCCCCCGGCCGCCGCCGCCCTCGACACGAGGGCCGAGGAGGTGGCGGCGCTCCTCCGATGCCCGGTCTGCCAGGGCCTCTCGGTGGCGGACTCTCCAGCCACGATGGCCGTCAACATGAAGCTCCAGGTGCGCGAGATGCTGGCTCGCGGCTACACCCAGGACCAGATCCTCTCCTACTTCGAGCTCTCCTACGGTGAGTTCGTCCGGCTCGAGCCGCAGCTCAGGGGTGTGAACTGGTTGGTCTGGCTCGCGCCGGTGGCTGGGCTGCTCCTCGGAGGCGTCGTCGTGATGCGGGTGCTGCGCGCACAGGGCTCCGCCGCCCCGGTTTCGGCCGAGAGTGCAGCGTCCAACCTGCCGGCCCGCGACACCCTGCCCGACGACCCGGAGCTCGCGCCCTACGTCCGTCGCGTGCGCGAGCTGGCCTACGGCTGGCCGGGCGGGACACCGCCGGGCCAGAACGCCTGATGGAGCCGGGCGGCGTCGACTGGCTTCCGGCCCTCGTGGCGCTGGCGGTGGGCCTCGGCTTCGGGGCCGTCTACGTCTGGAGGATGCGAGCCTCAGGGCCCGCAGCCCCGGCGCCAGAGCTTCCGCTCGTGCGGCGCGACCTCGGGGGGAAGCGTGACGTGCTCCTGCGCCAGCTCGTCGAGCTCGACGACGCCGCGGCGAAGCGCAGCCCCGAGCAGCTGGCCCGGGAGCGCTACGTCCTGGAGCTCGACACCGCCCGTGTCCTGCAGGAGCTCGACCGCCTCTCCGACGAAGACGAAGAGGTGGCCGACGCCAGCGTTCCGACACCGAGCGCGGCGCAGGTGGACCCACCGGCCACGCGACCCGCCCTCCGCGGCTTCCTCTGGGGCACCGGGACGATGGTTGCTCTCGGCGGGCTCGTCTTCTTCGTCACACAGGCGGCGCGCCCGCGCGAGCCGGGCGGCTCGGTGACCGGGGAGCTTCCGAGCATGTCGTCGCCCGCTCCCACGGACCCGGAGGAGGCGCGGATCCTGGCGCGGTTGCAGGAGGATCCGGAGGACCTCGACGCCCGCCTGGCCCTCGCGCGGGGTCTCCTGGTCCGGCAGGACATGATGGGAGTCTGGAGCGAGACTCAGTACGTTCTCGAGCGCTCGCCGGACCATCCGCGTGCCTTGAGCTACCAGGCGCTCGTCCGGCTCGCCATGGGCCAGCCCGATGTCGCCCTCCAGATGCTCGAAAAGGTGATCGCGTCCGATCCCGATGCGATCGACGCCTACGCCCCCCTGAGCGTCGTGCTGACGCAGCTCGGTCGGCCCGAAGACGCCGCGCGAACCATGGCCGAGGCGAAGAGGCGTTTCCCCCAGCAGGCCGGGGCCCTCGCGCAACTCGAGACGCGGCTGGCGGCGGCTCGCGCCGGAGGAGATGCCCCTCTCGAGGAGAACCCGCATGCTGCTGTGCCCGTGCCGGGCGGGGGGGACGAAGGCACCAGTCGTCTGACGGGGCGGACGACGAGTCAGGGCTCACCGAACACGGTGGGCGGGAGCCTGGATCTGGACCCGGCGCTGCGGGGCCAGCTCCCCAGCGGTGTGCTTTTCCTCATCGTGCGTGAAGCCGGGGTCGAAGCCGGGCCGCCGCTGGCGGTTCAGAGGATCGTCCCAACGTCGTTCCCACTGCGCTTCGAGATCGGCCAGAGCGACTCCATGACCGGCGAGTCTCTCCCCGAAGAGGTCCGGGTCGATGCGCGCCTGGACTCCGACGGCGATCCCTCCACGCGACCGCCGACCGACCCGAGGGCCGTCGCAGACTCCGTCCCACTGGGGACGAGGGATCTCGCGCTCGTCCTCAGGAGAGGGAACTGAGTGTCGAAGAAACGCCCCGTCGATAACCGGGTTTTGCCGACGCCGCCTGCCGTTGTGACGCGGTTCGCGCCGAGCCCGGTCTCGCTGGCCGTCCTCGCCGCCCTGGGGACGATCGCCGCGCTCTGGGCACTCTTCCTCTGGGGTGAGCTCGTCGCCTCGCGCCTGAGCGGAGCGCCAGTCTGCGCACTCGGAGACGCGGCGTCCTGCCTGGCGATCTGGGACTCACCCTTCGCGTCGGCGGTTCATCGCGTGACCGGCGTGCCGGTGGCGGGCTGGGGGCTGGCGTGGGGGATCGTGGCCTTCTTGTTGCCGCTCGTCGCGCTGCTGCGCACGGCCGAGGCGCAGCCGGAGCCGGCTCTCGTCTCCTCGATCCGTCTCACCGCCGCCGCCGGGCTCGTCTCGGTGTTCGTGCTCGTGGCGGTGAGCGCGGCCGCGGGCGCCTTCTGCCTGGGCTGCGCGGGCACGTACCTCGTGGTGGGCGGCTACGCGGGGATCGCACTCTTCGGGTGGCCCGGGGCGGGGCTCCCCGAGGCGACGCGGGGCGCGGCCTTCGCCGCGACCGCCGCCGTCGTAGCGTTCCTTCTGCTGCTCTATCCGGGACGGAGCACGCCGCGGGCGCCGGGCGAAGCGGGACGCGAGGCGGTCGCCGCGGTCGGCCAGAGCTTCGCGAGCGATCCGGGTACCGGGGACGCCGAACACGATCAGAGGCTCGCGGAGCTCGTCTCGTCTCTCTCTCCGGCGCAGAAGCAGACGCTCGCCGACTCGCTCCTTCTCTATCGTCAGAGCCGCGCCGTCGCCCCACCTCCGGAACGCCGCCTCGACGGTCCCGAGGGCGCCCCGGTCCGGATCACCGAATGGACGGACGTGCTCTGCGGGCACTGTGCCGAGCTGCATCGTACGCTGACCATGCTCCGCCAGCGCGTTCCCCTGGGCAGCTTCTCGGTGGACGCGCGGCAGTTTCCTCTCGACGGCGAGTGCAACCCCTACGTTCAGCGGAAGGGCTCCCCGGTCCGCTGCCTGGCCGCCCGGGCGCAGATCTGCCTGGAGGGGCACGAGAGCGAGAACGAGTTCGTGACGGAGCTCTTCGAAAACCAGGCCGACCTCACGCCCGAGAAGCTCTACGCCCTTGCCTCGTCCTACGTGAGTCGGCCGGACCTCGAGACCTGCGTCGCGAGCGCCGACACCGCCCGCAAGCTGAGCGAGGACGTCGAGGCCGCGTCCCGCTACGACCCCGACGGCACACCCATCGTGGCCGTCAACGGGAGGAGGGGGACGAGCTTCGCCCCCTTCCTCTTCGCGATGGTCCTTACCGGCGGCGCGGACACGCATCCCGCCTTTGCAGGTCTTCCCGCGCCCAATCCTCAGGCGCACCTCCATTGACGAGGTCCTGTCCAGGTCGGAGAGGTTGGTATCGCGGAACCCAAAGAGAATGACATCCGATCGATATGCGCGGGGGATCGAGGCCATCGACGCTGCGAACCACGAGGACCCGTCCCGAGAGGTTTACCATGGACACGAGCTGCCCAAAGAGGTGGCCTACTCGCTTCGGATGACGGCGTGGCTAGAGCGGCTGGAGCCAACCGCTCCAGAGGCGCTGCGTCTCGCGGTGCGCGCCCAGCATCTGCGTCGCTTCACCATCCCACGGGACTCCTATCCGGAGGGACGACACGGCTACCTGCGGTGGAGACGCGACTGCCAGCAGATGCATGCGACGGAGGCGGGCCGCGTCCTGGAGGAGGTGGGCTACGATCCGGAGACCATCGACCGCGTCCAGAGCCTGGTCATGAAGCGTCGGATCCAGGACGACCCGCAGAGCCAGGCCGTCGAGGACACGGCGTGCCTCGTGTTCCTCGAGAGCTATCTGGACGACTTCTCGCTGAAGCACGCTGAGAAGAAGGTGCTGGGAATTCTCAGAAAGACCTGGCGAAAGATGTCGCCGCGGGCCCGCGATCTGGCTCTGGAGATGGACCTCGCGCAGAGTCAAAAGGCGCTCCTGAAAAAAGCGCTGGCCTAGCCCGTGGTCTGCCGGTTGGGCTGAGGTACACTCGGGCTGGCCATCGCTCAGCTGCCACGGCGATGCGTCGGTGAGACGCTGCTCGATGGAACCCCCACGCCCAGAACGCCTGGCACCGCAACCGACATCCTGGCCGGCACGTCCGCCGCGGCCGGCGCCGGTCCGTGACACGGTCGAGATCCCGAGGGCGTGGCTGGCTCCGATCGCAGCGGGCGTCCTCGTCGTGCTGCTCCTGGTCACCTATCTCATTGGAAGAGAGTCGGGCCGGCGCGCAACCGACGCGGCGAGAGTCGACTCACCCGCGGCGCTCTCGACCGGTGGCGGGCCCTCGGCACCCCCGGTTGGCGTCGTTCCGCCCCCCCGTCCCATTGCCGCCACCGAACGATCCTCCGGCCGCCAGTCAGCCGCTGGCCTCCTGGCCGCCGGAGCAGCGCCCGTCTGACACCAACCCGCAGCATCCGGGATGGAGCGACCCGGTGGCGTCATCGACGGCGCCCGACCCTCAGGCGGCTGCAGTCGCGGCCTATTTTGCGGAGATCGAGGCCCACGAGCAGCAGGCGAAGTACTGGAGCAACCCCCAGGAGCTCGCCATGACGCTGGTGGGCCAGGGAGTGCAGGGCGACACCAGCGGATTCGACCAATTGCTCGACACCCATCGCACCGCCCAGCGGCAGATCGAGTCCATGACCGTGCCCCTTCCGTGTCAGGAGCACCATCGCCGCACAGTCGGGGTGCTGCGTGAGGCCCTGGCGCTGCTCGAGAAGCTCCAGCGCGGGGTCGCGTCCGGAGGCCTTGAGGGGCTGCTGTCGCTGAGCGGTGAAGCCCGCCAGCTTGAGGCTGAGACGCGGGAGATCGACGGCCTTGCGGCCGAGCTCAAGCGTCGGTTCGGCCTGGCTGGCTCGTGAGCCCAACGCCGCAGGTACGGCTTCATCCCAAGGGTCGCGGGGATGTAGCCTGGATGGACTTCGCCAGGAGTCGCCGATGGCCAAGAAGAAGAACAAGAAGCCCGAGAGCCGCGTTGCCTCGAGTCTCCGCGACAGGGTTGCCAAGTCGGGGAAGGTGTGTGCCTCGGCGATCAAGAAGGCGGTCTACGAGAAAGAGCTCGCCCGGCTGCACGTCGAGCTGATCAAGCTCCAGGAGTGGATCAAGGCCCGAGGGCTGAAGGTGGTCGTGATCTTCGAGGGCCGTGACGCCGCGGGGAAGGGCGGAACGCTCAAGAGGATCACCGAAACCCTCAACCCTCGCGTCTGCCGCGTCGTCGCCCTCGGGACCCCCACCGAGCGCGAGAAGGCCCAGTGGTACTTCCAGCGTTACGCGCCCCATCTTCCGGCCGCCGGCGAAATGGTCCTCTTCGACCGCAGCTGGTACAACCGGGCCGGGGTCGAGCGGGTCATGGGCTTTTGCACCGAGGAGGAGTACCGAGAGTTCCTCCGATCCTGTCCGGAGTTCGAGCGGATGCTGGTGCGCTCGGGGATCATCGTGATCAAGTACTGGTTCTCGGTCAGCAACGAGGAGCAGGAGCGCCGGTTCCAGTCCCGGATCGACGACCGCACGAAGCGGTGGAAGCTCAGCCCCATGGACCTCCAGTCCCGGGCGCGCTGGGTCGAGTACTCGAAGGCGAAGGACGACATGTTCGCCTCCACCGACATCAAGCAGGCTCCGTGGTACGTCGTCAACTCCGACGACAAGAGGCGAGCCCGGCTCAACTGCATTTCGCACCTGCTGAGCCTGATCCCCCACGAAGACCTGACCCCCGAGCCGATCGAGCTTCCGGCTCGGCAGAAGGACAAGGGCTACGTGCGTCCGCCGTTGGGCGACCAGGCCTTCGTGCCGGAGAAGTACTGAAGTCTCCGCTCCCGAGTCTCACTGGCAGGTGTAGCCGCCGTCGGCAACGACTATGGCACCGGTCATGAGACTCGACGCATCGGATGCCAGGAATTGCACGATCGAGGCCACCTCGCTGGGGGTGCCCATGCGGCCCAGTGGGATCTTGCTGGTCCAGAGCTCGATCCTCTCCTCGTCTTTCGCGACGGACTCGACCAGCGGCGTCTTGATGTAGGTGGGGGCAACGGCGTTCACGCGGACGCCGGACGAAGCCCATTCCACGGCGAGGTTCCTGGTCAAGTGGTGCACGGCAGCCTTGGACACGTCGTAGTGAACCTGGTGCTGAGGTACGGTGACGATGCACCCGGATATGGAGCCGATGTTGACGATGCTCCCTCGGCCAGCTTCCAACATGGCGCGTCCGAACGCCTGGCACGTCCAGAAGACGCCGTTCAGATTCACGTCCAGCACCCGCAACCACTCCTCTTTGTCGACGTCCACCGCCGGCGCGTTGGCGACGATCCCGGCGTTGCAGACGAGGATGTCCATTGTGGGAAGAGACCGGGCCGCTGCCTCCAGTGCGGCGCTGTCGGTGACATCCATGGCAACGGCGTGAGCGCCGTTGCCATGGTGCTCCAGGGACGCAGCGGTGCTCTTGGCCCGGCCGAGGTCGATGTCGCTGCAATAGACCGTGGCGCCCGTCGCTGCCAGCGCGTCCGCGCAGGCAGCTCCGATTCCACGGCCAGCGCCGGTCACCAACGCCAGGCGGCCGCCGAGGTCGAGTCTCTCCAGGTATTCGTTGGGCATAGCGTTCTCCGTCTCACTGCGACCTCGGGTGCACCGGGGCGGGCCGCTGGGGTCTTACGTGGGAAGCACAACCTCGCGACCGTCGGCGTAGAGCCTTCCGCCATGGCGCATGTCGTGGACGATGTCCCAGTGGATGCTCGACGCGTTTGTGCCGCCACACTCGGGGTAGGCACGCCCGAGCGCAGCGTGGACGGTGCCGGTCATCTTCTCGTCGTACAGGATGTCATAGCTGAAGCGGTCGATCTTTGGGTTCACGCCGATACCGAACTCTCCCAGCACAGACGACCCGCCGTCGGTGTCCAGGACCGACCGGAGGAAGTCCTGGTTCGTGGAGGACGTGGCCTCGATGAGCTCGCCGTCCTTCCAGCCGAGGCGTATCCCCTCAACGATGCGGCCCCCCAGGACTCCAGGGAGATTGAATGAGATCTGCCCGTTCAGGCTCTCGACGACGGGAGCCGTGGCGATCTCACCATCGGGGAGGTTCTTCTCGCCCGCGAACACCACCCAGCGTCGACCGCGTGTACTGAACGACAGGTTCGTGCCGTCATCGACGAGCTTGATGTCGCTCGCCGCGGTGAGCCTCTCGGCCGTCGTCTGCCACTCCCTGCCCTTCGTGATCCAATCGAGGGCGCACGCGTCCATGAACATCTTCTTGAGCGCGGCGGCCGAGGTGCGAGCGGCGACTGCCATGGTCTCGTCGGGGACGCGCACGAGGCACCAGCGCGTTTGCTCCCAGCGGAGCGACGAGATCGTACCCATCGCCTTCTGGTGCGCGGCGAGGGCCTCCGCGGGCACACCCACGTGCTCGAACAGATTCGAGGCCCCGCGAAGACCGAAATAGACGTCGGCCCAGCCCATTCCGTGGGCTTCGATCTCGGGCACCCACGCGACCTGTTCAGCATCGCCGAGACGCATCATGGCGTCCTTCATCGCCGCGCTCAAGAGCTGAACCTGTGGAAATGCTCCGGCACGCAGGCATTCACGATACACGGCCAGCGTGAGCGGATAGGCATGGAGCTCGGTCATGACGATCATGACCCTCTCGCCCGGCTGTACTTTTGCAGAGTATTCGACAAGGACCTTCGCGACCCGTTCCCAGCCGCTCGAATCGTCGATCACCTAGTGTCCTTCCATCGTGCTCTGCACGGCTTCGTACAGCTTTCGGGCCGATCTTGCCAGTCTGTCGTAGGTCTCGCGATACTCCGCTCGTGGCTGGACGACGGCGGCCACTTCCGCCAGCCCTCCAAGGGCGCCCCGGTCGAGTCTCCCCACCCCCACTGCAGCCAACAGTGCTGAACCATGAGCCGCAGTGGACCTGACGATCTCCTGGGGAAACCCAAGGCTGTCCGAGATGGCCTGAGTCCACACGCGGTTCAGTGTGCCACCCCCGACCGCGCGAACACGACCAGGCGCCGCACCGATCTCTTGCAGCACGTCGATGTTCCACCGAACGCCGGTCGCTATGCCCTCGAGCAACGCACGGAAGAGATGCCCCCGTGTGTGGGTGAGGTCGAGACCGCTGATGACCGCTCGCGCCGCGGCGTCGTTCAATGGAGTCCGCTCTCCGCTGAAGTGGGGAAGCACGACAAGCCCATCTGAGCCCGGCTCGATGGCGGCAGCCTCATCGACAAGATCATCAAACGCGAGATCGTCGTCGCCCGCACACGAGCGCCCGATGATGTCGAGCCACCAACGCGTCGCCGTGCCAGCGGTCGAGGTCCCACCGGCCATGACGTAGCTTCCATCGAACACGAAGGGCGCCGCCCACATTCGCGGGTCCACGACGAGCTCGTCGAGCACTGCGATCATGAACATGCTCGACCCGTACATGATCATCAGATCGCCCGGCCGGGTGACGCCCGCGGCGATGGCCTCGGCCGGGGCGTCGGGCGCACCGGCAATGACCGGAGTGCCGACGGCGAGTCCCGTGGCCGCGCCAGCCTCGGTCGTCACGGCCCCGACTACGTCAGTACTCCAATGGAGCTCCGGGAGACGCCCTTTGGCGCCTGCCGCATCGCTCCACTCGGCGTCCCAATCGGAGTCGACCAGCGAGTAGCACGGGCCGTAGTATGCGGCGGTCGAATGGTCCATGGTCCAGCGGCCGGTCAGGCGACCAACGAGATATCCCTGGCAGGTCACGAAGAGGTCGGTCTGGTCGTAGACCTCGGGTTCCTGGTCCCGCAACCAGGCGACTTTCGGGCCAGCGGCCTGAGACGTCAGAGCCGCGCCGGTTCGACAAAGGATCGCCTCCTGCCCGAGGCTCTCAGTCAGAGACTCACATTGACGACTGGCCCTAGTGTCGACCCCATACAGTATCGCCGGTCGAAGCGGTCGCCGATGGGCATCGAGTGGGAGGACACAGGGACCGATGCCGCTACAACCGACGCCTTCGACCGCCCGGGGAACGACCGCACTGGAGGAGAGCAGCTCGCGGACGACGGTGACGAAACCAGTCCACCACACGCTTTCGGCGTCGTGCTCGGCGAAGCCGGGCTCGGGCACGGAGAGGTCGTGACGCCGCCGAGCCGACGCCAGCACGCGGCCGGCATCGTTCAGAACGACGCCCTTCGCTTCGTAGGTTCCGATGTCGACACCAACGAACACAGGAGACTCCTCGCCCGCCTCGGATTGCCTACGCCAGCTCGGTGCGGAGTGCCTGGACCTTGCTCATCAGCAACGCGACGCGCTCGGCGTCGACCTCGTTCTCAAAGATGCCGTCGCGCTTGAAGAAGGTGCCGACCACTGCTCCATCGGCCACGGCGAGCTGCTCGGCGACGTTGTCGGGCTTGACGCCGGTGTTGACGAACACCGGCGTCGTGCCGGCGGCTGTCTTGACCCGCTGCAGATCCGCCAGATCTGTTTGCGCGCCGGCGGTCAGGCCCGACACACAGAGGCCGTCGGGGCGAGCGTTGAAGACCGTCGAGCGCACGATGTCTTCCAGGGCGCGGCCTCCCAGGTAGACGGCGGACTCGGGAACCACGTTGAAGAGCAGGCGGACGCCGCTCGCCCCCACACGTTGGCGATGCCGGGCCGACTCACCACATGACGTGTTCCAGAGGCCGTAGTCGCTGGCATAGACTCCGGTGAAGATCTCACGAACGAAGCTGGCATCGGTTGCGGCCGCGAGGTCGACACTGGCCACCGGGTCCCAGAGAACGTTCACCCCGAATGGAACGGCGATCCGGTCCTTCAGCTCTCCGACGACACGAGCCATGGCCGTGGCCGTGATCGGCTCGGTCTTCGTGAGGTAGGGAAGGCTGAACTCGTTGGAGAACATGACCGCATCCGCACCTCCCTTCTGGAGGGCCTGGAGATCACGGGCGGCGCGACCCACAATGGCCTTCATGCCGCCGGAGGCGTCGAAGTCCGGATCGCCCGGCAATGCGCTCAGGTGACACATCCCGATCACCGGCCTCGGCACACCAAAAACGTCCTGCAGCCAACTCATGGAGACCCCTTTGTTCGATCACGGTTGAACGGCGTATCCCGAATGAGTGTTCATGATAGCGTCTTGCACGATCGGGCCACCTGTTTCGGCGAACCCCGGGCCCGAAGCAATCGGCCGTCTCCTGGGTCACTGAGGTCGGAGCATGACGATGAGCAGCAGGGTCCTTCTCGCCGGGGCGACCGCCCTGGGAGCCCTGGTGGGCCCCGCGCAAGCCAGCGACCTGGGCGCGAGTAGCGGCGAAAAGGTCTACTTCCGAGGCTGGCAATACAAACCCGACATCGTCCAGGGCAACACCGACCGCTACAACAGCCGCCACAACGGGAACGTCGATTACCAGACGGTGACCGGCGACTACCCGTCCCTCATGGAGATATCCTTGATCGCGGGCGATCGTCTCGACATGATCTACGCGAACCCTTCCACCGCAGTGCGGTTCATGGAAGCGGGTTGGATTCTTCCGGCCGATGAGCTGCCCGCCGCGGATCAGGCCAAGGCCGACATGTACCCCAATGTCCGCGAAGCCTGGACACACAAAGGCAAGCTCCTCGGCCTGTCCTATTTCCTTACGATCCGCGGCCTGACGACGGTGTACACGAAACGCTTGCACGCTCTGGGATTGAGCGCGAAGGACTACCCCGGGAACTGGGACGAGTTCTACGACCAGATCGACCAGCTCACCAGGAGGGGCGTGAGAGACGTGTACCTGCCACACTGGTTCAACGAGTACTACGGCATCTCCTGGGCGTTCGTCTGGGAGGTCCTGAACCGTGGTGGTGCGATTGCCGACCCCGACACTCACGCGCCCATGCTGACCGTTGCTGGTCCCGCCGGAGAGACCCTGCGCGACTGGAAGAGGCTGTGGAAGTCCGGCGCGATCGACGAGGAGGTCCTCTCCTATACCGAGTCGTCGTTGGTCGAGGGATTCTCCTCCGGTCGATACCTGTACTCTTCCCAGGCCTCCTACAACCTCGCCGAGTTCAACAACCCCCAACGCTCTTTGGTGGCCGGGCACGTCGACCTGGTCCCGTACCAGGGTGCGAGTTGGGGGCTGCTCGACAGCGCGATGTACCTGACCACCTCGCAGGAGCGCGATGTCGGATTGGATAGGGATGTGAAGAGGTTCGTGAGCTGGTACGGATACAAGAACGAGTCCGGCAAGATTGCGGTGGCCAACCGCTGGATGCAAAGCTCGATGTTGTTCTCGGCCTACAAGCCGGTGATGGAGAGTGACGCGTCCAGGGCCGCGATGAAGGGCTTTCTCGGTTCCGAGGCAATGGTCGACAGCCTGCTGGCGCTCTATGCCCGTACGCCCCATCCCAATGGCGTCTGGAAGGTGGTCTGGTCGGAAGAGCTCAACTCCTACCTGCGCAAGGTCCTGGGCAACTTCCTGTTGAAGGATCAACCTGTCGCCGATGTCGTCGATGGTCTCTCAAGGGAGATCGGGCGGCTGAACGAAAAGTACGGTATTCAGTAGAGGCAGCCGGCGTGGGTGCGCCGGCTGCGGAGCCAACGACCCGCCACGTGCAGCGATACACCGACAACCTCTCCAACCTCCAGTTTGCGCTGCTGCTTTCGCTGCCCGTGCTGCTGTTCCTGCTCCTCGTGATGGGCTACCCGATGGTCTACGCCCTCTGGCTGAGCGTGCACGACGCCCAGTTCATCTTCGGAAAGATGCGCGCCGAATATGTCGGCCTGACCAACTTTGCTCAGGTCGTCTCCAGCGGAGAATTCTGGCATTCGATCTGGGTGTCGGTTCGCTTCACGGTCGAGTCCGTGATCCTCACGGTATCGACTGGTCTGGCCCTGGCGCTCGTGATGAACATGAAGATGTGCTGTCGAGGGCTGATTCGAACCCTCATCATCCTGCCCTGGGCGGTCTCGCTCTACGGAACCGGTGTGATGTGGTTCTACCTGGCCAGGGGTCAGAGCGGTCTCGCCACCGCGATCGCGCACGCGCTGGGCTTCGAGCGGGCGGTCGGCTTCATCAGCAGCCGATTCGTGATCGAGATCCTGGCGTTGGCCAACGCCTGGAACATGGCGCCACTCGTGGCATTCTTCCTGCTGGCGAACCTGAACACGATCCCGCAGCGGCTCTATCATCTGGCCGACATCGACCGCCTGAACGTGATCGAGAAATTCCTGCACGTGACGCTGCCGCCGCTGCGCTTTACCCTGTTCGTCTTCACAGCGATTGCCACGGTTCTGACACTCAAGCAGTTCGACCTGGTCTACATCCTGGCCCGTGGTGGTCCGGGTGACGTCTCGACGGTGACACCCTTTCTGCTCTACGACGTCAGCTTCAAGCAGTTGCTGCTGGGCTACGGATCGGCCATGTCGTTCCTCCTCCTGATCTTGATCGTCGGTTCCACCCTCGCGCTGTATTTCCTCTGGGGCCGCAGGGAGGAGATGCGCTGATGCCGAAACGGGTTTACAAGTCTTTGGCCATCTTGATCGCGCTGATCTGGACCCTGTTGCCGGTGTACTGGCTTCTGCGGCTCGCATTCATGCGTGTCGTCGACATCTTCAGCTTCCCGCCGCTGGTTCTGCCGCCGGATCCCAGCCTGGCTAACTTCTTCAACATCGTCGGCCTCGACTACCACTTTGCCGATGGAACGGTGCAGACGGCTTCGGGGCAGGCAGGGCAAGTACTGTTCGCCCTGAAGAACAGCCTGATCGTTTCGGGCCTCACGACTCTGCTCACGCTTCTCGTGGTCGTGCCGCTTGCCTACACCTTTGCGCGGCTGGAATTCCGTTTCAAGACACCGCTACTGATGGCGATACTGCTCGCGGTCGCGGTCCCCCCGGTGTCCACGCTGATCCCTTTCTATATCCTGTTCACCAAGGTCGGCTTAACCGGGACCCACGCGGGACTGATACTGGTGACGCTGACCATCACCATTCCGTTCGTCACCTGGATGCTGATCGGCTACTTCCGCAATCTGCCGGAGATCGAGAAACTGGCGCAGATGGACGGCTTCGGCCGTCTGGAGACCCTCATCCGAGTCATCGTGCCGATGTCCGCCAGTGGCATCAGCGTGGCCGGCGTCGTGGCGTTCCTGTTCTCCTGGAACGAATTCGTGTTTGCGACCATCCTGGTCAACGGCACCGATGCGACGACGCTGCCCGCGGCCGTCTCGGGGTTCCTCTTTCAGCAGCCGCAACCGGGGCACATGGCGGCGGCGATCTGGCTCACCATGGCGCCGGCCGCGTTGATCGTCTTCTTCCTACAACGACATATCGCCGAAATGAACCTCGGCGATCCGATAGGCTGACCGTCCGACGAGGGAGCTCCATGTCCGGCATCGAGATCACCAACCTGAGCAAGAGATACGGTGACGTCGAGGCCATCAGGTCGATGTCGCTCACCATCCCCGACGGCGCGTTCTGGGCACTGCTCGGACCCTCGGGTTGCGGCAAGTCCACGACGCTGAACTGCGTGGCGGGCCTGGAGGAGGTCAGCTCCGGAAGCATCAAGATCGGCGGCCAGGATGTCACCACCTTGCCACCCCACCAGCGCAACATCGCGATGGTCTTCCAGTCCTCTCTTCTCTATCCGCACCTCAGCGCGCGGCAGAACATCCTGATGAGTCTGAAGAAAGCGATTGTCGGTCCCGGGGAGGTGGCTCGTCGCATGTCTCACGTCGTCGACATCCTCGATATCGAATCGATACTCGAGAAGAAACCCAGCGCCATGTCCGGAGGGGAACGCCAGCGGGTCGCCATGGCCAAGGCGATCGTGCGCGAGCCGGCAGCGTTCCTGATGGACGAGCCGCTGGCCGCGCTCGACGCGGCGTTGCGCCAGAGTCTCCGCTCCGAGCTCGTGGCATTGCAGAAGAGACTCGGGACCACGACGCTGTACGTGACCCACGACCAGGTCGAGGCGATGACCATGGGCGATATGATCGTGGTGATGAACGAGGGCAAGGTCGAACAGGTGGGCACGCCCGATGACATCTACAACATGCCGAAAACCCGCTTCGTCGCCGGGTTCATCGGTTCGCCCCGGATGAACTTCTTCGAGGGCACGTTGGTCCATGACCACAAGGGGAAACGTCTGGATCTGGAGAAGTTCTCCATCCGGCTGCCGCCAGACTGCGCCAGGAGGGAAGGACCGATCAGTCTCGGTGTCCGACCTCAACATATGCGCCTGGTCGACAGTGGCAGCGAAGAAGGCCTGCGGATGAGGGTCACGGGACTGGAACGACTGGGTCGCGAAAGCGTATTGATCCTCGAGGACGCGGACAACACGCCACACCGCATGCTCGTCGAGCCGTCGGTTTCGAAAGCAACGAGCGAGCAGGTCACAGTCCAGCTCCTGCTCGATCAGGCGCTGTATTTCTGAGGGGCCTTGGCGTTCGGCTCGTCCCGCGGCGGGGGATGGGATACTCTGGAGCCGGCTCTCCCCATGCAAGTCCTGAAGGTCCATCCCGACGACAATGTGCTCGTGGCGCTCTCTGACCTGGCGCCCGGCTCGCAGGTGATCCACGAGGGCGAGACGTACGCCCTCGGGACGGGTGTCAAGGCCAAGCACAAGATCGTCACCCGGGACCTGGCGGACGGTGACGCCGTTGTGATGTACGGCGTGCTGGTGGGGCGGGCGGTGGGGTCCATCGCCCGGGGTCTGGCGGTCACGACCGAGAACGTCGTTCCGGCCACCCAGGACTACGGCGCGTCCGACCGCACGTACTCGTGGCAGGCGCCGGACGTCTCGGCCTGGCGGGGGCGCCACTTCATGGGCTACCACCGCTCCGACGGGCAGGTGGGCACGGCGAACCACTGGCTGGTCATTCCCCTCGTGTTCTGCGAGAACCGCAACGTCAACGTGCTGGCGGATGCGTTCCGGAAGGAGCTGGGCTACGCCCAGCCCGACGTGTACCGACAGCAGGTGGCGGAGCTCGTGGGTCGTCATCGGCAGGGTGCAGACGCCGCGGCGCTCAGGGAGCACGCTCCTCCGTCGGACAAGCCGGACGCGACCCCTCACCGGGTCTTCACCAACGTCGACGGGATCGAGTTCCTGACCCACGAGGGAGGTTGCGGCGGGACCCACCAGGACTCCCGCACGCTCGCGGCCCTCTTCGCGGGCTACATCCACAACCCGAACGTAGCGGGGGCGACGATCCTCAGCCTCGGGTGCCAGGGCGCCCAGGTCGAGATGCTGCGGGAGGAGCTGAAAGACCGCAGCCCCCACTGCGACAAGCCTCTTCTGGTCTTCGAGCAGCAGCAGAGCGCCTCGGTGTACGCCATGCTCACGGAGGCCATCCACGAGACGTTCGCGGCTCTGTCGGAGGCCAACGCCCTCGAGCGGGCCCCGGCATCCCTCGACCGCCTCACCATCGGTGTCGAGTGTGGGGGGTCCGACGGGTTCTCGGGCATCTCCGCGAACCCCACCTTCGGACGCGTGTCGGACCTCGTGGTGGCGCTGGGTGGGAAGGCCATCTTGTCGGAGTTCCCCGAGCTCGCCGGGGTGGAGCAGGAGCTGGTCGACCGTTGCGTGAGCCCGGACGTGGCCGATCGTTTCATGCGCCTGATGCGGACATACGCCGAGAGGGCCGCTGCCGTCGACGCCGGGTTCGAGATGAATCCTTCGCCGGGAAACATCCGGGACGGGCTGATCACCCACGCCATGAAGTCGGCCGGGGCGGCAAAGAAAGGGGGCACCTCGCCAGTGACCGCGGTCCTGGGCTATCCGGAGTACGCCACAAGGCCAGGCCTCAACCTCCTGTGCACTCCCGGGGGCGACGTGCAGTCCACTACAGGGTTGAGCGGTGCCGGAGCCAACGTGACGCTCTTCTCGACGGGGATGGGCACGCCCACCGGCAACCCCATCACCCCTGTGATCAAGGTCTCGACGAACACGTCGCTGGCCCGGCGCCTGCCCGACATCATCGATTTCGACACCGGAGCGATCATGACGGGGGAGAAGACGATCGAGACGGCAGGCGAGGAGCTGCTGGACCTGGTCGTCCGCGTCGCCAGCGGCGAGGTCCAGCCCCGGGCCGTCGGCCTCGGCCAGAACGACTTCATCCCCTGGAAGCAAGGGATCTCGCTCTAGCAGCCCCGGAGGATCCCACTGAGCGACGTCAACCTTCCCGTTCCGACTCCGGGGCCCGTCGAAGCCGCCGAGGCCGCTCCCGCACGAAAGCCCACCGTGCTCGCCCGGTTGGGTTCGATCTTCTGGAATCGCGACGAGCGGCGGGTCCGCTCGTTCTGGCGCGTGCTGTCCTTGCTCGCGTTGATGACCGGGCTTGGCGTCGGCTTCCGCGCCGCCGGGATCTACCCGGAGCCGGGAACTCCTGCGTACTACCTGGTCATCGCCCTCTCACGCTTGGTCGTGGCGGTCTCTGTGGTGTGGCTGGTGGGTCGCTTCCTCGACCGCCGACCACTGCGCGATTTCGGCCTGGGGTTGAGCCGGCCCTGGCTCGCGGATCTCGCCTTCGGGCTCGTCCTCGGGGCGGCTCTGATGACCGGCATCTTCCTCGTGCAGTGGCGGCTGGGATGGCTGAGCGTGACCGGCAGCTGGCGCACGACGGCGGCCGACATGCCTTTTGGCCAGGCCATCCTCGTGCCGCTCGTCATCTTCGTGTGCGTCGGGATCGTCGAGGAGCTGATCGCCCGGGGTTACCTCCTCCGCAACCTCGCCGAGGGACTGGCTTTCCGCTGGCTGGGAGGACCGCGCGGGGGGCTGATCGCGGCTATCGTGATCTCTTCGGCACTGTTCGCGCTGGGGCATCTCGGCAACCCCAACACCACCTGGGTCAGTACCGTGAACATCGGCCTTGCCGGGGCCTTGCTGGCCCTGGGCTATGTGCTCACCGGGCAGCTCGCCCTTCCCATCGGGCTGCACATCACCTGGAACCTCTTCCAGGCGAGCGTCTTCGGCTTCCCGGTGAGCGGGGTGACCCGCATGCGGACGACCGTCCTCGCCACCGCGGAGACGGGCCCTGATCTGTGGACCGGTGGTGTCTTCGGTCCCGAGGCCGGGCTCCTGGGCGTGGTCACGATGCTCGTCGGGATCGGCCTCATGCTGGCGTGGGTGCGCTGGCGCCGCGGCGAGGTGAGCGTCGTGGCCGGCCTGGCGGAGCCGCCCGCCCGTCGAGGCTCCCGGGCCGTGGCCCCCGCGGCTGGATGAGGCAACCGGCTACTCTTTTGCGTGCTGTGGGTAGAGCTCGAAGCCTGGCTCGAGCTGCTTCACGATGAAGAGGATCTGCCCCATGTGCTGGCTGGCGTGCTCGATCGTGTGATAGAGCGCCGCCAGCCCGTCCACTTGGTAGCCCTGAAGCGACAGCTCCTTGTCGAGGTCGACGTCGGCGAGCACCTTCCGGCCGCGCTCCACCGTGTCCTCGAGGTGTGCCAGGAGCTCCGCCTTCGACATCGAGCCCCTGGCCGCGAACTCGCCGGCCCGATCCCGCTGGTACTCGTCTCCCCCCAGGCCCGCAATCAGCCAGAGCGAGAGGTTGCCGCAGATGTGCAGCACGAGGTTGCCGGCGCTGTTGCAGGCCTCGTTCGGCCGCCACCAGACCTCCTCCTCGCTCAGCCGACCGAGAGCGATGCGGATCTTGTCCCCGTACTCCTGCAGGAGGGCTGCCGACAGCTCGGGGAAGCTCCTGCCGACGTCGCCCTTGAACGCATATCGAGGCAGCTCCATGACCCCCTAGTATCCGACACTCTGCGGGATCGTGCATTAGACTCGTGGGGCACGGGACCGCTGGCGGTCCGTCGTCGGCCTCCAGCTTCCAGAGGAAGGCGCTCATGCGACTCCAGGACAAGGCGGCGGTGGTCACCGGCGCGGGGGCGGGGATCGGAGAGGCAATCGCCCTGGCCCTGGCCCGGGAGGGCGCTCGGGTCGTCGTCGGGGAGATCTCCGAAGAGGCTGGCCGGAGCGTGGTGGGCCGCATCGAGGCGGCAGGTGGACAGGCGCTCTTCGTTCCCACCGACGTCTCGCGAACCAGCGAGATCGATCGCCTCTTCGACCGCGCACTCGAGACGTTCGATCGGGTCGACATCCTCGTCAACAACGCCTATGGCTCAGCCGACGTCACTCTGAAGGGCGACGGTGACCTCCTCGACGTGGACGAGGAAACGTGGGAACGGGTGATGGGCACGGCGCTCAGGAGCGTCTTCTACGCGACGAAAAGGGGAGTCGGGGAGATGCTGAAGACGGGCGGGGGCTCCGTCGTCAACCTGTCTTCCGTGAACGGGCTTTTTGCGTACGGCCTGGTGGGGTACAGCACCGCGAAGGGCGGCATCATCGCCCTCACCCGTTGTGCCTCGGTGCAGTACGCCCGTCGAGGCATCCGCATGAACGTGATCTGCCCTGGCACCGTGGAGAGCGCCACCACGTCGGCGTACCTCGATACGGTCCCGGGGCTGCGCGAGCGCACCGACGCTCTCTATCCCCGCGGGTCCATCGGCAAGCCCGAAGAGGTGGCCTCGATGGTCGTGTACCTGGCGTCGGACGACGCCAGCTTCGTCAACGGCGCCGTCTTCGTCGTCGACGGTGGACTGACCGTGGGCCCGGTCCGCTTCGGACTCGCCGAGGAGGTTGCGAAGCGCGACGGGGAAGCGTAGCGGCCCGCGCTGGGGAGCGTCGGCGCTACGGTGTCGGTCCCATCTCCGGCATCCCGAATCGGGCGTCGTCGAGGTTGGGGTTGAGCTCCACCGTCTCGACGACGACCTTCAGTCGGCGGGCGGTGTCGCCAGCGGAAGCCACGATCACGTGGGCGAAGAGGAGCCCTTCGACGCTCCTGTTAGTCGCTGAACGAGGTCACGATGCTCCGCTCACGACCACGGACGAGCCGTGTCGACTCCGTCTTCACCAGCAGGAAGGACTCGGCGTCGATGGAGTCGTGGCGGACCGTGCCGCCCGCGAGGGTCACCTCCAGCCTGTGTGCTTCGCGTCCGTCCACCGCCTCGCGACCCACGAGCGCCACCCGATGCCCCTTGGCTCTCCAGTCGACGAGCGGTCCGGCGATGTCGGCCTGCTCCCTGGCCTGTCGGGCACTCTGCGGCGACATCGGCTCGGGGTCCATGCGGCCCAGGAAGGGCGAGACCTCCCAGCCCGACTCGCCGTCGAATGCGTAGACCCCGGTCATCCCCTGGACAGTGAACTCGGTGCGGATGCGCCCCGGTCGCTTGATCTCCCGGAGTACGAGCGCGTCGCGTCCCGGTCCTGCATTTGCCCGCCCGGTCATGCGGATCGAGTGCACCGCCTCGATTCTCTCCAGCCCGCCCCGGGCTTCGATGTGGCGGGCCACGATCTCGTCCACCATCTGTGCTCCGGCGGTTGCCGGGATCAGGCCGATAACAACCAGCGACGTCATGTACCCGAGGAGCATCCGCCGGGTGCTTCGAACTGGACGAGAGGTTGGGCTCACCATCGCCTATCGCCCCCCGCGTGCCGGAAGGGTCGTGGGTTGGGACGGACGGGGCTGGGGGCCCGGCCAGGATCCAGGGCCTGGCCCCCAGGCGCCCCACCACAGCGGGATGCCGTCCCCTTCACTGTCGGCGGCGTCTGCCTCTGCCTGATCCGCTCGCGCCTCCGCATCGCGGGCTCGGGCTTCTGCATCACGAACGCGGGCGTCCGACTCCGCCTGGCGGAGTTCGGCGTCGGTCTGCGCTCGGCGCGAGCCCACCAGGGCGTCCCTCTGGGCGGGCGTCATCCACTCGCCCTCGTACTGGACGTAGCCGCGGGCTCGATAGCTCTCCTCTTCTGAAACCCAGCGCCCGCCCACCTGCACGTTGCCGAGCGCCTGGTTGGCTTCCGCCTTGGCGGGGTCGATGGCCAGGACGCGATGGTAGGCCTCGCTCGCCTGAGCGGAGAGGCTTTGGGAGGACGACCAGTGCCCAAGCTCCAGCCAGCCGGCGAGGTCGCTCGGCCCGAGGCGACCGGCGCGGTCGTAGTAGTCGTCGAGAGAGGGGCGGCTCTGCTCGATGCGTTCCACGCGATTCATCGCGAGGGTGACCGTCCCGGCCCCGACGTCGACCTCCACCGAGGTCGCCGACTGCTGAACGATTCTCCCGGACACACGGCCCCCGTTCTTCAGGACGACCACGTCCGCGAGAAGCGTGGTGGGGAGCAGCGCGACCAACAGGATCGTCATTCTCATCCGGAACCCACCCTCTCTCCCATGCCAGCCAACATTATCCACCACGTGGCTCTCAGGACGCGCCGAGGAGCAGCCACGTGGCAAACACCAGGGCGACGGCCACGAACCATCCCACCGCGAACCCCCGGAGATCCTCTCGGTAGGCCTTGAGGAACCCGACGCCGGCAGCGCCCTGGAGTGGGTGGAGCAGGTTTACCAGGAGGGACTGCTGGCCCGCCTCCGCCACCTCTCTCGCGGAAGGTGCGTCGCCGAGGTCCGTCGGGGTTTGCAGCCGGTCGTAGAACTCTCGTCGGCTCTTCTCCGGCTCGGGGGTCGTGAGGAGGCTCACGATCACCAGAGCGAGGATCCCGGCACCCAGTGCCCCGAGGAAGACCTTCGGGTCCCAGTGATCGAGCCGCTCCTGGCGCACGTAGTAGAGGAGGAAGTTGGCACACAGCGCCGTGAGCAGGCTGGCGATCGCGCCGTAGCGGTTGGCCCGGCGCCAGACGATACCCCCCAGGAAGCTGATCCCCATGTAGGTCGCCAGGCTCTCGGTGAGAAGGAACGAGTAGAGCACTCTCTCGATCAGGAAGAGCGCGTACACGACCCCGATCATGGTGATCAGGAAGCCGCTGATCCGTCCCACCCAGAGGTAGTGCCGATCACGGCGCCCGACGACGACCTTGCGGTAGAAGCTCTGTGTGAAGAGGGCCCCGCTGTCCACCATCAGGGCGGAGCTGGTCGACATGTTGGCGGCCATCACGCTGGCCACGAGAAGCCCCAGCGCGCCCGGCCACAGCAGATGGCGGCAGGCCAGACCGAAGGCATCCTCGGGGTCGGCCAGCGAGGACACCCCGAAGTGGCCCTGCATCACCGCGGCGGCCACGATCAGACCGACGAGAGCCCAGCCCACCGTGCAGACGCGCTTGACCATGTTGCCCGCCAGCATGCCGACGCGGCAGGCCCGCTCGTCCCGTCCCGTCCCCACGGCCGCCAGCATGTGGGGCTGGGCCATGATGCCGATGAGCCCGTTCAGCGTCAGGACGGCGATCACCCAGGGCCCGATCCCCTGGGGTGTCGCCAGCGACAGCTGGTGGGGCGCCAGCGTCTCCCGCAGTCCCTCCATCCCGCCCACGAGAGCCAGGCCCGGAGGGATGAGCATGAAGGACAGCGCGATGATGAGAAAGCCCTGGAAGAAGTCCGTCCAGGCGGAGGCCACCAGGCCCCCGACGAAGCTGTAGAGAAGGAAGATCGCGGTCATGCCCAGGACGACCGTGTTCACACCGATCTCTCCGCCGGTCGCCTGGTTGATCACCTTGCCCGCGCCCTTCAGCATCGCCGCGGTGTTGATCGTGAAGTAGCTGAGGGCGAACACCGTGTAGATCCCGCCCATCCAGGGGCCGTAGCGGTCCTCGGTCATCTCGGCCAGGGTCGTGCGGCGAATCCGCCGGAAGATCGGCGCCATGATCCAGTAGAAGGGCGTGGCGAACAGGTTCTTCCACTGGTACCAGATTGCCGAGGCGCCCATCCCATACACGGCCCCGGCCAGAGAGACGGGCATCTCGGCGTGGGTGCCGATGCCGAAGCTCTGGCCGATCATCAGCCACTTCGAGAAACGCCGGTTGCCGAGGAAGTAGCTCTCGGTGTCCCTGACCTTCCAGCCGACGTAGAGACCGATCCCGGCCATCGCCAGGAGGTAGCCGATCAGGACGACCCAATCGATCGTGGCCAGGTTCACGTGTCACTCCGTGGGAAAAGGAACGCGGGCCGGTGAGGCATCGACCCCCATCTGGCCTCTGATTCTAGATCAAACCCGCGGCCGAGTTCTCCACCCTCCGATCACGCCAGCGCGTGTCGGTCTCCAACTGCCAGTCGACGAGGGCCAGGGCCACCAGCGCACATGGGACCATCGTCAGGGACCAGACGACGTACCCGAGCGTGGCCGGAAAGCCTTATCTTCTCAGGGAGCTCGATGAACGCACCCCAGACCCCCCAGAACAGGGTCGTGACGACGGCGTAGACGAGCCAGAGGTTCGATTCCACGGGACCTCCCTCGCGCGGGCTCGACGGGAGCTCCCGCGGAAATCAGACGATGATGACCTCGATGCCGCGGGCCAGAAGCGCCGCCCGTGTCTCCTCCGGCAATCCCGCGTCAGTGATCACCTTGTGGGCCGCGTCGACCTTGGCGATGACCGAGAGGCTCCGGCGCTGGAACTTCCCGGAGTCCGCCACGACGACCACCTCTCGCGACACCTGGATCATGAGCGCGTTCAGGCGGGCCTCGAGAAGGTCGGGGGTCATGAGGCCGATGTCGGGGTCGATCCCGTCCACGCCCAGGAACATGCGGTCGGCGCGCAGGGCGTTGACGATCTCCTCGGCGTGGGGCCCGGCCAGCGAGTAGGACATCTGGCGGAGGATGCCCCCGATCATGATGAGCCGTACGTTGGGAAGGGTGGCGAGCTCCATGGCGATGTTCAGTGCGTTGGTGATCACGTTGAGAGATCGGAGCTTGAGATAGCGGATCTGCCGGGCGATCTCGGCGGTCGTCGTGCCGGAGTCGAGCATGATGGTCTCGCCGTCCTCGATCATCCGGGCGGCGGCGTGACCGATGCGGACCTTCTCCGGGTGACGGAGCGTCTCCTTTACCGCGATCGGCGCGTCCACGGGCGCGTCCACGTGGCGAAGCGCGCCCCCGTGGGACCGGATGAGGGCTCCCACCTCGGCCAGGGCGTCCAGGTCGCCCCTGATCGTGACGGCGGAGATGCCGAAGTCCCTTGCCAGCTCGTTGACGGTGACCCGTTCCTGCGTGTCCAGACGCTCCATGATCCGCCGCCGTCGCTCCTCCACGAGCAGCCGGGCGGAGCTCCCCTTCTTCACCCCGCGGCCCCGGCGCAGGCTCGTGAATACAGCCGCACGACCTCGCTGATGCGGTAACGGACCAGGTCTCCCGGTTGGGCGCTGATGCGCCCTTCGCGGACGGCCTCGTAAGGTCCGGGCAGGTGCTGGCTGAGGAGCGGCAGAGGCGGCGGTTGGGCCAGGAGGTTGGCCAGGAGGCGCTCGAGAGCGGCGTCGACCTCCGGGCGCGGCCAGTAGTAGCGGATTCGATCGCTGAAGCTGAACTGCCGGGCGAAGCGCCGGCGCGCCTCGTCGCCGCGATAGTAGGCTTTCCAGTGCTCGGGATGCCGTTGCATCACGTCGTCGACGACCCGGCCGAGCTCGGACAGCGTGACTCCCGAGCGACCACCGAGCCACTCCCGCTCCATTGCTTCCAGGGCGAACACGGCTTCGCGGAAGGCGAAGGTCAACCACGGGCCCACCTTGAGGATCGCGAAGTGGTCTCGGACCAGATCTCTCAGCCCGTCCTCCCGCTGGTAGTCGGTCGAGTGTGCCTCGTAGACGATCCCCGGCACGGCTTCGATGAGCTCGACGAGCGGTCGAGCAACGGGAGGATCGTACTCGTGGACCCGCTCGTCCCCGAACTCGACCCCCGGCTGGACCACGAGGCCCACGACCCGCTCCCAGGCCTCTTCGAGCCCGCGGTTGCCGAAGGCCTCTCGCGTGAGCTCGAGAGTCTTCGTGGCGTCCTCGGGCCGCGTCACCTCCGGGCCCGCGGCGTCGCCCCGCTCCCCGCCGGGCGGGGGGACCTCGGTTCCGATCACGTAGACGGGGCCGTCGCCGTCGTCGGCGCGCACGGATTCCGCTGCCGCGCACAGATCCGCGGTCCGCTCGGCGGCGGTCGACGCCTCGAGAGCACCGTGGGGGTCGTCGGCGAGGTTCATGCTCGCGTCGAGGTGGATCTTGGCCGCGCCGGCACGCACGTAGTGCCGCACCATCTCCCGGGCCTTCTCCATGGCCTTCGCACAGGGCTCACTCGACCACGGGTGGGGGCCGAGGTGGTCGCCGCCGAAGAGGACCCGATCCCGGCGAAGGCCCGCCGCCAGGGCCCGTTGCTTCAACGACGCGGCGAAGTCGGCGGGTGTCGCCCCGGTGTAGCCACCCTCCTGGTTGACCTGGTTGGAGGTGGCCTCGACGAGGAGCGTCGTCCCGAGATCGCTCGCTGTCTGCAGGGCTGCGTCGAGGACGTGCGGGTTGGCCGAGCAGACCGAGAAGACGCCCCGCGGCTCGCCACGCTTCTGCGCGGCCACCATCTCGCGGAGGGATTCCGGTCCCGCCAGATCCCCGGTCGCGGTCCTGCCTGCGTCGCGTTGCTCAGCCATGGGTTGCACGAGCCCTAGGGAGCGGCCTGGAAGGTGAAAGGTCGGAACGCGGCGGGATCGTGGAAGCTGCCCGCCGACGGCGGCGACCAGGCGGCAAAGACGGCGTCCTTTTCGGGCGCCTCGGGTCCGCCCGGCCTCTTGATGCGGAAGACGTTCACTCGCCACGTGTCGTCCGGTTTCGGGGGAAGAGCGACGTCGCGGGCGGATGGGAGCGCACGGAACCCGCTCCACGGGAGGAACGCCGCGTCGGTCCAGCCGGTCGTCGTTCCTGCCGCGTCGGTCCGTGCGTGAACCCGCGTCTCGAGCCCCTCGAAGTCCCAGTCGATGTCGCTCTCCTTGTCGGGCCAGGGCGACACCATTCGCAGGTCGCAGACCACGTTGGCAGGGTTGATCTCGAGCTCATAGTAGTCCCGGCCCGAGTTGTTGGGGTCGATGAATATCTCCACGACCTCCTCGTCCCAGAGGTGCTCGTCCTTCTGCGTCATCGTGTGCCAGGGGTTGGGATCGGTGACCTCGAACCGGAGATAGAGCCCCTGGTCGTCCCAGAGGGCGCGGAACCCCGTTTCGTACCGGCTCGGGCCCCAGGCGATTCGAGCGGCCCCGGCCCACGGCTCCTCCGCCGGGCCGAGGAGCGAATCCCGCGCGGCGGTCGTCCGTGCCACCTTGTACTCCGGCGCCGCGGCGGCCACAGCCAGCGGTGCCGCGAGCAGGCAGACGAGCAGCAGGGTGGTCGCGCTCACGAGTCCAGCCCCATCACGCGCACCGCGTTGTCGACGTAGACCTTCTTCAGGATGGCGTCCGGCAGCCCGAGACCGTAGATCCTCCACCGCCCCTGTGGCGGGACCGGCGCAGGGGCGTAGTCGAAGTACTCGTCCTCGGTCTCCAGGAAGCGGTAGTAGATCTCATAGAGCTCGTCCCTGAACACCTGCTGCGGGTACTTCTCGCCCTCCGGCGGTGGCACCGCGTCCGTCCCGAAGAGGATCCGGTCCTGGTACCGCTCGAAGAACTGGCGCGAGGCCCGGGGCTGGCGTCCCAGCTCGGCGATCCGCGCTCCGAGCTCCACCGTCATATTGGGGAACCTGTCGAGGGACTCGCCCACGAAGGCCAGGTTCTCGGCGCCGTGTCCGAAGTGCAGGGACAGGAACTGCGTCTTCGGGTGACGGGCGTAGACACGGTCGCGAGCCTCCAGGATCTCGCGGAAGCTCGGGAAGTCGCGCCCATGGAACGACCAGTCGGGATGGTTCCCCAGCTCATCCCATCGCTCGTTCGTGCAGTCGATGGGCAGGAAGAAGGCCTCGGGATCGGCCACGTGGATGAAGACGGGCAGGTCGTGCGCCGCGCAGGCCTCCCACATCGGGTCGAACCGCGGGTCGTCGACCTTGACCAGCGGTCCCTCGGTGACCTGCTCGCGAAGGTACAGGCCGAGGTTCTTCAGGACCTTGAGTCCCTTTGCCCCTGCCCGGGCCGCCGCCTCGATGGCGTCGGCCTGGAGCTGCGGGTAACGCGAGTTCAGAAGGTCGCCGAAAGCGGGCTGGACACAGGTGTAGAAGCGGCCCGGGTGGGCCGTGTCGAAAGCGGCGATGGCCCTGGCGAGCCCCTTCCCCCTGCCACCGGTGAGATTCACCATGGCGCGGATGCCCTTGCGATCCATCACCTCGAGTGCCGCCTCGGGCGTGATCACGAAAGTGACCTCGTCGCCGATGTCGACGCCGCCACTGGACTGCGAAGCGAAGCTCAGGTGTGTGTGCGTGTCGACCGGCGCGTAACGCGGCGTCTCGACCCGCGTCACGGGCACGTGGAGCATGCTCTTCGGCCGGAAGTCCGACAGCGCCAGCGGCCCCTTTCCTTCGGGACACGACCCGCTTGCGGCAAGGGCCGTACCACTCTGGCCGAAGCCGAGCCCGCCTATCCCAGCGAGCCCGACGCTCTTCATCCACAGCCTGCGATCCCAGTTGCGCATCGTCGACCTCCGCTGTTTTCTCGGTTGGTCTCCCGAGCCGACCGCCTGGCGCGGCTCGCGCTAGCGCGAATGGCGGGTCGTCGTCATCCTGCTTCTCACCGCCCGAGAAGAGCACCAGGGTTCGCCCCGCGGAGCGAACCACGCGCCGGAACCGGCTCGGGCTCGGCCACCCGCGCCGCTCGCACTTGACGCTTTCGTTTCATTGCGATACTTGTTGAATGGTGTCGTTTCTATCTGACCACCGGATTGCTGTCAAGTGACTGCAGCATGGGTGGCTGCGCGCACATCATGACGCAGATCGGGGACGATGGCGAAGCCAGCAACGCGGAAACGGGTAAGACGCCATTGAAAGAAAAGGTCGAGGGCACCGTAGACGACTGGCTGGAGACGCTGAGCGACGGAGGAGAGCTCGGCTCGCTCCTGGGCGTTCCCTGGGCCGAGCAGCTCGAGCGCGGGTATGGGCACACGCTCCGAGAGATCTGCCAGCAGCCGTTGACGTGGCGGGAGACGACCGAAACGCTCGTCGCAAGCGACGGGGACCTCAAAGAGAGCCTGGATGGCGTGGACGCGCTGGTTCTCGCAGGATCCGGCAGCTCCCTCTACGCTGCGGAGTGTGCGGCGCCGCACCTTCAG
Organism: Vicinamibacteria bacterium; assembly: GCA_963578825.1. Taxonomy (GTDB): domain Bacteria; phylum Acidobacteriota; class Vicinamibacteria; order Fen-336; family Fen-336; genus JAJDNS01. Next base: position 48,720 of record CAUZDW010000025.1, read on the forward strand.
CGAGTGCTCCGGCGCCCTGCGGTGGCGTTGCCGACCGGCCGGGTCCTCACGCACCCGCAAGTCTGCCTCCCGCCCACGGGTGACTACCTCTTCGTTTCGATCGCGCGCTCGGGCAACAGTCCGGAGAGCCGCGGAGCCGTGGACTGGCTCCTCGAGACCCAGCCACGGGCCCGCCACCTGGTCATCACTTGCAACCGTGACGGGGCCCTGGCGACGGCGTACCCAGACGTGGAAAAGCTCAAGTGCATCGTCCTCGACGAGAAAACGAACGACGAGAGTCTGGCCATGACCAGCAGCTTCACGAACCTCGTCCTCGCGGCGCGCCTGCTCGGGTCCTTCGGCGAACCCGATCTTTGTCGCGGGCGGACCAACGCCCTGGCACGCGTTGCGGCGTCGGTGCTGAGCCAGCAGGCAGACGCGCTGGCCGCAGTGGGGCGCGGGCAGCATCCCTCGGTCGTCTACCTGGGCAGTGGCTGCCGGCTCGGCGCCGCTCGGGAGGCCGCACTCAAGATGCTGGAGATGACTGCGGGCAAAGTGTCGACGCTGGCCGAGTCCTTTCTCGGGCTCCGTCACGGTCCCATGTCCGCTCTTCGAGCGGACACCCTGGTCGTCGCCTTCCTCTCGTCGGATCCCCTGGTTCGATCCTACGATGTCGATCTCCTTCGCGAGCTCGACCGGAAGGGTCTCGGCCAGCGCCGGGTGGTCGTCGGTGCGGAGGTTCCGCCGGAGCTCCATCGAGAGCACCAGCTCGTCGTCGATTGCGGTTCGATAACGATTCCCGATGACGACCTCACCCTCGTTGATGCCCTGGTGGGCCAGCTCCTGGCGTTCTTCCGCTGCCGAGCGGAGGAGGTTCGGCCAGATTCGCCTTCGGAAGGCGGCGTGATCACGCGTGTCGTGTCGGCGTTCGAGATCCACGCTCGCGCCCGCACCTCCCGAGAGGGTTGAAAATCTCGGTTGCGCAAGACCGCCACTGCATCTATGCTCCGCTCGAGCGGCTGCTGTGACGGTCCTCATGCCCCTCATTTCCCAAGGAAGAGACCATGGCGAAGAATGAAAACTCCCGACGTGATTTCATCAGACTGGCCGCCGGCTCGACTCTGGCCGGCAGCCTGGCTCCGGCCGCCCTCGAGGCGGGGGGATCCGCTCCTGTCGCCCCGAGCGACGCCATCCGGATCGCCACGATCGGGATGGGTGGCATGGGTTTTGGTGACACGAGGACGGCCCTGCAAGTCCCCGGCGTCGAGTTCGTGGCGGCAGCGGACTGCTACGACGGCCGCCTGACCCGGGCGAAGGAGATGTTCGGCAAGGACGTGATGACGACCCGGGACTACCGGGAGATCCTCGCTCGCTCGGACATCGACGCCGTGATCGTCGCCACGCCCGATCACTGGCACGCCCAGATCGCGACCGACGCGATGCGGGCCGGAAAGGCCGTCTACCTCGAGAAGCCGATGATCCACGATCTCGAGGAGGGGCCGGAGCTGATGAAGGTCGAGAAAGAGACCGGACAGGTCCTGATCGTCGGTAGCCAGCGCGTGAGCTCCGTCGTCTACGAGAAGGCGGGGGAGCTGTTCCGCGCCGGTGCCATCGGGACGCTGAACATGGTCGAGGCCCGCTACAACCGGAACTCGGCTCTCGGGGCCTGGCAGTACTCGATCCCGACCGACGCCTCCCCGGAGACCGTCGATTGGAAGAGCTTTCTCGGAGACGCCCCGTCGCGCTCCTTCGATCCCCTGCGCTTTTTCCGCTGGCGGAACTACTGGGACTACGGCACGGGCGTCGCGGGCGACCTGTTCGTTCACCTCTTTTCCGGAATCCATTTCGCCCTGGGGTCCAACGGCCCCACCCGCGTCACGGCCACCGGCGGGGTTCGGTTCTGGAAGGACGGCCGGGACGCCCCGGACGTGATGGTCGGTCTGTTCGACTACCCGGAGACAAAGAACCACCCGCCGTTCACCATGTCCCTTCAGGTGGACTTCGCCGACGGCAGCGGCGGCAGCCAGGAGTTCCGCTTCATCGGGAACGAGGGCATCATGACCATCAGCGGGGCCGGCCTCAGCGTGTCCCGTCGGGCCCCTCGGAGCGAGCCCGGTTACTCCATCGGCACCTTCAGCAAGGCCGAACAGAAGGCCTTCCTCAAGGAGTACAAGAAGAAGTATCCCGAGTCGGAGCGGACGAAGCTGGCGGAGTCGGGAGAGACCCTGTACCGGTCACCGAGGCAGTACAGCGACCGCCTCGACCACTTCCGCAACTTCTTTGGCGCCATGAGGGCCGGAGGAGGCGTCATCGAGGATGCGACCTTTGGCTTCCGTGCGGCAGCTCCAGCGCTTCTGTGCAACATGAGCTATCGGGAGAAGCGGATCTTCGACTGGGACCCGGAGGGGATGCGCCTGACCGACGAGGCGTGACGCGGACTCTCTGTGGCCTCGCCGACTGCGCGGGCATGAACGAGATCGATGCGCAAGACGTCGGTGACGGTCCCTCGGCGCACCCCACGGCTCCTGGGCGCATCGTGGTGATGGGGGTGGGCGTGAGCAAGACGGTTGTCGGGGGTGCGCTCGCTGCCCTGGCGTTGGCGTCTCCTGGTGCCGCCGAGGACACGTTCGACCTGCTGATTCGCAACGGGCTCGTCGTCGACGGCTCCGGCGCCGACGGCTTCGAGGCCGGCGTCGGTCTCCGCGACGGCCGGATCGCGCGTGTCGGCGACCTTTCCAAGGCCACGGCAAAGCGGACGATCGATGCCTCCGGCCTGGTGGTGGCGCCCGGATTCGTCGACATCCACAACCACTCCGACTTCACGCTGCTGAAGGAGCCCCGGTGCGAGAGCATGATCCGCCAGGGCGTCACGACCATGGTCCTGGGTGAGGGCAGCTCCGCCGGGCCCGTCAAGCCAGGGGAGCACGAGTGGACGACTCTGGGGGGCTACTTCCGCCAGGTCGAGGACGCCGGTGTGGCGGCCAACATCTGCTCGTACGTGGGCCAGACCCAGGTCTGGACGTACGTCAAGGGTCACGCTCACGAGCCGGCGACGGCCTCCGAGATGGAGGCGATGAAGCGGGAGGTGGCACGGGCCATGGAGGACGGGGCCATGGGCCTCGCAACCTCTCTCCTGATGCCGCCCTCGAGCCTGGTGACCACCGAGCAGCTGGTCGAGCTGGCCAGCGTCGCCTCTGGCTACGGGGGCCTCTACTCGAGCCACATCCGCGACGAGGGCTACGGTGTCTTCAGCTCGATCGAGGAGGCGATCGACGTGGGCAAGGGGGCCCGTATCCGGGTCGACGTGATCCATCTGAAGATCGCCGAGCAGGAGCTCTGGGGTCGGATGCCCGAGATCATCTCCATGTTCGACGACGCTCGACGAGCGGGGCTCGACATCCGAGCCAACGTCTATCCCTACAACGCCGGGCAGAACAACCTGCGCTCGATCATTCCGCCCTGGGCCCACGACGGCGGCAACGAGGCGATGCTCGAGCGGCTGCGGGACCCCGCGACACGCGCCAGGATGAAGAAGGACATCCTCGAGGGCATCGACGGTTGGTACAACCACCTGCTCGCCGTGGGCGGCGATTGGAATCGCATCCTGCTGGTGGGCCTGACGGATCCCGTGAACCAGCCGTTCGTGGGCAAGCGCATGTCGGAGCTCATCGAGGCCCGGGGCGGCGACCCGGTCGAGGTCCTCTTCGACGTGCTCCTCGAGGAGGGCGGCAGCGTTCGGGCCGTGTACTTCCATCACCGGGAAGACGACATGCTCTACGCGCTGAAGCAGCCCTACACGTCCGTCGGCTCCGACGGCTCGGCGATCAGCCCGGACGGCGCCTACGCCGACATGCACCCTCATCCTCGATGGTACGGAACCTTCCCCCGGGTTCTCGGGCGCTACGTTCGGGAGATGAAGGAGCTCACGCTTCCCGAAGCGATTCGGAAGATGACCTCGATGAACGCCGCAAAGATCAGCATCCTCGACCGAGGGCTCATCAGGGAGGGGTTCCGGGGGGACGTGACCGTCTTCGACCCGGACACCGTGATCGATCGGGCCACCTTCGAAAATCCCCACCAGTATCCGGACGGCATCCCCTACGTTATCGTCAACGGCGTGCTCGTCCTGGATGGCGGCAACCACACAGGCGAGCTGCCCGGAATGGTTCTCCGGGGGCCGGGCTACGAGCCGGGCCCCTGACCTGAGGACCGTCCTCGGCTCAGGGACCCGGTCGCGGCACCCACGGGACACGCTGTCCCGGAGGCCCGAGGTCCTCAGGCCAGGTCGATTCCCAGCAGCCTCGCGGCGTTGTCGTTGTACACCTTCTTCAGGATCGCGTCGGGAAGCCCGATGCCGTAGATCCTGAAGATGCCCTGTGGGGGGATGCGGCCCGGCGAGTAGTCGAAGTGCTCGTCGAGCGTTTCCAGGAAGCGGAAGTAGCCCTGAAACATCTCCGGGACCAGGATCTGCTGCGGGTCCCCGTAATTGTTCGGCGAGGCGTCGGTTCCGAACATGATCCGGTCCTGGTACTCTTCGAAGAAGCGCCGTGCTCGGCGCGGCTGCCGACCCAGGGCCCCCAGGCTGGCGCCGAGCTCGACGAGGGTGTTGGGGTACCTGTCGAGCCAGGCGGACACATCATCGAGA
>CAUZDW010000026.1:0-53265 GCA_963578825.1 Vicinamibacteria bacterium
GGAAACAGCCAACACTGTGTGCTATCGTCGGGCATCTGAAAGCTCCTGTGTTTGTGGGGTCCGGCCTTTATCCAAAGCCATTCTCCACCCAGGGGCTTTCTTTTTGGGTCCTACCGACGAATTATTCAGGCTAGGAGACTGTGGCGGAAGTGCTCCGCGAGCGAGGTCGAGAGATTTTTCGTCAAATCAAGGCGCCGAACCGCAGGAATGCCGGGGAGTATTCCGAGGTTCGGCAACGAAGAGCTGGCGGAAAAGGTCCGGCCTCGACGCGGTCTGACTTTCGCCACGGGCTCCTAGCCCCCGCTCACCGGCGGGATGAAGGCCACTTCGTCACCGTCGCCGAGGATCGTCTCGAACGGGGCGTAGCAGCGGTTCACCGATGCAGCCAGACTTTGCCGCCTGGGGGCGAGCGTCGGGCACGCCTGCACGAGCGCCTGCCAGGCGTCCTCCGCGGACGCCCCCCCGGGGAGGTCGAGCTCGACCTCGGCCTGCCCGACGGCCTCCCGGATCGTGGCGAAGAGCCGGACTCGGACTCTCATACCGACATGTGGCACCAAACCGACACGAGAGTCAATCGAGAGTAGACTGCGGGAAAAGGAGGAATCGATGCCGCGCGATCGCTTCGGGCGGGAGATCAACTACCTTCGGCTGTCGCTCATCGACCACTGCAACCTGAGGTGCGTCTACTGCATGCCGCTGCGGGGGCTGAGCTTCATTCCGTCACCGGAGCTCCTGACGGCGGAGGAGATCGAGACCGTGGTGCGCGCGGCGGTTGCCGTGGGTTTCCACAAGTTCCGCCTGACCGGTGGCGAGCCGACTCTTCGGCCGGACATCCTGGACGTCACGCGGCGAATCGGCGCCGTGCCCGGCGTCGACGACCTGGCCATGACGTCGAATGCCATCCTCCTGCCGCGGCTCGCGCGACCGTTGAAAGAGGCCGGGCTCAAGCGACTCAACATTCACCTGGACACACTGCACCCGGAACGACTCACGAAGCTGATGCGCTTCGGTACGGTGGAAGAGATCGAGGCAGGGATCGCGGCCTCCGAGGAGGCGGGCCTCCTCCCAATAAAGATCAACTGCACCGTCACGCGGGACTACAACGACATGGACGTCGTGGATCTGGCCCGGCGCGCCCTCGAGCGGGGCTGGCATGTCCGCTTCATCGAGCTCATGCCCCTCGGCGGCGGAGAGGCGGCCCACGTGGCTCTGTCGCAGTTCGTGCCCTCTGTCGAGACGCGGGGCCGAATCGAGGCGGAGCTGGGGCCTCTCGTTCCACTGGAGAGCACGAGCCCGTCCGACGAGGCCCGCAATTTCCGTTTCGAGGATGGCCGCGGCGTGGTTGGTTTCATCTCCCCGGTGAGCGAGCCCTATTGCGGTTCGTGCAACCGCATGCGCCTGACCGCGGACGGCAAGTTCCACTTCTGCCTCCTGAACGACGACGAGCTGGACGTCAAGAAGGCGCTGCGCAACGGTGGCGGCGCCGACGAGGTGTCGCGGATCCTCGTGAAGGCGGTCGGCCTCAAGCCCACCGGGCACCGCCTCGACGAAGGGGTTTCGACTCGCAGCCGGTCGATGTTCCAGCTCGGGGGCTGATGGGAAGGAAGCGGTGGGCAGCGACAGCGACGAGGGCGACCCCGAGCTGAACCGCGACGAGGCCCTCGGCCTGCTGCGGACGATACCCCAGGGAGTCGCGGTGCTCGACAAGACGGGGACCCTCTGCTTCCTCAACGACGCCTGTGCCGAGTTGCACGGATGGCCCTCGGCTTCGGCACTCGAGAGTCGATCCTGGCGGGAGCTCTTCGAGCCGGAGGAGGCGGCGCGGCTCCAGACCGAGGGGCTCGCTGCAGCGCGAAAGGGGCGCCTGTGGCGTGGGGACGCCACCGGGAGGCGCCACGATGGGCCGACCTTGCCCGAAGAGGTCGTTTTTGCGCCGCTCGCCAGTGGCAGGGTGGCTCTCGTGCTCAGCGACCGGACGGAGGAGGAGCGGATCGAGACGCAGATGAAGGAGCTGGTCTACCGTGATCCGCTCACTGGTCTCCCCAACAGGCGCCTCTTCGACGACCGACTCGCCATCGCCCTGGCGCAGGCCCATCGATATCATCATCGTCTGGCCGTGATCTTCGTCGATCTCGACCGTTTCAAGCAGATCAACGACACGCTGGGTCATGCGGCCGGAGACGAGCTCCTGAAAGCCGTGGCCCAGCGCCTGACTGCGTGCGTCCGCGAGGGCGACACCGTGGCGCGACGTGCGGGCGACGAGTTCACCCTGCTCCTGCCCGGGATTCACTACGCCGAGGATGTCGCCATGATCTCGCGGAAGCTCTCTGATGCCCTGCGGCAGCCCTTCCCGGTCGACGGCCACGACGTACGCGTGACGTCGAGCGGCGGTGTTGCCCTCTATCCGGAGGACGGGGACAGCGAAGAGGCGCTCCTCCGTAGCGCCGACACCGCGATGTACCGCGCCAAGGAGCAGGGGCGCGACAACTTCCAGCTCTTTTCGCCAGCCATGGCGGAGAAAGCCCTCGAACGGCGCACCCTCGAGGAGGGTCTTCGCCAGGCCCTGGAGAAGGGGGAGATGACGCTCTACTACCAGCCCTGCCTGGAGCTCGCGACCGGGAAAGTGGTGGGTGTGGAGGCACTCCTGCGGTGGCAGCGCCCCGAGCTGGGGCTCGCGATGCCCAAGGACTTCATCGCCCTGGCGGACTTCACGGGGGTCCTCCTGGCGGTGGGATCGTGGGCACTCGAGGCCGCCTGCCAGCAGGCTCGCGAGTGGCAATGACGCGGCTCGCCGAAGCTCCGCATGATGGTGAACATGTCCGCGTACGAGCTCCAGCAGACCGACCTCGTGGTCAGCGTGGAGAAGGCCCTCGCCGCGAGCGGGTTCGAGCCCGACACCTTGCACCTGGAGATTCCCGAGGGCTACGCCATGCAGAACGTCGACCGGGCCATCGGCGCCCTGCGAGCGCTCCGCGACATCGGGGTCCGCCTGGCCATCGACGGCTTCGGGGCGGGGTTCTCCTCTCTCGCCCACCTCCGGAGGCTGCCGGTCGATGCGCTGAAGATCGACCTGTCGTTCGTCCGCGGCGCCACAACCGACCCTGACGACGCATCGGTGGTGACGGCTGTGATCGCGGTGGCCCACAGCCTGGGGCTGCGGGTCGTGGCCCAGGGAGTGGAGACCGAGGCCCAGGTGACCCTCTTGCGCTCGCTGGGCTGCGACGAGGTCCAGGGTTTTCTCTGGAGTCCGCCGCTGCCCGCCGCCGAGTGCGAGCCACTGATTGCGGCCGGCGTCCTTCCCTTGTCCGACCTCGACAGGGGGAGCTCGGGTCCCGCCGCTCGGCGGCGGCGGCGCAAGAGCCGCTAGCCCGGTCCCTCCAGCCACGCCGTGCCATCCGCGTAGTACTCCTTCTTCCAGATCGGCACAGTTGCCTTCAGCTCGTCGATCGCGAAGCGACAGGCCTCGAATGCCTCGGCCCGGTGTGGAGACGCCACCGCCACGGCGACGCTGGTCTCTCCGATCGCGAGACGCCCCACCCGGTGCACGAGGCGCACCTCGGTGACCGGGAAGCGCCGCTTCGTTTCCGCGGCGATCTCCTGCATGAGTGGCACCGCCATCTCTTCGTAGGCCTCGTACTCCAGGCGTTCGACTTGTCGGCCATCGTTCTCGTTCCGGACCACGCCAACGAAGAGGCACACGGCCCCGTCCCCCGGCGAACTCTCGAGGAGGCTGGCGACGTCGATCCGGTGGCCTACAAGACGGACGAGATCGCTCATGGCTTCGCGGTGCGCTCCCCTCCTGCGGTCTGCGGCCCTGCCTCCGCCGCTTCGACGAGCTGCCGGAGATTGTCGAACATCCGGTACGTCAGGCCCCAGATCACTAGCTCGTCGATGCGAAGACAAGGCGCCTCGAGCGTCGTGCCCTCGTGCTCGTACTCCATTGTGGAGCGGCACTCCTCGTCGAGCAGCCGCTCCAGAGAAAGCCAGTGCAGGCTCACCACCTCGTGATTCGGGGTCCCGCTCACCGATCTGAGCAGCCGGAACACGAATGGCGCGATGCTGAGATCGACCGGCCGCCCCCGGGCCATGGCCCGGATCTCATCCAGGGGGCCGAGCAGCTCGGCGTCGCGACCGAGGTCGATGCCCGTCTCCTCCTCTGTCTCGCGGACGGCCGTTCGGAGCGGATCTTCTTCTCCAGGCTCGGCCCGCCCGCCGGGGAACGAGATGTGCCCTGACCAGGGGTCGCTCTCCTGCTCCGCGCGTCGCATGAAGAGAAGCTCGAGATTCTCTTCGGGACCCCGGAGGATGGCCGCCACCGCCGCCCGCGTGGCCACCGGCTCCTCGACGCGGGCGGGTTTCCGCAGGCGTAACGCCTCGTGCACCTGGTCCCAGCTGACGGACGCCATTCGTCGATTCTAGTGCCCTTCCCCCACGCGCGCTCCCACCGCTTGACGCAACCGCACCGGCCCACGTAGCTTAACGCGGAGCAGAACTGTCGGATCCCTCTGATGAACGAGCAGATCGCCCGGGGCCTGCCTTCGATCGACGACGAGTACCGTGGGCCCTCCTGGTGGCACCTCTCCCGGCTCGCCGAGGTTCCACGCAGCGCCGGCATGCGTCGCATCGCCCTCCTCGGTCTGACGATCAACGCCGTCGCCATTGCCACGGGGATCATGGAGGTCGTCTGGGTCTGGGGCGGCTTGCCGATCCGGGTCGGTTCGTTAGACCTCGCGGTCACGGTCTACCCGCCCTTCATTCTGAGCCTGCTGGCGGCCGTGTGGCTCGGGCCCACGTGGGGGCTGGTTCCGGCCTACGCCGCCAACCTTGCCGGAGCCCTGGTGAGTGGCCTCGACCCGGTCCCGGCGGTCCTCTTCGCCCTGGCCGGGGCGCTGGAGGTCCTGATCTTCTGGGGCTCGATGGTCACCCTCAATATCGACCCGGACCTGAAGCGACGGCAGGACCTGATGCGGTTCGTCGGGGTGAGCATCATCGCCCCGACCACCGCCTCGCTTGCCATCCTCATTCGGAACAGCGCCCAGGGACTTTTGCTCACCGACGGCCGGCAGGTCTGGCTCGGCTGGGTGATCGGCGACGTCCTGCAGGCGCTCTTCGTCGTGGTGCCCCTTCTGTACTTCACCGGACCAACCGTGCGCTCCTGGATCGACCGCCAGTTCGCCGCCCCGCCCCGCTACGAAGTGACCTACACCCGAGCGGCAATCATCGCCGCCACGACCTTCGCGCTGATCGCGATGCTCACGTTCGTCGGCATCTACATGCTGCAGGACAGCCTCGACCTCGATCCCGCAACTCTGACCCGAAGCGGTGAGCTGCTCCTGCCTCGTCTCCAGGAGATGCAGATGTTCCTGGGCCTCCTCGTGGTGGTCCTCACGTTGACCACCGGGATCTTCTCGACCGTCCTCGGGCGCATGGGCGAACGTCAACGCAGCCTGTCCCGCCGGGAGAGCCTGACGGGGTGCTTCAACAGGCGGGCCTTCTACGAGCTGTTCCCTCGCGAGGCCGAGCGAGCCCGTCGCCTGGGCCCGGGCCTGTCCCTCGTGTTCCTCGACATCGACCACTTCAAGCGCATCAACGATCGGTTCGGCCACGAGTTCGGCGATCAGGTCCTGCAGCAGCTCGCCGCACGCCTGCAGGGCACCGTGCGCGAGACGGACCTGCTGTTCCGGTGGGGAGGGGAGGAGTTCGTCATTCTCCTCGGGCACACGGCGGCCGCCGACGCTCCCAGGCTGGCGGAGCGCATCCGCTCCGCGGTCGCGTCGCGCGCCTTTCTCGAAGACGAGCTCACTCCCCCGGTGCACGTCATCGTGAGCGTGGGCACCACGGGGACGGCGGACTACCTCGTCGATCCCGACGAGCTTCTTGCCCACGCCGACGCGGCGTGCTTCCGGGCGAAGGAGCGCGGCCGCAATCGCGTGGAGGCCAGCGCCGCCTGAGCCGTGGCCGTTCTTACGTCCGGGACTGGCGCTCGCGGATCACGAGGAGCCGCTTCATGAACGAGGCGAGATCCCAGGTGGCGCCCTGGACGGCGCCGAAGGCGTCGTGCAGCTCCCGATAGAGCTCGTAGAGCTCGTCGTAGACCGCTCGAGCCTCCGGGTTGGGGCTGAAGCGCTTCTCCTTGAGCGAGCTCATGCGCTCCTGGGCCGCTTCGAAGGAGCCGTAGCCCCCGATCTCCGTTCCCGCCACAACCGACGCTGATATCGCCGAGCCGAGGGCCGGGGTCTGGGAGGAGCCGGCGATGAGCATGGGGTGACCGAGAACATCGGCGTAGATCTGCATGAACAGGTCGTTCTTCTCCGCAATGCCGCCGCAGCAAACGACACGCTCCACCGGGACGCCGTACTCCGTCAGGCGCTCGATGATGGCCCGGGACCCGAACGCGGTGGCCTCGATGAGCGCGCGGTAGATCTCGGCGCGGGTCGTGTGGAGCGTCTGCCCGACGACGAGGCCGGTCAGACGCGGATCGGCCAGGATCGTTCGGTTGCCGTTGTTCCAGTCGAGCGCCACGAGCCCTGACTGGCCGGGCTTCAACCCGGTTGCCTCGCGGGACAGCTCGGCGTGCAGCGCGTCCCCGCCCCGGCACACATCCTCGACCCACCAGCGGAGGATGTCGCCCACCGCCGACTGTCCGGCCTCGATGCCGTAGTGGCCGGGCATGATCGACCCGTTCACGATGCCGCAGATACCGGGCACGTCCTGCACCGTCTCGGCGGCGGATGCGACCGCGCAGTCGCACGTGGATGTCCCGATGATCTTGACCAGCGTTCCGCTCCGGACGCCCGCGCCAACGGCGCCGTAGTGCGCGTCGAAGGCCCCCATGGCGATGGGGATCCCTTCGGCGAGCCCCAGCTTCCTTGCCCATGCCGCGGACAGCGTCCCCGCCGGGCGGTCGGCCGCGTGCGCCTTCTCGAAGAGACGGTCGCGCAGATCGGCGAGTCGCGGGTCGAGGCGCGTCAGGAAGTCCTTCGACGGGAGGCCGCCCCAGATGTCCGAGTACATCGCCTTGTGCCCGGCAGCGCACACGCAGCGGAGGATCCGGTCCGGGCTCTCGACCCCGGCCAGGACCGCCGGGATGAAGTCGGCGAGCTCCGCCCAGCTTGTCGCGGCAAGGAAGACGTCCGGGGCCACCTTCAGGCAGTGCCAGATCTTCGACCAGAACCACTCCGACGAGTAGACCCCGCCGATCGGCGCGAGATACTCGGGGGCGTGATCGCGTGCGATCGCGGTGATGGTCGCCGCCTCCTCGGCGGCGGTGTGATCTTTCCACAGCCAGGCCTGCGCGGCGAGATCGTCCTTCCACCTCGGATCGAGCGCGAGGGGGCGGTTTCGGGTATCCACCGGGATCGGGGTCGAGCCCGTGGTGTCCACCCCCAGGCCGATCACCGCGTCGCGGGAGAAACCCTCGTCTCCATCGGCGTGGGCGAGGGCCCCCCTCACCGAGGTCTCCAGGCCCGCAATGTAGTCAGCCGGATTCTGGCGGGCCAGGTGGGGGTCCCGCGGGTCGAGGAGGATTCCCTGATCGCCGGAGGGATAGTCGTAGACCGCGGTGCCGATCTCCCGACCGTTCGCGGCGTCGAAGACGACGGCGCGGACGGAGCTCGTCCCGAAGTCGATGCCGATGGTGAACGCGCGTGTCATGGCTGCTCTCCTGACCCGATGGCGGCGCTTCTTCGTGGAACCGCGGCCACCCGGGCGCACGCTATCCGCGGCGTTCCGTCTCGTCAAGGACGCCACTTCCCGGCACGCGGCCAGAGGAAGGGCTACTGCACAGACCACAGGAAGGATCACGATGAGGCTGACGGCCAAGGGCCTTGCCTCGGCCTCCGTGAGTCGCCTCTCGGACGGTCTCGCGGGAGCCGGGTCGCCCCGTCGATGGCCGCTCAGCGCGTGAGGTTCTCGAACCAGTCGGCTTGGGCTTTGCCCCCGTTGGCGTTTCCGGCCCATGGGCTCCAGATCTTCCCGGCCAGGTCGAGGTCGCCGTCCCCGTCGATGTCTCCCACCAACACGTCGTGGCCGCCCAGATCGCCTTCGAAGACGACTCTCTCGACGAACTCCGCATCACCCAGGTTCTCCCACAGGAACCACCTCGGGGAAGCACCCTGGGGCAGGATCTTCGAATCCTCCTGCTCCACCACCAGGATGTCCTCGTCCCCATCCAGATCGAAGTCCGCCACCCGCAGGGAATGAAAAGAGCCACGGGTTCCCGGGGCCCGGTTGGCGAGATAGTGGACAGGGCTCGAGGCCGAACGCCGGGAAATGATCCAGGCGCGCCCCCAGGTTGACGATATCGAGAGCCTCCTCGGGGCTCATGGGTTCTTCGACGATCTAGGTCACGAGGGACACGTTCTCTCGGGCCGTCAGGCTCGAGATCAGGTTGTAGAACTGGAAGACGAAGCCCACGTGCCGACGGCGGTAGGCCGTCAGCTGGGCCTCCCCGGCCCCGTGAAGATCCCGGCCCCGGTAGACGACGTGCCCGGCCGTAGGCGTGTCGAGTCCCCCCAGGATGTTGAGGAGCGTCGACTTCCCGCTGCCGGAAGGGCCGAGCAGAACCACGAGCTCGCCTTCGAAGAGGTCCAGGTCCACTCCGCGCAGGGCGTGCACCTGGACCGTCCCCATGTCGTAGATCTTCGTGAGGCCTCGGGCCTCAAAGACGACCCGATCGTCTCTGGCGGGGCGGCCCGCGCTCGTCACGCCGACGTCTCCTCTCGCCGGGTCGCCGGGTCCAGCTTCTCCCCGGGCTCCCGGACGACAGTCCCGAAGCTCAGCCCTTCAGCACCATCGCTTCCGGATCCCATTCGACGATCCGGTTCTCCAGATAGGCGAGGTTAGCGATCAGCGCCGGGGCCGCCGCTCGGAAGCCGTAGGTCGAGTTCTCGACCACCGGCTCGCCCCCGCGCATGGCCCGGAAGAAGATCCGGAAGTGGTCGAGGTGGGAGTCGTAGCCCCGGGGCGCTCTGAACTCGCTCTCTCCGGAGAGGGTCGTGGTCTGGATCCCGGTCCGGGCGCTCTTCCTCTCCTCGTACGCCTCGAGCCACTCCTTCTGCTCAGACTCAGCGAACGTGCGCAACAGGGACTGCTGGAAGCCTTCGCCGTCTGTCTTTGCGGCCCGGGACAGTTTGATGCTGTTGCCGCGCAGCGCCATCATCCCCTCGTCTCCGACCAGCTGGAACACCGGGCCGTGGCCCCCGTCGGCGAAGTTGGCGCCGAGCTGGAGGGTGAAGGCCGGATGGCTGTCGGTCTCCGGGTACTCGTAGAGGCCGAGCTGAAGGTCCGGCACCTCCCGATCCAGCCAGAACCGCACGCCTCCGGTGGCCATTCCTTTCACCGGGCCCTTCGAGTCGATGATCCGATGCAGCGTCGTGAAACGGTGGACGTACATGTCCCCGGCCACGCCGGTGCCGTAGTCCCAGTACTTCCTCCAGCGGAAGAAGCGCTGGGGGTCGAAGGGGCGCTTCGGGGCGTCACCGAGGAAGCGGTCCCAGTCGATGGTCTGGGTCGACGCATCCGTGGCCATCGGCCAGTCCCAAGCGCCCAGGGCGTCGTTCCGGCTGATCAGGATGGTGACCATATTGAGCTTGCCGATGGCCCCGCTCCGGTACAGCTGACGCGCCTTCTCCGTCACCACCGAGCTGATCGGCTGGCTGCCCACCTGGAGGACCTTGCCCGTTTCCTTCTCGGCGGCCACCAGCGCGGCACCCTCCTCGATCTTCTGGACCATGGGCTTCTCGCAGTAGACCGCCTTGCCTGCACGGAGGAAGGCGATGGCCAGCTTCTGGTGCCAGTGGTCGGGCGTCGCAATGATCACCGCGTCGATGTCCTTGCGGTCCAGGATCTCCCGGTAGTCACGAGTCGTCGCCACGCCGTCGCCGTAGATCTCCCTGGCTCGCTGGAGCCGTCCGTCGTAGCAGTCCGCTACCGCCACCAGCTCGACCCCCGGCACCTTGCGCGCGGTGTTGGTGTCGGTCGTGCCCATCATGCCCAGGCCGATGGTCGCCAGCTGGATGCGGTCGTTGGCGGAGACAGCCCCTTCGGCCGATCGCAGGATCGAGGGCGCCAGGGTGCTCACGAGGGCGCCCGCCGACGCCGTCATGAAGAAGTCGCGGCGCGAAGTCTTGGGTGAGTCGATCATAAGCTCTTCCTCCGGTCTGGTGGCCTCTCAGAGTCTCCAATACTACGTCACAATGCCGCGGCAGGGCGAAGCACCCGCCCCCTTCAGGCAGGCGCCCGGTCGTAGCCTCGGGGGTGGGTCTCCTGCCACGTCCAGGCCGAACGGACGATGGTCTCCAGGGGAGCCCGCTTCGGCTCCCATCCAAGAACCTCTCGGGCCTGCCTGGCGTCCCCGACCAGCCGGGGGGGGTCGCCTTCCCGACGCGGCGCCTTCTCGAACGGGACGTCCTTGCCGCTCACCTTCCGGACGGTCTCGATGACCTCGAGGACCGAGTAGCCCGTTCCGTTCCCGAGGTTCAAGAAATCGGATTCGCCGCCGTCGCGGAGGTGAGCAAGCGCCAGGCGGTGTGCGTCGCCCAGATCCTCGACGTGGATGTAGTCGCGGATGGCCGTCCCGTCGGGGGTGGGGTAGTCCGTCCCGAAGACCGAGAGCCCGGGTCGACGTCCGGCCGCCGCGTCGAGGGCGAGAGGGATCAAGTGGGCCTCGGGGTCGTGGTGCTCGCCTCGCCGCGGCGTGGCTCCCGCGGCATTGAAGTAGCGCAGCGCCACGAACTTCAGACCATACGCCCGGTCGAAGCTCTCGAGCATCCGCTCGACGAAGAGCTTGGACCATCCGTAGGGGTTGATGGGCCACTGGGGGTGGGTCTCGGGGATCGGGACCTCCTTCGGGACGCCGTACGTGGCGCAGGTCGAGGAGAAGACCACCTGCTTCACCCCCGCCTCCAGGAGCGCCTCGAAGAGGACTTGGGCCTGGGTGAAGTTGTTGTCGAAATAGCGGGCTGGCTCCGTCACCGACTCACCCACGTAGGCGAAAGCCGCAAAATGGACACAGGAGTCGAGCGAGTGCTCCCTGGCGATCCGGGCCATCAGGGCCCGATCCCCCGTGCGCCCTTCGTAGAAGACGGCCCCGGGGTCGACCGCCGCACGATGGCCCCGGGAGAGATCGTCGAGCACCACGACCTTTTCGCCCGCGGCAACGAGCTGCTCCACGAACGCGCTGCCGATGTAGCCAGCCCCCCCGGTGACGAGGACGGCCATCAGGCCGCTGCGCCGGGCTCGGTGCCCCTGGCCTGGTCCCGGTTCTCGAGGAACCAGCGGTAGGAGCTTTCGATCCCGTCGCGGAGCTCGATCTTGTGCCGCCAGCCCAGATCGTGGAGGCGGGTCACGTCCAGGAGCTTGCGCGGCGTTCCGTCGGGCTTGGATGAGTCGAAGACGAGCTTCGCCTCCGGGTGGACGATATCCCGCACCATCTCCGCGAGCTCGCGGATGGTCAGATCCTCCCCGGTGCCCACGTTGATGTGCTCGGCGTGGTCGTAGTGCCTCATCACGTAGACGCACGCGTCGGCCAGGTCGTCCACGTGCAGGAACTCGCGCTTCGGTGAGCCCGTGCCCCAGACCGCGACCTCGCCGCGTCCCTCGCCCCTGGCGTCGTGGAAGCGGCGGATGAGGGCGGGCAGCACGTGAGAGCTCGTCAGGCTGAAGTTGTCGTGGGGGCCGTAGAGGTTGGTCGGCATGGCCGAGATGAAGTCGCACCCGTATTGCTTGCGGTAGGCCTGGCAGAGCTTGATCCCGGCGATCTTGGCGATGGCGTAGGACTCGTTCGTCTGCTCGAGGGTTCCCGACAGGAGGTGCTCTTCCTTCATGGGCTGGGCGCAATCGCGGGGGTAGATGCAAGAGCTTCCGAGGTACAGAAGGCGCTTCACCGGGAAAAGGTGTGCCGCATGGACGACGGTGGCGTGGATCATCATGTTGTCGTAGATGAACTCTGCCGGCCGAGTGGAGTTGGCCAGGATCCCGCCCACCGTGCCGGCCACGAGCACGACGAACTCCGGTCGGCTCACCCGGAACCAGTAGTTGACCGCGGCCTGGTCCCGAAGGTCCAGCTGTTCCCGGGTGGCGGAGAGGATGTTGGAGAACCCCTCGTCTTTGAGACGCCGCACGACCGCCGATCCCACGAGGCCTCGGTGTCCAGCCACGAACACACGCGCGTCTGGTGCCAACTCGATCATGACCTGGCCATCTTAGCGTACTCGTTGCGGGTCGGCGCTAGAGTGCCCGGAGACCCCGAGCAGAGGGCAGGAGGCTTGCCATGCGTCTTCTTCTGACCGCGATCCTGGCCGTCATCGTTCTCTCTTCGGGCACGTCTGCTGATTCGCCCGTCGAGGTCCCGGGACCCCATCCCGATGCGCCGGCCGAGACCGCGCAGTTCGCGTTTCTGATCGGGACCTGGGACTGCTCGAGCCGCTCCATGAAACCCGACGGGAGCGGCTTCAACGAGGGGTCGGGCACCTGGACGGGGTACTGGATCCTCGGCGGGTGGGCCATCCAGGACGACTGGGAGCGTGCTCTTCCCGACGGCCGGAGCTTTCGGGGCACCAACGTGCGCTCCTTCAACCCGCAGACCGCCAAGTGGGACAACCGATGGCTGGCGTCGGGCACCCTCCAGTGGACGTACTTCGAGGCCGAGAAGCAGGGCGACACCATGGTGATGATCGGCGGGGAGGGCAAGGACCGGGCCGGCCGGGACTACGTCGACCGCAACGTCTTCCACGAGATCGGCAGCGACTCGTGGAAGTGGCGCAAGGACCGCTCGTTTGATGGCGGCGAGACCTGGGTCGAGGCAGTGTCGTTCATCGAGGCGCGCCGCTCGGGGAGCGGCACGCCCTAGTTGCCCGTAACGGCTGAATCGGAACCGTAGATATTGATTCTGTGGGAGGGATCGGAGTAGCTCCACTTGATTGGCTTGGGCTGGAGGTTGTAGCGCTTTATGTAGCGCATGAGCTTTCGCGCGAGGTCCTTGACCGAGGTGAAGACGCCGCGGGCGATGACATCACGCTCGATCTTGGAGAACCAGATTTCCACCTGATTCAACCAGGACGAGTAGGTGGGAGTGAAATAAAAGTGCAGCCGCGGGTGGTCCGAAAGAAAGCCCTGCACATACCGGCTCTTGTGGACGGAGAGGTTGTCCAAGATGATGTGCACCTCCTGCTTCCTGGGCACAGTTGCGAGCAGGCTCTCCAGGAACGCCACGAAGGCGGCACTGTTGTGCCGTTGCACCGGGGCTCCGAGGACCTTTCCCGTGCGGGTGTTCAGGGCGGCGAACAGAGACAGCGTTCCGTGTCGGTAGTACTCGAAGCCGTGCCTCTCCAGGCGCCCCGGCGAGAGCGGCAGCACCGGATCCAGCCGGTCCAGAGCCTGGACCTGGATCTTCTCATCCACGCAGAAAACCGCGGCGTGTTGGGGAGGGTTCAGGTAGAGGCCGATCACATCGGCAGTCTTGCTCTCGAAATCGGGGTCGTTGGAAGCCATATAGCTTTTGAACCGGTGGGGCTTGATCCCAGCCCGGGACCAGACCCGCTGGACCAACATGTGGGAGATTCCAAGCTCCTCGGCCAGCTTGCGCGTGCTCCAGTGCGTCGAGCCGTCCTTGGGTTTGCGTTGCGTACGAGCCAGGATCCGCGCCTCCATCCGGGGGGTCCTCGCCGTCGGCTTGCGGCCACGATGCCGGGCATACATTCCCGCCACGCCCTGCTCGATGAAGCGACTCTTCCAAAGGCTGATGTACGCCCTCCCGCAGCCAAGCGCCTTCTGAATGCTGTCGTAGGTGGCCCGCTCGCTGAGCATCAGAATCGCCCGGGCCCGACGGGCGTCGTCCGCTCGCCCCTTGCGCGAGCGAAGCTTGGCCTTGAGCAGCTGGCGATCCTGCTCGGAGAGTCGAATCGGATTCTTCGATTGCATGAGGCATGATGCCACATTATAGTTTCCAATTCAATGGTACATGGTACTAGCCCGCCGGGGCGAGGACGGCAAGCCGGGGAGCCCTAGTCGTCGCGGGACCAGAGATCGTCCTTGCCGAACTCCAGGCAGCACGAGCCTCGGCTCCGGTAGCACTCCTCGCAAAAGAAGCGCTCTCCCAGGTCAAAGGCGCCGAATCGCCCGCACTCGTCGCAGCGCGCGCTCTCGTCCAACTCGAGGGGCTTTGCTTTCGCCATGAGAGCCCAACCCGTGGGGCCAGAACCGCTACGCACTACCCCGCGGAGACGACGCCGGAGGCGCAGGCCACACCGGTGCCGCCGAGGCCGCCGTAGCCGCTCGGGTTCTTCCCCAGGTACTGCTGGTGGTATTCCTCGGCATAGAAGAAGTCCGGGGCCTCGGCGATCTCGGTGGTGATGGCTCCGTGTCCCGCCTTCCTGAGAGCCTCCTGGTACGCCTCGCGGGAGGCCTCGGCCAGCCGGAGCTGCCCCTCCCCGTAGGCGTAGATGGCCGAGCGGTACTGTGTCCCGACGTCGTTGCCCTGACGCATGCCCTGGGTGGGCTCGTGGCCTTCCCAGAAAAGGCGCAGGAGCTCCTCGTACGTGATTCGGCTCGGGTCGAAGACGACCCGCAGCGCCTCGGTGTGTCCGGTGCGGCCGCCGCAGACCTCCTCGTAGGTCGGGTTCGGCGTGTAGCCGCCCGCGTAGCCCACCGAGGTCGAGACGACGCCCGGCGTTTCCCAGAACTTGCGCTCTGCTCCCCAGAAACACCCCATGCCGAAAAGGGCCATCTCGGACCCCTCGGGAAACGGCGGCTCGAGCGGAGCCCCGTTCACGAAGTGGGCCTTCGGAACAGCCATCTTCTCCGAGCGACCGGCAGGGGACTGCTCGCGCGACGACTTGTCAGCAGACGAGAACATGGAAGGGAACCTCCAGAAACAGCATGGCACGAAAAGGAAGGGTGCGATAGACGCCGGCGAGAGTGGACCGCCCGCAGGCCTCGTCAGCCGGATCCGCCCGCGTTCTCACTTGTAGCGCAGCGCGTCCACGGGGTCGAGGCGCGCGGCCCGCATGGCGGGGTAGATCCCGAAGCCCAGGCCCACCCCGGCCGACACGCCGACCGACAAGACGATAGACCAGAGGGTGACGATCGTGGTCCAGCCTGCGTACACGGCGACGCCCTTGGCTATGGCAAGACCCATCGCGACGCCGAAGAGGCCACCGGTGACCGTCACGGTGAAGGCCTCCATCACGAACTGGTTGCGGATGTCGACCTGGCGGGCTCCCATGGCCCTCCGCACGCCGATCTCCCGGGTCCGCTTGAGAACGGTGGCGAGCATGATGTTCATGATCCCGATCCCGCCAACAAGGAGCGAGATCCCGGCGATGGCTCCCATGACGATGTCGAAGAGGCGCTGGGTGCGCCGGCTCTGCTCGAGCAGCGCCTTCGGCACCGTGATCGTGTAGTCGTCGGCCCCTCCATGGAGCCGGTCGAGGAGGGTGGCGATCACCGCTGCCGACTCCTGGATCGGGGTCCCGGGGGACAGGCTCACCACCAGCTCGTCGAGCGGGCTCTTGAGCGCGGTACGGCCGAACCGCCTCTCGGCGGTGGTGACGGGAAGGAAAACATCGTTGGCCGTGCCCTCGAGGGCGACGCCCTGGATCTCGCGCTTGCCGCCACCTGGAGCAAGTATCCCGATGACGGTGAGCCACTGGTCGTTCACCTTGAGGGGACGCCCGAGGGCAGGCTCGAACCCGAACAGCTCGCGCCGGACCTGGTGGCCGATCACGCAGACCGGGGCATACGTCTCCTCGTCGTACTGGTCGAAGAAGCGGCCTTCGTGGAGCACGACCCGCACCAGGGCCGGATAGTCGTGTGACAGGCCGACGACGCGGGGCTTCGCCCGCCCCGTGGACGAGAGAACCTTCCAGGCATCGATCTCGATCTTGGCGATCACCCGCTCGACGCCGGGCACCGCATCGCGAAAGGCTCGGGCGTCGCGGGTCGAGAGGCCCGCGCTCTTGCGACGGATCTCCCGGAGCTCGTCGTCGCGATCGAAGTGCTTGTCCGTCACCACCACGTTCCGTAGACCCATCGCGTCGATGATCTCGAGGACCTGTCTCTCGGCTCCGGCGCCGATCGAGAGCATGGCGATGACCGCCCCCACACCAAAGATGATGCCGAGCATGGCGAGGAACGAGCGGAGCGCGTGGTGGCGCAGGCTCTCGATGCCGGACGCGAACGCCTCGCGGGGGTCGATCAATGGCCCGTCTCCGCCGCGCCCGCGGACTCGGTCTCCTCACGGTCGAAAACGTGCGACGCCTTCAGCGAAGGATCGCGCAGCGCGATCCGGTCCCCAACCTGCAGGCCGTCCGTGACGACCAACCGCGAGATGCTCTGCCGTCCCACGGTCACCGGGACCGGCACGTATCGCCCACCCTCTCGACGGTAGACGATCCGCTCGTCGTCCTTCTCGAACAAGGCCCCGCGGGGGATGCTCAGGACGTCCTCCACCTCCTCGAGGCGGATCATGGCGCGCACCCGCTGGCCGGGCTTCATGGTCTCGGGGTCGGTCTTCGTCAGCGACAGGGTCACCTCGAAGTACCGCACCGGCGAGCGACGATCGCGGGGCTTGGCCAGGGGCTCGACGCGCGCGGGCAGCCCCGACTTCAAGCCGGCGCCGTCCGCCTCGAGCTCGGAGAGGTCGGGGATCTCCGCGACCTTCTGCCCGGGCCAGAGAGTGTCGCCGACGAACGGCGCTTCGCCCCGCCAGTTCCGTGCGAGCACCAGTATCCCGTCGTGGGGGGCGGTGATGCGCAGCGAGCGCAGGGTCTTCTCGTCGATGTCGAGCTTGAGCTGCGCCTTGCCCTCGTCGATCCGGCCCAGCTCCCGCTCCACCGCCCCGAGGTCGTCGCTCGCCTCGAGCTTCCTTCCGGCCACGTCGGCGCGGGCCGCGTAGAGGTCCTTGTCGAGCTGCGACTCGACGATCGCGTGGCGGGCGTAGAGGTACGCGTCCGTGAGCTGGAAGGTCGAGGAGCGGTCGAGCCCGGCCTTCGCCACGTCCCGGTCGAGGACGTGGGAGCGCTGGTTCTTCGTGGCCTCCGCCTCCGCTCGTGCGAGCTTCGCCTGTGCCGCCGTCAGGTCGTCGCGGCCGTCGGCCTCCTCCTTCTCGGCGTCGTAGGGATCGAACTCCGCCACCGTCTCGCCTTCCTCGACGACGGCACCGTCCTTGGCGAGGAACGCCCGCTTCTGGGGACGGCCCGACTCGACCGGGGCCACGATGGGGGTGGCCCTCACCGCCTTCAGCGAGCCGGGAGCTTCGACCTCGCGCACGAAGCGACCGGACCGGACTTCGTAGGTGGCGACCGGATCGGGGTCCAGGGAGAGGACGAGGCGCGCCCCGGCGAGGGCGGCCACCACGAGGACGGCGGCCACCGCCGCGTACCATCTCTTCATCCGGCCACCGCCCCGCCGCCCCCCTGGGACGGGGCGGCGAGGTCGACCGGGCTCACCCTGGCGCCCTCGGGGAGGCCCTCGAGCACCTCGATCATCTTCTGATTGCTGCGGCCCAGCTTCACGTCGACCTCGTGCCAGCCCAGTCTCCCCTTCACCCACACCACGGGACCCCGGTCGCGGAGGAAGACGGCCCCCCGCGGCACGAGAAGGAGCTCCGAGATGCGGTCGGTCTCGATCTCCCCGCGGAAACGCATGGCGGGACGCATGAAGGTGGGGTCGGTCTTCCCGAGCGAGATCTCGACCCGGAAGCCCTTGAGGGGGGTGCGCCACAAGCGCCGCTGGACGGTCCTCCCGATACAAGCCACCCGGCCCTCGAGGTCGAAGTCGGGGCGGGCCTCGAGACGCACCGTGACCGGCTGGCCCTCCTCGACCGGACCACCGTCGGCCTCGTCCACGAAGCCGGCCCCCTTCATCTCGCTGAGGTCGGGGGTGGCGAGGATCACCTGGCCGAACCACGCCGAGTCGCCCACCTTCTTCTTCTCGCCCTGCCAGTTCGTTCGGTAGACGACGATGCCCGGCTGCGGCGCCTTGACCGTCATCCGCTCGATGTTGGTCTCCAGGGCCTCCACCCGGCCCCGGGCCCGGTCGCGCTGGCCGACGAGGGATTCGAGCTCGGCCCCGACCAGTGCCTCGGTGGTCCGGACCTCGGCATCGAGGTTCTCGAGGTCGCGCTCGCGGCCTCGCTCCTCGAGGACGGCCTTCTCGTACTCCAACCGCTGCTGGACCTCGACGGGGACCTCGGTCTTGAGCCGCGCCTTGCCCAGCGCCACCGATCCCGCAAGCCGTCAGGCCTGCGAGGGTCAGCGGGACCATCCACCCTGTTCCGCGCGCGGCGAGCCCTTGGTGACGCACTGGGCGCCTCCATTCTCCCGGACAATCGGGGCCGTTTCGAATCGGAGCCATCTCGAATGTAACCCGCCCATCAACGAGGGCGGCGTCTTATTCGGCCCGTACCCAGAAACGGCTCAGCGGGCGAGCAGATCGGCGAACGCCTCGGCGAGGATCCGGGCGACGCTCGGGCCGACCGAGTTGATCTCGCCGTACTGCGACTCCTCCCGGCCGTACGCGAACGGGGCGTCCGCGTCCCACTGGGAGCGCGGGAGGATGTAGCCGATCTCGTCGTTGGCCAGGCCGATGACGATGCGGTACTCGGACGTGAGGAGGGACTGCAAGGGCGTCTCGCGCGGGGCCCCTGGAAAATCCGCGCCCGGATCCTGGGGATCCTGGATGCCCCCGAGGACGAGCTCCGGGTAGATCTCGCCGGGCACGCAGAGCAGCTCGGCATCGCCGATCCGGAGGATGCCGATCTCCGTCCGGAGGTCGTCGCCGAAAGCTCGCGTCGCCGGCTCGCCGCCCGAGTAGACCGGACGGTCGATCACGCCCAGAACGGCCGCCAGACGGAACACCCGGTTCTCGAGGGGGACGAAGACTCGGGCGGCGCGGTACTCGAGGGTCTGCGACACCGAGTCCCGGCCGGACACGGCGAGCGCCTGCAGGGCGGCGGCGGCGGCCCGCTCCCCCACCGCACGTGCCAGGGCGAAGCTGTCCTGGGGAATGGGGTCGCCTTCACCGTGAGCGTCGGTCAGCTCGAGCCCAAGGGGGGTCATGAGCCCGCCAATCGCCCCAACGAGGAAGACGGCCGTCCCTCCGAGCGACTCCTCCATGCGGCGGTTCAGGTAGTGGGGAAAGTCGGCGGTGATCTCGGTGTTGTCACTGCCGAGGGCCTCGGGGTGGCTGCTCCAGATCACCACGGTCCCCAGAGTGCGTCCCTCCGCAGCCACCGCCTGGAGCACGAAGAGCTCCTCGGCCACCACCTCCGGGAGGCGGCCATCGACGATGAGCGACGGGGTCCGCGTCTTCGCGAGAACGAGACGGGCGGGCTCGAGGCGGTCGAGCGCGTCGGCCGCGGTCTCCGCGATGGTGCGGCGAACGAGACCGAGGTACTCGGGATCCACGCCGCTGGTGAAGCGGCCGGGCCCCCAGAGGCCCATCGTGTCGGGCCCCTCGTGGTTGTGGGTGCTGGCGACGATGAGGGTGGCGTCGCCCACCTGCTCGCGAAGCAGCACCCGGGACTTCTCGACGTCCTCAAGGAACACTCCGATCAGATCGACGGAGACGACGACGACGCGCTGATGCCCGTCGCTCACAGCGACAGCCCGGGCCCAGAGATCGTCGTGGACGCCGGCGGCCCGACGATCGCTGCCAAAGCCGGCCATGTAGACCGGCCGATCTCCCAGGACGGGGGTGAGGAGCCGCTTGGCGAATCCGAAGCGGAGGGCCTCCTCGTCGGCTGCAGTGGCGAGCACGGGCAACGCGAGCAGGCTCAGGACGAACGGCACCATCCGGCGCCAGAAGCGGTGCGACATGGGAGATCAGTCTATACGGTGGTCCCGCGAGGGGAAGACCGGGCGATGGAATCACGCTACTCTCACAGCTTCACGAATGAAAGCACTCAAGCAGCTCGTGCTGGCTCTCGCCATCGTGGCAACGACCTACTACGCGATCGTCCGCGTCGCCGAAGAGAAGGCCGGCGGCCTGGCCGGCGGCGACACCGTCCGTCTCGGCAGCCAGACACCGGCAGCGAGGGACGCCTTCGAGGCGCTCCTGAACCAGCTCCGCATCTGGGACGAAGCGGCACTCGCACACGCGCTGGAACAGCTCCGAGACGACGGGGACCTGTGGGTCGCGCCACAGCTCGCCGGAGAGAGAAGCGCCATCTACGTCAGCTCGCTGGGTCTGGTGTCGCGGGTCTACGTGCGGCGTGAGGAGCTCGTCTCGCCGGAGCTGCCCTTCCCCGACGCGGGCTTCCCCGAGCCGGCACGGCGGACCTTCGCGACCATTCGCCTGGCCGGCACGCTCCATCACGAGCTGCAGCACTACGAAGGCCTGGAGGACGAGAGCGCCACCTACGATCGGGAGATCCAGTGGTACCGCGGTCTGGGCGCCACGATGCTCGAACGGCTCTGGGGCGAGGAGAGACGGCAGTTCGAGTGGGCGATCGACTCGGCCGTCCAGGGCGGCGAAGCTGCCCGGGAGATGGCCGCCTCGATGACGAGATGAGTTGACGGAGAGACTCTTCGCGCTCCCCCGAGATGGCCGCGCTCAGAGTGACACCCTTGTGCCCCTACGGTGCGGGTCGCACGTGGGAGTGGAGGTATATCATGGGGCATGCTCGCCGGCTCGCGACGCCGTGTCGCTCTTTTCGCTCTCACAGCGGTCCTCGTCGGGACGACCGGATGCGCGCCGAAAGCGGACGAGCCCCCGGGCCCCCGCCTCGTCGTGCTGTTTGCGACGTGCACGTTGAGTCGGCACTACATTGCTCCGTACAACGCCGAGGTCCCGTACACGCCGCATCTTGCGGCCTTCGCCGCCGAGGGAACGGTCTTCGAGCGTCACCAGAGCGAGAGCGGCCAGTCGGGGCTCGCCTTCGCCTCGATCCTGAGCGGCACGCAGGCGGATCGCCACGGCGTCTATCGGCATCCGTACTGGTTGCGCGACGAGGCCTTTCTCGTCGCCGAGGCGTTTGCGGAGCGAGGGTACGAGACGCACTTCTGGAACGGTCACCCGATGGCGGCGGCCGACCTCAACTACGGACAGGGCGTCCGCCCGGAGCACGTCCACACGAGCCGGCACCCCGAGCCGGACAAGGGGAGGTTGACGGCCAACGACGAGGAATTTGCGGCCATCCTCCAACGCCTCAGGACCGAACCCGACTATCGGGCGTACGTCCAGGTGCTGTTCTCGATGACGCACGCGCCCTACACCGACATCGCCTTGGAACCGCTCGAGGAGTTCCGGCGGACGTACCCGGACGAATGGCCCGAGTTCACCGAGGACGAGCTCGCGCGTTACACGCGTCGCTACCAACGGCAGAGACCGAGGCTGGAGCGGGATTTCCCGGAGGTCGTCCGGGAGCGCAGGTGGACGACCGCCGACATCGAGGGCATCGCGAGCTTCATCGAGGGCTACTACAAGGCCAACGTGCATGCCCTGGACACGTGGTTCGGGCGGCTGGTGGGCTCGATCCGCGAGGCGGGGCTCCTCGACGACAGCCTGATCGCCTTCACGGCGGACCACGGCGAGACGCTCTATCGGGAGCACACGATCTTCAAGTGGGCGCACGGCCTGCAGCTCTCACCCGACGTCATCCAGGTGCCCCTCATCGTTCGACTGCCTGGCCAGGGGGGTCTGCCCCGGTATCCCGGCCTGACCCGCTCCATCGACGTTCATCCGACGCTGCTCGGGCTGAGCGCTCTCCCCCTCCAGAAGGGGGACGCACGAATCGACGGCGTCGATCTCTCCGCCGCCGTGCGCGAGCGCGAGCCCGGGCCGCACCTCCTGGCCTTCTCCCACACCATGGCGCTGAACTGGCAACGCCTGGTCCGCTTCGAGGGCTGGCTCGCGGCGCAGCTGTTTCCGTCGACGGACGTCGACCTCATGTGGACGGCGGTGCGCGACGAGGACGCCTGGATGCGCCGACGCCGGCACGAGAACGGGGACTGGAGCACGGAGGTGTTCGACCTGGCCACGGACCCGGGTGCCGCACGAGACGTCTACGACCCCGAGAACGGGCTCCATCGCGAGCTCGAGGGTGAGCTCGCGAGCTACAAGGCCCGCCTCGTGGAAAGCCACGCTCTTCTGGAAGAAGAGCATCGCCTGCGGGAGGAGCTCGTGGAAGAGCGTCTCCGCGCCATGGGCTACATTCAGTAGGCTGGGACCTGGGCCATGGAGACCCTGACGGCGGGCACGAGCGGGTCCTCTCGGCGGCTCTCCCGAGACGCTCTCGCCTTCGGGATCGTCTTCGGCCTGGTCTACGTCGGGCTCGTCGTGCTCTTCCACCAACACACGCCCCGCCTGTTCGAGCATCTGGACCAGCTCTTCGACTCGGATCTGGGCCTGTGGACCATCGACATCGCCCGACCCCAGGGACCGCACACGCCCACGACCGTCCACCCGCTCTTCATGCTCTTCTTCAAGCCCGTGGGCACGGCTCTGCGCGCACTCCTCAAGGCTGCCGACATCCGCCTCGCCGCCCGCCTCGCAGCCGCCCTTCTTTGCGCTGTCGCCGGCGGCGCGGCGGTGGCGTCTTTCCGCGTCCTGCTCCAGCGACTCGGCGTGCCGCCGGCCCGGGCACGACTCTGGACCCTGGTTTTCGCGCTGTCCGCCACACAGATCGTGTTCTCGTCGTTGCCCGAGAGCTTCGCCTTCTCCGCGCTCAGCCTGATCCTCGTGTTCGTCGTCGCTGCCGGCGAGAAACCCGGGGGAGCAGCGGGAATGGCCGCGGGTGTCTTCTCCTTCGGCGTCACCGTGACCAACCTGGGCGCTGTGGCCCTCGCCCGGGCCAGCGCGTTCGCCTGGCCTCACGAGGGCCGGCGAGCGCTCGGGGCGACCGCTCGCCATCTTCTGGTCGTGCTCGTCGCCGCAAGCGCTCTCGCGATCGTGCAGTGGGCGGCCTATCCTCGGGCACGCCCGTTCTTCGTGCCCGAGGTGCCGGGCGGCGCCTACCAGAGATCCTTCATCCGCTCGGCGGCGCCGGCCTTCCTCGCCGCCCGTGCGACCGAGGTGGCCTCGCACCTGCTGTTCACCGGGCTTGCGACACCGCACGTCGAAACGCGGCGAACCAGAACGGCCCGGGTCGTCGTGGACTTCGGCCCGCAGCCTCTCCTCCACTCGCGCTGGTCGAGCGGAGCCCATGCCGTACTGTGGGGGGTGCTGCTGGTGTTTGCCGCAAGAGGCCTCAGGCGCCACGCCGGCCCGAGGCGAAGAGTTGTCGCCGCGCTCGTTGCTTGGCTGGGCGGGCAGGCGGCGCTCCATTTCGTTTTTGGCACCTCGCTTTTTTTGTACTCGGCCCATTGGGTTTTCGCCCTGGTGGCGGTGGCCGCGGCCGGGCTCGAGGGCGAGGCCGTCCGGGGAGTCGGCCGGGCCCGACTCGTTCAGGGGGCCGCTCTCCTGCTGGCGGCCCTTCAGCTAGCGGCCAACGGCGGGCTTGTGAGCGACATCGTCAGCATCTACTCGGGCCGGTAGCCCGCATCATGCGGGCTAAGATGGGGGCGGTTCCGTACCGGGGCCCGGGAGAAACCAGACCATGGCGGGTGTCGGCGGCGGCAAAGTGTTCCGGGCCGCTGTTCCTCTCATCGTTGCGGCAGTCTTCCTCTTCGGCTTCTACGTCTGGACCGCCTCCGCGGGGCTGCCCCTCGGATTCGGCGAGGTGCAGGATCGACACTACAACCTCCTGACGCAGGCGCTTCTCCGGGGCCAGCTCCACATTGACGTCGAGCCCCGCCCGGAGTTGTTCGAGCTCACCGAGCCGTACCGGCCCGGACGGAACGCGCCCTACCGCTACCACGACGCATCGCTCTATCGCGGACGCTACTTCCTCTACTTCGGCGTGGTGCCCGTGCTCGTCGCGTTCGGACCGTGGCGCCTCGTGGGCCTGGGAGACCTGCCGGAGCCGGCTGCTGCCGCGGCCTTTGCTCTCGTCGGATGCATGTTCAGCGCGCTGCTGCTGCGCCACCTGCTTCGCGAGCACCTGCCCGCACCGCCGAAGGCCGGGGCCCAGGCATTCGCGTTCCTGATGCTCGGGCTCTCGAACGTGGCTCCCTTCATCCTGCGGAGCTCCCACGTCTACGAGGTGGCCATCGCGGCGGGCTTTACCTTCTCCGCAGGGGCGGCGTGGCTGTTTGCGACCGCCGGAGCAGGCGAGACCGTGTCCTCGGGACGCCTGGCCCTCGGCGGACTCTTTCTGGGTCTGGCGGTGGGCTGTCGGCCAAACCTCGTCTTCCTGGTCCCGATTCTCCCCCTCCTGGCGGTCCCCCGAGACGGGCTGCCCTCGTGGCGGGCGGCCCTGCGGCCGACTCTTGCCGTCCTGGCTCCGCTGGCGCTCTGCGCACTGGGTCTCGGGCTCTACAACCACGCCCGGTTCGACTCGTGGACCGAGTTCGGGACGCGCTACCAGCTCGTGGGTGTCGAGCCGATTGCGCAGCTCGAGTTGCAAGCGATGATCCCGACGCTGTACTACGACTTCCTCGCCCCCCCGGCGCTGCGGATCGACTTCCCGTTCGTGTTCCCGGACCACGACTGGGCCTGGTCCCTGCCCGAAGGCTACTTCCTCGACTCGTCGACCACCGGCATCTTCGCCCACACGCCCTGGCTGCTCATCCTGCTGGCGCTGCCCTGGGTCCTTGGAGGGGCCGCCGTGCGCGAGCCGATGGGACTTCGGGGACGGCTCGGCGTGCTCGTCGCCGCCGGTCTCGCAGTGCCGCTCGCCACGGCCTTCGCCTTCGCGTCCACCGCCATGCGCTTCCAGGCCGACTTCGTTCACCTGCTTCTCGTTCCCGCGGTCGTGCTTTGGTTCGTTCTCGCCACCCGGGTTTCGGACACTCGACGGGGACTCTTCCGGACGATCGGCGCCCTCGCCTTCGGCTGGTCGGCGTTCGCGGCCATCGCCATCAGCATCACCGGCGTGGATCCCCTGCGCCGCTCCAACCCGGAGCTGTTCGCGTCGCTCGAACGGAAGGTCGAGCCGCTGCGGCGGGTGGCCGGGCTTTTCGCCCGGGGGACCCGCGTCGTCGTGCCTCTCCGGGTGGCGTTTCCGGAGCGGACGGCCGAGGACGAGCCGTTCCTGAGCTGGGGCTCCCTCGAGGCCTTCGACGTGCTGCGCGTACGGACCGTCTCGCCAGGGGTGTTTACGTTCTCCCTGGACACGGCCGCCCACCGCTCCCGGCCCGGGGCCGCACTGCCTGAGACGGCCAGAGTGGGCTTCGCGCCCGGCCGGTTCTACGACGTGGTCGTGGACATAGACCGGGTGAAGCGGACTGTGAGGGTGACGGTCGACGGCCGGGCTCGCTTCGAGCTCGAGGGCAGCCTGGTGCCCGTGGCGCCTCAAGCCGTCTGGCCCGGGCGAGGGCCACGGGGGCACGGCGCGCCGGACCTGGGGAAGTTCTCGGGCACGGTGATCCCGGAAGCCATGTGGCTGGCCGGGCCGCCCGGACTCGAGTCGCTACCAGCCATCGCTTCGGCTCCGGCGGTGGTCACGGCGTCGCCGAACGATGCCCCCGAGGCGCCAGCCGTGGGCCGCCTCTGGGCCGTCGCCGGTCACCGCGGGGCTCGGATCTTCACCGGCGAGGGGTGGCGATGGATCCCCACCGCGACACTGGAGTCCCTCGTGCTCGAGGAGCGGCTCGGCGACCTTCCAGAGGCAGCGGTCGGGGACATCACGCCGATCCTGGTGTCCGAGGAGGACGACGGGGCGGACGCTCTCGTCATCCGGGACCTGGGCGGCGGAGGCGTGGCCGTCGCGCTCGCCCGCTGGGACGGCGGGTGGACCCTGGGCGCCGAGAGTCCGCCGATCAGGAAAGCGCGGCTGGCGGGGGGGGTGCTTCGGATCCGGCTGGATCGTCGGGAGCAGTTCGTCGTCGTGACCCTCGACGGTGACGAGGTCTTGCGGGCCCGCGTCGAGCTCCGGCCCCTCCGCCCTCAGGACCTGCTGATCGGCCGAATGCCGGGCTAGGAGCCTGCGTCAGTCGATTCGGCCGTGCAGGGACTCTCGGAGCCGCTCCGGGCAATCGTCGCATCGGCCCTCGTAGTAGACGAGCAGGGCCGCGACGTCGCCCCCCGGCATCACGCCTCGCCACAGCTCCTGCGCCCTGCCCCGGGCCACGTCCTCGAGCAGGGGGCCGCAGGTCCCGTTGCGATTCACCGCCGCGACGTACATCTGACCTCTCCGCCGCGCCTTCTGTCGCAGGTCGAAGGACCGTCGCTCGGGAGCCCGCACGACGAGGCTTTTTTCCCGCCGCTCGATCTCCCGGGTCAGCGTCTCCCGGGGTCCGATCATGTAGACGTAGCCGTGGTCGGGCACGTGGTCGTACATGGCCTGCGCGAGGGCGCCGGCGGACACGCCCCAGTAATCGCCCATGAAGTCGTCGCCCGAGGTACGAGGCAGGAGCGGGTTCTTGTAGACATAGGCATAGGTGCCCCAGGACGCGGCGCTCCACAGAGCCGACGCCAGGACGAGGAGCGCGAGGACACCCTTCGCGCGCCCCGGGAGCCGAGCGAGCCCGAGTGCGGCCCCGACGCCGAGAAGCGGCATGGCGAAGAGCAGATGGCGGTCTTCGTCGTAGAGAGTGGGACCGAGGGCGAGGACTGCGATCCAGGGAGCGGCTCCAAACAGCGCCACCCAGGCCGCAGGAGACCCGAAGAGCGGCTGAAGAGGGAGGGGCCGCTCCCTCACCCAGCCGCGCACGGCGTGGGGCACGAAGAGCACCCCTCCCACGATGAGAAGAACCAGACCGAGGGGGACCCACGCGACGGCGATCCACGCGGGGCCGTACCACCGGGGCAGATCGGCCGAGAAGAACTCCATCCCGAACAGCCGAACCGGCCCCTCCCAGGGGTGCTGGGCATAGTGACGCGCCGAGGTGATGGCTCCGAGCGGACCCGACTCCCACAGCCCCGGCGACACCACAAAGACGACGAGCGGGCCGAGCACGACGGGCAGGAGCGCGACGAGCAGCCGGCGCGACGGGCTCGCCGAGCCCGGGGAAAGAAGTGCCGCCCACAGACACACGCCCGCCAGGAACAGCCAGTGCGGGAGGACCGGCACGCGGAGGAGATAGGGAACCACGGAGAGAAAGACGACACCGACGAGCCAACCCGGCTTCCGAAAGAGTCCCTGGGGCGTCTCGAACTGGCCGAGGAAGATGCAGGCCATGAGGAGGGTCACCAGCAGATACCCGCAGACGAAGGGGAAATCCTTCTCGTTCACGAGAGCGTGCCCGAGAAAACGCACGTTGCCGGCAACGAGGGCGACCGCGAGGAGAGCCGTGCCCGGAGCCTCGCCGAGGCGGCGGAGGAGGGAGTACGTGGCGAGAAGAGTGAGCGGGAGGAGGGAGAACGTCGCGGCGTGCCGGACCCAGAGCTCGTCGCGGAGGACGGAGAAGATGGTGACGAAGGCCGCGAGGACGTACTCCCACAGCGGCCCCCTCCACTTCGAGGTCTCGAAGACCAGGGGCAGGTCCTCGCCTCGCCACTTGCCGATGAGCCAGACCTGATGGTGATGGTGGGCGATGGAGTCCCAGGTGCTCGTCCCGATCTCGGTGAAGAGGAAGCCGGCGGCCAGAAAGAACGGATACATCAAGCCGAGGACGAGCATCGGATGCCGGACGAGGACCCGGTCGACGAGCGCCGGCAGACCCCGCTCGGGAGCGGGCACCCGATCGGGCGGCCTCTCGGTCTGTGTGGCCATGGCGTGTAGGAGGCTAGTGACGTGGTCCCGCCCGCGTCAACTCCCCGGGCCGCCCGCCGCGATCCGGCGAGGCCAACGGGAGCGCGACACGGATATAATCCCCATCTTCATGGAAGACCCCGCCCGGCCGCTCCGCTACAGCATCGTCATCCCGGTGTACAAAAGCGCCGGCTTCGTCGAGGAGACGATCGACCGTACGACGGCGGCGCTCGAGGCGGAGGGCCTGGACCACGAGATCGTCCTGGTCGACGACGGCAGCCCCGACGCCACCTGGCCCGTCCTCGAACGCAAGGCCCGGGAGAATCCTCGCATCAAGGCCATCCGCTTGATGCGCAACTACGGTCAGCACATCGCCGTCGTCTGCGGGCTGAACAACATCACCGGCGACTACGCGGTCACCATGGACGACGACCTTCAGAACCCGCCCGAGGAGATCCGTCGCCTCGTCGACAAGGCCGCCGAGGGCGGATACGACCTGGTTGTGGGCCGCTTCCAGTCGAAGAAGCACTCCCTGACGAGGCGGCTCGGGAGCCGCCTCGTAGCCTGGCTGAACGAGAGAGTGTTCGGGAAGCCTCGCGACTTCGTCGCCACGAACTTCCGACTCATCCGCCGCGACGTGGTCGACCGCATCTGCGCCCACCGCACCCACTTCCCCTACGTCACGGGGCTCGCGCTTCTCTACTCGGCCCACCGCGCCAACGTCCTCGTCGAGCACCGGGCTCGCCGCGAAGGGACGAGCGGCTACGGTCTCGCAAAGATCCTGAGCCTGGTCCTCGCCATCCTCTTCAACTACTCGGGCTTTCTTCTTCACATGATGGCGCTTTTGGGGCTGGTCCTCGCCGGATCCAGCTTCCTCCTCGGGCTCGTCGTCTTCGTGCGCCGTCTCGTCCTGGGCACCGTGGCTCCCGGCTGGGCCTCCCTTGTGATCGTGGTGGCCTTCTTCAACGGCTTCCTCTTCCTGATGATCAGCATCGTCGGCGAGTACGTGATCCGCCTGCAGCACCAGCTGAGCGTCCCCGAGCCCTACGCCATCTCGACGATCGCGGGCCGTGAGAGATAGTCGCTTCTTCGTCGTCGGGGCTCAGCGCTCCGGAACGACCCACCTCACCCACCTCCTGGCATCGCACCCGGAGATCGAGATGGCGGCTCCGTTCCGGCCCGAGCCGAAGTTCTTTCTCCTGGACGACCTCCACGCCAGAGGGCTCCCCTACTACGAGTCGACGTTCTTCGGCCACCGGCCCGGGGCTCGGTTGAGGGGTGAGAAGACCGTCAGCTACATGGAGTCAGACAAGGCCGCGGAGCGCATTGCGGCGGCATTCCCCCAGGCCCGCATCGTTTTCCTCCTCCGCGATCCCATCGAGCGCGCGATCTCCCACTACTGGTTCAGCGTGGAGAATGGCGTCGAGACCCTCTCCATGGAGCAGGCCTTCCGCCGCGAAGAGGACGGCAACATGGGCGAGGAGTGGAGCCGGCTGTCCATGTCTCCGTTCACGTACCTTCGCCGGGGGCGTTACGTCCACAGCGTCGCGCGCTACGAGGCGCTCTTCGGGCGCAGCGGCGTGCGCATCCTCTTATATGAAGACCTGGTGGGCGACCCGGGTTGCTTTGGCGGGCTGTGCGAATGGCTCGGGGTGGCGGGCGACGTCGCCCCGAAGGCGCCGCCCCGTGACGTCAACCTGAGGGCCGACAAGGGGGAGCCGACCTCCCCGGGGCTCCGGAAGCGGCTCGCCGAGCACTTCGCCGAACCGACGGACGAGCTCGCCGCGAGGTACGGTCTCGACCTGACGGTCTGGACTGACGAGTGGAGCGCGGCAACCGACACCCCCCCACCCAGGGGCTGACGCCGGTCGCGGCCCTCGCTCGCTACTCGCTGTCGGCGGGCGGCAGGTCGCCGGGCTTCGCTGTGCTCTGCTGAGGCCTTGGCAGCGCAGGAGCGACCGGTGGGTTCTCGTCCTTCTTCCTGGGCGACGGGGCGGGGGTCGGCTCGTTGATGAGGTGCACGGTGCGCGTCGGAAAGGCGAAGCCCGTCCCCGCGTCCTCCACGACCTTCATGAAGCCGAGGAGCGCCTCCTGGCGGCAGAGCTGGAAGTCGCTCCACGCGGGCACCTGGAACCAGGCCATGACCTCGATGTCGAGAGAGCTGGCCCCGAACTCCTTGAACTTGACGACCTGGGCGTCGGGCCAGATCTTCGGGTGCTCGCGGAGAACCCGCTCGATGCCGTCGACGACCTCGATCATCTGTGCGTGGGTCGTGCCGTACTCCAGGCCGATGGTGGTCGCGAGGCGCATCCGGTCGCGGGCAGCGAAGGTCTCCAGGCGCTGATTCGAAAGGTTGCCGTTGGGGATGCTGATCACGGTGCGGTCGAGGGTCCGGAAGCGGGTCGAGCGGATTCCGATCTCCTCCACCGTGCCCACGAAGTCTTCAACCTTGACGAAATCGCCGACCAGGAACGGCTGATCGATGGCGAGGGAGATGGATCCGAAGAGGTTCTCGACGGTCTTCTGGGCGCCGAAGGCGAAGGCGAGACCGCCGATGCCGAGACCGGCGAGAAGCGTCGTCACCGGATATCCGAACGCCGAGAGAACAGCCAGTGCGCCGGCGCCGGCAATGGCGCCCTTGACCAGGTTCGCGCCAATCGAAAGGAGGTTGCGGGCGGAGGGGCTCGTCGCGGCCCAGGGCGAGGAGAGCAGCGTCTCGGCGAACACGTCCACCGAGCGCCACAGCGCCCAGAAAACCACGACCACTGCACCCGCTTTCAGGAAGGCGCTGAAGATTCCATGGGCCTCGGGGGTCAGCCCCAGAGACGGCAGAGCCCATCCGAAGATCGCGAGACCCCAGGCGAAGGTGAGCTGCGGGCCGATGCGCTCGAGCAGGCGATCGTCCCAGTCGGTGTCCGTTCTTGCGGTCAGTCTCCTGAGGATGGCCCGCGTGAGGCCTCCCAGGACGCGCCCGCCGACCCAGGCCCCGATCAGCAGGAGGGGCAAGGCGATCCACTGCCACCACAGCAGACCCAGGGGGCCCGTCCGGAGCAGCGTGTGGAGCCCGGCCCCGATCAGCAGCTCGCGGACGTCGCGGTCGGGGAGCTGGTCGTACCAGCGGTTGATCCGACGAACGGTCGCGGGGGAGAAGGCCCAGTAGCTGACGTCGTCTGCCGACCGTCGCACCATGTAAACCGGCTGGACACGATCCTCCCCGACAGGGATCTCGGCGACCTTGTCCACCCCTGCTGCCAGGCCGTCGTCCTCGTCTCCGTCGGGTTCCGATGAGATCTTCTCGAGGTCGAACCAGACGTACTTGTCGAGGACGACCTTGAGCCGCTCCGCAAGGATCGGGCCCTCGGCCTTCCGACTCTCCGGCAGGACAAGATGGCTGGCGGCTTTCTCCCACTCGCCGTCGTTCCCGAGGTCCAGAAAGGACCCGAGCGAGGCCCGGGGCGAGTCGGGGGCCACCTCGTGCTCGACCGGCTCCTCCGTGGAGACTTCCGCTTCTTCGCTCTCCGCCAGCGCTGCGGCGGGGACCTGGGCCAGGCAGGGCACGGCAAGGCAGATGGCCAGCAGCAGAAACACTACTGGCAGAAGCAATGGCGGTCTCGGTGTCTTTTCCATGATCCGGGCACTAGACCATGGTCTCGCCGGCCAATGCAAGACGAGACTCGTGCGCGGGCGTTGCACTGCCCGATCGAGGCGCGAGAGGCTAGAGAAGACCCTGGATGGTCTCCTGCGGGGGCAGCCCCCGGAAGGCCGCGGCAGCGGCGCCCCAGGCCGCCGCCGTCTCGAGGGCCTGGGGGCATCGGGCGTTCACGAAGAAGCGAGTGGACGAGCCCGGCGGCGAAGACGTCGCCCGCGCCGGTCGTGTCGACGGCTCTGACCGACGGAGCGGGGGTCGACTCGGTGATGGTGGCGCACGTCACCGTGCCGGCGATCGAGCCTTCGCCGGACAAGGTGGCCACGACGTCGTCGATCATCGTGACCGACCTCCTGAAGGGCCGCCTGGGCTTCGAGGGTCTCGTGGTGACCGACGCACTCGACATGGGCGCGCTCACAAAGAAGTACGCGCCGAACGTGGGCCGCGCTGCAGTCGACGCCTTCAAGGCAGGGAACGACTACCTCATCATCCCCGCCGATCTCGACGCGTCGTGGCAGGCGATGTTCGACGCGGTGCGAAGCGGCGAGGTGTCCACCGCCCGTGTCGACGAGGCGGTCCTGAAGATCCTGAAGTGGAAGGAGGCCCTCGATCTCCACCGCACGCGGGTCGTCGACGTGAGTCAGGTGGCCTCTCTCGTGGGAACCCCGGAGAGCGTGGCGGTCGGGCAGCAGATCGCCGACGACGCCGTCGTCCTCGTGCGCGACGAGGCCGGCGTCCTGCCCCTCGAGACGACGGCGACCGCGCCGGGCGGCTTGCCCTACCTCACGACGACCCAGACAGGGAGCAGGCTCCTGGTGGTGGTGCTCTCCCGGGACGTCCGTGGTCTCTCGGGCCGGACCTTTGGCCGGGAGGTCCGGCGGCGAGCGCCAGACGCCAACGTCGTGTTCCTCGATCAGAGGATCGCGGCGGGGCGACGGACGAGGTGTTGCACGCGGCGGCGGCGGCCGAGGCCGTCGTGGTGGCCGCCTTCTTTGCCCCCGAGCCCGGCGCGGCCCAAACGGGCGCAAGTGACGGCGACCCCGCCGGACGTCTCGTTCAGGCCATCCTCGATCGGGCCGCCGACAAGACGGTGGTCGCGGCCGTGGGGAGCCCGTACGTGGCCCAGGCTTTCCCGCAGATCCGGAGCTACATCTGCACGTTCTCGAGCGTGGCGGTTTCGGAGCGGAGCGCCGTCCGGGCGTTGTTCGGCGAGATCCCGATGCAGGGGCGGCTGCCCGTGACCATTCCCGGGGTGGCCGTGCGTGGCGACGGCGTCACACGGTAGCGGCGCGTCAGGCTTTCTTTTTCCTGGGGCGGGCGCGGCGAGGCCGGTCGAACGCGCTGCCGAGGAGCACGATGTCCTCGAGTCGGTCGGCAAGCCTGAGGATCATGTCCCAGTCCCTGGTGACGATGTCCTGGGCATGGGCCAGGCCGTTGCGCAGCTGGGCGAGCTTCTTGAGCGCCCGCTCCGCGGCCTCCTTCGACGGGACGTCGAGAAGTCGTCGGGATGCCAAACATCGATGAGCCCCGTGAAAGCGCCCTCCAGGAGAGTGACCAGACCAAACAGCCACATCCGAACCGGGGGTTTCTGAACGTCGGTCCAGGTGACGATCCCGGCCACGTGCCCGAAGGCCGTCACGAAGATGCGCTCGCGGCCGGCGAGCCGGCGGAGCCCCTCGACGAGCGGGGTCTCCCCCGACACGACCTCCTCGTCCTCGAACGGGCGCAGCGCATCGCCGCAGACACGGACGCCCGCGACCGCGAAGCTCCGACGCTCGAGCGCCGTCGCCGCCGGCATCTGGGCGTCACAGGAGAGAATCGCCTCCGCAACATCTCGCACGTGGAAGGCACCCCGGAAGGTGCGCTCGAGCCGATCCTAAAGCGCGCGGACGTCCGTCATGCGGTCACGGGAGCCAGAAGATCGGCGAGGCGCATGACACTTCCTCTGTGTGGAGAGCACCCCGACCCGCAAACTGAGCGCCGCGGGCAGGCTTGCCAGTCGGCACGGTACGACGCTAGTCTGTGACCAGGATACGCTCCCACATGATTATTCGCACCGGAGCAAGGGCGAGAAGAAAGCTGATGATTCGCATCGCCGGGATTGTGCTGCTCGTCGTCGGCCTGATCGGATTGGCTGTCGGCACGTTCCAGTACACGCGCACGAAGAGGGTTCTCGACGCCGGTCCGATTCGAATCGACCACAAGGCCAAAGAGACAGTCTCCATCCCGCCGCTCGCAGCCGGAGGTGTCGCCGCCCTCGGCCTGGCCCTGACCGTGATCGCGGCGCGGCGCAAGTAGGCTCTTCGAGAGGTGAAGATGAGACAGAGGGCGGCGTTCGTGGTGATGGCGACCCTGGTGC
The DNA here is from genome assembly GCA_963578825.1 of Vicinamibacteria bacterium. Classification (GTDB taxonomy): domain Bacteria; phylum Acidobacteriota; class Vicinamibacteria; order Fen-336; family Fen-336; genus JAJDNS01. Next base: position 33,679 of record CAUZDW010000026.1, read on the forward strand.
TCCAGCCATCGCTCTTCGGCACGACAGCGAGCGCTGCGGCCAGTGACCGGTCACGGGACAAGGCGATCGAGCGAGCGTTCGAGGACGTCCTGGATCGCGAGCCGACTGAACGGGAGTTTCGCCGCTATCGGGACCTCATGGAGGACGAGTACTGGACGGAGCGCGACATCCGCGACGACCTCCGCGAACGCTCCGACTACCGACGGCACGAAGATCCCGAGAAGGTCATCCGTCGCGCCTACGAGGACATCCTCGACCGCGAGCCCGACCGGGACGGGCTCCGCCTCTGCCGCAGCCGGATGATCGACGACGCCTGGACCGAGCAGGACGTTCGGGAGGCCTTGCGATCGAGCCCGGAGTACGCGAAGCACCGCCAGGAGTCGGCCGACAAGATCGTGCGCCGCGCGTATGAAGACATCTTCGACCGCGAGCCGGACTCGAGAGGGCTGAGGATGTACCGCTCGAAGGTCCTGGACGAGGGCTGGGACGAGCAGGACGTCCGCCGGGCCTTGAAGAAGAGCCGCGAGTACCGGGAGAGGAACCGCATGAGCGGCGAGGACGCGGAGGAGATCGTGCGTCGGGCCTACCTCAGCGTTCTGGACCGCGAGCCCGACCCGGGCGGGATGACGGGCTTCAAGATCAAGGTGCTGAACGACCACTGGAACGAGCAGGACGTCGCCCGCGAGCTGCGGAAGAGCGACGAGTACCGCAACAAACACCAATAGAATGGCGGATCGAGTCCACGCATCGCTCGCGGCACGGCGGGCGGCACGCCACGGCTTGCTGTGGCTGCTCGCGCTGACACTGGCGAGCCATGCCGCCGCCTTTGACGGCGACGGCCGCCCGGCCACGCACCTTCCGGGAGAGTCGGTCGCCAGGCAGGAGGGCCCCGAGCGACCAGCGTCCGCAGACGCCGGGCCGCCGGCACCCAGCGAAGTCGGGGCGCCCGACCGCGACGACGGCCGCCGCACGGTGGGGCGGCTCCTCCCCAACATGGGGCGCGGCGCCTGCCCTTCTGGGTGCCGTCGTGGTCGGCGTCTTCGTCGGCGGGCGGTACGTGCAGGCCCCCCGTTTCCGGGCCATGAGCTACGACATGCTCGACGCGTTCGTCGTAAACGGGGTCTACACGCTGCTGCTGAAGGCGGCCGTGAGTCGCGAGCGCCCGAACGAGCAGGACAACAAGGCCTTCCCCTCGGGGCACACCTCCAATGCCTTTGCCCTCGCGGCTGTGGCCGAGCGCCACTACGGCTGGAAGGCCGGGGTGCCCGCGTACCTGCTGGCATCGGCGGTGGGGGTTTCAAGGCTGCAGCGGAACAAGCACCATTTGAGCGACGTCGTGGCCGGGGCCGCTCTCGGCTACATAGTGGGGCGGACCGTGGTGCGCGTGAACGGTGCACCACTGGAGTGGCACCGCGGGGCCACGATCAGCGTGACGCCGCTGCCGGGACGGAAGACACGCGGCCTCATGGTCGCCGTCACGTTCTGAGCTCCCGATCGCGATAGACTCGGCCCTCTTCACCTCGAGCACGCAGGAGAGCGATGAGCCTCTCGAAGTAGATCCTGATCGGGTGCGCGATCACGTCGGACTGAGCGCACCGCCCGCGGCGTTCGTGGCTCCCGGCCGCAGCTCGTGGTCGCCAGGGGACCGTTCCTGGTCGGTGGCCGCACGTCGTGGCGAAACGCGGCCGTGCCCTCATGGTCCGGGCGAGCTCTGGGGCCTACTGCTCCGGAACCGGGAAGCCTCGATAGCGCATCAGCGCCTCCATCCGTGCATCGCGACCGCGGAAGGCCCGGTAGGCCTCGGCAGGGTCGACAGCGTTGCGGACGGCGAACAGATGGTCGACGAGCTTCTTCGCCAGGTCCTCGTCATAGAAGCCGCCGGGAGCCTGGGCGAAGGCCTCCGCAGCATCGGCGGTGAGCACGTCGGCCCACATGTAGCCGTAGTAGCCGGCGGCGTACCCCTCGCTGGAGAAGATGTGCCCGAACTGCGGGCTGCGGTGCCGCATGACGATCTCGTCCGGCATGCCGAGCGCCTCGAGAGCCTCGCGCTCGAACCCATCCGGGTCCAGCCCCGTCGGATCGACCATGTGGTACTTCATGTCCAGGAGGGCGGAGGCTAGGTACTCCGTCGTCACGAAGCCCTGGTTGAAGGCCCTGGCCTTCCTGATCCTGGCGATGAGCTCTTCCGAAATGGGCTTGCCGGTCTCGTGGTGGACGAGGTAGTCGGCGGTGACCTCGTCGGTGAGCAACCACCTCTCGAGGAGCTGTGACTGGAACTCCGTGTAGTCGCGCACGCCGCCGCCGAGGCCAGGGTAGGCGACCCTCGACGAGAAGTAGTGCAGCGCGTGGCCGAACTCGTGGAAGAGCGTCTCCGCATCGTCCCACGAGAGGAGCACGGCCTCCCCCGGCGCGCCCTCGACGAAGTTCGAGTTGTTCGAGCCGAGGACCGTCGTCTTGCCGTCGAAGGTCTCGTGGGCGCGGTACGCGGTGGCCCAGGCCCCCGAGCGCTTGCCGGACCGCGCGTAGGGGTCGAGGTACCAGACGCCGATGTGGCGGCCCGAGGCCTCGTCCGTGACCTCCCACACCGTCACGTCTTCGTGAAAGACGGGAACGGCGCCTTCGGGAACCGGCGTGAAGGCGAAGCCGAACAGCTTGCCGGCCACGAAGAACATCGCTTCGCGCAGCTTGTCGAGCTGGAGGTAGCCCTTGATCTCGTCGGAATCGAGGTCGTGCTTCGCCTTGCGGACCTTCTCGGCGTAGTAGCGATAGTCCCAGGGCTCGATCCTGACCCCGGCGCCTTCGGAGTCGGCGATGGCCTGCATGTCGGCCACCTCCTCCTTCACCCGCGCGATCGAGGCACGCCACACCGTCTCCAACAGCTCGAGGGCCCGCTCGGGGGTCCCGGCCATGCGGTTCTCGAGGCGCCACGCGGCGTAGTTGTCGTAGCCGAGGAGCCGAACGCGCTCGTTCCGCAGCTGAAGGATTTCCGCGATGAGTGCGTTGTTGTCGTGCTCGTCGCCGTTGTCGCCGCGCGAGTAATAGGTGCGCCAGACCTTCTCCCGGAGCTCGCGCTCGTCCGAGAACGTCAGGAAGGGGTCCATCGACGATCGGGTGTTCGTGATGGCGTAGCGGCCGTCCTGCCCGCGCTCCCGCGCGGCCGCGGCGGCGGAGCGGACGAACGAGTCCGGCAGGCCGCTCAGCCGATCCTCGGTGATGAACAGGACGTAGCCCTCCTCGTCGGCGAGCAGGTTGTTCGCAAACGTCGTCTGCAGCTCGGCCAGGCGCTGGTTGATGGCCGCGTACCGCTCCTTCTTCTCGCCTTCCAGGGTCGCTCCGTTGCGCGCAAAGCCGTCGTAGATCAGCCAGACGAGCCTTTGCTGGTCGGGGCGGAGCGATTTCATCTCGGCGCTCTCGTAGACCGTCTTGATGCGCGCGAACAGCGCCCCGTTCTGGGTGATCTTTGATCGGAACTCCGAGAGCTTCGGGGCCATCTCCTGCTGGATGCTGCGGAACTCGGGCGTCGAGCGGTTGGCGCTCCAGATGCCCTGATAGGTCAGGACCCGGTCGAGATCACGTCCCCCCCGCTCCATCGCCAGGATGGTGTTCTCGAATGTCGCGGGCTCGGGGTTCCGGGCGATGGCGTCGATCTCCTCGAGCTGCCGGGCCATACCGGCCTCGAGGGCGGGCTTCAGCGCCTCGAGATCCATCTTGTCGAACGCGGGCACGCCCCCGTAGGGGCCGGCCCACTCGGCCATCAGAATGTTGTCCTTCAAGTCTCCGCCCTTCTTGCTTTCGGGATCGCCGGAGCACCGAGCCAGTGCTCCGGCCCCGAGAACGAGGGCACAGGCGGCGACCACGGCGGGGGTGTTGCGAGGCATGGGGCAGCTCCTTCGAGGATTCTCTTCGAGCCTATCAGGAGCGGGGGGAGAGCGTCGCGTGCGCCACAGGTGTTGCGTGAAAGATCAGGGCCCCTTCCGGGAGTGCTCAGAGACGCTTGCGGTAGCGCCGGATCTCGTCGTGTGTCCCGACTCGCGCCAGGGTCAGGAGACCGCGCTCGAGGGCGAAGACCGGCCGGAGTCCCAATCCCACCCGCGCCTCCCATATGCCGCTGCTATGCAACTTGCGCATGCCAAGGCCCGCGTGACGGTGTGGCTCTCCGATCGCACCGGGCAGCGAGAGGAGGGCCTCGAAGACGGCTCCTCGCTGGGCAGCGGAGAGTGCCCTGACGTCGCGCTGAAAGCGCTCCGCCAGCGCGATCTTCATCCGCGCCGCTTCCTCTGGCCCTTTCCGAAGGTCCGGGGACGAGAGCGCGGCCGGGTCTTGGCGTCCGTCGAGAGATGATCGACGGCCTTCTCGGGCGTCTCGAAGACGAGGCTCGCTCCGTCCGCCCGCTCCGCCGCGAGGTCGCGCCAGAACCTCTCGGCCTGCAGGTCGGTGAGATGAGGGGCGAGCTCGAGATCCTCGGCGGAGAGGGGAACGATCGCGGCGACATGCTTGGAGCCTCGCATGAGCACCACCTGCTCGCCGCGGACCGCCGCCTCCACGAGGGCGTTTAGCCGAGCCTTGGCTTCGCGAATAGTCACCAAGTGCATGCTCCAAGTGTGACCCTCTAATAAGTCTCTGTCAAGAGATCCACATCGAGGTCTCCCCTTTTCTGCCCCGACCTCAGTGCCCGAGGACGTGGCACAAGGTGCAGCCGACCGGGGCGCCGCGGTCCCGGTGGCAGTCGAGGCAGGCGGTCATGTTGGTGGAGACCTCCTTCTGGAGGACGTCCCGCATCTCGACCGGTCCGTGGCAGGTCGCGCACTCCTCCCCCGCCGCCAGGTGCTCCTTGTGGCTGAAGAACACGATGTCCGGCACGCGATAGACGGGCACCCACGGAATCGGCTCTCCCGACTCGGCCGCCGCCCTGACCTTCTTCACTTCGGGGCTGTCGGCCGCGATCTGTTCGTGGCAGACCATGCACTCTCCGGCCGGGACGATCTCCGCGAAATCACCCTGATCGACGCCCGTGTGGCAGAGGACGCACTCGAGCTCGGCCTCGCCCGCGTGCATCCGATGGCTGAAAGCCACCGGCTGGGGCTCCACGGAGAGGGGCAGCGTCTCCCGGGGCGAGCGATAGGCGTCGGTCTGGGCAACGAGGGCCGTCCCGGCGCCAAAGAGCGCCCCGGCCAGGATGAGGCCCGAGCGCGGGATCACTTCTTCTCGGGAGCGCCCGGCAGGGCGAAAGCGACGATCTTGCCGGTGAACGTCTTGTCGTACTTGTTTCCACCACCGGCCGGGATGACCACGAACTGCTTTCCGGTCGTCGGGCCCAGGTAGGTGGTGGGCGCGGCGAAGCCGCTCGCGGGCAGCTCGACGTTCCAGAGCTCTTCGCCGGTGTCGCTGTTGAACGCCCGGAAGCGGTGGTCGTTCGTCGCGGCAATGAAGACGAGTCCGCCGGCGGTTACGATCGATCCGCCGATGTTCGGCGTCCCGGTCTTTGGGACGCCCCGCTTCTTCAGCTCCTCGAACTCCCCGAGGGTCTCTCGCCAGCGAAACTCACCCGTCGTGAGGTCTATCGCGGTCAGCTGCCCCCATGGCGGTTTCTGGCAGGGGTAGCCGTTCGAGTCCCAGAAGAACTCGTGCCCGACGCCGCGCAGGGCATAGGGGATGGCGGCGCCGGTGCGTCGTTTCGACAGGCGGAAGAGACCTCCGACGTCCAGCGTGTTGACGAAGAGGAGGCCCCTCTCCGGATCGAACGAGGCCCCGCCGTAGTTGACGCCGCCGTTCAGCCCCGGGAAGAGGACTTGATTCGTCTCGCCGAGGGGGTCGTAGATCGTCACGTCGAGATTCGCCCCTTTCGTGATCTCTGCGCACTCGGCGCGGGATTCGGGGGTGACGTCGGTCAGATCGTCGGCGGTCATCGACAGGCGCGCCAGCGGCGGCGGCTTCACGGGGAAGGGCTGCGTGGGGTGGGACTCTTCGCCCTCGATGAGGCTCCTCGGCACCGGGCGCTCTTCGACCGGGAAGAGGGGCTCGCCGGTCTCGCGATGCAGCACGAACACGAACCCCATCTTCGTGACCTGGGCCACGGCCGGCACGATCTTGCCGTCCCGCTCTACGGTGACCAGAACCGGCTGGGCGGGCAGGTCGTAGTCCCAGATGTCGTGATGGACGGTCTGGTAGTGCCAGCGGCGCTCACCGGTCCTGCAGTCGAGGGCGACGAGGCTATTGCCGAAGAGGTTCTCTCCCTTCCGATCCCCTCCGTAGAAATCGTAGCTGGGCGAGGTCAGCGGCACGAAGACGAGCCCCCGCTCCTCGTCGACGCTCATGAGGGACCATCCGTTGGTGCCGCCGCGATTCTTCCAGGAGTCGCCCTCCCAGGTCTCGTGGCCGAGCTCGCCGGGGCGCGGGACAGTGTGGAAGCGCCACAGCACCTTGCCCGTCCGGGCGTCGAGGCCGCGGATGTCGCCGCTCGGGCCCTCGGGTGCGCCGTCGCTCACCAGGCTCCCCGAGACGACCACGTCTCCGCAGACCGCGGTGGGCGAGGTGAGGGCGTACTGCGCGTCCGGGAAGCCCATCCCCGCGTGCATGTCGACGACTCCGCCCTCCCCGAATCCGGGAACGAGCCGGCCGCTCGCCGCATCGATGGCTCGAAGCCGCCCCTCGACGTCGCCCAGGAAGATGCGGCGGGACTTTCTGTCGGACCACGACGACACGCCGCGGTTGAGGTAAAGGTTGCGGCGGATGGTCTTGTCGATCCCGGGGTCGAAGACCCAGATCTCCTCTCCGGTCTCGGCGTCGAGGGCGAAGAGGCGGCTGAACGGCGAGGGGACGTAGAGCACCCCGTCGATGACCAGGGGAGTGGCCTCGAAGGCCGAGCGGGACGGCAGCTCCGAGCCGTCGCTCCAGTCACCGGTGTCGAAGGTCCACGCGACCTCGAGCCTGGCGACGTTCTCCCGGTTGATCTGATCGACGGCGGAGTGCTTCGTGCCTCCGGCGTCGCCCCCGGGATGCGGCCACTCCTGGGCACCCGCTCCCGAGGCGACGGCAACCGCGACCAGCAACCGGGTCCCTTGCCCGAGCTGACGGAGCGTCTTCATGTGGGTCCCTCCTTGTTCAGTCTGGCGGCGACTCTAGGACAAGGATGGGCAGTCGCGCAACGGAGGAGTCGACGGTTGTCTCAGAGAAACCTGGGGTTTCGCTCCACGAGGTACGGCTCCTCGACATCGACGTGAAAGCGGAGCGTCCACCAGAGGCCGGGGAGAAGGGAGGCCTCGACCGTGTAGTCGCAAGAGATCTCCCGCCATCCCGGCTCGGATTCGACGCGACAGCTGGCGGGGTCGAGGTGATCGTCGAGCCCTCGCCGGCGCACGGCATGGACAATACGATCGCGCACGACCGCGTCGTTCTCCACGGGAGCTCGGGCCACGACCTTGAGGTCGTCCTCGAGCAGGTAGGCGGTGACGTAGTGGGAGAGGAGCCGCCACGAGGCCCACGTCAGGGCCAGGAGCGCCAGCATCGCGAGCCCCCCGGCCACCTTGATGCGGGGCCGAAGGCCCCCGAGGAACGCGATCAGGTCCAGGGGGATGTGGGCGAGGGCCGCCAGCGGACCCGGGCGGGGGCCCCGCTCGCGCTCGACCTCGCCCCTCACCCCATGAAGACGCAGGGCGTCACGGATCTCCCGGCTCCCGGGCCGCCGGGCGATGGCAGAGGGATCGAGGCGCTGGGCCTCGTCGAATGCCCGGGTCGCCTCCGCGTGGCGCCCCATGTCGTGAAAGACCTCGGCCAGATCCAGGTGCAGGTCCTCCCGGGTCGGCCAGCGTCGGATCATGTTCCTGAGCACGCCGGCGGCTTCGGTCGCTCGGCCGAGAGCGCGCTGGGCGAGAGCGAGGTTCAGGTGAAAGTCCGCTTGTGCAGGCTCGAGGCGGATGGCCCTTTGAAAGGACCTGAGCGCTCCTGGCCGGTCGCCAGCGCCCCACAGAGCCGCCCCCATGTTGGAGTGGGCCTCTGCACTCTGCGGGTCGAGCTTCAGTGTCTTCTCCAGCATCGACACCGCCTCGGGATCGCGGCGGAGACGAACGAGAGCCGCACCGAGGGCGTTCAGACTCCTCGCGTCGTCGGAGCGGCGCTGCACCGCCTCCCGAAAGGCGGTCTCCGCGGGCCCGGCCTGGCCGAGCCGCCACAGGACGCACCCGAGGGCGAAGCGGTACTCGGCGTTCAACGGATCGCGGTCGACCGCCTCGCGGCAAGGCTTCTCTGCCTCCTTGATGCGGCCGGCTCGAAGAAGAGCGTCGCCGAGGATGTGGTAGTAGTCGGGATCGTTCGGCTCCGCCCGAGCAGCGCTGGCCATGAGGCGCAGGGCTTCGCGGTCGGCGGCCTCCCCCACCGGCAGCGTGGCATCGGGATCGTCCGCCACCTCTGCCAGGTCATCCAGCCGCAGGCGGAAGCTCACTCTCATCCCGTCAGCCCGCCGCCTGCCCCAGGAGCGCCTCGGCGATCTCCTTCCACTCGGCTTCCAGAGAGACGTCCGGGAGAGAGGCGTCCGACCCTTGCCGGCCCGCCCGCAAGTACCAGTAGCCGGCGTTCGAGAGGTCGCCCTCCTTGCGATGCAGGTAGGCATGCACCCAGGCTCCCTCCCGGTCGTCGATGGACTGGGCGATCTCGTGGGCCTGGTCCCAGTCTCCCCGGGCGTCGTGCCAGAGCGCCTCGACGAGCCTCGGCACACCCGAGGGCGGCGCACTCTGCGAGAGCGAGGCCTGGAGCTCGGCAAGCGTCATCTGCCCGGACATGGTACCAATCTCTTACCTTCGTTCGCGGGGCGCCTCCACCATGGTCTGCCAGGATGAGTGGAGCGAACCTGAGCAAGGAGGCGGAGCATCCATGGCACGGGGAACGCCCACTCACTCGGACTCAGCGACGGGCTCAGACGACAAGCCCGCGAACTACGGCCAATCGGGCCACGGCCTACGCGGCAACTACGAGCGCATGCGGGCCGACCACACGGTCGACCAGGACTACGCAACCTATGGCGCGGAAGACCAGGACCGCTGGAGACGGCTCTACAAGAGGCAGATTGATCTCGTGCTGGGACGGGCTTGCGACGAGTACATCGCCACCCTGAACGGCCTCGACTACGCCGGCGGAATCCCCCGTTTCGAGACGGTCACGGCGAAGCTCGAGGCGGCGACCGGGTGGCGCCTCGTCGCGGTGCCGGGCCTGGTGCCCGACGTCGTTTTCTTCGCTCACCTGGCGAACCGGCGATTCCCGGTGACGTCCTGGCTTCGAGACGAGCACGAGTTCGAGTACATCGTGGAGCCGGACATCTTTCACGACTTCTTCGGGCACGTCCCGATGCTGTTCACGCCTGTCTTCGCCGATTACATGGAGGCCTACGGGAAGGGCGGGCTCAAGGCGGAGGGGCTCGGCTCGCTCAAGTGGCTCGCCAGACTCTACTGGTACACGGTCGAGTTCGGCCTCATCCGTACGAAGGAGGGCCTCCGCAGCTACGGCGCGGGGATACTGTCCTCCCCGAGCGAGGTCGACTACGCCATAAGCAGCCCGGAGCCGCGTCGTGTGGGCTTCGACCTGAAACGCATCATGCGGAGCCTCTACATTATCGACGCCTTCCAGGAGACGTACTTCGTCATCGACGATTTCAACCAACTCTTCGAGGCGACCGCCCCCGATTTCACTCCCCTCTATCGTGAGATGGAAGGGCTCGAGGACCTCGCCGCGAACGCCGCGCTGCCCGAGGATCGCCTGATCCCACAGTCTCTCTTCCGTCCATGATCCCGCAATCCCGCGGAAAGGTGTACAAGACGCCATGAGAACGCTCAGCCGGTTCGATCCATTCTTGCTTCCGTTTCTCGCACTGACCCTGCTCGCCCTCACGGCCTGCTCGCCCGCGGGGCCGCAAGCCAGCGGCACCGCGGCCGAGGCCGTGGCGTCGGGCCCGCAGACCTCGGAGGGTCCGGCGCCCGCCGAGCCGCCTGCCGACGAGCCCGAGCTGGTCGAGGAGGAGGAGTTCGCCGAGCAGTGGCGCCCCTGGACCGGGGATCTCGACGGGATGGTGGAGCGCCGGGTCGTCCGCATGCTCGTGACGACCAACGCCACCAACTACTTCGTGGACCTGGGGCAGCAGGGAGGCGCCACGTACGAGGCCGGACGGTTGCTGGAGAAGGAGCTGAACCAGCGCTTCAAGAAGGGCAACCTCCAGCTCGATGTCGTCTTCATCCCGGTGACGAGGGACAAGCTCCTTCCGGCGCTGGTGAAGGGTCACGGAGACATTGCCGCGGCCAGCCTGACCATCACCGAGGGCCGGCTCAAGACAGTGGACTTCTCCGGCCCCGTGACCCGCGAAGTGAAGGAGATCGTGGTGACCGGGCCCGGTGCGGCAACCATCGCCAGCCTCGAGGACCTCTCGGGACAGCGGGTCCACGTCCGGAAGTCGAGTAGCTTCTTCGAGAGCCTTCAGGACTTGAACGCCGATTTCGCGAAGAAGGGGCTCGATCCCGTGGAGATCGCCCACGCCGACGAGCGCCTCGAGACCGAGGACATCCTGGAGCTGACGAATGCCGGTGTCTACCGCATCACGGTAGCCGACGATTTCATGGTGGGCCTCTGGAGTCAGGTTTTGAAGGACATGACGCCCCATCCCGAGGTTGCGGTGCGGACCGGGCGGCACTTTGGGTGGGCAATTCGCAAGAACAGCCCGCAGCTCAAGAGCCTCCTGAACGACTTTGCCAAGGAGAACCGCCAAGGGACGCTCATGGGCAACATCCTCATGAAGCGGTACTTCAAGAACGCGAAGTGGATCCAGAACCCGGGCAACGAGCGCGACGCGGAGCGTTTCCGGTCGATGGTAGCTCTCTTCCAGAAGTACGGTGAGCAGTATGGTGTGAACTACCTCCTCATCACGGCCCAGGCCTACCAGGAGTCGGGACTCGACCAGACGAAACGCAGCGGGGCGGGCGCGATCGGGGTCATGCAACTCCTGCCCTCCACCGCCCGGGACAAGAACGTGGGCATCCCGAACATCGAAGAGCTCGAGGACAACATCCACGCCGGGGTGAAGTACGTTCGGTTCATCCTGGACCGGTACTACAAGGACGCACCGATGGACGAATTGGACAAGCACCTCTTCGCCTTCGCGTCGTACAACGCCGGCCCTGGGCGCATCACGGGCCTCAGGAAGAAGGCCGAGCGCATGGGGCTCGACCCGAACAAGTGGCGGGACAACGTCGAGGTGGTGGCGGCCCAGGAGATCGGGCGGGAGACCGTGCAGTACGTCGCCAACATCTTCAAGTACTACATGGCTTACCGTCTCATCGAGAAGAGACGGCTGGAGAGAGACAGTGCCAAGAGAGCGGGGGCGTGAGGCCGGAGGGCTTCCGTGCTACCGTGCGCTCCGTGCCGGCGCAGTGGCGGCGGCCCACGGAGGACTCGATGACACGCCACGCCCTTCGCTCTCTGGTCACGGTCGCCGCCCTCTGGGCCCTCACCGGTTGCTCCAGTCCCGAGGCGCCTCGGGCGACGCCTCCACCTGCGAGGCCCACGCCGGTTCCGGTCTCGGTGCTGGTCCAGGTCGCCGAGGGCGCAGGTCCCCTGGCGGAGGCCTGGGCGGAGGAGCTGCGGACGGCGGTGGCGGCGGGTCACGGCGATCTGAGCCTTGTCTCGGCGGCCGAGGCCGCTGCGGTCGTGGTGCGCATAGACAAAGTCGAGACGGGGGTCGAGGTGGACTCCGTGCCGGAGGGAGAGGGCGAGATCTCGGTCATGCGCGGGGCGATCGTCGTAGGCGGCAGTGCCCGCGAGTTCAACCTGAACTACCGTGGCCAGGCACGAGCCCAGGCGGAAGCGCTCGCTCGGAACCTCCGCGGCTTCGCGGCGGAGGGTGGGACGGACGAGCCGGAGGACGAACCCGCCATCAGTGACGACGAGGACGCCGCCGGAGCGGAGACCAACAGCGGGAGCTGACCCCCGGGCTCCCGCTCAGGAGAACAGCGCCCGCGCCACCGGACCCAGCGCGAGAACCGAGAAGTAGAGCGTCACCACGAGCAGCAGCGGCACGACGGTGCGCAGCAGCCAGATCCAGGCGGTGGCAGCGGCGGGGTTCTCAAAGCCTGCGAGAAGCTCGGTGCGGGCCTGGTCCTTCCAGGCGTAGCCCACGATCAGGGCCAGTAGCAGCCCGCCCAGGACGAGGAACGTCTTGCCCACCAGCTGGAAGAGAAAGCCGACCCAGTCACTCGAGAGAGCCCCGGGGATCCCGGCGAGAGCGATGGCCCCGCCGGCGATCCATCCGGCGCGTGCTCGGGTCCAGCCCAGCGAGTCGATGGCGGCGGACGAGACCACCTCGAGGAGCGAGATTGCCGACGTCAGGGCGGCAATGTAGAGCGCCGTGAAGAAGACGACGCCCACGATCTGCCCCGCCCCTCCAAACGAGAGAACTCCTCGGGGGACGGCGATGAAGAGGGCCCCTATTGCGCTGTCGCTCACCTGCTGCTGCAGACCGAAATGGAAGACGATCGGGAACGTGACCAGTCCCCCGACGAAGGCCACCGCCGTGTCGGACAGCGCGATGAGGCCGGCCTTGGCAGGCAGGCTCCCACGGCCAGGAAGATAGGAGGCGTAGGTGATCATCGCCCCCATGCCCAGCGAGAGCGAGAAGAACGCCTGACCGGCAGCCCCGGTGATCGTCTTCGCGTCGAGGATGCGCGAAAAATCGGGCTGGAGGTAGAAGGTGTAACCCGGACCGCCCCCCGAGAGCGTGGACGCTCAGACCGCAAGGGCAGCGATCAGGACGAAGAGCGTCGGCATCAGGACCACCGACACGCGCTCGATGCCCCTCTGGACCCCGCGGGTGATGACCAGGATGGTGATCAGCATCCCGACGAGGTGGGCGACGATCGCCCCGGGTCCTTCGCTGATCGCCGCGAAGTGGGCGGCGGTGTCCTCCGGCACGGCGCCACGCAGGAATCCCAGCAGGAGCCGGCCCGTCCATCCCATGATCACGGAATAGAACGACAGGATCCCGAAGCCCACGATGACGAACATGACCCCGACCCACTTGACCCGGTCTCCCCCGACGGCGGCCAACGCGGCGATGGGGCTTCGCTTGGTCTGGCGTCCGATGACGAGCTCTGCGGTGAGAACGGGGAGGACGACGAACAGGACGAAGATGAAGTACAGGACGACGAACGCCGCCCCACCGCCCTGGGAGGCCGAGTAGGCGAAGCCCCAGAGGTTCCCAAGCCCCACCGCCCCGCCGACGGCGGCCAGGATGAAGCCGGTGTTCGAGCCCCACGCTCCCCGGGTTGCCATGTGTGTCTCCTTGTTATCTACGCGCTGCGAAAGCGAAGGGCCAGAGCCGTCAAGTCGTCCGAGGGCGCGGTCTCCCCGGCATGCGCGCCGACGGCGGCGATGACCGCTGCCACGATATCGGAAGGCGACGCGGACACGACCCCCCCAGGCTCTCCAGCATCCGTGCGACGGTGAACTGCTCGCGGTCGGCGTTCTCGGCCTCGGTGATGCCGTCGGTGTAGAGAAACAGCCCGTCACCCGGGCGCAAGGTCAGGTGCTGGGGCACGTAGGTGTAGTCGGCCATGGCCCCCAGCGGGAGCCCCGGGACGGCCTCGAGAACCTCGACCTTGCCGTCGGTGCCGAGCCGCACCGGGGGCAGGCGCCCTGCGTTCACGAACTCGAGGTGGCCGATTCCCAGGTCCAGGCACCCGACGAAGGCGGTCACGAACATGGCCTTCTCGTTGTCCCGGGCCAGCTCGACATTCATGCGATTGCAGAGGTCGCTGATCGAGCTCGCGGACGGCACGATCGCTCGGAAGAGAGTTCGCGTCACCGCCATGAAAAGGGCGGCGCCGACCCCTTTGCCCGAGACGTCCCCGACGACGAACCACACCCGGTCGCCGGCATCGACGACGTCGTAGAGGTCGCCTCCCACCGACTGCGCCGGTTGCAGCCCCGCCCCGGCCTCGATCTCGGCGCGCTCGGGAAAATCCGTCGGGAGCATTCCCATCTGGATCTCGTGGGCGAGAGCAAGCTCCCTCTCCAGGAGCCGGCGCTCGGCGGCCTCCTCCACGAGAGTGATGTTCTTCAACCGCAGGGCGGCGGCGGCGCCGAGCGAGACGAGCAGCGCCATGTCTTCTTCGGAGAACTGACGCCCCCGGAATCGGGAGTGGAGGACGATCATTCCGAGACAGCCGTCGGGGCCCAGGAGGGGCGCGGCGACGATGCTCCGGACACCGGCGAGCATGATGCTCTTCGCTTCGGAGAAGCGCTCGTCGATGCTGGCATCCTGGTCGACCGCCGCGACGACGGCGAGATCCTCGACCTCCTGCCGGGCTTCGTCGTGGCGGTGGCCATTCACTCCGCCTACAACCACTCCCTCCTTCATCCTCTGGTGGCCACGGTGCTTCTGATTGCTCTGCTTCCCCCTCTGCTGATCCTGGCATTCGAGAGAAGCGAGAGAGCCACCCGGGAGTGGCTGGGACTCGGCCTGGACACCGACGTGGAGCTGCTGCAGTCGGTCCGATCCGGTTCGATCGGCGAGACGCGGGTGGGAGGTTACCTCCGCTCGCTCACCTCGCGTTTCCCGGGGCCGGTGGTGGAGGACATGCTGTGCCTCCTGCAGATTCACCTGGAGCTGTCGATCCGCGCCAAGGGTCGCTTGCTGGCTCGGGAGGCCGGGCCGCCCGCGGCGGTGGGCCGCGACGTGCGGGCCAACCTGGACGAGCTGCACTGCCTGGAGAAGGCCATCGGCCCCACGGGCCTCCTGGCCATGAAGCCGATCCAGCGCCAGAGCAGCCGGGACCTCTGGGAGATCCACGTCCTTGCCGAAGCCTAGGAGCCCCTCGCGTCAGCCGAGACGCACAACGATCAGGATGGCCGGAATGACGATGAGCGTCAGGACGCCTCCCAGTCGGACATAGTCCGAGAAGCGATAGCCCCCGGGACCGTAGACCATGAGGTTCGTCTGGTAGGCGATCGGCGTCAGGAAGGACGCCGAGGCGGCCACGGCGATGGCGATGGCGAAAGGGCGAAGATCGAGATCGAGGCTCGCGGCCGCCGAGGCGGCGATCGGGAACATGAGAACCGCGGCGGCGTTGTTCGTGATGAAGGAGAGGAGCACGATCGTCGCCAGCACGAGCCCGAGAAGGACACCCGTGGGGCCGAGATCCCCGAACCCGTCCACGAGGGACCGGGCCACTATCGCGGCGAGGCCCGAGCTCGCCATGGCCGCACCCAGGCCGAAGGCAGCCGCGATCACGATGATGACGCTCATGTCGACAGAGCGCCGGGCCTCCGAGGGCGTGAGAACACCGGTGGCCACCAGCACGAGAGCCCCGAGCAGCGAGAGGTGCAAGATGGGAAGCAGGCCGAGGGCCGCTCCACCCACGATCCCCAGGGCGACGGAGAACACGATCCAGGCCCGCCCGGTCGCGACGGGTGGCGCCCCCCCGAGACTCGACACCAGCAGGAAGTCGTTCCGGTCCCGGTACCGTCCGTGGAATCCCGAATCGGCCAGGATCATGAGCGTGTCCCCCACCCTGAGCTTCACGTCGCCCAGCTTGGCCTTCACCCGATGTCCCGCCCGATGGATCGCGACGACCGCCGCCTGGTAGCGGGCGCGGAAGGAGATCTCCTTGAGCGTGTGCCCGACGAGGGGTGAGACTCCGCCCACCACCGCTTCGAAGAACGTGTGCCGCGCCGAGTCGAGCCCTCCGGTGTGGGCGTACTCCGCCAGAGCGAGGCCGCGCATGGCCTGGAGGTCGACGACGAGATCGGCCTTGCCGACGAAGGTCAGTCGGTCCCCACCGCGGAGGACGGTCGTCGGGGTCACGGGTGCGATGAGGTCGCCTTTCCGCTCGATCTCCACCAGGAACACCCCCTGGAGGTGGCGCAGCCCGGCATCCGCCACGTTGCGGCCATCCATCAATCCTCTCTCTTGAACGACCATGTTCACGACGAACTCGCGAAAGTCCTCGTCCAGCTCGCGCCGAGCCGGACGTCGGTCCGGGAGGAGCATGGGTGCGAACAGGACGAGGGCGGCCAGGCCGACGAGGGCCACCGGAAGACCCACCCCCGAGATCTCGAACATGCCCAGGGGGGCCTCTCCGGACGCCTCCAGCAACCCGGAGATCACCAGGTTCGTCGACGTTCCGATCGTCGTCACGACGCCACCGAGAATGGCCGCGAACGAGAGCGGCATGAGGTAACGCGAAGGCGACTGGCCGCGGCGCTCGGCCCAGTCCGAGACCTGCGGGGCGAGCATCGCGACGATGGGCGTGTTGTTGAGGAACGACGATGCGGCGGCGGTGGGCAGGACGAGGCGGAGAAGGGCGCCCCGGGCGGGGGCGGCCCGGCCGAGGGTTGCGGAGACCAGCGGCTGAAGCGCGCCGGTCTTCTCCACCGCTCGCGCCAGGACATAGAGCGCCGCGACCGTGATGGGTGCGGGGTTGCTGAAGCCGGCGAACGCCTGCTCCGGCGTGACCACCCCGAGGACCAGCAGGAGGACGACGGCGCCGAGGACCGTTGCCGGCGGAGAGAGGAGCTCACGCGCGAGCACGACGAGCATGAGCAGTAGTATGACGACCGTGACCGCGACGTCGTAGTCCATTGGGCTCCCCGCGGGCCGCGAACGAAATCGCGGAGGATCTCCTCGCCTCCGGACCACGGCGGAGAGCATCATAACCGCCCCGAGCGATCGGACGAGAACCCGCGAGGCAGAAGAGGAGTCCGGGCGCGATGGTGGCGGTTGAATCTATGCTGGGAGAGATCGTGCCTGTCTTGCTTCTCGCCGCGGTGCTCGTCTCGGGTGGCCTCGTCCACGCCCAGGAGAGCCGGCCTGCGCCTGCGGGAGTCCCGGCGGCGCCCAGCGCGGCAGCGGCCTTCGAGAAATCGAAGATCGCAGAGAAGGTCAAGGAGATCCACAAAAAGATCACGGCCACCGGCTTCTACCCGACCATCCGGGGCCTGGCGGCGGGAACGGGGATCGGCCCCGGATTGACGTTCTGGAAGGCCCGCCCCTTCGGAGGACCCATCGGGATCCTGGCCACGATCGGCTGGAACCCCAGGGTCCTCCTGGTCGAGGGGCGGGTCGGGCGCGTGCCCGCCCGACCCGGCGACATCCCCGATCGACGGTTCTCCCTCGAAGCCCTCACGACCGATCCTCTTGGCGGATCCAATCACCGCTGGTTCGCCTTCCTCGAAGCACGGAGCGTCGACATCAAGACCGACAGCCTCTTCTTCACCTTCGGGCCGGACGGAGAGCCCCAGCCGGTGAAGTTCTCCTCAGCCACTCGTTTCCTGGACAGGTCCCCCGAGTCCGGCACGGTCCCGTTCGACGTGATCAACAGCGATCTCGACCTCGTGGCCGGGTACCACTTTCGCCGGGGGGTGGCCGCGTCGACTCGGGTGGGATACGTCCGCTCCGAAACGACCTTCGACCCGGAGGAGCTCGACGGCACCCCGGGGCTGCCTCCCATACCCGGCGTCAACGACACGACGGACTTCGCCCGTGTGCGCGTGGACGCCATCTTCGACCGGCGCGACGTGCGCAACCGCGCTCACCGGGGGACGCTGGTCCACGCCACCTGGCTGCGCATGGACCAGCGAGGCGGGACGCTGTACGGCTTCGATCGGTTCGAGCTCGACTTGCGCGGGTTCGTTTCGACTCGATCGAAGCGTCACACTCTCGCCGTCCGTCTGACGGGCACCTACGACGAGAGGGAAGAAGGAAAGGTCGTTCCCTTCTACTTCCAGCGGTCTCTGGGGGGCAGCCACACGCTCCGCAGCTACCCGCTGTTCCGCTTCCGCGGGACGCGCCGCCAGGCCTTCTCCGTCGAGTACCGCCTCGCCCTTCTCCGTTTCCTGGAGCTGGCCGCGTTTTACGACGGGGGGAAGGCCTGGGGTGGCGTCGAGGCCCTCGGCTCCCAGGGCTACCGCGACAGCGCCGGAGCCAGCGCGCGATGGGTGCCGGAAAGGGACGTGATCGCCCGCGCCTTCGGCGCGTACGGCGGAGAGGGCTGGCGCTTCAGCGTCGCCGGCAGCTTCCCCTTCTGAGCCTGGTACTGGATAGAATGGCTTCTCCCAATCGGGCGCTACGTCGGGAGCGGCGCCCGGCAATCTTCGCCGAGAGGACGAGCCCCATGACCGCCAGGACCTTTGATGAACCGACTGCGCTCGCTGCCGAGCTGAACGCCACCATCGCCAGGGAGAACCCCAACGTCGCGGCGATGCTGTCCGACTTCGGGAAGAGGATCTTCTTCCCCAGGGGGATTCTCGCCCAGGCGGCCGAAGCCAGGCAGAAGGCGAAGCGGTTCAACGTCACCATCGGGATCGCCAAGGAGGGCGGCAAGCCCATGTTCCTCCCGGCGGTGATGAAGCAACTCCCCGGCCTCACCCTGGGCGAGGCCCTCCCCTATGCCCCGGCCACGGGTCGGCCGGAGCTCCGAAAGGCATGGCGCGAGGGGCTCCTCGCCAAGAACCCGTCCCTCGAGGGTCGGAGCTTCTCGCTGCCCATCGTCACCGCGGGAGTCACACACGCGCTGTCTCTGGCCGCCGATCTCTTCGTCAACCCGGGCGACACGATCCTCCAGCCCGACAAGTACTGGGAGAACTACAACCTTCTCTTCGGCGTCCGCTACGGGGCCCGCATCGAGACCTTCCCGCTCTTCGCCGCCGGAGGGGGCCTCGACGTCGAAGGCCTCCGCACGGCGCTCGCAGGACGGCGAGAGCAGCCGAAGATCATCGTCGCCTTCAACTTCCCCAACAACCCCACGGGTTACTCGATCCAGAAGCAGGAGGCCGACGGGGTCGTCGAGGTGTTGCTCGAGGCTGCGGATGCCGGAGGGAACCTCCTCGTCCTGTGCGACGACGCCTACTTCGGCCTCTTCTACGATGACGACGTCCTCCCCGAATCCCTCTTTGCCCGGCTCGCCGGACGGCACGAGAGGATCCTGGCGGTCAAGGCCGACGGCCCCACCAAGGAGGAGTACGTCTGGGGCCTGCGGACAGGAATGCTGACCTTCGGTGCGAAGGCCTCCGGCGACGACCAGGCGCTCTATGGCGCCCTGGAGAAGAAGATCGCCGGCGCCGTCCGAAGCGCCATCTCCAGCTGCTCCAACCTCGCCCAATCCGTCGTGGGGAAGGCCATGGCCGAGCCCACGTTCGGGGAGGAGAGCCGAACGAAGCAGAAGATCCTCGAAGGCCGGGCGCGGAAGGTGAAGGAGGTCCTGGCGAACGGTGACTTCTCCGACATCTGGGAGGCGTACCCGTTCAACGCGGGATACTTCATGTGCCTGAGAGTGAAGGCGGACGCCGAGACCTATCGGACGCACCTCCTCGAGAAGCACGGGGTCGGCGTCATCGCGGACGGCGCCCACGACATCCGCGTGGCCTTCTCCGGCGTGGAAGAAGAAGACGTTCCCGAGCTGTTCGAGACGCTGGCGAAGGCCGCCCGAGAGCTCTAGCCCGCATTATTCATCGGGCATGCGGGATTGAGTTCAGGCGTGTACTTGCACCGATCATTTGAGGAGTAGCAGCCGAGTGCACGGTCGAAACGGCTGGTGAGCCGCTGGAGGCGGCGCTCCT
>CAUZDW010000027.1:0-52078 GCA_963578825.1 Vicinamibacteria bacterium
TCGAGGGGCACAGCGGAGGCGGGACGCAGGCCTTCATCCTGGCCGGGATCGACGATCGGCCGGACGTCGTCTTCCCGGCGGTCATGGTCTCGACGGCCATGCAGGGCGGCTGCCAGTGCGAGAACGCCTGCTACCTGCGGATCGGCGCCGGCAACGTCGACATCGCCGCCCTCACGGCCCCCCGCCCCCTGGGGATGACCGGCGCCGACGACTGGACCCTCGAGATCGAGCAGAAAGGACTGCCCGATCTCCGGAGCCTCTACGAGAGGCTCGGGGCTCCGGGCGGCGTGAGCGCCCGGACCTTTCCCCAGTTCGGCCACAACTACAACGCGGTCAGCCGTGCCGTGATGTACGACTGGCTCAATCGCCATCTGGATCTTGGGTTCGAAGGGCCGATCCTCGAGGAGGACTTCGAGCCCCTGAGCCGCGAAGAGGCCTCGGTCTGGAACGAGGACCATCCCGCACCCCGGGGCGGCCAGGTGGGCGAGGCTCACGAGCGCGCGACTCTCGAGTGGATGACCAAAGACGCGCTCGCGCAGGTGGGAGTGCTGGCCCCGGGCGACGCGGCGTTCCGACGAGTCGTGGGCGGGGCCTTCGACGTGATCCTGGGCCGGCGCCTCGCCGATGTCGGAGAGGTCGCGTTCGAGACGACCCGCGAGCACACCGTCGGCGGGCACACCCTCACGCTCGGTCGCTTGAGGAACGAGGGCCGCGGGGAGGAGCTCCCGGTTGCGCTTCTCCAGCCGTCCGTTGAGGGCAAGCGCGGTCTCGTGATCTGGGTTCACGAAGCGGGGAAGAGCGGCGTATTCGACCGTGAGGGCGCCCCCATCGCCGCGGTGCGAAGGCTGCTCGAAGCCGGTTTCACCGTCATCGGCGTCGACCTCCTCGCGCAGGGGGAGTTCCTACCGCCGGCCAAGGCGGAGTCATCTCCCCAGCCGACGCGCGCCCGTCGCGTGTACCAGGGCAACGGCTCGCAGCCCTGGCAGAGGGCTGCCGTCTATACCTTCGGCTACAACCCGGCGCTCTTCGCCCGCCGCGTCCAGGATGTGCTCACCGTCCTGCGCTACGCGAGCCAGCTCACTCCCCTTGCGCGGGTGAGCCTGGTGGGGCTGGGCCCGGTGGCGGGGCCGCTCGTCGCGGCAGCGCGCGCGCAGGTGGACGAACCGGTGCGAGCGGCCGTGGACACCGGCGGCTTCCGCTTCGAATCCGTCGAGCGTTTCGACGACCCGATGTTCCTGCCAGGCGCGGTGAAGTACCTGGATCTCCCCGCGCTCGTGGCCCTCGGCTCCGGAGGCAAGCTCTGGCTGGCCGGGGAGGGGGATGCCCCGCCCGAGCTGGTGGCGCGCGCGCACGACGCGGACGCGGCCGGGCCGCTCACGGTCCACGCCGGTGAGGGGACCGCTTGCGAGGCGGTGGACTGGATCACCGGGGGAGGGAAAGCTCTCGCCGAGGAAGCCCCCGTCCCAAAGTGACCTCGAGCCCGAGTCTGGCTCGCACGGGCGCGCTCCTCAGATGCCGCCGAAGCGGACGGCCAACGTCACCCCGAAGAAACTGCTCTTCGAGTTCACGTTGGCGACGCCGTAGAGTCCGACGCCAAGCCCTCGGCCCAGACGGGCCATGAGCCGGGCCTCGAGCGCGAGGCCCACGGACGAGCCCGCGAAGTGCTGGCCCCTCACGTATCCCGCACCGATCGCAATCGAGCGCAGTCCGGAGCCCCACCCCCACTGGCGGCCGAGAAGCAGCGCCGTATCCACCCGATCCCCCTTCGACTGGCAGAAAACGCACACGACCGTGTCCGCAACCCCGGCGAGGCGCGCGGAAAGGAAGGTCTCTCCGAAGGCCCACCCTGCGTCGACATGGCCGGCCACCCCTCCCACGTCCGAGAAGTGGCCTCCACCGATGCCGAGCCCAAGCCACGCCCCTGTCCCCGGGGTGCTGTCCGCTCCCGCGACCGTGGGCGCGAGGAACGCTCCCGCGAGCAGCAACGCAGTCGTCCAGCTCCTGACCCGGCTGCCGCGCATGATCCTTCCTCCCAGCCCCCTCGTCGCCGAGGCTGTCTCCGGGGGCTTGCCTTGATGAGAAGAGAAGGATCGCTCTGCGCGTGTTACAACGGACCTGGGACGAGGACGAGCGAGACATCACAACAGCACGTCTCGACACCGCCCGGGGAGGGCGGCGGACCGGATCACCGGGAATCGGCAGCCGTGCCGGTCACTCTCCCTCGCCTTCCCCGGACTCTCCGCCGACCGCGCCGAAGCCCACCGGGGGAGGCACCTCTCCGCCAAGGGCGGCGTCGACCATGGCCTGAACGTCGGCGCGGACACGATCCTCGCCGCTCGTCACGGTCTTCGAGTAGGCGCCGTCCATCGCCTCGGGCGCCGTCTCGCCGCCCCGCTTCATGTACAGCGTCTGCGTGGGGACTCCCAGAGCTCCGGGAGCCGCTCGATGGTCTCCCGTGAGAAGAGCCACTCGCCCTCGCCCACGCGCTCGAGCGCGATGGGGTGGCCCTCGACCGTCCGCCACACGTACCAGCTGCGGTCCCACTCGGCCTCGGGGATCTCTTCGAGCTGGACGTAGGCCACCCGGTCGATGACGGCTTTCAGCTCGGTCGCCAGATCGCGGCCGCGGGCGGCTATGACGTCGGCGGAGAAGTTCTCGCCCCGCAGGTCCAGCGTGGCGATGGCCTCTTTCCAACGGCGCCCCGACATCGCGACCAGGAAGGTCTCCATCGTGGCGCGCGGCTGCGGGCTCGTTGCTCTACTGGGCGGCGGTTGCCGGGAGTCCCGGCAGCGACTGTGCGAGGCCCAGCGGGGGCCAGGCGAGGCTCGACAGCGCGAGGAACGCAACGACCCCGACGAAGAGCAGGGTGCTGGCGATGGGCCGACACCGTGTGCTCATTTCTCCGGCTCCGTCACCACCAGCACCTGATCGGCCGCGACGTTCTTCAGGGTCTGCACCTTCCCGCTCGGCCACGTGACCTCGACCTTCTTCACGGTCTCGTCGGTCCCGAGCCCGAAGTGCACTCGTGGATCGGATGCTCCACCATAGCCGACGGCGGGGCTGACGTGGTTGTGGAGCGTCTTCGACGGCGTCGTGACCTTGATTCGGGCTCCGATGCCGTCGCGGTTGCTTATCGTTCCCACCGCCCGGACCAGCAGCCAGTGGTTCGCGGCGGGGCTGACGTTGCGCCAGAACTCGATCGGTCCATGCAGATCGGTCACCAGCGCATCGATACGGCCGTCGTTATCGAGATCGCCAAAGGCCCCGCCCCGGTGGACCGCCTTCTTCGTGCTGAAGTCCTTCCCTGCCCCTGGCGAGGCGTCCCGAAACTTCAGGTCGCCGACGTTCGCCATGACGAGGTTCGTCTGGGGCACCCGCTCCTTGAACTCGCCGTCGGGGTCCATCACATCGCCGCCACACACGAAGAGATCCTTGCGGCCGTCGTTGTTGAAGTCGACGATGGCGTTGCTCCACCCCGAGCGCGAGAGCGTGAGAGAGGACACCCCTGCCCGCGCCGTCACCTCGAGGAAGGTGTTGTCTCCCTGGTTGTGGAAGATCGGCATCGTTTCGTTCGAGAGCGCTGTGTGGAAGATGTCGATTTTGCCATCGTCGTCGATGTCGCGGGCGTCGGCGCCCATTCCGGACAGAGCGCGGCCGGCCTCGGGGTAGGCCACCCCCGCCATGAACCCGATCTCGTCGAAGGTCCCGTCGCCGAGGTTGCGAAAGAGGTAGTTGGGCTCGGTGTCGTTGGCGACGAATATGTCCATCCACCCGTCCCCGTCGAAATCGGCAATGCCGAGCCCCATGCCTTTTCCAATCACCTTGCGAATGCCAGACGCCTGGGACACGTCGGTGAACGTCCCGTCTCCGTCGTTGCGGTAGAGGGAGTTCGGAAGGCCACGGTAGTTGTTAGGATGGCAGTAGTCGTTGAGGCCGCGAGGGCCGCACAAGGGCTCGGTCTCGGGGTCCCAGACGCAGTAGTTCGAGACGAAGAGGTCCAGATCGCCGTCGTTGTCGTAGTCGACGAACCCTGCGGCCACCGCCCACAGCGTCCCGTACTTGGGGTCGGGCTTGTTGAACCCGGCCTGGTCGGCGACGTCTTCGAAGGTCCCGTCGCCCTTGTTGTGGAAGAGAAGGTTCTCTCTCAGACCCGCCACGAAGAGATCGGTGAACCCGTCAGCGTCGTAGTCGCCGGCAGCCACTCCCAGGTCGTAGCCCCTTCCTTTGACGCCGGCCTTCTCGGTGACGTCTTCGAAGGTCCCGTCGCCCTGGTTGTGATAGAGGCGGTTCCAGAAGGACGGGTCCGTCTTGTCGAGGTCGGTCATCCTCGCGCCGTTCACGACATAGACGTCGAGAAACCCGTCGTTGTCGTAATCGAACAGAGCCACTCCCGCCACCATGGTCTCGGGCTGGTGCCGGTGGTCCGTCCGGCCGGAGTTCGTGACGAAGTCGATTCCGTTGTCCGTCACGAGCTCGAAGATGATGGGGTCGAAGGAGCTCTCGGGCTCGGCGGCGCGAGAGGGCAGGGCGGCCAGGGTCGCGCCCAGGCAGAGACACAGGGAATGACGCCAGAAGGAGCTCATAGTGTGTGAAAGCGCGCCTTCGAGGCGCGCTCCAGACCGTGAAATTAGCATGGCCTCGTTCCGACAACAACGCGGTGGTCGCGCCCTGTGGTTTTGGAGGGAGAATGGGCACCGATGAGCTCGCCCGCACCCCGCCTCGACCACGCGGCTCTCCGCCGGGCAACCCGGCACCTGGTGAGCGTCGATCCGATCTTCGCCCACCTCGTTGCCGAGCTCGGGCCGTGCCGCCTCGAGCTGCACCGCGGAGGGAGTGCCTTTGCCTACCTCGTCCGCGCGATCCTGGCCCAGCAGATCAGCGTGGCCGCCGCCCGCTCCATTGGTGGACGCGTGCGCGACCGCTTCGGGACGCCTCTCCGGCCGGAGCACATACTCGGGGCTTCGGACGAGGAGCTCCGCGGACTGGGTCTGTCTCGCCAGAAGGCGCGTTACCTGCGAGACCTGGCGGAGAGGACCGAGGACGGCCTTCGTTTCGGCCGGCTGACCCGCCAGTCGGACGAGAAGGTCATCGAGACGCTGACCGTCGTGAAGGGGATCGGGCGCTGGACCGCGGAGATGTACTTGATGTTTCGGCTCGGCCGCCCCGACGTTCTGCCGGTCGGCGACCTGGGCATCCAGGCGGCGATGAAGCGGGCGTACCGAATGCGCGCGAAGCCCAAACCCGATCGGATGCGGCGTGTGGCCACCCCCTGGCGACCGTACCGCACCGTGGCCTGCTGGTATCTCTGGCGAAGCGTCGACCCGGTGCCTCCGGCCTGATCGTGCCCGCCATGGAGGAGATCATCGTCGACTGCGTTTCCTGCGCCGAGCCCTTGGCCCTCGAGGTGGACACCGAGGCCGAGGAGCAGAGCCACTTCGTCGAGTGCCCGACCTGCCACCAGGCCCTGGAGGTCTTCGCCCGATGCCGACCCGGTGAGGTCGTGTCGGTCAGCGTGAGCAAGGATTAGCTACAATCCGCGCGGTGCCTGGCTTCCGGACCATCCTCACCGCGCTTCTGCCGTTTCTGCTCCATGGGCTCGCCCGCGAGACGGATCGCGCTCTCGGGCTCGTCCTGCGCGCCGAGCTGGAGCCCGCCGGGCTGCTGGCCGAAGTGGGCCGCGCCATGGGGGCGGAGGGAGGGGCAGCGATGGCCCGCCTCCTGGCCTGGACGGTCGGTGGCCTCACGGCGTGGGTGGCCCTGTCGCTGTGGCGTGCGCGACAGGACGGAGTCTCCCTGGCAAGCGCCCTGCCGAGCGAGGTCCCGACGTTCGCGCCCCTCTACCTGCGGCCCGCTCTGACGCTCTTGGCTCTCGCCGCGGTGGCCCTGGAGCCGTCGTTTCCCTACGGCTTCACGCTGCCGGTGGCGCTCACCCAGGACCTGGGTGTCGCCCAGAACCTGGCGGCACTTGCCGCTCTCCTGGCCATCCGGTCGCCGGCGATCCGGATTCCCGCGCCCGGTCCCCGTGCGGTCTTCCTCGTGGCCTTCCTCGCCTACGCGTTGCTGACGCCCGACTGGGCCCGACAGTGGGACGGCCATCCGGGCAACGAGCCCAAGTATCTGCGGATGGCCGTGGCCCTCGGGCACGACATCACCCTCGATGCCGAAGGCGTGAGCGCGGCCATGGAAGAACTGCCGGTCACGCCCCTCGGGGAGGCCCTCGTCTCGTCGGGCGGAGCCCTCGCGCGGGAGTCCTGGCAGATGGCGGTGGCGGTGGCCCACGGCGAGGTGGGCCGGGACGCCATCCGGGCGACGCGCATCACTCGACAGACGATCCGAGGCAAGGACGGCGGGGTCTACTACGTGCTTGCCCCGGGACCGTCTCTCGTGCTGGCGCCGGCCTTCCGCATCGACCGGGCGATCAATCGAGCCCGAGGAACACCCGGCCGCATCGTCGTGGGCGTGCTGGCGTGGAACGCCCTTGCGGCACTTCTGGTGGTGGCCGTGTTCCTGCTCGTCCGGGATGTGACCGAGCGCCCCGGCCTGGCGGCCAGTCTCGCTTTCGGGTTCGGATTGCTGCCGCCCCTCCTCTTCTACTTCTTCCAGTTCTACCCGGAGATGACAGGCGCTCTCGTGCTGGCCGTGGCGTTTCGAGTGCTGGCGCTTCGAGCAGAGCGGCTCGAGCGCCACCCCTGGCTCTTCGGAGCGCTCTTCGCCACGCTGCCCTGGCTCCACCAGAAGTTCCTCCCGGTCTGGCTCGTCCTGGTGGCCACCGCCCTGTGGGTGATGTGGAGACGATCTCCTCGGATTGACAGGAGGCGCTGGCTCGTCGCGTTTCTCGTCCCGCAGGTGCTGAGCCTCTATCTGACCGCCCTCTACAACTTCGCCATCACGGGCAGCGTCCGCCCGGACGCGCTCTTCCTGGCCTGGGGCCCGGGGGGCGTTACGACGGCGCGGGTGGGGCAGGGGCTCTTGGGCATTTTCCTCGACGCACGGTACGGCATCGTGCCGTACGTGCCGCTCCTGCTGCTGGCCGTGGCTGGGTTCGTGCTGGGGGGCGCCCGGCGCTTCGCGGTCGTGCTTCCCGCGGGCCTCGTCTACTACCTGACCGTCGCGTCGGCGGACAACTGGGCGGGGGCCGTGTGCAACCTGGGCCGCTACTTCATGCCCGTGGCCCCGATCGCGATCGCGCTGGTCGGGGTCGCACTCGCTCGCGTCTCGCAGCGGCGCGGCGCCCTGGCTCTCGGGCTGATGCTGGCCGGCTGGTCGGCTCTTTTCGCCCTGGCTCTCTTTGACGACCCCCATGCAGCCAACGACTCGGCGCTCCTCCTGGCGCAGAGCACCTGGGCCGACGGCAACCAGTACATCCCCAACCTCTTCTTGAGACGGTGGTCCCTCGGCGCCCCGGGGCTCTGGCCTCGCATTGCAGCGTGGGTTGTCGCGATTGGCCTGGCCGCCGTCTGGTGGCGCCGCGCGGCCAGGGCGCAAGACGGCGAGCTCTCCCCAACGGCCTTTCGGGGCTCGGCCGGAGGGTCTCCATCCGCCACCCTTTTCGGAACGGTGGCCGTGCTGATGGCCTTCGCCTTCACCCTCGAACAGTGGCCCCCGTGGCGATCGTCCCCGTCGTTCAGCCGGGCGCTGGCGCTGGACTCGGACGCCCTCGCCTTCGCCAGTGGAGATGCCCTCGTCCGCGAGGACGAGATCATCGTCGGCCCCGGCCGGGCGAGCCTCCTCGTGCGCGCCCCTCACGCCGCGTCGAGCCTTCGGGTGACGGTTGGAGGGGAGGGAGTCCTGCGGGCCGAAGGCGTGCGCCCCCTCGTTCTGCGACCCACGGGCAGCAGGATCGATCTGCCGCTCAGCCCGTATCAT
This sequence comes from Vicinamibacteria bacterium, assembly GCA_963578825.1. Lineage (GTDB taxonomy): Bacteria > Acidobacteriota > Vicinamibacteria > Fen-336 > Fen-336 > JAJDNS01. The sequence goes on from CAUZDW010000027.1 coordinate 7,867, forward strand.
GTCGTGAAGGGTCGGGACGGTCGCCGGGCGGAGTTCTCACGGGCCGCGATCGTCGTCGAAGGGCAAGCGGTGATGCGGCCGGTGGGGTCGACAATCAATAAGGAACCGCGAGAGCCCCGATCTCGTTGAGAAATAAGATGGCCGAGGACCAAGCGCCGCTCGTCGAGTTCCAGGACCTGTCCGTGAGCTACGGGCTCGTCCAGGCGCTGGCCGGGATCTCGGGGCAGTTTCCCGCCGGGGCGACGGGCCTCCTGGGCCCGAACGGGGCGGGGAAGACCACGCTCCTCAAGACGCTCCTGGGGTTTCTCGACCCCGACCGCGGACGGATGACCGCCTTTGGCCTCGATCCCACTCGCGAGCCTCTCGAGGTGCGCCGCCGCCTCGGGTACATGCCCGAGCAGGACTGCCACCTGCCGGGCATGTCCGCGTCGAGCTTCGTCGCCTTCGCGGGAGAGCTCTCGGGCCTGCCCCGCAGCGAGGCGATCAGCCGGGCACACGAGGTGCTCTACTACGTGGGGCTCGGTGAGGCGCGGTACCGCAACGTCGAGACCTACTCCACGGGGATGAAGCAGCGGGCGAAGCTGGCACAGGCGCTGGTCCACGATCCCGATCTGCTGCTGCTCGACGAGCCCACGAACGGCCTCGACCCGAAGGGGCGCGAGGAGATGCTCGCGCTCATCCAGGACGTCGCCAGCCGGCGGCAGATGAGCCTCATTCTCTGCTCGCACCTGCTGCGCGACGTCGAGCGCGTGTGCGAGAACGTGATCGTGCTGAACCAGGGCCAGGTGGCGCGGTCGGGCTCCATCCGCGAGCTCACCGGGCCCCGGCGCCAGGTGTACGACGTGCGCTTCAAGGGCGACGCCGGAGCGGTCCTGACCGACCTGAAGGACCTCGGGGGGGATTGGCGCGAGGGCGAGGACGGTGTTCGCCTCTTCCTGCCCGACGGGAAGGGGCCCGAGACGATCTTCCGCCTCGCCAAGGAGTGCGGCGTCCAGGTCCGGCACCTGCGCCCCGGCGCCGAGACACTCGAGGACGTCTTCCTCGCGGCGCTCGGCCACGAGATCCAGGACTGATGCCGATCTACGACCAGGGCTATCGACCGTACGAGGCGCGGGCGCCGCTGCACCAGATCCGTTTCTGGCCCATCACCCGCGAGGCGCTGCGCATGATCCTGTCGAAGAGGGCCTTTCTCGGCCTGCTCGCGGTGTCGTTGCTGCCCTTCATCGTCCGCGCCATCCAGGTCTACATCGTGGCTCGCTTCCCCGACGCGGGACGCGTGCTCCCCGTGGACGGACGTCTCTTCGGCGATTTCCTCAACCAGCAGATCGGCTTCACGATTCTGCTGTCGATCTTCGGGGCCTCCGGACTGATCGCCAACGACCTGCGGACCGGGGCGATCTTGGTTTATCTCTCCCGCCCGCTCACGCGACGCGACTACGTCCTGGGCAAGCTGTGTGTCCCGATGGCGCTGAACCTCGCCGTCACGCTCGTTCCCGCCCTTGCTCTGTATGGCGTCGCTCTGGCTCTGGCCCCGGACCAGTTCTTCCAGTGGGAGCTCGCCTGGATTGGCCCCGCCATCGTGGTCCACGCGTTCGTGATCAGCCTGTTCGTCAGCCTGCTCTCCCTTGCCGTGTCGGCGCTGTCCCGCAGCGCCCGGGTGGCGGGGCTCGGCTTCTTCGGCCTCGTCTTCGGTCTCGAGATGATCCGGCTCGTCGTTCAGCACGGCTTCAATCGAAGCGAGGCGATGCTCATCTCGTTCCAGGCAGACCTGAAGTCCCTGGGCGTGGCCCTCTTCGGCCTGGCCGACACGGAGCTGGCGATGCACTGGGCGGCCCCTGCCGCTGTACTCCTCCTCGTCAGCCTCGCCTGCCTCGCCATCCTGCGCTCCCGGGTGCGGGCCGTGGAGATCGTTACGTGAGCGACGTCGCCCCACCCATCACCTTCGCCCGTGCCTCCCGCTGGTACGGGCCGATCATCGCGCTCAACGACGTCACGATCGCGATCCCCCCTGGCGTGACGGGTCTCCTCGGCCCCAACGGCGCCGGCAAGTCGACGTTCCTGAAGCTCGCCGCGGGCCAGCTTCGCCCGAGCCAGGGCGAGGTGCGGCTCCTGGGCTCGCCGGCCTGGGGCACGCCGGCGCTGTTCCACCGGGTGGGCCTGTGTCCCGAGGCCGACGCCTTCTGGGAGCGCCTGAGCGGTCTCCAGTTCCTGACCACCCTCCTGCGCTTCACCGGCTACGACGAGGAGGAGTGCCGGAGTCTGGCCGAGAAGGCGCTCCACCAGGTGGATCTCCTCGACGCCAAGGACCGCAAGCTCGGGGGGTACAGCAAGGGGATGCGCCAGCGGGTCAAGCTCGCCCAGGCCATCGCCCACGAGCCCGACGTGCTGCTCCTCGACGAGCCCGTGGCGGGGATGGACCCGGTCAATCGCCGGCGCGTCATCGATCTCGTCCGACGCCTGGGCCGCGAGGGCAAGACGATCCTGGTCTCGAGCCACATCCTCCACGAAGTGGAAGCCATGACCCGGCAGGTGATGCTCATCCACAACGGCCGCATCCTGGCCGAGGGCGACATCCGGGAGATCCGCGACCTCCTGGACGAGCACCCGCACACGGTCTCGCTTCGGGCGCGGGACCCGCGGAAGCTGGCCGAGGCCATCGTCGGGTGGCCCACCGTGTTGTCTCTGTCGTTCGGGTCGGAAGGGGAGTGGCTCACGGTGCAGACGGCGCGCCCGGACGACTTCTACGGGGCGCTTCCAGAGGTGGCTCTCCAGGCCGGCGTCACGGAGATGTACTCCCCCGACGACGACCTGGAGTCGGTCTTTCACTACCTGGTGGCGCGATGAGAGACACGACCCGGCCGCTTCCGTTCTTCCGGGCGGCGCGCGCGGTCTTCGACCTGTCTCTCGAGAACATGATCTGGAGCCGGCGGAGCCTGCTCATGGCGCTCCTCGTCGGGCTGCCCGCCGTCCTCGCTCTCGTCTACCGGGGTCTTCTGGCCGCGGATGTTCCGACCCGCGCCGTTCCCCCCATGGATCTGTACGCGATCATCGTGGCCATCTTCTGGATTTGCAACGTTCTTCCCCTCATGGCTCTCTTCCACGCGACGTCCCTCGTCGCCGACGAGGTCGAAGGGCGGACGCTGACCTATCTCCTGACGCGCCCCCTGACCCGGCCCGCCATCTTTGCCGGCAAGTTCGCGGCCTATCTCGCCACGTCGCTCGGCATCGCCCTGCCCTCGGCGGTCCTCACCTTCTTCCTGCTTGCGACGGCCCGTGGCTGGTCCGGTCTGGGGACCTCGGTCCCGGATCTCTTCCGCGACCTTGGCGTGATGGCGCTCGCTCTCGTCGCGTATGGGGCGTTCTTCGCCCTGCTCGGCGTGCTGCTGCGACGCCCTGTCATTCCAGGCCTGCTCTTTCTCTTCGGGTGGGAGCTTCTGGCGAACCTGCCCGGGTACTTGCCTCGCCTGACCTTGACGGCCTGGCTGCGCTCGCTCATCCAGCACCGGCCCGCCCAGGAGGGGCTGGCGGGGCTCTTCGGCCAGGTGCAGCCCGCGGGCCTCAGCCTGGCCGTTCTCGTCGTGGCGAGCTCGCTCTTTCTGACCGCGGCCGCCTGGCTTTTCTCCGAGCGCGAGTACGTGCTCGATCAGTGAGGGGCTAGACTGATTCCGGAGACTTTCCCATGACCCGCAGCCGGCTCGTCCTGTCCGTTTCCGTCCTGATCGTCGCCCTCGGCGTGGTGGCCGGTTTCGGCGCCCTGTGGCTCGACTCCGCCCGCGCTGCCGTGGGTCCTCTCCCCGGCGAGGGGCTCGTCTTTCCCGCGGACACGCACTTCGTGATGGGCTTCGACGTGAAGCGGGTCGTCGCCAGCCCGATGTGGACCCGGATGGCCTCGAAGCCCGAGATGCGCCCCGAGGGCCTGAAGCAGTTCGAGACGATGACCGGGCTCGACCCCGCCCGGGACATCGACCAGATCGTCGTGGCGGGCCGCGGCGGGGCAGGGAAGACAGCCCCCCAACCCCTGGTGATCGCCACAGGTCGGTTCGACCTCGAGAAGCTCAGCGGGACGATGGGAATGGCGGAGCAGGCAGAGAAGCGCCAGCTCGAGGGCACCACGCTCTTCACGATGACCAAAGAGAACGAGAAGGGGGAGACAGAGTCCTCGACCCTCGCCCTCCTCGATCCCGGCGTGCTGGTCTTCGGGCCCACGGCCGGTGTCGAGGCGGTGGTGGCGAGCCGATCGCGGGGAGAGACGCCGCTCACGCAGAACACCGAGCTCATCGAGCTCGTCGAGGGCGTCAAGCCCGGCTCCACGTTCTGGGTCGTGGGCGACAGCACGATCCTCGCCGGGATGCCCGACAGGATCCCCGCCCCGGGAATGGGAGGCTCGGGCTCCTCGGTCGGGCTGAACCTCCCGCCCCTGCAAAGCCTCACCCTCACCGGCGACTTCGATCCCGAGCTTTCCATGGCCTTGACCGGTGTCGCGGTGGACGAGGCGGCCGCCACCAAGCTCGCCGACGTCGTGCGCGGCCTCGTCGCCTTGATGAGCCTCCAGGCCCAGCAGAAGCCCGAGCTGGCCCAGCTGGCGTCGGCCTTCAGCGTCTCCACCGAGACGAACACGGTCCTGATCAACGCCCGGATCCCCTACGATCTCCTCGAGGCCCTCCAGCCGAAGAAGAAGCCCGCCCCGGGAGAGGCGTCGCCGGAAGCCGAAGCCTCCGCCGCAGTCACCGAGGACTGAGGGCGCAGCCGGCCTCAGAAGCTGTAGCGCCACTCGATCCGGTAGCGGCGGACCCACTCCTCTCGCTGTTCAGGGATGAGGCTGTCCTTGAAGCGCTGCATGCTCGCGATCCCGTGAATGCTCCTGCCTTTGCCGGTGGCCGCCCCGATATCGATCCGGTGAGCCAGGCACCCGGTGCCCCAGAAGAAGTCGTCCGAGTTGAAGGCGGCCACGGTGGCGTCCCGGTCGATCTTCGCGTACGTGTACTCGAGCCAGGCCCGGGATATCTCGAGCTGCCCCATGGCCACCTGCAGCCAGAGCCCCTTGTTGTTCTCGGAGAGCTGCGTGTTCCAGGCGTAGTCGAAGTTGAGGATGAAGGGGACCTGGCCCCCCGAGACGATGCCCGCGTGGATGTCCACGACGCGGTAGTCGAAGACGTACAGACCGGCCAGGTTGCGGGTGTTCTGGCGCCGGACCCGCGGGTCCAGGGTGTCCAGCTTCCGGAAGTAGAGATACGACCCGGCGAGGGAGAACTGGCCCTGCTGGCCGCCGCCGATCACGAGCTCCGCTGAGCCGCCAAACATCTCGGATTCGTCTTCGAACCAGTGGCTTCCCCGGGTGTAGATGCCCCGAATGGCGAACATGCTCGGGCTGCCCGCCTGATCGAAGACTAGGGAGAGGGCGCCTCCCCTGGGCCGCAGGTCGCGGTCCCAGATCATCTCGGGCAGGAGCATCGGCATCAGCAGGCGTCCGGCCTCGGCGCGCACGGGGCCGGCCTTGACCTTGGCGTAGTAGACGTCGAAGCGCGCATCCCGGGAGAAGAAGTTGTCCCGCACGATCAAGCGGGGCTCGCCGTTCTCGAACTCGGTGTTGTCGTCCTTGCTGTAGTTGAAGAGCCCGCCGACCCCGAGCTCGACCGGGCCGAAGACCGCTTCCACTCTCGGGCGTGCCTGGAGAAAGTAGCGGTTCTCGTCGACCGTGCCGCCCGGCACCGGGATCTTCTGCGTCCACTCGTAGCGCACGAGCCCATCCCCGGTGAAGCGGAACGACGATTTCTTCTGCCCGAACTGGGCAGCGGCCGGAGGAGCGAGCATCACGGCGAACGCGGCAAGCAGAAGGACACGCTTCATGCCTGGAGATCTCCTTATCGTTGCTCCTGTGTGCGTCGATTCTACCCCCTGAAGTGGACCGCGACACGACACACCCCAAAGTCGTGTGGTCCACACCGGGCACGAGCGTCGGATCGGGGTAGACTGGAAGCCTCCATGCCGGGCCCCCCAGAAGCGCCCACACCCCGCATCAGCGTGATCATCCCCGCTGTCGACGAGGAAGAGGCGATCGGCCTCGTGATCGCCGAGATCCCCCCGCTTGTTCACGAGGTGATCGTCGTCGACAACGGCTCCCGGGACGGGACCGCCGACGTGGCGCGATCCGCCGGTGCCCGCGTCGTGTCAGAGCCACGCCGAGGGTACGGCCGGGCCTGCCTCGCCGGGATCGCCGCTGCCGCCAACCCGGACGTCGTCGTCTTCCTCGACGGAGACCGGAGCGACTATCCCGACCAGCTGAGGGACGTCGTTGCTCCGATTCTGGAGGGGCGCGCGGACATGGTGATCGGCTCGCGCAACCTGGGGCACCGCCAGAAGGGCGCTCATCCCTGGCACGCCGTCCTGGGAACGAGGCTGTCGGTCGGCCTCATGAACCTCACCGCGGGATCCCGGGCCACCGACCTAGGTCCCTTCCGCGCCATCACCGCGGAGGCGCTTCGCCGCCTCGACATGCGCGATCCCAACTACGGGTGGACCGTGGAGATGCAGATCAAGGCGGCGCGTGCCGGCCTGCGCGTGGTCGAGGTCCCGGTCGACTACCGCCCGCGGATCGGCCGGAGCAAGGTGAGCGGGACCGTCTCCGGTACGGTGAAGGCGGGCACCAAGATCCTGCTCACCATTGCCCGGTACGCCGTGCGGCCACGAGACTCTCGAGCACCCGGGGCGGGCCTGCGCGCGCTGCGAGTAACCGTTCTCATGGCCAGCGGGGCGCTGATCAGCCTGTGCGTCGCCGGCTGGGCCCTCGGTGGTCCGATCGGGCCACGGGTCGCGGCCCACCTCGGGCTCTACGGCGCCGCTTTCGTCGCCTACCTGGCCGCCCTCGCCGCCTCCCGTGGGCTCTCCCGCAGGGGGCTGCTCGCGGCGCTCGCCATCGCGCTCGTCTGGCGAGCGGTGCTCGTGGCCGCTCCGCCGTTCAACGACGACATCAACCGCTACGTGTGGGAGGGGCGGATCCAGAACCACGGAGGCAACCCGTACTCCTGGTCGGACCGGCCGACAGTCGAGCGGTGGGCGCCGCTTCGCGACGAGGTCTGGGACGGCATGAACCACCGCGACATGCCCGCCGTGTACCCGCCGCTGTTTCAACTCGCCGCGCGCGGGGTCGTTGCCGTCCACGATTCCGTGACCGCCATGAAAGCCTTCCTCGTCCTGTGCGAGATCGCGACGCTGGGGCTACTCGCCATGGTGCTGCGCCGCCGCCGCCTGGGGGCCGAGCGTCTGCTGGTGCTGGCCTGGAGTCCACTGGCGCTCGTCGAGATCGCAGGCGCGGGCCACAACGAAGCCTTCGGAATGCCCTTTCTCGTGGCGGCACTCCTGGCCCTGGACGCCGATCGCCCCCTGCTCTCGGCGCTGGCCGCCGGCGCCGGCTTCACGGCCAAGCTCCTGCCCGGCCTCGTGGCCGCCGCCTGGGCGCGTCGGTACCGACCGTGGCACGTCCTGGCGGCGCTGGCCCTTGCGGCTGCCTTCGTCTGGCCCTATCTCGATGCCGGCCGCATGTTGGTGCACAGCCTGTCGCAGTTCGCTCGCTTCTGGCTCTTCAACGAGACCCTCTTCGCCCCCCTCGCGGCTCTGCTCGGCAGCCACGAGGCGGCCCTGCGCGCCGGGGCCCTCATCACTCTCGGCCTTGCCCTCCTGCTCGCGTGGCGACGCACCGAAACGGTGGCGGCGGCCCTCGCGGTCGTGGCCGCGTCTCTCCTCCTCAGCCCCAACGTGCTGCCCTGGTACGCGCTGTGGTTCGTGCCCCTGCTCGTGGTGCGTGACGAGCCCGCGGCCCTGCTGTTCACCGGGACCGCGAGCCTCGCTTACCTCGTCTACCCCGACTACCTGTCGGGCGAGCGCTGGAGGCTGAGCTGGGAGGTGCGCGCCCTCGAGTACCTGCCGTGCCTTGCTGTTCTTCTCCTGACGTACGTTCGCCGGCGCGTCTCTTCCCCGCCTTGCCCACCCGAGGCGGGGAAGAGACGCCTGGTTCCCGACTGAACGTTTTGTGTGCATTGCCTCGAGGCGACCCAAGGGCTCTGAGGGCTTGCCGGAACGCCGCCAGTCCAACGAAAGCTTGGCCCTCAACCCCCCGCAGGCGTAGGATTTAGTCGTCATACGATGATCGGCCCACTCCCTCCCACCGGGGCCGCTCGGCAGGCGAGGTGTCCCCCTCCCGGGGCCCCAGCGCCGTGAGTGGGAGGTGTCATGCAGGACCGGGCTTTCGTGCGGGCGGTCCCCCGGACGCCCATGACCGTAGCCTTTGAAGAGACCGGTCAGCCCCTTGCCTACGGTGCCGTCGCCAACATCTCCGAAGGCGGCGCGTGCGTCTGGAGCGCGGCGAACTTCGCTGTTGGGCAGAGGCTCAGTCTCCGCTTGAGCGCCGCCCGGCGGCCCCAGCCTCTCGAGGCCCCTGCCGTGGTCATGTGGGGGAGTCGTGAAAAGGACCAGCCACACACCCACCGCTACGGGCTTCGCTGGGTGGCACCGACGAAGGAATACCAGAGCGACCTTCGGCGGCTCCTGACGACCTGAGCCATCTTGTTCTGCAGAGTGAGGCCCCCGGGCGACAGCCCGATGCAAAACCTTGTTCAAAGCCACACGGACCATTGACGAGACCCGGAAACGCGTGCATATTGGGTTGGAGATGGTGAGGGGTTCACTCAAAGCGGTCCTTGCGGGAGTCGCCGCTTTCGCGCTCGTCGCGGGTTCTATCGGGCTTTGTCCCTGCGTGTTGGACGCGGCGAGTTGTCACCGTGAGGCCCGGGAAGTGGACTCCCACGCCTGCTGCGAGGAACCGGCCGGCGTGCAAGCGGTTTCCCAAGAGTGTTGCGACGCCACCCCGGAGCTCGTGGTGGCCTCTCAGAATGTCTCCAAGGTCGCGCCACCCGCCCTCCAGGTCGTCCACACCCCCGCGACGTACCCGAGCGTACGGGCAGCGGCCGTGACCCCTGCCCGAAGCCTCCCGCCTCTCCCGCTCGACAGGACCACCGTCCTCCTGATCTGACGCCTCCCCAACCGCACGGGCTCGTGAACCCATGCGGTCGGCATTCGTCCTGAAAACCGGTGTCCACCGCCACCGGCGCGTTCAGAGCTGGGAGGTTCCCTTGACAAGTCAAAGTCGAAGTCGAAACCAAAGCCGGGTTTCGTACAACTCACCCAGGCGCCAAGTCGAGGCCGTCCCGTCGGCGGCGGCGGGAGGCTCGTGATGTCCATTCGAGCGCTCGCTGTCCTGGCCGTGCTTGGCGTCGCAACGACGGGCGCGAGCGCTCCGGACACCGAGACGCCCATGTCATCGTCGGACGCCGCCGGCCGCGTGGTCGACGCGATCGAGGAGCCCGCCGTGCGCGAGCTCGTGCGCGAGAGCCTCGCGCGCAACCCCACCGTAGCCACGGCTGCTGCCGTGGCCCGCGCCAGCCTGCAGCAGGCCCCACAGGCCCAGGCCCTGCCCGACCCCGTGGTCGGGGTCACCGGCTACCTCTCCTCGCCCGAGACCCGCGTGGGCCCCCAGCGCCTGATAGCGACCCTCTCGCAGCGCCTGCCCTGGTCCGGGAAGCGAGGCCTTCGCGAGCAGGCCGCCCTTCGCCAGGCCCACGCGCTGGTGGCGGACGTGGGCGCTCGCCGTCTCGACCTGGTCACCGAAGTGCGCCGGCTCGGCTACGAGATCGCGTATCTGGACGCCTTCCGGAGGGTGGTGGAGACGGACCGTGACACGCTGATCCACTACGAGCGGCTCGCCCGCGCCCGCTACGCCTCGGGGGTGGGCATCGAGCAGAGTGTCATCAAGATCCAGGCCGAGATCACCAAGGACGACAGTCGGCTGCTCGACATCGCCGCACGCCGCGCGACCCTCGTGGCTGCGCTTAATGCCCTGCGCGACCGCCCCCAGGGAACCCCCGTCTTCGAAATAGAGCTGCCTCGTGCCACGAAAGTCGCCCCGCCCCTCGCCGTCCTCCGCGCCCGCGCCCTCGACGCGCGGCCCGAGCTCGATGCGGCCGCGGCCGACGTCGCGCGCGCCGATACGCTGATCGAGCTCGCACGCAAGGAGTACAAGCCGGACTTCACGGTCGGCGTCACCTACGGGCTGGTGACCGGCCGGGATGTCGGCGTCGGCTTCATGCCGCCTCCGGACAACGGCAAGGACGTCTTCGGCATCAGCCTGAGCCTCAACCTGCCGATCAAGCACGGCCGACTCGACGCTGGCCTCGAGGCGGCCGCAGAGCGTCGGATCGCCGCCGTCGCGCGGAAGCGCGACGTGACGACCGTGATCGATCGTGCGCTCGGCGAGCTGGTCGAGCGCCTGCGCCTCAGCGGCAAGCAGGTGCGGCTCTTCGAGCGCGTGCTGCTCATCCAGGCCGAGCAGTCCCTGCGCTCGGCGGAGTCCGGCTACGCCGCCGGAAGCCTCAACTCCCTGGACCTTCTGGACGCCGAGCGCGTCCTGCTCGAGGTGCGCACCGGAACCGAGCGGGCCCGGGCCGACCACGCCGTCGCCCTCGCGCGTCTCGAAGGGGCGATCGGGGGGCCGCTTGGCCCCGAGACGGAAGGAGCGAAGCCATGAGTCTTCTGGAAAATGGGAACACGACACACCAGCCCGGGCGGCGAGGTCGTCTCCTGACCAACATCGCCTGGCTGGCTGCCGGCGTCGGTCTTGCCACGCTCTTGCTCGCCAACCCTTTCCAGTTCCAGTGGCTCGACTCGCTCCGGCACCGGGTGCTCGGCGATCATCGCCTCTCCGCCGGAGCAACTACGGAGGCGGCTGCTCAGCTGTGGACGTGCGGCATGCACCCCCAGATCATCGAGGACGAGCCGGGTATCTGCCCGATCTGCCACATGAATCTCGTGCCGCTTCGTGGAGATGCGCCCCCCTCGGGCGAGCGTGAGGTCCTGTTCTACCGCAACCCCATGACCCCCACGGTCACCTCCCCCGTGCCCATGAAAGACGAGATGGGCATGGACTACGTGCCGGTCTACGCCGACGAGGTGAACAGAGCGACGGGGGGTGGGGCGACGGTCACCATCAACCCCGCCATCGTGCAGAACATGAACGTCCTGACGGAGACGGTCGAGCGCGGGGACCTGACCCGTGAGATCCGCACCGTCGGCTACCTGGAGTACGACCAGCAGAAGATGGTGTCGGTCACCACCAAGTACCCGGGCTGGATCGAGAAGGTCCACGTCAACTACGTCGGCGAGCCGGTCGAAAAGGGCCAGCCGCTCTTCGAGATCTACTCGCCCGAGCTGGTCCAGACCGAGCAGGACCTCCTCTCCGCACTCCAGTTCGCCGAGCGGATGGAGGGCGCGCCGGGAGACGCGCGCCGTCGTGCCGAGGACCTGGTTGAAGCGGGCCGGCAGCGTCTGGCCTACTGGGACATCGGCTCCGATCAGATCGAGACGCTCGAGCGGACGGGCGAGGTCTTCCGGGCGCTCACCGTCACCGCCCCTTCCGGAGGTGTCGTGATGAAGCGGATGCCGGCCCTCGAAGGCATGGCCGTGCGGCCCGGGATGGAGCTGTTCCACATCGCGGGTATGTCGTCGCTCTGGCTGTCGGTCGAGGCTTTCGAGGATCAGATTCGCTGGCTGAGGGTGGGAAGCGTTGCCGAGGTGAGCCTCACCTACTTCCCGAGCGAGAGGTTCACCGGGCGCGTCCGCTTCATCGAGCCCCAGATGAACGAGAAAACCCGCACGGTGCCGCTCAAGCTCGAGATCCCGAACCGCGACGGCCGCCTCCGAGCCGGGATGTACGCGACGGTCGAGTTCCAGCCCGTCGTGGCTCGCGGCAGGGTTCTCGTCCCCACGCTCGCCGTCCTCCGCACGGGGCAACGCAATCTCGTCGTCGTGGCGGAGGGTGGAGGGCGCTTCACTCCGCGGGAAGTCGAGCTGGGCTCCGAGGGTGACGGGTATGTCGCCGCGCTCTCGGGCCTCGAGGCCGGGGAGCAGGTGGTGACCTCGGCGCAGTTCCTCATCGACTCCGAGTCCAACCTGCGCGAGGCGGTCCAAAAGCTGCTCGCATCGCGCGAGAGCGGCGAGGCCGCGCCGGCTCCGACGTCGCACCAGCACTGAGGGGGCGACATGCTCAATAGAATCATCGAGTGGTCGCTCCGCAACCAGTTCCTGGTGGTCGTGGCCATGCTCTTCGCGGTCGTCGGGGGCATCTGGAGCGTCCAGCAGACCCGTCTCGACGCCATCCCCGACCTCTCGGACGTGCAGGTGATCATCTACACCGAGTACCCGGGTCAGGCGCCGCGCGTCGTCGAGGACCAAGTCACCTACCCTCTCACGACCAGGATGCTCTCGGTGCCCTTCGCCAAGGTGGTCCGGGGCTACTCCTTCTTCGGTTTCTCCTTCGTGTACGTCATCTTCGAAGATGGCACCGACCTCTACTGGGCGCGGTCACGCGTGCTGGAGTACCTCTCTTCGCTCACCTCCCAGCTCCCCCAGGGTGTGTCCCCGCAGCTCGGGCCCGACGCCACCGGCGTGGGCTGGGCGTTCATGTACGTCCTCAACTCGGACCAGCGCTCGCTCGCCGACCTGCGGAGCTACCAGGACTGGTACCTCAAGTACGGCCTCATCGCGGTGGAGGGCGTCTCCGAGGTGGCCTCCATCGGCGGCTTCGTCCGCCAGTACCAGGTCGAGGTCGACCCGGTGAAGCTGCGCGCCTACGGCGTCCCGCTCCAGAAGGTGAAGACCGCCATCCAGCGCTCGAACAACGACGTGGGCGGACGCCTCATCGAGATGGCGGAGCGAGAGTTCATGGTGAGGGGCCTTGGGTACGTGAAGGACATCCGCGACCTCGAGCGAGTCGTCCTCGGCGTGGGGCCGGCGGGCACGCCGATCCTCGTCCGGGACGTCGCCCACGTCACCATCGGCCCGGAGATCCGCCGCGGGATCGCGGAATGGAACGGTGAAGGGGAGACTGTCGGCGGCATCGTGATCGTCCGCTCCGGTGCGGACACCCTGTCCACCATCTCCCGGGTCAAGGAGAAGCTCGAGGAGCTCCGGCAGGGGCTCCCGGAGGACGTCGAGATCGAGATCGCCTACGACCGCACCGCCCTCATCGAGCGCTCCATCGCCACCCTCTCACACACCCTGGTCGAGGAGTCGATCATCGTCGCTCTCGTCTGCGTCGTCTTCCTGTTTCACTTCCGCTCGGCGCTGGTCGCGATCCTCTCCATCCCGCTCTCGATCCTGCTGGCCTTCGTGGTGATGAGGATGCAGGGTCTCGGCGCCAACATCATGTCGCTGGGGGGCATCGCGATCTCCATCGGCGTGCTCGTGGACGCGGCGATCATCATGGTCGAGAACGCCCACAAGCACTATGAGGAGTGGAAGGGCAGACGCTCCCACTTCGAGATCATCCTGCGCTCGGCCCAGGAGGTGGGCCCGACCCTCTTCTTCACCCTCCTCGTGATCACCGTGTCGTTCATGCCGGTGTTCACGCTGCAGGCCCAGGAGGGACGGCTCTTCCGGCCCCTCGCCTTCACCAAGACCTACGCCATTGCCGCCTCCTCTCTCCTGTCGGTGACGATCATCCCGGTGCTGATGTTCTGGTTCGTTCGCGGGAAGATCCACTCCGAGACGCGCCATCCCGTCTCGCGCCTCCTGCGCTGGCTCTACACCCCGGTCCTCAACCTCGCGCTGCGCTTCCGATGGCTCGTGATCGTCGTGGCCGTCGTCCTCACAGCGTCGATCTGGATCCCGATCCAGAAGATCGGGTCGGAGTTCATGCCACCGCTGTGGGAGGGCGATCTCCTGTACATGCCGTCAACCTTCCCGGGACTCTCGATCACCAAAGCGAAGGAGATCCTCCAGCAGACCGACAAGATCCTCAAGACCTTTCCCGAGGTGGAGTCGGTGTTCGGCAAGATGGGTCGCGCGGAGACGGCGACCGACCCGGCGCCGCTGTCGATGATCGAGACGACCGTCGTCCTCAAGGCCCCGTCGGAATGGCGGCCGGGGATGAGCCGGGAGAAGCTCGTCGAGGAGATGGACCGCGCGCTCCAGTTTCCTGGCCTCACCAACGTCTGGACCATGCCCATTAAGACCCGGATCGACATGCTCTCGACGGGGATCAAGACGCCGGTCGGCATCAAGATCGGAGGTCCCGACCTCAGAGAGCTGGAGCGACTCGGCAAAGAGGTTGAGGCGGTGGTCAAGCCGCTGGAGGGCACGCTCTCGGCCTATGCGGAGCGGGTCATGGGAGGCAGCTACCTCGACTTCGAGATCGACCGCACCGCCGCGGCCCGCTACGGGCTGAACGTCGGCGACGTCCAGGACGTCATCCAGTCCGCCATCGGAGGGATGAACGTCTCCTGGACGGTGGAGGGCCTCGAGCGCTACCCGATCAACATCCGCTATCCCCGTGAGCTGCGCGACGACCTCACCCGGCTGCGGGAGACGCTGGTGGCGAGCCCGGCCGGGCTCCAGGTTCCCCTGGGGCAGCTCGCGGTCATCAACATCCACGACGGGCCACCCGCGATCAAGTCGGAGAACGCCCGCCCCAACGCCTGGGTGTACGTGGACCTGCGTGGCATCGACGTCGGGACATGGGTCGAGCGGGCCCGGAAGGAGGTGTCGGAGAAGGTCGAGATCCCGGCGGGCTACACGATCTTCTGGTCCGGCCAGTACGAGTACATGCAGCGGGCCCGCGAGCGGCTGCTGATGATCGTGCCGATCACCCTCTTCCTGATCTTCCTGATCCTCTACATCAACATGAAATCGCTCGTGAAGACGGCGATCGTGTTCCTGGCCGTGCCCTTCTCGCTCATCGGTGCGATCTGGCTCATGTACTTCCTCGGCTACAACTGGTCGATCGCGGTCTGGGTCGGGCTCATCGCCCTGGCCGGCCTCGACGCCGAGACCGGTGTCGTGATGCTCCTCTACCTCGATATTGCCTACCAGAAGGCGAAGGACAAGGGCCGGATGGTGACGTACGCGGACCTTGCAGAGGCGGTCGACCACGGCGCCGTCCAGCGCATCCGCCCCAAGATGATGACGGTGATGGCCATCCTGCTGTCGCTGGCTCCCATCCTGTGGTCCACCGGAACAGGCTCGGACGTCATGCGCCGCATCGCCGCGCCCATGGTCGGCGGAGTCTTCAGCTCCTTCGTGGGCGAGCTGCTCGTCTATCCCTCGATCTTCTTCATCTGGCGCGCGTTGAAGTGTCAGAAGGGCCCGCTCTTCCCGACGCGGAGCGGAGACGGAGGGGTTGTCCAGACCGGGGAGGCCGACGCGTGAGCGCACGGGCGCGGGGCCGCGGGAGCGATGCTGACGTGGTTTTGCGGGGAGAACGGTCCGTCCCGAGAAAGGGACCGTGGAATGCGAAGGACGCATCTGACTAGACGAAAAGAGGAGAAAAAGAAGATGAAGAAGCTGTTGCTGTCGTTGGCGACGTTTGGGCTGATCTCGGCGCCGATCTGGGTGACCGCGCATGAAGGGCACAAGCACACCGTCATGGGCACGGTGGAGCACGTCGGGAAGACGAGCCTCGACGTCAAGGACACGGATGGCAAGACCGTGTCGTTCGTGCTGACCGACGAGACGAAGGTCCTGCGCGGCAAGAAAGCGGTGCCCGTCAGCAGCCTGACGAAGGGCGAGCGCGTGGCTGTCGAGTCGGAAGAGAAGGGTGGAGCGAACACTGCGGTGACCGTGCGGGTCGGCGGGGGCGAGACCAAGCAGTGATGCGGCACGGCATCTTGCCGCAAATGACGACACAGGAACCGGAGCACTGCGCTTCGGTCTGCGTGAGAAAGAAGATCGGATGAGAAGGCTGCTGAGCTGGCTGGGAGTGCTGACCCTATTGGCGGTCGTGGCGGCCGGCGTCAGCCTGGCGATGCTGTTGAAGCGAGGCGTGAGTGCCAGGGCAGAGCCCTGGGCCGTCGAAGCCTGGACCGCTCGGCGTTTGCGTCATCTCGCGATCCCGGGCCCCGAGCGAGACCGCTCGAACCCGGTGTCGACGACGGATGAGTCGGTCGCCCAGGGCTGCGCGCACTTTGCGGATCACTGCGCCGTTTGTCATGGCAACGATGGGGCCGGCGACACGGCCTTCGGGCGTGGGCTCTATCCGCCGCCTCCGGATATGCGGGAGGCCTCGACGCAGGAGCTCTCGGATGGAGAGCTCTTCTGGATCATCCGCAACGGGATCCGCTTCACGGGCATGCCGGCCTTCGGCAGCGCCCCCGCCGAGGAGGACGAGGAAACTTGGCAGCTCGTGCAGTTCATTCGCCGCCTGCCCCGGTTGACGCCGGAGGAGCTCCAGCAGATGAAGGCGTTCAACCCGGTGAGCCCGGAGGAGATCGAGGAGCGGATGAGGATCGAACGATTCCTGGCGGGCGAAGACGTGACCATCGAGCAGGGCACTCCCGGCCACGAGCACTAGCGTCTTGGATCAGTTGCCGCGCAGGAACGCCACGAGGTCGGCGACGTCCTGCTCCGTGAGCCCCATCTGCGCGGCGCTCATCATCAGCGACTCCTGCATCCGCCGGCGCTCGGCCACGCGATCGGCAGGGATGATCTGCGTGATGCCCCCCATGCTGCGCATCATCAGGGGATCGCCTTGCTTGATCAGCAGGCCCTGAATGGTCAGCCCGTCTTTCGTCTTGAGCTCCGTGCCGTCGTAGCCGTGCGCCACGTCGGCGCTTGGCCGCACGATGGCCGTGGCGATCACCTCGGCAGACTTGCCGCGTCCCCAGCCATCGAGAGACGATCCAAGCTCGGCCCCGGTGCCGCCGACGACGTGGCAAACGAGGCAGCGGTCCGCGGTGCCCCTCCCGCGTGCCGCGTCTCCCCTGAGACGCAAGACCTCCTCAACCGACAGCTGTGGGAGATCGGCCGCCGCCGGCGGCACGACGACCTCCTGCAGCACGATCGACTCGGGATCGTATATGCCGGCCGTCTTCAGTGCTGGCCCCAGGCCGTGGTCCGCCCAGTCATTGGAGACGCGATTCAAGAGCCACCACGTGGCCGCTTCGCGCAACGGGCTGTCCGGCGTTGCGAGGCTGAGCATGGCCTTGGACGCTCTTGGGTCGTTGATGAAGGCGAGCGTGTCCAGGGCGAGGCGGCGGTCGGCGAGCGAGAGCTTGGGTGATCGCGCACGGGCGGCCAGGTCCGGCACTGCCGCCGGTACGTGCAGGCGCCACGCAATTCGCGCGAAGCTGCCGGACCACGCGATGGGATCGTCTGTTGCGCCGAGGTCGCCCCGCAGTCGCTCGTAGAGCGCCGGCTCCTTTCCCGTGGCGCCGGTTCCCAGCGCTTCCAGATAGCTGCGATCCAGGCCGTCGAAGCCGCGAGCGATATCAACCAGGATCTCGAGGGCTGTGGCGGCGGGCTGGTCCCGCATCGACAGCGCCGCCTCGCGCCGAACGCCCGGGTCCGAGTCGCGGGCGAGACGAGAGGCCACCGGGAGGATGTCGAGACCCGCGCGCCGCATGGCCCGGAACGCGGCGATGCGCAGCGCCGGATCGGTGTACGACTCGGGCAGCCCGGCGCGCTGACGGCCCTCGGGGCCAAGCTGATACAGCAGGTAGATTCCACGGCCGCGCATATACGGGCTCGGATCCTCGAGCAGAGCGGCGACGGCGTTCACCGCAGCGGCGCCACGCGCTTTCAGCCCTTCGAAGCCGATGGCCCGAACATTGACCGCGGGCGAGCGCAGCGCCGTCATCAGGCCATCGATGGTCGTGGCGTCGAAGGCCGGAACCTTCGAGACGAAACCCAAGGGAGCGATGCGGTAGATCGCCCCGGACAGGGTGTCGTCCAGGTCCTGGTGCCCGCCGACTCGTGCGTCGATCCAGTCGCTGACATACAAGGCCCCGTCAGGACCGACGGCGATGTCCGACGGCCGGAAGAGCGTCGCGATGGCGCCCGTGACGCCTGCGCTGCGCATGACGAAATCGGACCCGGCATACTGCTGGTCGACGTTCGAGGTGAGGAAGATCTTTCGCTCGAGCGCGAAGCCCGCGCCCTCCGGGACCGGCTGGTAGGAGAACACCTCGTTTCGGCCTGGCTCCGCGGCGAAGAACGTCCCGTCCCAGGACGGACCGAGGGCGCCGTTTTCGTAGAAGACATTGCCCGTTGGCGATCCGCCGCCGTACACATCACCGACCGGCGCCATGCCGGGATCTTCTTGACGCCACTCCGCCACCGGCACCGACTGGCCTGGCCGGCGGTCTGCCCGCCAGGTCCGCTGGCCGTCGTTCGACGAGAATCCGAAGTTGGCATACTCCATCACCCAGCTCACGCGACAGGCCGGTGGATCGTCGTTGTCGTTCTGGAACACGTCGCCGAGGGAGGTGACCGATTGCTCGTAGCTGTTGCGGTAGTTGTGTCCGATGATCTCCGCGTCGGTGCCGTCGGGATTCATCCGGACGGTGAACCCGCCGACGTACACATGCCCGTCGTCGCTGGGCTTTCCGGCATGGAGCGCGGGGTCGTGCGGGTACTCGAATGGGCCGATCCGTCTCGGACGGTAGGACCCGAAGATGCGGAACGTCTTGCCCGACCGATCCGTGAACATCGCCCCGGTGTTGCCGGCGTTGAACACCCATTTGCCATCCGGACCGAACGTCACGGAATGGAGAGAGTGGTCGTGGTTGATCCCCTGGAAGCCGGTCAGCAGCACCTCGCGCTTGTCCACCGCCGGATCGAATCGCAGGTTGCGATCCACGTCGGTGTAGACGATGAGGTCGGGGGGCTGGGCGACGATCACCTTGTTGTCGATGACCGAGACGCCGAGCGGAGCGATCAGGGCAGGTTCCTGCACGAACGTATGCGTACTATCCGCTTTGCCATCTCCGTCGGTGTCCTGCAGCACGACGATACGATCGCCTTCAGGCTGCCGGGCATGGTGGGAGCGGTAGCGAACACCTTCGGCCACCCAGATGCGGCCGTCCCGGTCGATGTCGATGTTGGTCGGGTTGTGCAGCAGCGGCGATGCGGCCCACAGGGTCACCTCGAGCCCCTCCGGCAGTTGGAAGAGGCCGAGCGGAATCTGTATGGACTGGGGAGCGGGAGCCGGATTGGCCTGTATGGAAGGCGGGCCGAACGCCTGCGGGAGCACGCCAGCCACCAGGAGCACCACGAGAATTACGGTCAGCGGAGAAAGGGCAATTCGATGCATACATCTCCGTCCATAGTCGAGCGCCTCATCTCATGGCCGAGCGACCTCGGCCTCGGGCTGAGCCGGGGTTCAGGGCCATCTTCGATCCCATGTGAGAGCAGGCGCCGGCGCGTTCCTGCTGGCCGGCACGTGGGTGCTCGTCTTCCTCTCGCGCCCGTCCGAGCCGCGCAACGCCGGCCCGAGTCTATCTCCATTCGTCCCGCGAATTCCAGGTTTTTGCGCCTGAATCAAGAATCGCGATGGATAGGACGGGAGGTCCCGGGACGGGTGCGCGTCGCTCGCGGGCCCTCGTACCCGGTGGGCTCGCCCAGCCAGACAAAGAGCCCGAGACCGAGGGCCGCCCACCCCAGCGGCAGCAGCCAGGGCCACCACGCCGGACTCGCTGCCACCAGGGCCACCCCCACGATCAGGAGCGCCTTGTCCGTGGCCCAGAGCATCGTCACACGCCTCCACCCCATCTTCATAGTGTGGCCTCCAACCAGGAACTACCCCGTGGCGCCCGGAAGGTTGGTGGAGTCTGTCGCCAAGCTCTAGGACGTCCCGCCGCCCAGCTCTCCTTCGAGCGCCTGGATATCCTCGTCCTTGAGATCCGGAGAGAATCGACGGAGCCTCGGAATCACGTCTGTCGTTTCGAAGTAGGCCTGGGAGCACGTTGCGTGTATGAAGCTCGACGGCGCGAAACGGCCCTCCTCGTAGAAAACCAGCAGGATCCGCCAGGCCCCCTTGTCGATGGCCTTGCGACACGAGCGGCATTTGGCCCGTCCTGTCGACGCCCGCTCGGCCCCGTTGATCCGGGGAAGCCGCCGGTGCGCGATGCTGTGCCTGGCCTCCGAGGCCAGCTGCTCCGCGTCGTCGAGGGGTTCCGCACGGGCCTCGAGAGTCTCCAGAAAGGGCTCGGGGCGCTTGAAGGCCGCGCAGTCGACGTGGAACCAGTGCGTCATCTCGCCTTCGGCAAACGGGTTGTCCAGGCGCTCGCCGAACCGCAGCCCTCCCGCGGCGATTCGTTCGCCACATCCGCGGCATTTCGCCCGGCCGCTGGAGGCCGGCTCGATGAGGTGTGGCATGGGCACCTCTTCCATCATCGGTGAGCGAGCGCCCGACTCTCGCGTGGGCGGATTCTGCGCTCCCCATCCATATTGTAGAGGGCTTGAACAAACAGGGTGGGGGGGCAATGATCTCGGCCCAGAGCGAAGGGGAGCGAGTGGCGCACGAGCAGCAGGGGTTCGAGATCGTCAACGTGCCCGGGCACAAGCTGGTCAAGGCCTGGACCCGGGGAGTGATGTTCGATGACAAGGCCAGGCAGCAGGTCCTCAACGTGGCCCGGCTGCCCTTCGTCCACGGCTGGGTCGCGGTCATGCCCGACGTGCACTGGGGCATGGGGGCGACGGTGGGGAGCGTCATTCCGACCCACAAGGCGATCATCCCAGCGGCCGTCGGCGTGGACATCGGGTGCGGGATGATGGCGGTGCAGACGAGCCTCACCGCCAGTGATCTGCCGGACGACCTCGGTCCGATGCGCAGCGCCATCGAGGCCGCAGTTCCCCACGGACGGACGGCCCGCGGTGGTCAGGGAGACCGCGGTGCCTGGGCTCGGCCGCCCGACCCTGTGTCCGCGGCATGGGGTGGACTGCAGGAGCGCTTCGAACGGATTGCCGAGAAGCATCCAAAGGTCCGAAAAGCCAACAGCCTGAACCACCTCGGCACGCTCGGGACCGGCAATCACTTCATCGAGATCTGCCTCGGCGAGGACGACAGCGTCTGGTGCATGCTCCACAGCGGCTCGCGAGGCGTGGGCAACAGGATCGGCAGCTACTTCATCGAGCTCGCCAAGAGCGACATGCGCACGCGGATGATCAACCTGCCCGACAAGGACCTCGCCTACTTCTCGGAAGGCGTCGAGCACTTCCGCGACTACGTGGAAGCGGTGGGCTGGGCCCAGGACTTCGCGCGGACCAACCGGGAGGTGATGATGAGGGCGGTCGTGGGCGCGATCCGGGAGCTCCCGGGTCTGCCGGAGCTTTCCGCCGAGCAGGCGGTGGTGAACTGCCACCACAACTACGTGAGCCGCGAGAACCACTTCGGGAAGAACGTCTGGGTCACTCGAAAAGGCGCGGTGCGTGCCCGCGAGGGCGACCTGGGCATCATCCCCGGATCCATGGGCGCGCGCTCCTACATCGTGCGCGGGAAGGGCAACCCGGACAGCTACCATAGCTGCAGCCACGGCGCCGGGCGGGCCATGTCCCGCGGAGAGGCGCGACGCCGCTTCACTCTCGAGCAGCACGTCGAAGCGACCCGGGGCGTCGAGTGCCGCAAGGACGAGGACGTGATCGACGAGACCCCCGGGGCCTACAAGCCCATCGACGCGGTGATGAAGGCGCAGGAGGACCTCGTGGACATCGTCCACACCCTGCGCCAGGTGGTGTGCGTGAAGGGTTGAGACTCCCGCGGACTAGCCCGGGCGGCGAGTGACTTTGTCCGTCGGTGCGCGACATGCGCGGGATCATGGCCCGGGCGGCACACGCGCGCAACGCTGCTCCGGGCTCACCTCGTCCAGGCGAGCCACTTCATGAACAGGCTCTTCACGAATGGTGTGAGACGGGTTCGTGAGTAGGCGTCGGCGATCTTCTTGATGGCCTCGGCCTGCGTCGGGTAGGGGTGAATCGTTTTCGCGATCGTGCCGAGCCCCTTCCGGCTCACGATGGCGAGAGTGATCTCCGAGATCATGTCTCCGGCATGCTTCGCGACGATGGTCGCGCCCAGGATCGTGTCGGTGCCCTCCTTGACGTGCACCTTCACGAAACCCTCGTCCTCGCCATCGAGAATCGCGCGGTCGACCGTCGCGAGCTCGACGGCGAACGTGTCCACGGGGATGCCCTGCTTCTCGGCTTCGTGCTCGTACAGGCCCACGTGCGCGATCTCGGGATCGGTGTAGGTGCTCCAGGGGATCGTGAGCGCACTCGTTTTTGCCCGGCCGTGAAATAGGGCGTTCTGGATGACGATCCGCGCCATGGAGTCCGCCGTGTGAGTGAACTTGTAGGGAAAGCAGATATCGCCGGCGGCGTAGATGCGTGGCTGCGAGGTCTGCAGTCGCTCGTCGACACTGACGCCGGCCCTGTCGTATTCGACGACGGCTGCTTCGAGGTCGAGGCCTTCCACGTTGGGCGCTCGTCCGACGCCGACGAGGATGGCATCGACCCGCAGCTCGCCTTCGGTCTCGCCTTCGAGCGTCAGTACTTTCTCCTCGCCTTCCCGCCGGATGGCGGTGATCTGTGCGCAGCAGTTGAGCCGGACGCCGTCGCGGACGAGCGCCTTCTCGACGCGCCCCAGCGCGGTCCGGTTGACGTTTCGATCCCGGCGGAATAGCGTCTGCGTCTGCACCCAGAGGCAGGAGGCTGGCCCATGCGACGACGCGACATGCTGAAGACCTCCGGTGGCGCGGCCGTCGCGGCCATGGCCTCCGGACTGCCCGCCCTAACGGGCTGTGCCGAAAGGCTCCCGGCTCCCAGCCCGCGAGACAAGCGCCAGCTCGTCCTGGACCTGCTGGGCGCCAGCCAGGCTCCTCGATACATCCCTGCCGGCTTCTTCATCCATTTCGGCGAGGAGAACCACGTCGGCCAGCCTGCCATCGACAAGCACGCCGAGTACTTCCGCTACACCGGCATGGACTTCGTCAAGATCCAGTACGAGGCCGGCTTCCCGCTCCACCCGGAGATCGAGAGGCCCGAGGACTGGGCCGGCCTGCCGATGCACGGCAAGGACTTCTATGCGGAGCAGGTCGGGGTTGTCGAGGGTCTCGTCAAGGCCCTCAAGAGGGACGCCTTGGTCATCGTGACGCTCTACTCCCCGTTCATGCTGGCGTGCGGGTCCATCGGGGCCGAACGAGTCGTGGAGCACATGGAGGCCGACCCGGAGGCGGTTCGAAAGGGGATGGACGTCATCACCGAGAGCCTCCTCGGCTTCGTCGGCGAGTGCGTCCGGGTCGGCGTGGACGGCTTCTACGCCAGCACCCAGGGGGGGGAGGCCGGGCGATTCACTCGTCCCGAGTCCTTCAAAGAGAGCGTCATGCCCTCGGATCTCAGGGTGCAAAACGAGATCAACGACTCGTGCATCTTCAACATCCTGCACGTCTGCGATTACCACCTGCCCTACGACGACCTGTCGCCGTTTCTCGACTATCCCGGCGACGTGGTCAACAGCAGCCTCCACGTTGGTGACGAGACGATGACTCCGCAGGCGGCCTCCGAGCTCTTCGGTCGTCCGTTCATGGGCGGTCTCGAGCGCAAGGGCATCATCGTGAACGGCAGCGAGGAGGAGATCCGCCACGAGGTTCAGGACGTTCTGGCCCACGCCGCGGATCGACAGATCCTGGGCGCCGACTGTACCCTCCCGGCCGACGTCGCCTGGGAGAACATCCGGACGGCCATCCAGGCTGCACACGACTTCCAAAGAAGCCAGGTCTGATTCATAAGGAGAAGCAATGAACAAGAAGTGTTGGGTCGCATTCGCCGCCGCTTTCCTCGTGCTGCCCGCCCTCGCCGTGGCCCAGCCCGAGACCCCCGTCGAGGAGTGGACGGGCAAGACCATCCTGCTCATCGGGGCCCACCCGGACGACGACTCCATGTCCCAGGGCACCCTGGGCCTCCTCAAGTCGAACGGAAACGACGTCTGGGTCCTCCTCATCACCACCGGCAACGTCGGAACCCAGGACCCAGATATGTCCCGCTTCCAGCTGGCCACCATTCGCCGACAGGAAGAGCTCGCGGCCCTGGCGGACGTGGGGATTGGCGAGGATCGCTACATCAACCTGGGCTACGACGACGGCCTGCTGGAGTTCGAGAACAAGAAGGAGGTCGTGGCCCAGCTGGTGCGGTACATTCGCAAGATCCGTCCGGACGTTCTGTTCGCCTTCGATTCGGGGCCCACGTATCGCCGGTGGCATAAGACCGACCACCGGGCGGCGTCCTACCTGGCAGCCGACGCGACCCGGGCCGCCATGTGGCGCCTCCTCTTCGAGGGACAGGTCATCCACGAGGGGCTGAAGGCGCACCGGATCCCGGAGTTCCTGTTCTACGACACCCCGAAGGATGCGGTGAACACGTGGGTCGACATCACGCAGTTCGCCGAGGCCAAGGCCCGGGCGCGGACGCGGTACATCAGCCAGTTCGGTGACGGCTGGAACAAGTACGAGGGTCCCACCCGCACCCCCGAAGCCCAGGCCGCGGCCGAGAAGGATGCCCTGGAGCGGATGCGGAAGAAGGACGGCAAGTACGTGGAGGGCTTCCGGTACTACAAGGGCTTCCCCGACAGCATGGGCAAGTAGTTTGGCGGCGGTCGATCTCGTGACCCTGGGCGAGGCCTTCGAGGACCTCGTCTTCCTCGACCTGCCGCGCCTGCCGCGGCTGGGTGAGGAGATCAAGACCGACCGCTTCCTGCAGACTCCCGGTGGAGGGGCCCTGATCACGGCGGTCTCGGCATCCCGCCTCGGCACCCGCTGCCGCGTCGTGAGCGCGGTGGGTGACGGGGCGGTGGCGTTGCTTCGTGCCGAAGGCATCCAGGTCAGGAACCTCCGCCGGGAGGGTGAGCCCCACGCGATCTCGGCCGCGCTGTCCACACGGCGCGACCGCAGCTTCGTCACGTTCAACGGCGTCAACGAACGTCTCGAGCCGCGGCTCGCGGCGGTCGTCGGCAAGGAGCGCGCGCGCCACATGCATTTTGCTTTCTACCCGCGGGACTGCCGGCGCTGGGAGCGGGCCGTCGTCGCCGCTCGCCGGCGGGGCATCTCCACGTCGTGGGATTTCGGCTGGAACGAACACCTGCTGAAGGACAAGGGCTTCGCCGGGCTGACGGCGGCGCTCGACTACGTCTTTCTCAATGAAGTCGAGGCTCCTCTGTACTCGCGGCGGCGCAGCTTCGACCGCGCGGTCGACTATTGGCGCTCCCACGCACGAAACGCGGTGATCAAGCTCGGTCCGCGGGGCAGCTCCTGGGTGTCGCCTTCGATCGACGTGAGCGCCCCCGCACCGCGGGCGCGGGTCGTGGACACCACCGGCGCCGGCGACGCCTTCGACGGCGGCTTTCTCGACGCTCTTCTCCGAGGCGCCGGCCCCGTGGCGTGCTTGAGGGCGGGGAACCGGATGGGCGCCCTCTCGACGCGCGCACCCGGCGGGCTTGGCGGGCTGCCGCGGCCCCGGAAGCGCCCATGACGATGAAGATCGCCATCATTGGCGGCGCGGGCGTCCGGACGCCGCTCCTCTCGGCGGGGCTCGCCGGCTCCGATCTGCCCCTCGGGGAGCTGACCCTCTTCGATCCGGATTGCGAGCGGCTGTCGGTGATCGCACCCCTCGCGGACCGCATGGCAGAGGGTGTCGCCGTCAAGGCCTGCGACACCGTGGAGGAGTGTGTCGAGGGCGCCGACTTCGTCTTCACGAGCTTCCGGGTCGGGGGGATCGAGTCCCGGGCCCGAAACGAGGCGACGGCGCTGAAGCTGGGGCTCGTTGGTCAGGAGACGGTGGGCTTTGGCGGCTGCGCCATGGCCCTGGCGACAATCCCGGCGATGGTCGCCCACGCGAAGGTGATCGAGCGGGTGGCCCCGCAGGCCTGGATCGTCAACTTCACCAACCCCGTCGGGATCATCACCCAGGCGGTCCAGACGGCCACGGGAGCAAAGATCATCGGGATCTGCGACACGCCCACCGAGCTGTTCGAGGAGGTGGCTCGCGCCCTCGGTCTCCCCTCGAACGAGTGCCACTTCGACTACTTCGGGCTGAACCACCTGGGCTGGCTGCGCGAGGTCTACCACGGCGGCAGGCCGCAGCTGGCCGACCTCTGGGACCACCCGGAGCATCTGGGCGGCCTCTATCGCACGGACTTCTTCGATCCCGCATTCCTGGCCGATCTCCGGCTCCTGCCCACGGAGTACGGGTACTTCTACTATCAGACCGCTCGGGCCATCGAGAGCCTCCAGCGGGCCGGCGAGAGCCGCGGTGTGATGCTCACGCGGCTCAACGCGAAGCTGTTCGAGCGGCTCACGAGCGGGGAAGGCGATCCCGCAACGGTCTATCGTGAGTACATCGCCGAGCGCGACGCGACCTACATGCAGCTCGAGTCCGGGTCGAAAAAGCCCCTTGCGCCGCCGGCGAGCGCCGCTGTGACCGGATACGACCGCATCGCCCTGGCCGTCATCCGCGCGATCCACTTCAACACGAGCGCCGTGATCCCCCTGGACGTGGCGAACAAGGGCAACATCGCCGAGCTGGAGGACGACGACGTGGTGGAAGTGCCCTGCGTCGTGAACGCGGACGGTCCCCACGCCCTGAACGTCGCGCCGGTCCCCGACGCGGCCCGCGAGCTGCTGGTGCGGGTGAAGACGTACGAGCGCCTGACCGTCCGGGCCGCCCTCGAGAGCTCCCGTGAGCTGGCCACACAAGCCCTGATCACGAACCCACTCGTCGGCAGCCGCGACGTCGCGGAGCAGCTGGTCACGGAGGTGATGCTCGCATGAGCGAAGGAACCGCCCAACGCCCCCAACTCGACCGCAGCATGGGGCTCTTGCCGGCCACATCCACCAACATCATCTCGATGGTGGGCGTGGGCCCGTTCCTGACCATTCCCTTCATGATCGCGGCCATGGGGGGCCCCCACATCATCTATGCGTGGATCGTAGGCGCCATTCTGGCCCTGGCGGACGGCCTCGTCTACGCGCAGCTCGGCGCGGCGCTTCCGGGCAGCGGAGGCCCCTACCTCTACCTGAGGGAGGCCTTCAAGCCCTTCGGTCTGGGCCGTTTGATGGCGTTCCTCTTCATCTTCCAGATCATTCTGGTGGCGCCGCTGTCGATTGCCGGGGGAGCGGTGGGCTTCGCCGACTACCTGCGGTTCTACTGGACGTCGATGTCGCCTACCGAGCACAACGTCATCGCCGCCCTCGTCTGCGTCTCGGTGACGGCGCTCCTCTATCGCGACATCAAGTCGGTGGGCCGCCTGACGGTGGTCATGCTGGTCGTGGTCCTGGCCACCGTCGGCTGGGTGATCGTCGCGGGCCTCTTCAACTTCTCCCTGAAGCAGGCCTTCGACTTCCCGCCGAACGCGTTCGAGTTCAACCGCGGCTTCTTCGTCGCCCTCGGAGCGACGTCGATCCTGGCCATGTACAGCTACGGGGGGTACAACCAAGTCTGCAACATCGGCGAGGAGATCAAGGATCCCACCCGCAACGTACCCCGCTCGATCGTGCTCTCCATCCTGGTGGTCGCCACCCTCTACATGCTCATGACCACGGTCATCATCGGCATGATCCCGTGGCAGGAGGCCCAGGAGTCGCGGACCATCGCCTCGGTCTTCATCGAGCGGACCTTCTCGGATCCCGGGACCGGGCGGATCGCGGGGTACGTCATGACGGGACTGATCCTCTTCGTTGCCGCGTCCTCTCTCTACGCCGTGATCCTCGGCTACTCGCGCATCCCCTTCGCCGCGGCCCGGGACGGCGATTTCTTTCAGGTCTTCGCCAGAGTCCATCCGACCAAGAACTTCCCCCACGTCTCGCTCCTTGTGCTGGGCGCCATATCGATTCCCTTCTGCTTCTTCACCCTCGGGCAGCTCGTGAGCTGGCTGATGCAGGTGCAGATCCTGCTGCGCTTCACCTGGCAGTGCGTGGCTGTGATCCTGCTGCATCGGTATCGCAAGGACATTCCCCAGCCCTTCGTGATGTGGCTCTACCCGTTCCCGGCGCTCCTCTCCCTGGCGCTCTGGATCTACATCTTCTTCACCGGTCCGGCCGAAGGCGTGTGGTTCTCGGTCATCTTCTTCCTGCTCTCGGTGGCCGCCTACTACTTCTTCCTCCGCACCCGGGGCGGGGAAGCGAAGCCGCCGCCCACCGCGACGGAGTGATCGGAGGAGCGCCGCCATGGCGATGGAGGAGGCCGCGTCCAGTCCTCCGAATGAGCAGGGCTTTCGAGGAGGTGGCAGCATGACGACGGCGCATCTGGCGGTCCTCGTTCTCAGCATCTGCGCCATGGCGAGCTTCGCCGGGGCGGAGGGAGACCAGCTGTACGCGGATCTGGGCGATTTCACGCTGGAGAGCGGCGAGGTCATCCCGGATCTCAGGATCGGCTACCGGACGTTCGGTGCGCTGAACGCCGAGAAGTCGAACGCCGTGCTCTTCCCGACCTGGTTCACCGGGACGACAGCGGACCTCGTCGAGTGGGTGGGCCCGGGTAAGCTGGTGGACTCCACCCGGCACTTCGTGATCCTGGTGGACGCCATTGGCGACGGCGTCTCGACCTCACCCTCCAACAGCGAGACGCAGCCCGGCATGCGATTTCCCGAGTTCACCATCCTCGACATGGTGCGATCTCAGCACGCGCTGCTCACCCGGGAGCTGGGGATCGATCACCTCCGGGCGGTGATGGGCGTCTCGATGGGGGGCATGCAGTCCTTTCAGTGGGTCGTGGCGTATCCCGACTTCATGGACAAGGCCATCCCAGTCGCGGGTTCGCCGCGTCTCGCTTCCTACGACCGTCTCCTGTGGACGGCCACGATTCGGGCCATCAAGACCGACCCGGCCTGGAAGGGAGGGGACTACGAGTCGCCCCCCGCCGACGGATTGGAGACCGTGGCCGCGATCATTCCCCTGGCCCGATCCACCCGGGACGCCGTCGTGGCGGAGACGCCCCCCGCCGGCTTCCTCGAGTACCTCGCGGCGCTCGACACGGGCATGATCGAGGGATTCGACGCCAACAACTGGATCCGGCAGGCCGAGGCGATGATGGCCCTGGACGTCTCTCGGGCCTTTGGCGGCTCGATGGAGAAGGCCGCCGCCGCTGTCGAGGCGGACGTTCTGGTCGTCCATGGCCGCCGTGATCACATGGTGGCCCCCCAGCCGGCACTGGCCTTCGCCGAGCTGCTCTTTGGCCCCGTCGTCGAGCTCGAAGGAGACTGCGGTCACCTGGCGATCTGGTGCGAGCAGGCCGAGGCCTTCCCTGCCATCACCCGCTTCCTGGAGGACTAGCGAAGGGCGGTTTAGATGCAGCGCCGGGCGTTCCTGAGGTCGAGTCTGAGTGCCGCGGGAGCCGCTCCGTTTCTTCGGCTCAGCCCATCCTCCTTCTCAGAAGACGCTACCGTCGACCATGACATTCGCCGCCTCTCCGAGGAGGCCGAGCTCGCAATGCTCTTCGGTGGCACGACGGCGGCGGAATGCCGAGCGTGGCAGAACGAGTTTCGTGCCACGCTGAAGCGGCTTCTCGGAAAAGTCACTCCGCCAGAGAAATGGATCGTCGAGGAGGAGGGCCGGCGCGAGCTCGACGACCACATTCGCTACGAGCTCCTTCTCAAAGCGGATCGAGTGGCGTCCTTGCCACTCTACCTCCTGGTGCCGCGAGGAGCCGAACACCCCCGGAAGCACCCAGCGGTCCTCTGTGTGCACGGGCATGGCGCGTACGGGCACCACCCCGTCGTCGGCCGCACCGACTTCGACGATCCCCAGATAGCCGAAGGAGTGAAAGAGGTCATCGAGACCGCCAACTACGACTACGGTCTTCAATTCGTTCGTCGGGGCTACGTTGTCGTCGCGCCGTGCATGATCCCGTTCGGCCGGCGTCTGAACCGAGAGCTGTACGGCGAGAGGGACCCGTGCGCAAGGACCTTCGTGCGCATGCAGGCGCTCGGAGAGCTCACGATCTCCGCCAATCTACGGGATCTCTGCTGGTGCCTCGATCTCCTCGAGGCGCGCCCCGAAGTCGACTCGGATCGGATCGGCTGCGCGGGCCTGTCCTACGGCGGCCGCATGGCCATGCTCGCGTCGGCGATGGATGCGAGAATCAAGGTTGCTGCCGTCAGCGGAGCCCTCAACCTGCTTCAGGAACGCATCACGCAACTGTACAGCTGCGGTTCCCAGATCATTCCCGGCCTGCTGAGGTACGGCGACTACTCGGAGATCGGCTCTCTCATCGCCCCACGCCCCGCTGTCTGGGAGGTGGGCTCGAAGGACGCGCTGATCGTCCCCGAATGGGAACGCGTCTTTCGGCAGCGCCTCGAGCGAGCGTACAAGGCCCTCGGCGCCCCGACCCATCTCCACTTCGATGACTTCGAGGGCGGACACCGCTGGAGCGGCCGCCTGGCCTACCCGCTCTTTAAAACAACCCTGCTCGAAGGTTAGCTACTGCTTCTTCCCCATCGAGAGCACGTTGGCGAACAACCGGTACGCCCCCGGCACGCCGTAGGGAAGCTGCCGGTGCATGGCGTACGCGAAGTAGGAATAGTGCCCCTTGCCGTACCGCGCATGCAGCCACCCTCCGCTCTGGGGCTCTTGCCCGATGTCGTGGGTCTCGAGGAGCGCCGTGTACGCCGGGTCCCACTCCGACCACCACTTCGAGCCGCGCTGCTCCACCCACCCGTCGAAGTCCGCCATCGTGATGCGATTCGGCCATGTCAGGACCGGGTGATCGGGAGCGAGGATCGTCATCGGTGAGTCCTCTTCCGACACCTCTTCCGCCCGGCGAGTGAGCTGGCCCGGGAAGGGGGAGTGCTGGTTGGGCACCATCTCCTGGGTGTTGTAGAGCACGATCAGGTTGCCGCCGCCCTCGGCGTAGTTCAGGAGCCGACGATTGTAGGTCCTGAGATCCTCCCGCACGGCGTAGGCTCGTGTGCCCGTCACGATGGCGTCGCAGACCGAGAGATCTCCCGTGGCAAGCGCCGCCGAGTCCAGGAGCTGGACGTCGGCTCCGAGCTGGGCGAGGCCCGCGGGAACCTGATCGCCGACGCCCATCACGTAGCCGACGCGCAGGCCCGGCGCGACCTCCACATCGACGCCGCGCACCGAGGCCACCGCCGGGAAGTAGCGGTAGCGGGTCTCGTAGTCGCGATGCTCGATCACGTCGTAGCCCAGGACGAACTCCTTGCCCCGGGCCCGGGCCACCGCACGGATCTCGTACGCTCGGTCCTCCAGGGACGGAACCGCCACCGTGAAGGCGTACTGGGCTCGCTCGCCCGGTTGCGTAAAAGCGAAGGCGTGGGACGCCGGCTCCCCGGTCCAGCCGTCGGGAAGATCGAGCCCGAGCTCGCCGTCGATCTCACCGTGCCAGCCGTTCACCAGACCCACCTCGAGGTGGACCGTCTTCTCGGCAGCGCCGACCGGGATGATGGCGTTCGCCGGGTGCACCCGAACCCCGATCTCCGGCACGACCATGAGCTCCCGCGTTTCGTAGCCGTAGGGCAGTCGCGCCTCCCGCCGTGTCACCACCTGCCGCACCTCCACCGGCACGTCATCGACCCGGTAGCGCGCCACGGCCACGGCCGCCGGCGGCTGCGCCGGGCGACCGAAAAGCCCCGTATCTTTCACCCGGTAGCGAGCCTCGCGGATCGAGTCGCGTGCGAAGTAGGGTCGGCTGAGTGGGGCGTCTTCGGCCACCGTTGCCGTGAAGTCCCGCCTCGCGACGGCGTTCCGACCGAGCGGGGAGGCCGGCGACGCTTCGGCTGCGGAGATCGACCACCCGTCTCCCGCCTCGATGGCGATCTCGTCCACGACGATCTCCACTCCGCTCGGGTTCACCAGCTGCGCCCGGATCCCGAACGACTGACCCGGCGTAACGGGCTCGAGGGTCGGGGGTGGAGCGAAGCGCGCAAAGCGCCCCTGCGGGTCCTCGTAGTCCCCGGGACGGGCCCTGGCCGTGAAGGACAGGCCGAGGGCGGTCTGAATCGCATCCTGGAACTGCCGCTCCTTCACCTGGAGCACGAAGACCGCGTCCGGCTCCGCCGAGAGGGTCTCCATGGCCGCGCGGGTGGCGGCCAGGCCGCGGGCAAGAGCCGCGACGGTGGCTTCAGGTTTCTGGAGGCTGAGGGCCGCGACTGCGGCGTCCACCTCCGCATCGATGGCCGCCAGGGCCTCGCGGGCCCCGTCGGGCTCCGGCTTGTTCAGTGTGGCGAGGAGACCCGCCAGGCTCGTGTCGATGCCATCGAAGAAGCCCAGCTCCCTTGGAGGTGCGTCGACGAGGCTCTTGACCCGCTTGTAGTGTCCGAAGACGTCGCCGGCAGCCTCCCGCCGGCGACCGCTCACCTGGGAGCGCTGGAAGCTCAGGCCGAGGTTGGAGAACTCCTGGTATGAGCTGCCCAGCCAGGGACTGTACTCCCCGGAGTTCGTCCGGAGCGTCCAGTCTTCGTTTTCCCGAGCGCCACCGATGTAGAGCTTGAGGGGCTGCCACGGACGCAGGTCCTCTTCGATCTGCTCCGGAAAGGCCTCCGGGCTCCCGGCCAGGTCGAACGCCTCCTGCGTCACGAGACCGGAGGCCTGGTGCTGGCCGTGGCCGTCCCTTTCGTTGCCCTGGAAGCGAGAGATGACGACGAGTGGCCGGGTCATCCGAATCACCCGCACGAGGTCGCTCAGGATGGCCTCCCGACCCCACTTGTCCAGCGCTTCCTCGAGCCGCTTCGAGTAGCCGTAGTCGGCCGCCGAGGAGAAATACTGCTCGTCGACGCCGTAGTACTGATCGGCCAGCAGCAGCTCCTCGGTCCGGATGAGGCCGAGGCCGTCGAAGAGCTCGGAGCCGATGGCGTTGTCCCCGCCCTCGCCGCGGTTCAGGGTCATGAGCGCGACCCGAACCCCGTCCCCCCGGCTCAACATCGTCAGGACGCCGCCGTGCTCGTCGTCCGGGTGAGCCGTGGTGTGAAGGGCGCTGGCCGTCGTCTTCAGCTTGAGCAGCTTCTGCCAGGTCCCCGCCGCCCCTCGGTCGACCCGCAGCGCTTCGCCTGCGCCTGTCGCTGTAGCCGCGGCCAGCCCCACGGCGGCCAGGAGCCCTATCGTCCCGCTCTTCGCTCGCACATCGTCCTCCGTGTTCTCAGGTACCCTGCAGTGTGGCTGAGATTGTACCCGCACCCTCGCGGCCGTTTTGATGTGACACAATCCCGGGCCTGTAGACAAGGGGGAGAGGCCATGGCTGGCGGCGCGGCGAGAAAACGCGGCTCGGGAGTGGCGGTGTGCGCATTGCTCGGGCTGGCACTGGGCGCGGGAGACGCTCGTCCCCGAGACGTGGAGCCGCAGCCGTCCGAGCCGATCGATGTCAAGGGTCCCCAGACTCCCGAGGACGCACAGCAGCTCTTTCAGTTGGACGACGGGCTCCGCATCGAGCTCGTGGCCGCCGAGCCGCTCGTCCGCAGCCCGGTCGCCATCGCTTTCGACGAGGACGCCCGGCTCTGGGTGGTGGAGATGCCGGACTATCCCACCGGCCCTCCCGACGAGACGCCTCCCGAGGGGCGCATCGTAGTCCTCGAAGACCGGGACGCCGATGGCCGCTTCGAGCGCTCCACGGTCTTCATGAAGAGCGTCCTCTTCGCCACGGGCATCCTGCCCTGGCGGGGCGGGGCGTTCGTCACGGGGCAGTTCGGCATCCGCTATCTGAAGGACACCGACGGAGATGGCCAGGCCGATCTGGACGAGCCTCTCTACGTCGGGTCCTACACCGACGTGTCGCAGCACTTCCTGAACTCGCCCACGCTGGGGTTCGACAACTGGGTGTATGTGGCCAACGGGCTGCGCACCGAGACCGTTGTCGCAGCAGGTGGGGACTCGCCCGTCGACATCCGAGGCATGGACTTCCGCTTCGATCCCCTGGGCGATCGCCACGAGGACGCGGCGGGGATGGGGCAGTTCGGCATGGCGCTGGACCGCTGGGGGCAGCGGTTCACCGTCACCAACCGCAACCACCTCATCCACGTGGTCGCGCCGAATCGCTATCTGAAGCGAAACCCCAACGTGACGCTGCCCCGGCAGAGGGACAACCAGGCGTCAGGCGGGGCCGCCCGGGTCTACCCGTTGAGCGTGAACTGGACGACCTCGATCCGCCACGCAGGCACGTTCACCGCAGCCTGTGGCATCACCGTCTATGACGGCGACATTCTCGGCTCCCGCTACCGCGGCTCGGCTTTCACCGCCGAGCCCACGGGCAACCTGGTGCACGAGTCAATCCTGGTTCCCCGTGGCGCGACCTTCGCTGCGA
Source organism: Vicinamibacteria bacterium (assembly GCA_963578825.1). GTDB lineage: Bacteria > Acidobacteriota > Vicinamibacteria > Fen-336 > Fen-336 > JAJDNS01. The sequence goes on from CAUZDW010000027.1 coordinate 41,977, forward strand.
AGCGTGCTCGTGAAGGAGTCGAGTTCCTCGCCAGCCCCGACCCCTGGTTCCGACCCGTCAATCTGGCCAACGGACCCGACGGCGCCCTCTACGTCGTCGACATGTACCTGGCGGACATCGAGCACCCCATCTACGTCCCGGAGGACCGCCGCCCCCGCATGGACATTCGGGGAGGAAGCGGCCTCGGTCGGATCTGGCGGATCGTTCCGGACGATCATCGCCCCGAGGCCGTGACCCCGGCTCTCGGGAGTGCCTCCCCGGACCAGCTTCTGGCGGCCCTCGAGCGCCCGTCCGTGTGGTGGCGGACGACCGCACACCGCTTGATCCTGGAACGCCAGGACCGCGCCACGGTCCCGCTGCTCCAGCGCCTGGCTCGGACGTCCCAGAAGCCGTACGCCCGGATCCACGCGGCCTGGCTGCTGCGGGGTCTGGACTCTCTTGACGTGGGGCTTGTCCGCCAGCTCCTCGTCGACCCTCATCCTCGTGTGCGCGAGCACGCCATTCGTCTGGCCGAGCCCTGGATCGAAGACGCGCAGGTGCGCGAGCAGCTCCTGGCGATGGCCTTCGATCCCGACCATCGCGTGCGCTTTCAGCTCGCCCTGTCCCTCGGAGAGCTCGACGACGACAGGATCGTCGGGCCGCTGGCCCGGATCGCGGCGAAGGCTCCCGGTGACCCCTGGACCCGGCTCGCCGTGGGCACCGCGGCGAGTGGGCGGGCCGCGTCCCTCCTGGCGGCGCTCTTTCCCGCCGACCTCACCCAACCCGACGTGAGCGCGCCGGAGCGCGAGGCACTCCTGCGCGAGGTCGCGCTCCTGGTCGGGGCCGAGGCCTCGGCCGAGGCCTTCGCCGGGGCTCTCGATCGGATTCTGTCCTGGCTACCGGGCGCCACGGCCTGGCAAGCCACGGCGCTGAACGGTCTCGCGGAGGGTCTGGAGCGGCGCGGCCGGTCACTCGCTGCCGAGCTCGATCGGCTTCCGACCGCGGAGGCGGACACCAGGAGCGACCGGGTCGCCCGTCTCCTCGGGAGCCTGACCGCCGTGGCCGCCGACCGCGACGGGCCGCCGTCGCAGAGAGTCGAGGCCGTCCGGCTCATGGCGCTGCTGCCGTGGGTGGAGAGCCGACCGATCTTGATCTCCCTGTTGACCGACGATCCGGTTCCCGAGGTTTCGGTCGAGGCGCTTCGCACGATCGCGGCGTACGAGAGACCCGAGGCGGCCCCGATCCTCCTGGCCGGCTGGAGGAGCTACCTGCCGGAGGTGCGTCGTGCGGTGCTCCTGGCCGTGGGCGATCTCCCGAACGGCGAAGCGCTGCTACTCGAAGAGCTGGAAGAGGAGCGGATCCGCCCGGGCGAGCTCACGCCGGCGCTCGTTCGAAGGCTCGAGGACGATCCGGCTCTGGGTGAGCGCGCCGCGGCCCTCTTCCAGAGAGATCTCTCCGAAGAGAAGGGCGACGTGCTGGCCCGCTACGAAGCGTCCACAAGGGGTGAGGCCGAGGCGAGCCGAGGCCGGGACGTTTTTCGGCAGCACTGCGCCCAGTGCCATCGGGTGGCCGGGATCGGTGTGAACGCGGGCCCGGACATCTCGGACACACGTACGAAGCCGCGGGACGTGCTGCTCCGAGACATCCTCGACCCCAGCAGCGCCATCGACGCGGGATACGTCAATTACATCATCACCACCGACGACGGCGAGACGCTGACGGGCTTCATCGCCGTCCGGAGTGGCTCCAGCTTCACGCTCACGGGCTCGGATGGCCGCGACCGCGTTGTCCCGCGGGAGAAGATCGAAGAGATTCGATCGGACGGCATCTCCGTCATGCCCGAGGACTTCGAGGTGGTCATCAGCGTCGACGACATGCGAGACCTGATCGAGTTCCTCAAGAACTGGCGCTTCGAAGAGCGCTAGCCCGGGCCAGGGAACCACGGCTCAACGCCGCCGCGAGACAGTGATATCTTCCATCACCAGGGAAGCGGGCCTCACGCCCGGCCCAATATGGCGAAACCGGCTCTGCTCACGATAGACGACGACGCCGACGTGCTGAGCGCGATCGCACGAGATCTGCGCGCCCACTACGGTCGGGACTACCGAATCCTGCGCGCCGACTCCGGGCTTGCGGCCCTGACGCTCCTCCGCGAGCCGAAGGACCGCCAACAGCCCGTCGCGCTGGTTCTCTCCGATCAGCGGATGCCCGGGATGGATGGCGTGACCCTCCTTGAGCGTGATGCTGGCGGTGATGGGCCTGGCGGCGATGGTGGTGATCGTGCTGGGGAGCCGGCTGGTGCCGCTTGTCTAGGTGCTCAATGGATCTCCGGTTCCGGGGTTGGGGCGGTGCCCTCAAGGAAGTCGAAGTCGCACCCCTTGTCGGCTTGCTGCACGTGGCGGGAGTAGAGGGCGCCCCATCCCCGGGAGAAGTGCGACGGCGGCGGTGTCCACGCGGCGCGGCGCCGGGCGAGCTCTTCGTCGGACACCTTCAGCGACAGCCGTCGGTCCGGGACGTCCAGCTCGATGACGTCGCCGTCCTGCACCAGCGCCAGCGGGCCACCCACGAAGGACTCGGGGGCGACGTGGAGGATGCACGCGCCGTAGCTCGTGCCGCTCATCCGGGCGTCGGAGATGCGCACCATGTCCCGCACGCCCTGCTCGAGGAGCTTCTTCGGGATGGGCAGCATGCCCCACTCGGGCATCCCCGGTCCGCCCAGGGGGCCGGCTTTCTGGAGGACGAGGACCGAGTCGGCAGTGACGGGCAGGTCGGGATCGTCGATGCGGGCCGCGAGGTCGTTGTAGTCGGAGAAGACCAGCGCCTTGCCGGCGTGACGGAGCAGGCGCTCGTCCATGGCCGTGTGCTTGATGACCGCTCCGTCGGGACCGAGATTGCCGCGGAGGACCGCGACGCCGCCTTCGGCCCCGAGGGGTTTTTGTCGCGTGGCGATCACGGCTTCGTTGTGGACCTTGGCTCCCTTGAACGCTTCGCCGAGGGTCTGGCCGCTGACGGTGAGCGCCTCGGTGTGGAGGAGATCCTCGAGACGCGCCATGACGGCGCGGAGACCGCCGGCGTAGTAGAAGTCCTCCATCAAGTACTCGCCGGACGGGCGGATGTTGGCAAGAAACGGAGTCCGGCGAGAGAGCGCATCGAAGCGGTCGAGGTCGAGGCTGGCGCCCGCCCGACCCGCCATGGCGACGAGGTGCACGATCGCGTTGGTCGAGCCGCCGAGGGCCATGGCCACGGTGACGGCGTTCTCGAAGGCGTCGGAGGTCAAGATGTCCCGGGGCTTCAGGTCCTCCCAGACCATCTCGACGATGCGCCGGCCGCAGGCGGTGGCCAGCCGGGAGTGGCCCGAGTCGGCGGCGGGGATCGACGAGGCCCCGGGGAGCATGAGGCCCAGGGCCTCTGTGGCCGCCGCCATGGTCGACGCGGTCCCCATGGTCATGCAGGTGCCGAAGGAGCGGGCGATGCCGTCCTCCATCTCCCGCCACTCGCAGTCGCCGAGGTTTCCGGCCTGCTTTTCCGCCCAGTTCTTCCAGACGTCGCTGCCGCTCCCGAGGACCTGGCCGCGCCAGTTGCCGCGGAGCATGGGGCCGGCCGGGAGGAAGACCGCCGGGAGGTTGGCGCTTGTGGCCCCCATGACGAGAGCGGGGACGGTCTTGTCGCAGCCTCCGAGGAGCACGACGCCGTCCACGGGGTTGGCGCGGAGGATCTCCTCCGCCTCCATGGCCAGCAGGTTGCGGTAGAGCATGGTGCTGGGCTTCATGTAGATTTCGCCCAGGGAGAGGACCGGCATCTCGAGGGGGAAGCCGCCGGCCTGCCAGACGCCGCGCTTGACCTCCTCGGCCCGGGTCCGGAGGTGGGTGTGGCAGGAGTTGGCATCGCTCCAGGTGTTGAGGATCCCGATCACCGGTTTGCCCTCGAAGTCCTCGGAGGAGAAGCCGGCCTGCTTGGTCCGGGAGAGGTGGCCGAAGGTGCGCACGTCGCTGTGGCCGAACCAGCGCTGGCTGCGGAGATCCTCGATCTTCTTCTTGCGGGGTCGGGTCATGGGAGGATTATACGTGTGAGGAGCCACCACAGATGAAGACGACAGTCCTGAGTGACGAGGAGCTGCGCGGGGTGTTCGCCGTTCCTTCCCTGGCGCGAAAGGCGGACTCCCGGCGCACCATCGATTTTGGCGAGAACGATCGTCTCGTCCGGCACATGGCCGACGGGGGAGTCGCCCGCTTTCTCTACGGGGGGAACGCGTTTCTCTATCACGTGACCCTCGGGGAGTACGAGGCGCTCCTGGATTGGTTGGCCGGTTTCCCGGAGGAGTTGCTGCCGATCCCCAGCCTCGGGCCGTCGTTCGGCCGGGCCATGGACCAGGCGGCGCTCCTCCGCCGCCACCACTTCCGCTGCGCCATGGCGCTTCCCTGCAACGATCCCCGGGACCCGGCGGCCCTCGATGTCGGGCTCCGGGAGATCGCGGACGCCACCGGCCTCGGGCTCATCCTCTATATAAAGGAAGAGACGAGCTTCGGGAAGGACAAGGAGGCCGGGCTCGATGCCGTGGCGCGACTGGTCGATGCCGGGATCTGCGTGGCGATCAAGTACGCGGTGGTGCGCCAGGACCCGGCGAAGGACGCCTACCTGGAGGCCCTTCTCGAGCGCGTCGACCGACGCCTGGTGATCAGCGGGATGGGCGAGCGTCCCGCGGTGATTCACTTGACGCGCTTCAACCTCCCGGGTTTCACCACGGGCTCCGGCTGTCTCGCCCCTCACATGAGCAGCGGCGTGCTGCGCGCCTGCTATGACGCCGACGAGACCCGCGCCAACGAGCTCAGGGCGCACTTCCTTCCGCTGGAGGACCGGCGCGACGAATGGGGACCGGCCCGGGTGCTGCACGCCGCCCTGGACCTGGCGGACATCGCCAGAACCGGCCCGATCCCACCTTTCGTTTCGGCGCTCAAGAAGGGACGGCTGACGGCCCTTGCTCCGATTGCCCACCGGCTTCGCGAGGCCGAGACGACCGACCGGAAATCGGGGGACAAGAGGACCGCAACGTGATCAGCCGTCGGGACTTCCTGAGGTCGAGCGTCGCCGGGGACGTGGGCTGGTCCTGGCCGGCTCGTCCAGGAGAGCGAGCGGGGCCGGGATCGCGCACCTCTATTCCGGCCTGCACTCGGAGCGCTTCTTCGAGGGGGCGGTGCAGGTCGAAACTCGGCTCGCGGACACGGGGGCTTTCACGGAGGGGCCAGCGGTGGCCGAGAGTGGGGAGGTCTTCTTCACCAACACCCCAGCCGCCGTGGTGCTGGCCTGGCACCCCGGGACGAAGACCCTCCGGGTCGTTCGGGAGAAGAGCGAAAATGCCAATGGGCTCCTCTTCGATCCCGAAGGCGGCCTTCTCGCGTGCGAGGGAGGGGCAGGCCGGGTGACACGCATGGACCTCGACAGCGGCGACATCACCGTGCTCGCCGACGAGTACGACGGTTTGCCGCTGCAGGCGCCCAACGACCTGGTGCAGGACCGGCAGGGGGGGATCTACTTTACGTCCCGGCCGGGCGTGAAGCGGAAGGACAACGTCAACGCGGTCTACCGCATCGACCCGGACGGCTCGCTCCACCAGCTGCTGCGGGCCCCGGAGGTGCACGTGCCGAACGGCATCGTGCTGTCTCCCGACCAGCGAACCCTCTTCCTGATCGATGCCGACGGGGGGGAGGGACGGAACCGGAACATCACCGCCCACGACCTGCTGCCGGACGGCACGTTGGCCAACCGGCGGGTGATCGTCGACTTCTCTCCCGGGCGGAGCGGCGACGGGATGTGCGTGGACGCGAAGGGGCATCTGTACGTGGCGGCCGGCCTTCACGCGCGCCGGGGGAGCAGCGAGACGCTGGACACGCGGCCCGGCATCCACGTGTTCTCGCCCGAAGGCGAGCTTCTGGCGTTTGCGGAAACGCCCGAAGACACCGTCACCAACTGCACCTTCGGCGGCCCCGACCGGCACACCCTCTACGCGACCTGCGAGCCTTTGTTGCTGAGTGTGCGGACCCGGAACCCCGGGCCGCCCCCGCGCCGGGAACGGGATTCGCAAGGGTGATAGGGTCGGGCACCACCCACCCCAAAAGGAGGCGTCCCATGAGAGCGATCCTGGAGTTCAGAATTCCGATGGAACCGTTCAACTCGATGGTGAGGAACGGAACGGCGGGAAAGCAGGTCGAGAAAGGTTTCGGCGCCATCAAGCCCGAGGCGCTCTACTTCAACGCGAAGGACGGGCTGCGTGGTGGGATCGCCATCGTCGACCTGCCCGATGCCTCGAAGATTCCCTCGCTGGCCGAACCTCTCTTTCTGGCCTTCAACGCCACCGTGCAGATTCTTCCCTGCATGACCTCCGAGGACCTGGCCAAGGCCGGGCTGGACGATCTCGGGAAGGCGTTCGCCTAGAGAGACTTGCGTGATCCGGGGGAGGTCGGGTCTCGAGTCCTGAAGCGGAACTTCCGGACTTGAAGATCTTGGATCCGCCTGCCCCAACGTTCTTTGACGCCAGGGGCCTTTACTTTCCACCCCTTCGTCGCTAGATTGTCTGCATGACGTTCCGCGAGCTCATGACCATGTGCACTTCCGGCAGCTGTTGTTTGTGTTGCCGGGGAGCGCGCGGTCGTCTCGCCTGATCGAGTCGCCGCGGCGTTCCCCTCTTCAGACCCTCCTTTTCTCAGGAAAACCGGCCGGTTCTTTGTCGAGAGGTGTGTGGCCGCCATGTCCCACGTTCACGTCATCCACGAAAACCAGGAGTGGACCGCTCCGCTTTACCAGCAGCTCGACGCCCTCGGCGTCCCCTACCGGGACTGGTTCCTGAACGAAGGGACCCTGGATCTCTCCAAGGCGCCGCCCGAGGGCGTCTTCTACAGCCGCATGAGCGCGTCCTCCCACACCCGGGATCACCGCTACTCCGCCGAGCTCACCGGGGCGGTCCTGGCCTGGCTCGAGGGGCACGGGCGCCGGGTGCTCAACGGGAGCGGGGCGCTGCGTCTCGAGATCAGCAAGGTGGCTCAGTACGCGGCCCTCGGGGACCATGGGATTCGCACGCCCAGGACCCTGGCCACCGTCGGTCGTGCCGCCGCCCTCGAGGCCGCCCGGGAGTTCGACGGCCCCTTTATCACTAAACACAACCGCGGTGGCAAGGGGCTGGGCGTCAGCTTGTTCCGAAGCGTCGAGGCGCTCCAGAGGCATCTCGAGAGCGAGGACTTCGAGGCACCGATCGACGGCATCCTTCTCCTGCAGGAGTACATCGAGTCTCCGGACGCCACCATCATCCGCTGCGAGTTCGTGGGCCGGGAGTTCCTCTACGCGGTCCGTGTGAACACGTCGGACGGGTTCGAGCTGTGCCCCGCCGACGCCTGCGAGGTGGGAGACGCCTTCTGCCCGACCACCGAGGCCTCGCGGCCGCGGTTCGAGATCCTGAGCGATTTTCATCACCCGATCCTCGACCGGGTCCCCCAGCTCCTCGAAGAGCACGGCGTCCACGTGGCGGCCCTCGAGCTCATCGCCGATCGCCAGAGCGAGGTCTATGCGTACGACCTCAACACGAATACGAACTACAACTCCCAGGCGGAGGCGAAGACGATGTTGTCGGGAATGGGGACCCTGGCCCGGTACCTCGGCAGCGAGCTCGAGTTTCAGACCGGGCGCCCCTACCAGCCGAGCCTGGCACAGACCGCCTGACACCGGACGACTACCCCAGGGGCTTCGCGACGTCGCCGGCGAGCCCCTGGGCGAGCCGGGCCTCCGCCTCCTCCAGGCCGAGGCCGTGGCGCAGGTGCATCGAGGCCACGCCCACCGGCGCGGGATAGGCCTTTCCCGCCCGACGCCGGGGCTCGACGTATTCGACGACCTCGAACAGCGCCCGGCAGGCGTCCTCGTAGGAGGCGCCGGCCAGGTCCTGGATGTAGCGGATGGAGCGGTCGACGAGCTTGAGGTTGCTCGGGACCACCCAGATCATCCGATTCTCGAGGACGCGCCCGAGGCGGACCATGGTGCAGGTCGAGAGCGCATTCAGCAGCATTTTTGCGCCGACCCGGGTCAGGGGATCGAGGAGGAACGGCGTGGGCGAGACCTCGAGACCCACAACGAGGGTGTCGCCTCCCCCCGCCGTGGCCCCGAGCCGCGTGAGGGCCTCCCGGCGTCCAACCCCGATCACTGCCGTCACCGCCCCCGCCTCACGGGCTCTCGCGAGCGCTCGCGCGAAGGCGCCGCCTTCCTCGAGAAGGGGGAGGTCCCGCTCCGCCAACACGGCTGTGACGCCGTCGCCGGGTCGCGCCGGGCGGTCGGCCAGGCCGTCGAGGCCGATGCGGAAGCGCATCAGCTCACGGTGGCCGATCTCGTGGAGGACCGCGCCCTGCCGCTCCGCTGCGTCCTCGTCGAGCAGGGTGCGCAGGTCCTCGTCCGTCCACTCGATCGTCTCAGGGTCGCGGCGGAGGAGCCGCGTCCAGGCTTCCTCCGTGGTGGGCGCCGGGGTGAAGAGGAACGCCCACGACTCCGCGGCCTCCTCGTCGTCCCACTGCCGGAAGGAGGGTGTGCAGAAAGTCGGGCTCCGCTCCGTGGTGTCGGTGAGCACGTCCACCGCCAGGGAGTCGGCGAAGTAGGACGTCCGGGCTCCCTTCCTGTAGACCTCCTCCTCGGCCGTCACCAGGCGAGCAAGATCGCGCCGATGGCTCTCGCTCACGAGCTCCGCGTGCAGCGCCCGCAGGCCCGCCCTCATCTCGTCGGGAACGGTCGAGGACGGGCCGACTCCCGCTTCGACCCCCGCCCCGACAACGTCCCGGAGGGTCATCTCCAGGACGGTGAGCAGGGCGATGAGCTCGATGCTGGTGGCCTGCATGCGGGTCGAGCCGGTGATGGCCATGGGCCCGGTGGTGAGGTTGGCCTTGCGGATCCGGGGCTCGTCCAGGACCTCCCGGCTCCTCCCGACGTCGGCTCGCAGGACCTCGTCAGGGTTGTTGTAGACGAACACCACCGTGGCGCCCTTCTCCAGGCCCTCCCATGCGGTGCCGATGACGAACGAGGTCTCGCCGCCTTCGGAGATGGCGAACACCATGTCGCCCTTCGACACGCCCAGGTCGGCGATCTGCTTGCGTCCGAAGGGCGCGAAATCCTCGAACCCCTCCACCGATTTGACGAGAGCGTAGTCGCCCCCTGCCATCACGCTCGAGGCACGGGCCTCCCAGGTGTCCGGAGGGGGGCTCGAGAGGCCGCGCTCCCGCCGATCCTGCCAGAACGTGCGCCAGATCGAGCTCAGCTGGATGCTCAGCCGGCCGGTGGCGCCGCACCCGGTGAAGAAGAGACGTCCCCCGCCCTGGAGGGTGGCGAGGACCAGGTCCCGCAGCTCCTCGGGCTGGCCGGACCGCGACCAGCGATCGTAGGTCTCCACCACGTCGCGGTCGACGTCGAAGAGGATGGCGAGGCCGTCGGCAGCGTCGCCCCGGGCCACCTGGGTCAGCTGCCGCGACCGGGGATGAGACCCCTCGGTGACGAGCGACCCGAGGTGGAACTTGCCGCCGTCGCGGAGGAACTCCTCCGCGCGCGCCATGGCGCTTTTCGCAGGCGTGGACATCGTCGCTCCAGTGGCAGGAGGCTACCACGCCGCGGCTATGAGCCCGCGGCGTGACCCGTCGTCGTGGGACGTGGGACGCACCCGCGCCGGGATCGGCGGGGCCGCCGAAACCCTTGGGTTGTGGTCCGCCTTGTGACACAATCCCGTCCATGAAGAACCAAGCGACGGGTGCGGGAGCACTGCTGGGCCTGGGGGCCCTTCTGTTGATGGGTCTGGTCGCTCTTCCCGCGGGGGGAGCCGCGCAGGCGGAGAGCGTCGTGATCTTCGACGGCAAGACCATGGACGGCTGGCACAAGCCGATGGGCGTGCCCGAAGACTATCGGGGAGGCAAGTGGGAAGTCGTCGACGGCGTCCTAATGGGCGACCAGGATCCCCCCGGCAAGGGTGGCTTCCTGGCCACCGACAAGCTCTATAAGGACTACATCATCGAGTTTGACATCAAGTTGGACGAGCCCGCCGACAGCGGGGTCTTCCTTCGGATGGGGGAGGACGGCAAGAACCACCAGCTGACGCTGGACAACGACAAGA
>CAUZDW010000028.1:0-50345 GCA_963578825.1 Vicinamibacteria bacterium
GTGCACTCGGCTGCTACTCCTCAAATGATCGGTGCAAGTACACGCCTGAACTCAATCCCGCATGCCCGATGAATAATGCGGGCCAGGACCGCACCCGCTCCGCTGTGACGTACTGCAGCGTGAGGACGCGCTGTGAGGGCGTACAGCGCTGCCAGGATGAAGGTCACAGGAAGCCCTCGGCGAAGGCGGGTGTCCTGAAGCGTCATTCCGTTCCGACTCATGGACTCCTCCCTCCCTCACGCCAGCTTACATTCGAGCCCGGCGACAGCTCCCGGCCCCGGCTGGGTTAGCATCGGCCGGTTGGAGAGGCGCCAGAGGAGGTTTGCATGTCCACGCTCGAAACGAACAGCTTCCGGGACACGGCCATCGTCGCCGCCCTGGCCACGCTCGCGCTATTGTCGCCAACCGCGTCGATCGCGCAGGAGACGCCCCGCTACGAGATCACCAACGTCGACACGGCCCATGGCGATCGCGAGTCCCACCTCCTCTGGAACGGCAGCGCCCCGGGCGCCGTGGGGTCGGAGCCCGCGGACCAGCCGAAGATCACCGTCTATCGAGCCCCGGTGGAGACGGCGAGCGGCGCCGCTGTGGTCGTCTGTCCGGGAGGCGGCTACCGGGTCGTGGCGGCCGATCACGAGGGCAAGCAGGTCGCCGAATGGCTCAACTCCCTCGGCGTGTCCGCCTTCGTCGTGCAGTACCGCCTCGGTCCCCGATACCAGCATCCCGCCCCGCTCCAGGATGCGCAGAGGGCCATCCGCACGGTGCGTGCCCGGGCCGAAGAATGGGGCGTCGATCCCACCCGCATCGGAATCCTCGGCTTCTCCGCCGGGGGCCACCTGGCGGCGTCCGCAGCCACGCACTTCGACACCGGCGACCCGGAGTCGGGGGATCCCGTCGAGCGCACGAGCTCCCGGCCCGACTTCGCCGTTCTCTGCTATCCGGTGATCTCGCTTTCGACCGTGGCCACCCACTCCGGCTCCCGTCGCCACCTCCTCGGTCAAGACCCCGACCCCGTCCTCGTCTGGAAGATGAGCTCCGAGCTTCAGGTCACCCCGCGAACGCCGCCCACCTTCCTCTTCCACACGGACGACGACGCCGCAGTGCCCGTCATGAACTCCATCCTGTTCTTCGAAGCGCTCAAGAAGGCGGGCGTCCCGGCGGAGATGCACGTCTTCGCCCACGGGCGGCACGGCGTAGGCCTCGCCCCCGAGGACCCCGTGCTCTCCCAGTGGCCCGGCCTGTGCGCTCAGTGGATGGAGGGTCTCGGGCTTCTGGACCGATAGCACGCGGAGTGCAGCATGGTCTGCTAGCGGGTATCCTGAGTCGTCACGGCAGTCTCGCGCCCGGCGGCGCGGAGTGCGCCGCCTCAGAGTGTGCAGGGCGGTGCCGACGAGGAGGAACACGTTTGGAGCTGACTCGGATCGCAACGCGCACCGCACTTCTGATGATGGCCGCGTGGTTCGCAGCAGTCCCCGCGGCAGCTCAAGATCAGGCGGCGCCCCATGAGCCGGCCGCGCACGAAGCGCACGGCGAGGAGCACTTCCATCGTAACGCCCTCGGGATCACCATCGGCGGCACCTACGAGAGCGAGGAGCAAGACAGGTTCTTCACCCTCGGTGCCGAGTACGAGCGCCTCTTCAACCCCGGCTTCGGGGCCATCCTGGCGGTCGAGTACATCAACGAGGTCGACGCCTGGGTGCTGGTGGCTCCTCTCGTCTACCGCCACAGAAGCGGATTCAGGCTGCTCGCGGGGCCGGGGCTCGAGCTCAAGCCACGGCAACGCGGCGACGCGGCGACGAGCACGAGGACGGGTCTGCAGGCAGCCTGGAGGACGGATTCCCCCCCACGGAGGAGAACCTTTTTCTCTGGCGCTTCGGCGTGGCCTACAACCAGGGGGTCGGCGAAAGATACACCATCGCGCCCGCGGTGGATGTCGACTTCGTTCGCGAGGATGGGCACTAGGTGGGGGCCGTCGTCCTTGCCGTGACGCTCGGCATCGACTTCTGAACCCGGCACAATGACAGAAGAGCTCTATCGAAAGGTGTTCGAGAACAACAGGCGCTGGGTGGAAGAGAAGCGGGCCAGAGATCCTGATTTCTTCGCCCATCTTGCCCGGGGACAGGCGCCTGCGTTTCTCTACATCGGCTGCGCGGACAGCCGGGTCCCGGCCAACGAGATCATGGGACTCGAGCCCGGGGAGGTCTTCGTCCATCGCAACGTGGCGAATCTCGTCGTCAACATCGACGCCAACGCCAACGCCGTCATCCAATACGCCGTGGAGCTCCTGAAGGTCGAGCACATCGTCGTGTGCGGACACTACGGTTGCGGCGGCGTGCAGGCAGCGATGCAGCCCACGGACATGGGAGTCCTCAATGGCTGGCTCCGCGAGGTCCGCGACGTGTACCGGCTTCACGCCGAAGAGCTCGATTCGATCGCCGACGAAGCGGCTCGCTATGATCGCCTCGTCGAGCTCAACGTCCAGGAGCAGTGCGTCAACGTCATCAAGACGGCCTTCGTCCAGAAAAGCTACCGCCGCCACGGCTTCCCCACGGTTCACGGGTGGGTCTATCACCTCGATGAGGGCCTGCTCCGGGACCTGGAGATCCCGTTCGTCGAGGCTCTCGATCATATTCGCGAGATCTATCGACTGGACTAGTCTCCGCATCGAAGGAACCGATCGGATAGTCTTGAGGCGAGGCTTCCAGGCCGTTTCCTGGCCGGTGCCGAAGGAGGGGGCATGATCATCGGCGAGAGCAAGGTCGACTGGAAACGCTTCGACGCGGTCCTCTTCGACCTCGACGGCGTCATCACGGCCACTGCGACCGTCCACTCCGCGTCCTGGAAGAAGATGTTCGACGAGTTCCTCACCGAGCGCGCCCACCAGACCGGAACGCCGTTCGTGCCCTTCGAGATCGAGGGCGACTACAAGCCCTACGTGGACGGAAGACCGCGCTACGACGGCGTCGCCACCTTCCTGAAGTCCCGGGGCATCGACTTGCCCCGGGGCGAGCCCTCGGACGGCCCTGACGAGAAGACGGTCTGCGGCCTCGGGAACCGGAAGAATGAGCTCATCCAGGAGGTCCTGGCCACCGACGGCGTGGAGGTCTACGACGGCTCGGTGAAGCTCGTCCACTACCTCCGGAAGCTGGGCGTGCGTCAGGCCATCGTCTCCTCGAGCAAGAACGCGGAGGCGGTCCTGCGCGCGGCCGGGCTCCTCGATCTCTTCGAGATCCGCGTCGACGGTGTGGTGGCCGCGAAGCTGAAGCTGCCGGGCAAGCCCCGGCCGGACACGTTTGTCGAGGCGGCTCGGGAGCTGGGTGTGACGGTGGAGAAGGCGGTGGTCGTCGAGGACGCCCTGGCCGGCGTGGAGGCAGGCGTCGCCGGCCACTTCGGCCTGGTGATCGGCGTCGATCGGGAGGGTGACCCTGAGGCCCTGAGCGCGGCCGGGGCCCACCTCGTCGTCGACGATCTGGGCGTACTCGTGCCCAGGGAGGACTGAACAGCCAATGATGCAGCGACGCACCCGGACCGGGCTTCCCCCCCACATCTACCCTCCCGAGGAGTGGCGGCTCGTCGAGAAGGCGTTCGCCCCGCAGTACGTCGCCCAGATGGAGACGGTGTTCGCCACGTCCAACGGCTACCTCGGCATCCGGGGCACCTTCGACGAGAAGGCGCCGGTTTTCCAGCCGGGCACCTTCGTGAACGCCTTCCACGAGACGTGGCCGATCGTCTACGGCGAGGACGCGTACGGCTTCGCGAAGACGGGTCAGACCATGCTGAACCTCCACGACGCGAGGCTCATCCGGCTGTTCGTCGACGACGAGCCGCTCCACCTGCCCATGGCTCGGCTCGTGGAGTACGAGCGAGCGATCGACTTCCGCACGGGCACCCTCGATCGGGAGCTCATCTGGGCCACTCCCGTCGGCAAGCGGGTCAAGGTTCGCTCGCGGCGCCTGGTCTCTCTCGAGGAGCGCCACCTGGCGGCCATCCTGTTCGAAGTGACCCTCCTCGACGACAGCGCCCCGGTGGTCCTCTCGTCGGAGGTCGTCTACACACCGCCCGGTCAAAGCGAAAACTGGGACCCCCGCAAGACCCGCTCTTTCGAGGCTCGCCCCCTCGTTCCCGCCCGGCACGAGTCGGGGGGACGACGGCAGATACTCGCCCACCGCACCGTTCGCAGCGACATGAGGGTGGCGTGCGGTGTGCAACACGTCGTCGAGACGTCTTGCCCGTTCGAGGAGCGGAACTATATCTCGGAGGACACGGCCCGTTTTGTCCTCGCGGTCGATGCGAAGCCGGGCGAGACCATCCGCCTCGTCAAGTTCATCACGTATCACACCTCTCGCAGCGCTGCCATCGGCGACCTCTGCGACCGGGCCGAGCGCACCCTCGACCGGGCTCGAGGACGGGGGTTTGCCGCGATCGAGGCCGCTCAACGATCCCACCTCGATGGCTTCTGGCACAGGGCCGATTTCGAGATCACGGGCGACATTGCCGTGCAGCAGGTCATTCGCTGGAACATCTTCCAGCTCATGCAGGCCACCGCCCGGGCCGAGGGAGTGGGGGTGGCGGCCCGAGGTCTCACCGGGGACACCTATGAGGGGCACTACTTCTGGGACGGCGAGATCTACGTGCTCCCTTTCCTCATCTACACCGAGCCTCGCATCGCCCGGAACCTGCTCCGCTTCCGCTACAACATGCTCGACAAGGCGCGGGCACGCGCCCGGGAGATGGGCGAGAAGGGGGCGCTGTTTCCCTGGCGAACGATCAACGGCGAGGAGGCCTCCGCCTACTACGCTGCGGGGACGGCGCAATACCACATCAACGCCGACATCGCCCACGCCATCCGCCAGTACTGCGAGCTCAGCCGGGACTGGCGCTTCCTCTTCGGCCGGGGCGCAGAGATGCTGGTCGAGACCGCCCGGATGTGGCGAGGCCTGGGTTTCTTCTCCCAGAGGAAGGGCGGTCGGTTCGAGATCCACGCGGTGACCGGGCCGGACGAGTACACCACGGTCGTCAACAACAACGCATTCACCAACCTCATGGCGCGGGAGAACCTCCGATATGCCGCCGAGACGGTGGCCAGGGTGAAGGCGGAGGATCCGGAGAGGTACGAGCACCTCGTGCACCAGACCGGGCTCGAGGACGAAGAGCCTGCCGAGTGGGCGCGAGCCGCTGAGAAGATGTACGTCCCCTACGACGAGGAGCTCGGGATCCATCCCCAGGACGACGCGTTTCTGCGCCGTGAAAAGTGGGACCTCGAGGGGACGCCGAAGGACTGCTTCCCTCTGCTCCTCCACTTCCATCCTCTGGTGATCTACCGCCACCAGGTCATCAAGCAGGCGGACGTGGTGCTGGCGATGTTCCTCCTGAACGACGAGTTCACGAAGGAGGAGAAGCGCAGGAACTTCGACTACTACGATCCGCTCACCACCGGCGACTCGTCGCTCTCCGCCTGCGTCCAGGCCATCCTGGCAATGGAGGTCGGACACCGCGAGAAGGCGTGGAGCTACTTCCGCCACGCCGCTCTGGTCGACCTTGCGGATCTCGGCGGCAACGTGAAGGACGGCGCCCATATTGCCTCGATCGGAGGCACGTGGCTGGCGCTGGTCTACGGCATGGCCGGCCTCCGGGAGGTCGGTGGAACCCTTCGCTTCCGTCCCCAGCTGCCCACGAAGGACATCCAGATGCGCTTCCGCCTGACCGCCCGGGACAGCCTCTTCGAGGTGGGGTTGGACCAGGAGGGTGTCCGCTACGAGCTCCTCGAGGGGGGGCCGATCGAGATCTACCATCACGACGAAGCCGTCCTCCTCGAGCAGGGCAAGCCGATGCGCCGGAACGGCTCCCTGTGGTCCGACGGCGTTCCCCTGGTTGTCTGACGGAACGTTCAACCGATTGGATTCAGTCCCGGCGCTTGACAAATCAGACGTCGCGTCTTAGCTTCTCAGACAAGACGTCTGAGCTGCTGCGATCTCGAGAGTGGAGACCCGGCCTGCCGGGAGGACCTTCATGGCGCGACGCCCGCGGGACGTGACGGACGCCGAGCTCGACGTGTTGCGGTCCCTCTGGGGCGACGGACCGGCGACCATCCGCACCCTCGCCGACAGCCTCTACCCCAGCGGAGGCACGTCGGAGTATGCCACCGTGCAGAAGCTCCTCGAGCGGCTCGAGGGCAAGGGACACGTGACCCGGCGCGCCGAAGGACGCCAGAACGTGTTCAGCGCAGCGGTGCAGCGCGAGGAGCTCGTGGCCCTGCGCTTGCGCGACACCGCCGACGAGCTCTGCGACGGCTCCCTCACACCCCTCATCACCCAGCTCGTCAGCGCGGGGAGCCTCTCGCGCGCGGAGCTGCGGGAGCTCCGACGCCTGGTCGATCGGGCCTCGAAGAGGACGACGTCGTGACCGGGCTCGCTGGCCTGCTTCTCGCGAGCCCTGGCGGCAGGCCTCATCGCGATCGGCGCGTGGACCGTCTCGCGTCGCCTGAGCCGCCAAACGCTCGTCCACGCCCTGTGGGTGGTTCCCCTCGTCTCGAGGCCCTGCGTCACATCCAGGAGGAAGGCCCCGCCCACAGCGCCGAGGTCCGGAAGGAGATCAAGCGTCTCGAAGCCGGACTCGGGGCCATGCGCGCCGCTGGGGAGTAGCGGGCACAACGGTCGGGCGGCATCTGTCGATGCCGGTTGCTAGAATCGACACTGACGGTCGCACTTGGAGGCGATTCGATGAAAGAGATTCTCGAGCAGCTCGGCATCACGGACGAGCATCCCGGCGGATTCTGCGGCGAGTGGCTCGGCAGCGGGGAGTCCCTGGAGGTCCGGACACCCATCGACGGGAGCCCTCTCGGGAGAGTCACGCAGGTGGCCCTCGCGGAGTACGACACGGTGGCCGCACGGGCGCACGAGGCCTTCCTCGGGTGGCGGGCGCTCCCCGCCCCCCGGCGCGGCGAAGTGGTGCGCCAGCTCGGCAACGCGTTGCGTGAGCTGAAGGCCCCCCTGGGAGCACTCGTCACACTCGAGATGGGAAAGATCCGAGCCGAGGGCGAGGGCGAGGTCCAGGAGATGATCGACATCTGCGACTTCGCCGTGGGTCTCTCCCGCCAGCTTTACGGCCTCACCATGCATTCCGAACGGCCCGGCCACCGCATGTACGAGCAGTGGCATCCCCTGGGTGTCGTTGGGGTCATCTCCGCGTTCAACTTCCCGGTGGCCGTCTGGTCCTGGAACTGCGCCCTGGCCGCCGTCTGCGGGGATGCCACTCTCTGGAAGCCATCTTCGAAGGTGCCCCTGACCGCCATCGCCTGCACGCGGATTGCGGAGCGCATCTGCCGGGAGAACGACGTCGATCCGGCCATCTTCAGCCTCGCGATCGGACGCGGGAGCACCGTGGGCGAAGCGCTTCTGTCCGATCCACGGGTCCGCCTGGTCTCGGCCACCGGAAGCTGCCGGATGGGCTATCGGGTCGGCGAGGTGGTCCACAAGCGGCTTGCCCGAACCATTCTCGAGCTGGGTGGCAACAACGGGATCATCGTCACCGAAAACGCGGATCTGGAGCTGGCGGTGCCGGCGATCCTCTTCGGCGCGGTGGGAACCGCCGGGCAGCGGTGCACCAGCACGCGGCGCATCATCGTCCACGAGTCGATCGCCGACACGCTGATCAAGAGGCTGAAGAAGGCCTACGCCCAGGTGCGCATCGGAAACCCGCTGGACGAGGGCACGTTGATGGGCCCCCTGGTCGACACCGGCGCGGTGGACGACATGATGGCCGCCCTCGATCGAGCCCGGCAGGAGGGCGGCACCGTCGTGTGCGGCGGGGAGCGCCTGAGCGGCAAGGAGTACCCCGGCGGTGGATACGTCACGCCGGCCATCGTCGAGGCCAGCAACGACTTCGCCATCGTCCAGGAGGAGACCTTCGCGCCCATCCTCTACATCATTCGGTATGAGACGCTGGACGAGGCGATCGCCCTGCACAACGGCGTGCCCCAGGGGCTCAGCTCGGCGATCTTCACGCAGAACCTCCTCGAGGCCGAGCAGTTCCTCTCGGTAGCAGGGAGCGACTGCGGGATCGCCAACGTCAACATCGGCACGAGCGGCGCCGAGATCGGCGGGGCGTTCGGCGGCGAGAAGGAGACCGGTGGCGGCCGTGAGTCGGGCAGCGACTCGTGGAAGGCCTACATGCGCCGGCAGACCAACACGATCAACCACTCCACGGAGCTGCCCCTGGCCCAGGGCATCAGGTTCGGCGAGTAACCAGCTGGACGGAGGCCCTGGCTAGGAGCCGCTGCTGTATTGGACGGTGACCTCGGCGCCCCCGTCTTTTTCGTTGACGGAGGCCACGATGCTCCCGCCGTCCTTCTGCCCGCTCACCACCGAGACCGAGCCCTCGCCGCCCGAGAACGACGCGACGGTGACGGTGTAGCCCATGTTCTCCAGCTCGGTCTTGGAGAAGGTCACCACATCGTCGGCGGCGGCGGCAACGCTGAAGGCCGCGTGGCCGGAATCGCCCTTGGGACCCGTGGCTCGATAGAGGGACTTCCGGGTGGTCGTCGACGGATGAGCCGGGATCCAGTTCGGAACTTCGCCGCCTCCACCGATTTGAGTCTTCCCGTCGGCGGTGGAGA
Source organism: Vicinamibacteria bacterium (assembly GCA_963578825.1). Lineage (GTDB taxonomy): Bacteria > Acidobacteriota > Vicinamibacteria > Fen-336 > Fen-336 > JAJDNS01. Next base: position 8,615 of record CAUZDW010000028.1, read on the forward strand.
TGGTCATGACGCCCTCATCGCCCTGGGGCTGGCCGCTGATCTCCACCGTCCCCTGGTCCGTCTCGAAGGAGATCCGTCCCTGCTCGATGTCCTGATAGTTGAAGGTGATGACTTTGCCCGAGCTCTTCTCTCTCACGGTGAGGGTTCCGGCGTCCTCGTCGCTCTCGACCATCTCGAGCTCGGGGTTCATCCGCACCATGAGCTCGGCGGCGGCCCTGGTCGGGTTGCTTTCGAAGTCGGAGGCCACGTCCTTCATCTTGCTGACCGCGAGCCAGCCGATCAGGGTGAACGCGATCCCGCCGAGAACGACGATCCCACCGCACCCGATGGCGATCCACGCGAGAACCGACAGCCCCTTCTTGCCCTGGGGCGGGGCGCCCTGTCGTGTCCCGTTGGTCATGGTTCCCTCCTCTTCAGTCCCTGCGTCGACGGCCCAGCGCGAGCCTCTCGTCCCGTGGCGGCCATTCTACCTGTGCGGCCCGGGGAATGCGGCCCCACCCACAAATGCCAACTCTGTTGGGCATCTCACACCGACGTCGAGCCTCGAGGCGTACCCTGCCGACATCGACGTCGATGCAGTCGGGCAACCACCCAAAGCGCCGCCAAGGGCAGGCCCGATAGAGGAGGTGTGAGTGCACAGAGGCTCGCGATGGCTGCTGGCATTGCTTCTCCTGCTTCTCCTGCTTCTCGCGGCCCGGCTGCCCGGCGCCACCGATCTCCACGAGGCACAGAAACACCTGGACGCCGGCCGGGCGGCGCTCGACAAGAAAGAGTGGACGGTCGCCCAGCGCGAGTTCACCTCGGCTCTCTATCTCGAGCCCCTCCTAGCGGTCGCCCACTACGGCCTGGGCAAGGCTCAGATGGGGCAGCGTCAATACGCGGCGGCCTGCGAGTCTTTTTCGAACAGCAAGAGAGCCATCGAGCATCTGGCCGCCGCTGAGCGGACCGCCGCCTCGGAGGCCGAGACGAGGAACGCGCGCAGCATCGAGGAGCTGCGCAACTATATCGACGGCCTCCGGGCCGCCGAGCAGGCCTTCAGCGGCCAGGGAGAGGGGTCGAGCTTCTCCGCAATCACGCGGGTCGAACAACAGATCAACCAGATCGAGCGCAACCGGGGGAGCCTTTCAGGCACCGCGGTGGTGCCGACCGAGCTGTCCTTCTCGCTGGGCAGTGCCCAGTTGCTCGCGGGCCGACTCGAGGAGGCGAGCGCTCCCTCCTCGAGGTCGTGGAGGGTTCCCCGGAGTTCGGCCCGGCCCACAACAACCTGGCCGTGGTCTACATGCGGATGGATCGACTGCCGGAGGCCCGGGCCGCACTCGAGCGGGCCGCGGAGTGCGGATTCGAGGTTTCATCCGCGCTGAAGCGCGACATCGAAAAGAGCCCGAAAGCGGCCCTGGCCGACCGGGAGTAGGGCCTCCAGGCGACACTTTCTCAACATGGGGCCCTCGAGCCCCGGAGTCTGGTGCCGGCTCGCCCGGCCCCTTGGCGGATGCCCATGGATCCGACGAATCAACCCTGAGGCGGTCGGATCTTGCGGGAAGGGGCCTCAGGGAACATAGAATGGGGCCTTGCTCGAGCCTCGGAGACCAGGAACCGAGGGACGCGCACCCAGGAACCGCCACACGCCACGACGACGTGAGGGCCGCGGGAGCTCGCGGTCTTTCGACTCGAGGCCTGCAAGGCAGAAGGAGAAAATGCGATGAGTGATGTGACTGACAACAAGGTCGGCCGGCGCGAGTTCGTGGGCGCCGCTGCCGCCGCCAGCGCCATGATCATCAAACCGGAGCTGGTGTGGGGCACGGAGGCCAACTCCGCGGTGTGCCTCGGGCTCCTCGGCTGCGGCGGCCGGGGCACCCACGTGACATCGTCTTTCTTGGAGCACACCAGTGCCAGGGTCACGGCCATCGGCGACATATTCGACGACCGCTTGAAGAGAGGCAAGGAGCGACTGGACAAGGTCTCCGCCGAGTTCGGGAAGTCGTCGATCGACGCCTCCAACATGTTCCGCGGGCCCAAGGCGTACGAGGGGCTGCTGGCCAGCGACGACGTGGACGCCGTCTACATCGCCACGCCGGCCTACTTCCACCCCCAGCACCTCGAAGCGGCCATCGATTCGGGGAAGCACATCTACCTCGAGAAGCCCGTGGCCGTGGACGTGCCCGGGTGCAAGAACGTGATGGAGCTGGGCAAGAAGGCCGGCGACAAGGTCAGCCTTGCGGTGGGTTTTCAGATCCGGCACGCCTCTGCCTACGTCGCGCTGGTGGAGCGGATCCACAACGGGCAGATCGGCAAGCCCGTCACCGGCCTGATCAACTACTTCGCGTCGGCGCTGCGGCGGGAGCCCACGCCGGACGCCTCACCGGACGAGCGTCGGCTGCGAAACTGGGTGTGGGACCGCGCGTTGTCTGGCGACATCATCGTCGAGCAGAACATCCACGTCATCGACGTCACCAACTGGGTGCTCGACGGCCATCCCGTCATGGCCAGCGCGCAAGGCGGACGGGCCGGACGGATGGACGACGGCGACTGCTGGAGTCACTTCAACGCCGTGTACACCTACGACAACGGCGTGAACATCAGCTTCGCGTCCACGCAGTTCGGCACCAAGGCGTGGGGCGTGGCGATGCAGTACTCCGGCAGCCACGGCGTCGCCGAGGCGCGCTACAGCTCTCCGGTGCGCATCGACGGTCAGACGCCCTGGGAGTTCCCGGGCCTGCGCGCACCCGAGGGCACCAGCCTGGACGACGCAGCGGCGGGCAACTTCTCCGGCGCCCTGGACGATGCGGACCCCAACAAGCAGAAAGCGTTCATCGAGAGCATCGTCACCGGCAAGCACATCAACGAGGCGACCCTGGGCGCCGAGTCGGCCCTGACGGCGATCCTCGGGCGTGAGGCGGCCTACACCGGCAAGCCGATCACGTGGGAAGAGCTCCTGCAGTCCGAGGAGGTCTACGACTTCGGAATGGACATCAACCAGTTCGCCTGACCTTTACGCCTCGCCCGCGAGCGAACCCACCATCTCGCGGGCGAGGTGCTCCCGGTCGCCGGCCCTCGGGAAGGCGGGTTAGCTGTAGTCTGCCGCGTGGTCGGGTGAGGCGAGCAGCACCTTGCTGCCCGACAGCCCCTTTCGCAGGCCCTCGAGCTCGAGCGACCTCAGCTCAGCGCCCCGGCCAGGTGCAGCGAGCCGAAGCGCAGCGTGAGGACGGCCTTGCCCTCGAACTTTCCATCCCCCGGCGTGATGTCGAGCAGCATGTGGCCGGCGCTGCCCTTGTCCTTCGAGAGCACCGAGTCGAGGCGAATCACCTTGGCCGCGTCGGGCGTGTCTCCGCGGCCGAGGCGTCCCGGATAGAGGGCGAGGGTCCAGTCGTCCTCGGCGTTCTTGATGACGCCAATCGTGTACTGCCCGGCCACGAGGGAGACATCGCCGACCTCCACGTCGCCGGAGAGCTCGAGAACGGGCCCCCGCGGCGTCACGAACTGCCCGACGGCCGCGCTGGCGGCCCGTCCTTCGTTGGCGGGCGTGGTGTTGTAGGTGATCTTCGCTTCGACACCCCCCGGCAGCGACGCCGTCACGGTCTTGTTGAAGTGTGGGTGGGCGAGAGCGGTGCCGGCGGCGACGGCAGCGAAGATGGTGAGGGCGATCGTGCTCTTCATGGTTCTCCTCCTTTGATTCGACAAGAGACTACTCGGAGATACGGTAGAGAAATCGTTGGCCGCGAAGATAGAGCTCGGAGTCGACCGCGACCGGCGATGCATCGAACCCATCATCCAACGTGTTCGTGGCCAGGGTCTTGAACTCGGGGCCGCGCTGGATCACCGCGGTCGTGCCGTCGCGGCTTGCGACGTAGATGCGTCCGTCAGCCCCCACCGGCGAGGCGTAGACGTTGGAGACGCCCTCCAGCCGAGTCGGTCCATAGTGTCGTTCTCCCGTCGTGGCGTTGAAGCAGGAGAGCATGCCGTTGTTGCCCTTCAGGAGGTAGAGCTCGTCACCGTAGAGCAGCGGAGACGGCACGTAGGGCGTGTCGCGGTCGAACTTCCAGGTGATCGCCGGGGAGGCCGAGATGTCACCCCGAGCCTCGGCGAGGTTCACTGCAAGGAGCGCGTTGCCCCGGAAGCCGCTGGTCAAGATCACCGAGCCGTTGCGGTGCACCGGGGTGGGGATAGCGTTCTGGGTCATCCCTTGCGTCTCCCAGATCACGTCCCCGGACTCCGCATCGTAGGCACGGACCTTGTTCGTGGCGCTCGTCACGACCTGGGTCCTTCCGGCGTGCTCGACGAGGAGCGGGCTGGCCCAGGACGTGCCCTCCTCGCGCGCGCGGCGCCACAGCTCCTGGCCCGTCTTGCGGTCGAGCGCGACGATGAACGACTCGCCCTCGTGGTCCCACTGCACGATGACGCGATCGTCCCCGAGGGCGGGTGTGCTGCCCTCCCCGAACCCCAGCTTGACCGTCATCGCCCCGAGGTCTCTCTCCCAGAGCGGCTTGCCGGCCATGTCGAGGGCGTACAGGCCTCGGGAGCCGAAGAAGGCCAGGATCATCTCGCCGTCGGTGGCGGCCGAGGACGAGGCCCAGGTGCCGGTCTGGTGCATCCCCTCGTGGGGCAGCTCTTCCCGCAGCACGCGCTCCCACAGGACCTTGCCGTCGCTGCGCTGGAGGGCGAGGATCACGAACTTCTGGACGTGTTCCGGCGTGATGCCGCGGGGGCCACGTCGTCGTTGGCCGGGCTCGGGGGCTGGCGCCGGGGCGACCGCCACGGGGTCCCCGGTCGCCACGGCGGTGAGCACGTAGATACGGTCGCCCCAGACGACCGGGGTCGCGGAGCCCTTGCCCGGGATCTCGACCTTCCAACGGATGTTCTTCGTCTCGCTCCACTCGACCGGGGGAGTGGCATGGGGAGCGACGCCGGTCATGAGAGGCCCTCGCCATTTGGGCCAGTAGCGCTCGCCCTTCGGGGCGTTGCCGCTCGCGGATGACCCCAGCAACGCCGCCGAGGTCAGGAGAGTCACGAGGGCGACAACGAAGCGGCGATCCCGCATGTGCAACTCCTCTCTGTGTCTGAACGTGCTGCCACAGCCTAGCGAACAGCTGCCGCTCGACAAAGTGAAGAGATGTCAAACCAGCCCGGCGTCGTCAAAAGCGGAAGAGATACGAGACCTTTACGAAGAACTGCCAGCTGTCCGGGCCGAGGGGCTGGCCCTGCACCAACTCGGAGGTGTCCCCGGCCGGTGCCTTCCGAAAGCTAGCCTGGCCCAGGAGGATTCCCATTTCTGGTAGTCTCCCGGGGAGATGCGCAGGGACGTACGCGGGAGGCTAGTTTACAGTTTCTTTGCATTCACAGCGGCGTCATTCGAACTACAGTGGACCGCAGTCGTACCCGAACCCAAGAAACGACCGACTAGGAGTCGCTCATGAAGACCAGAACCAATCAAAGTTCTCGTCGTAGTTTCATCCGCAAGACCGTCATGGCCGCGGGTGCGGCGAGTCTGGCCAGGGTGCCTTCGCTGAAAGCGCTGGGCTACCAGTCGCCCAACGAGAAGCTGAACATCGCCGGCATCGGCTGCGGTGGCCAGGCGTTCAGGGATCTCCGGGGAGCCCACGGGGGCCTGGAGAACATCGTGGCTCTGGCGGACGTGGATTGGGCGCGCGGCGCCCAGAGCTTCGACGAGTGGCCGGGCGCCACGAAGTACAAAGACTTCAGGGAGATGCTCGACAAAGAGCACAAGAACATCGATGCGGTGGTGATAGGGACGCCTGATCACACGCACGCGGTGGCCGCCCTCGCGTGCATGCAGCTCGGCAAGCACGTGTACGTCGAGAAGCCGCTGACCCGCACGCCGTGGGAGGCACGCCTGCTGACCCAGGCGGCCGAGCGGTACGACTGGGTCGCCACCCAGATGGGCAACCAGGGGTACTCCCACGAAGCGACCCGGGTCGCCGCCGAGATCATCTGGTCGGGGGAGATTGGCGACGTGCGCGAGGTGCATGCCTGGACGCGCCGGCCCGTGTGGCCGCAGGGGATGACCGAAATCCCGGGCCCGACTCCGGTCCCGGACACGCTGGACTGGGACCTGTGGCTGGGTGGCACGGAATGGCGCCCGTTCACGGCGGGCGACGAGGCGTACAGTACGTTCGTCAAGGAGCGCAACGCCCGGTTCGGGCGGGAGGGAAGAGAATCGAGCTACGGGTTCTACCTCCCCTTCAACTGGCGCGGGTTCTACGATTTCGGCAGCAGCCTGATCGGCGACTGGGGCGTCCACATCCTCGGTCCGGCCAACTGGGCCCTGCAGCTGGGCCCGGAGTCCCTGATCAGTGTCGAGTGCATCTCGAGGGACTCGCTGCCTCCGTTCACCTTCCCGAACGAGCTGGCCCTCAAGTACGAGTTCGCCGCTCGCCCGGGGATGCCTCCGGTCACTGTCTACTGGCACCACCATGCGGACGGGGACGCCTACACACCCCCTGGGATGACGGTCGAAGAGGCGCGCAAGATCCCCGACGAGGGTCCGAAGGTGGGCCCTCCCCGGACTCCCCGCCCGCCCCGTCCGCCCCGTCCAGGCGGAGCGCCCGGTGGTCGCCGCGGTGGGCCGAGCGGCCCGCCGAGACCTCAGGGCAGCGGCTACAACTGCATCTTCGTCGGCTCGAAGGGCTACATGGGCACCAGCCGGCGCGGCGAGGATGTGGGTCTGCTGCCGGGATCGCGCTGGGCGGAGTACGAGCTGCCCAGCCCCTCACTGACGCGCTCGCCCGGAGCGAGCACAGGCAGCAACCACACCGCCCACTGCCGAGACTGGGTCCGCGCCTGCAAGGGCGGTGCGCCGGCGTGCTCGAACTTTGGCATCGCTGGACCGTACACGGAGTGGCTCACGCTGGGTGCCGCAGCCGTCCACTACGACGGGCCGCTCATGTGGGACTCCGGCAGGGGGGAGTTCACCAACAACCAGGACGCCAACAAGTGGGTGAAGCCCACGTTCCGGAAGGGCTGGGAGATCAGCCTGTGAGCCCTCGAAAGGAGACGACCGTGATGACATACGCGAGACGAGATCTGTTGAAGCTGGGGCTCGGGGCTCTACCCCTGGGCCACCTCCTGGCCCGACCGGGCTCGCTCCTGGCCGCCGCGGCGGGCTCGACGTTCGGCGGCGTGGAGATCGGCATCATCGCGCCATACGCCTTTCGCGGTACGGCGCGCACCGCCGAGGAGATCCTCGAGGGCGTTGTGGAGCTCGGCATCGGCGGCGTCGAGATGCAGAGCCCGCCGGCCGAGGTCTTCGCCGGGGCGCCGCCAGCCCCCCCGCGCCGGCGGCAGGGTCCTCCCCCCGGTGCGGGCCCAGCGGCCGCGGCAACAGGTGGGAACGCGGCCCCTCAGCGGCGCCGCAGAGAGCTGACGCCCGAGCAGCAGGCGGCGCGGAAGGCCAGGGCCGAAGAAATGCGAAAGTGGCGCCTGTCGGCGCCCATGGACAAGTTCGCTGAGCTACGCAAGATGTACAACGACGCCGGCGTGCGCATCTACGGCTTCAAGCTGGCACTGACCGAGGCCATGCCGGACGAGGAGTACGACTACTGCTTCGAGGCCGCGAAGGCCCTCGGCGCCAGCCACGTGACGATGGAGCTGAGCGACAACACCGAGCGCATCGGCAAGTTCGCCTCCAAGCACGAGGTCTACGTCGGCTACCACAACCACACGCAAGTGGATGCCCACAGCTGGGACGCGGCACTGGCTCAGTCGCCGTACAACGGGATCAATCTCGACGCCGGCCATTTCACCGCCGCGATCTCCGCCTCGCCGATCCCGTTCATCAAGAAGCACCACGCCCGCATCACCAGCATGCACTGCAAGGATCGCAAGTACGGTGACGACCGCACCAACAACATGCCCTGGGGCCAGGGGCAGACGCCGCTCCGGGAGATCCTGCAGCTGATGAAACGGGAGCAGTACGAGTTCCCCGCCACGATCGAGCTGGAGTATCCCGTCCCGGAAAGCTCGACGGTGATGGCGGAGCTGAAGAAGTGCGTTGCCTACTGCAAGGAGGCCCTCGCCTAGGGTCTGGCGATAGCCGGAATCTTTCGGTGATTCAGGCGTGGCTACGAACGTGGCGACCAGATAGTCATGCAGAGTCTGGAACCGGCGGCGGCCGGTTCTCGGAGCAAGGACACGCACGTCATCGCGTCGGAGTTCCTCAGTATCAGTCGGGCCAGGGAACGAGGGCCGGCGTTCGGAGCGCCGGCTCTGGGCACGACTGGGTTAGCTGTACTCCGCCGCGTGGTCGGGTGAGGCGAGGAGGACCTTGCTGCCCGACAGCTTCTGTCGCAGGTCCTCGAGCTCGTTCCGGGCGCCGGTCAGCGGCAGCGCGATCTGGCCGCCGTCGACTGCGGAGCGGCACATCCCCATCATGATCTCGAGACCCTTGTAGGCGCTGTCGAAGTTGCAGGGGTGGACGTTCTTGTCGTCGTCCAGCCAGTTGGCCATGTCCTGCACGTAGAGCGGCGTGTCGTGGGCGTAATTCATGGCGCCGTCGCCGGACTGGGCGCCGCCGTCGGCCGTGACCGAGCGCCACCCGCCGTTGGTCAGCACCTCGGCAAAGCCCTTTTCGCCCATGACCCGGATCCGGTTGCGACCCCACCACTTCCCCACCTCGGGGACGTTCGGGGCCCCGGCCCCGAGCTCGAGGACGCCCCGGACGCCGTTGGCGAACTGGACGAAGCCGGCGATGTAGTCGGGAGAGGGGTGGTTGTCCGACAGCTTCCCTGCGCCGGCGGCCTGGGCCATGACCCACTCGGCCTCGGCGTTGCCGTTGTACCACCGCATGTAGTCGATCATGTGCGACGCCATGTGCATCATCCATCCCGGCGACGAGGCGTAGATGGTGTGGATGGTGCCCAGGGCCCCGCTGGCGGCGATCTCCTTGACCTTGGCGTAGTGGACGCCGTAGCGGTGCTGGTGGCTGACCACGGCCTTCACGCCGCTGCCGTCGATCAGCTTTCTCACGGCTTCGCCCGCGGCGGTGGTGTCCGCCACGGGCTTCTCGAAGGCGATGAGCCTGGCCCCGCCGTCGATGCCGATCTTGATGAACTGCTCGCGCATGTGCGGCATCGTGCAGAAGCAGAACACGTCGGGCTTCAGCGACTTCGTCAGCGCAGCGGCGTCCTTGGACGTCTCGACGTTTGGGCCCAGCTCGGCCTTGGCCTCGGCCAGACGCCCCTCGTCGATGTCGCAGATCCCCGTGACCTCGAATCGATCGCTGTCCTTGAAGGCAGCGGAGTGGTGCTTCCCACGCTTGCCCATCCCCACGATGACGACGGAGTACTTCGTGCTCATCGGATGTCTCCTCCAGTCGGACTAGCCATTCGCCTTGTCCCACTCGAGGACCTTCGCGATCACGAAATCAGCCTCGTCGTTCGTGAGCTCCGGGAACATCGGAAGGCTCACACAGGTGGCCGCGTTCCTCTCCGCGTGCTCCAGCGAACCCTTGATCTCCACGTCCACATCCCAGGGATACCCGTCCTGCTGGTGGATGGCGATGTCGTAGTGGCACTTGGCATCGACGCCGTTGTCCACCAGGAACTTCTGGAGATCGCCTCGCTTCTTGGCGTCCTTCGTCTCGACCACGTAGAGGTGGAAGACGTGGCGGTAGCCGGGAGTCACGTAGGGGAGAGTGATGGCCTTCGTGTCCTTCAGCCCTTCGTCGTATCGCTTCGCGATGGAGATGCGCTGGTCGGTCCACGCGGTGATGTGCTTGAGCTTGGCGCTCAGCACACCGGCCTGCAGATCGTCGAGGCGACTGTTGAACCCGGGGCTGTGCCAGGACCGCTTCTTGGATCCATGGTTGCGCAGGATGCGCACCTTGCGGTCGATGTCCTCGTTGTTTGTGAGGACGGCCCCGCCGTCGCCGAAGCATCCCAGGTTTTTCTGGATGATGAAGCTGACCGAGACTGCGTCGCTCAGCTCGCCCTGCTTGAAGTCGGCGCCGTGGCCGTCGATCCCCTGAGCGTTGTCCTCGATGACGATGAGCTTGTGCTTGTCGGCGATGGCCCGGACGGCCTTCATGTCCGCGCACTGCCCGTAGAGGTGCACCGGGATGATGGCCTTCGTCTTGTCGGTGATCGCGGCTTCGACCAAGACCGGATCGAGGTTCTTCGTCTTCGGGTCGCAGTCCACGAGAACCACCTTGCAGCCGGCGATCCAGGCCGCCTCCGCGGTGGCAAAGAAGGTGTTGGCGTGGGTAATCACCTCGTCGCCCTTGCCCACACCCAGCGCCATGAGCGTCAGCCAGATGGCGTCGGTGCCATTGCCCACCCCGATGGCGTACTTCGTCCCCATGTACTCGGCCAGCTCCTTCTCGAACTTCGCCAGCATGGGTCCCATGACGTACTTGCCGCTCATGAGGACTTCGTTGATGTTCGCGTCGATCTCGGCCTTGATGTTCTCGTACTGGCGAACGTGGCCGTAGAAGCCTACCTTCATTGTCTGTCTCCCTCGTGTCCGAATGCTTGAATGCCGGCGGGAATGATGCCCGACCAAGCCGGCACGATACCACGGGTTCAGGGGTCTCCGGCAGAGCCCGATGGACCCCAACCACGTCGCCCGGGCAGGCCACGGATTTCGCGCCCGGCGAGCCTCGGCCGGCCCCTCGGGCATCGGATATGATCGGCGGGACACCGGTGATGATGACGAGGACGAGGACGAGGAGGCCCCATGAGTGACGCTCTCCACCTGATCGAGCCTCGGGTCGCGCCCCCACTGGACCCGGGCTTTCGGCCCGCCATCCTGGCCAACCGCCACTTCCGGAAAGAGGTCGAGGAGACGGGAGGCGGAGTTCCCCTGGTCATGGCCCTGGAGCGGTCCGAGGGGGCCGTCTCGCGCTACGAGACCCGGGTGTTTCCCGACGGTCACCCCCGGGCCGCCGCCAACTTGATCTTCGCAGAGCGGATCTTCAAGTTCCTCCTCTGGCAGTGGGGTGGCTGGAAGGCCTGGATCGGGGGCCCGCGGGCCATCGGCGAGGGAATCCGCAAGGCCTACACCCCTGGCGGTGCCCGGGCCTTCGACGCCCAGTTCATGGGCGAGGACGTGTTCGCCAGGACATTCACTGTCTTGTCCTGCGACGCATCGGAAGCACCGCCGGCCAGGGAGAAGGGCCTGCCCCAGGGACGCCACATGGACGGGTGCCGGATCGGCTTCGACCTCGGGGCCTCGGATCGCAAGTCTTCCGCGGTCATCGACGGCGAAGCCGTCTACTCCGAGGAGGTGGTCTGGTCACCGGGCGCGAACGAAGACCCCGAGTACCACTACCAGGAGATTCTGACAGGGCTGAGGACCGCCGCCTCGAAGATGCCTCGGCTCGACGCCATCGGCGGCAGCAGCGCCGGCGTCTACGTGGACAACAAGGTGCGCATCGCTTCGCTCTTCCGAGGGATTCCCAAGGACCGCTTCGACAAAGTCCGGGAGCTGTTCCCCCGCCTTCAGAAAGAGATGGGGGTGCCGCTGGTGATGGTCAATGACGGCGACGTGACCGCGCTGGCCGGCTCCATGTCCCTCGAGGACAACGGCGTCCTGGGCGTCGCCCTGGGGTCCAGCGAGGCCGCCGGATACGTCAACATGGACGGGAACCTCACCGGTTGGCTCAGCGAGTTGGCATTCGCTCCCATCGATTATCAGCCGGACGCCGCCGTCGACGAGTGGTCCGGAGACGGCGGCGTGGGGGCCCGGTACTTCTCCCAGCAGTGCGTCTTCCGCCTGGCCCCGGCGTCGGGGATTGAGATCCCCGACGATCCGATCCTCGCCAAGAAGCTCAAGTTCGCCCAGGGCAAGCTGGAAGCCGGCCACGAGGGCGCCATCAAGATCTGGGAGACGATGGGTGTCTACATGGGCTACGCGGTGGCCCACTACGCCGACTTCTACGACCTGAAGCACGTCCTGATCCTCGGGCGCTGCACCTCGGGGCGGGGAGGCTCGCTCATCCTGGAAGGAGCCCAGAACGTACTGGCGACCGAGTTTCCGAAGCTGGCCGAGCGGATCAACATCCAGCTCCCCGACGAGAAGAGCCGCCGGGTGGGCCAGTCGATCGCCGCCGCCAGCCTGCCCGCGCTCGACGGAGGAAAGTCATGAAGCTCACCCGGGACCGCGCCGAGATCTACGTCCCCGACGGCCTGGCCCCGGAAAAGGCCCTGGCCCGGACCACACACCTGGGCGTCTGCGCTCACCAGGACGACCTCGAGATCATGTCCTACGACGGAATCCTCCAGTGCTTCCAGCAAGAGGAACGCTGGTTCACCGGCATCGTGGTGACCAACGGAGCCGGCTCGCCCCGGGACGACCTCTACAAGGACTACACCGACGAGATGATGCAGGAGGTGCGCCGCAAGGAGCAGAAGAAGGCGGCTTACGTGGGCGAGTACGCGGCTGTCGCGCTTCTCGATTTTCCGAGCAAGGCCATCAAGACGCCGCCCGGCGCCGGGCCGAGGGACGACATCGCCGCCATCCTGCGCGCCGCCGGACCCGAGGTCGTCTACACCCACAACCTGGCCGACAAGCACGACACCCACGTGGCTGTCGCGCTCCGCACCATCGCCGCGATCCGCTCTCTCCCGGAGGACCTCCGACCGAAGCGTCTCTACGGGGTCGAGGTGTGGCGGGATCTGGACTGGATGGTCGACTCCGACAAGGTGGCCTTCGACCTCTCTGCCCACGAGAACCTCGGGGCGGCTCTGGTCGCCGTTTTCGACTCGCAGATCTGCGGCGGCAAGCGCTACGACCTGGCCACCCAGGGCCGCCGCCGGGCCCACGCCACGTACCACGCCTCCCACGGCACCGACGAATCCACGTCGCTGTGCTACGGAATGGACCTCACGCCGCTCGTCACCGACCCGAAGCTCGATCCCTGGACGTACGTCTCCGGATTCTTCGACCGCGTCGTGTCCGAGGTCCAAGGACGGCTGGCCCAGCTTCAGAACGAGGTGAAGTGAGCCTGAAAGACGAGATCCACGAGCAGCCGGCGGTTCTCTCGCGGCTCCTCGCGAAGCAGACGGACACGGTCTTCAAGATCGCGGCGGAGCTCCGGGAGCAGAAGATCCACAGCGTCCTCCTGGCCGCCCGCGGGACCTCCGACAACGCCGGCGTCTACGCCAAGTACCTGTGGGGTGCGTTCAACCAGCTGCCCGTGGCCATGGCCGCGCCGTCGTTGTACTCCTGCTACAAGCGTCTCCCGGCCTTCAAGGACACCCTCGTCGTGGCCATCTCGCAGTCCGGTGAGTCTCCCGACATCGTCGGGGTCGTGGAGGAGGGACGCAAGCAGAATGTCCCGACGCTGGCCATCACCAACGAGGTGGACTCTCCCCTGGGCCGGGCCGCCCATGCCGCCATCGACATCTGTGCCGGCGAGGAGAAGGCGGTGGCGGCGACAAAGACCTACACCGCTCAGCTCATGGTCATCGCCATGCTCTCGGCAGCCCTGGCCGAAGACGAAGAACGCTGGAAGGATCTCGAGCGAGTCTCGGGGATCGTGTCGCAGACCCTGGCCCTGGACGAGACCATCCGACAACGGGCCGAGCGGTACCGCTTCATGGACCACTGCGTCGTGCTGGGCAGAGGCTTCAACTATGCCACCGCCTTCGAGTGGGCGCTCAAGCTCAAGGAGCTGGCGTACGTGATCGCCGAGCCCTACTCCTCCGCCGACTTCCAGCACGGCCCGGTGGCCATGATCGAACGGGACTTTCCGGTCCTGGCCATCGCGCCGGACGGCGACGTCTTCGACGACACCCTCGAGCTGCTGACTCGCCTCAAGAAAGAGCAACGGGCCGAGCTGCTCGTGGTCTCCGATCGAGACGAAGCGCTGGCTCTCGCCAACACCCCTTTGAAGATCCCGTCCGGACTGCCCGAGTGGCTGACCCCGATCGCGGCCATCGCGGCAGCGCAGCTCTTCTGCTACCACATCACCCGCGCCAAGGGCCTCGACACCGAGAGCCCCCGCGGGCTCAGGAAGGTCACCCTCACGCGCTGAGTCCCGGACCGCTGATCACCGGCCCATCGGAGCATCGACGATGAAGACCACACGCCGCACCTTCCTCACGTCCGGCGCCGCGCTGGCCGTCGGCGCCCTCGCGCGACCGACCCTGGCGTCGGACCCCCTGGTTCGGGTGGGAGGCCCCCGCCTGAAGCTCGGCCTGGCTGCCTACTCGCTCCGAGAGCACCTGACCGGCAAGAAGGAGCCGGCCATGACGCTGGAGGGATTCGTCGAGCAGTCGGCCCGGTGGCAGGTGGACGGTGTCGAGCTGACTTCGTATTATTTCCCCGAGCAGATCACCCCCGAGTACATTGGCCGCCTGCGGAGGCTGTGTCACGTCAACGGCCTCGGGATCATCGGCTGCCCGATCCGCAACGTCTTCACTCACCCGCCCGGCGCGGAACGCGACAAAGAGCTGGCCCACGTCCGAACGTGGATCGATCGCGCGGGAGACCTGGGCGCCCCCACCATCCGCATCTTCGCGGGGCACCTCCAGCCCGGGCAGTCTCTGGCCGAAGCCCAGAAGAACTGCGTGGAGTCCATCGAATCCTGCGCCGACCAGGCCGCCCGCCGAGGCGTCTTCCTCGGGCTCGAGAACCACGGGGGCATCGTGGCCGAAGCGGACAGCATCCTGGCGATCGTGAAGGCCGTGCGCTCGGACGCCGTGGGCATCAACCTCGACTCCGGCAACTTCCACACCGACGACCCCTACCGCGACTTCGAGCGCTGCGCGCCCTACGCCGTCAGCGTGCAGATCAAGACCGAGATCCAGCCCCGGGGCCAGCAGAAGCAGGACGCCGAGCTCGGCCGCATCGTCAAGATCCTGAAGGCCGCCCGCTTCCGCGGCTACGCCACCCTGGAGTACGAGGCCGCCGAGCCCCCCCTCACCGCCGTCCCCAGGGAACTGGACCGCCTGCGCGCCCTGCTGTAGCACGGAGGGGGCACCCGTGATCCTCCCGGCTTGCCGGTCGCCCTTCAAATGAGATAGCGTCCATCCCATGCAATTCACACGACGACAGGCAATGCTCTCCGGGGCCGGCGCGGCGCTGGCTCCCCTCCTCACGTTGAACGGCAAGGGCGCCGCGAGCGCTGCACAGGCGGCGAAGCCCAACATCCGCCTGGCCGTGTCGACCTATTCCTACTGGCACTTCACGCCGGAGAGGTACCCCATCGAGAAGGTCATCGACAACGCCGCGGCCATGGGCTTCGACGGCGTCGAGATCCTCCACCGCCAGATGAAGAACGAGACCCAGGGCTACGTGAACGGCCTGAAGCGGGCCGCCTTTCGAAACGGCCTCTCCTTTCCCATGCTCTCCATCCACCAAGACTTCGTGGACCCCGATCCGGCCAAGCGCCAGGCCGCCATCGACCACACGACCCATTGCATCAAGCTCGCCCACCGGCTGGGAATCTCCTGCATTCGGCTCAACTCCGGCCGTTGGGGAACCATCCGCTCCTTCGACGATCTGATGGCGGCCAATGGCCAGGAGCCCCCGATCGAAGGCCACACCAACGATGAAGCCTTCCGCTGGTGCATCAGCTCCATCAATAAGTGTCTCCCGACGGCAGAGAAGTACGGCGTGATCCTCGCCCTGGAGAACCACTGGGGCCTCACCACGGACCCCGACGACCTGCTCCGGATCTACAAGGGCGTCGACAGCCCCTGGCTCCGCATCAACATGGACACTGGCAACTACGTCGGAGACCCCTACGAGGGGATCGAGAAGCTGGCCCCGTACGCCGTCATCGTCCAGGCCAAGACCTACTACGGCGGCGGCAAGTGGTACACCCTCGACCTCGACTACGACCGCATCGCGGGGATTCTGCGCAAGCACAACTTCCGCGGCTGGGTCTCCCTCGAGATGGAGGGCGAGGAGACCGCGGACACCGCCGTCCAGAAGAGCTACGACGTCCTGCGCTCGGCCTTCAGCGCCTGATCCTCAGGAGCTCAGGCAAGCTCCCAGGGCCCTGCTTCCGGACTTCGATCACCCGGGAGCCGGGTCTCTATTTTCCGCACGCGCCAACTCCTTCGGGAGAGGGACCTGCTTGTTGCCACCAAGCTTGACCAGAGCGGTGGCCAGGAATGGCAAGATACACGTCCAGACCTCAAGTGATTTCTCAAGCTACTCTGTCCGGACAGAGTTCAAGCTGTGTCCTAGTGTCAGCGGACGAGTCCAGTGAGACAGTGGAGTCCGCCGTTGCGGATCAGGACTCTCTGGGCGTAGATGGGGACGATCGAGTAGCCCTCCGGGAGCTGGGCGTCGACGAGCCTGAAGATCCCGTCCTCGATCTCGCCCAGGCCGAACTGGGGCAGGAATATCTGCTTGTCCACCACGAGGCCGTTCACGTAGCTGATGCCCGGCCAGTCGCGTTCTTTTCTCAGGTTGACACGGAAGGCGGGCATCTGAATGACGCGGAAGCCCATCCCCTCGAGCTCGGCAATCTTCTCAAGGGTGCGGGACCTGATGGCCTGGGGGATGGGCTCGATCTGACTCTCGAGCAGGTCGAGGTGCGCGGTCACGATCGGCTGCTCCTCCCGGGCGTGCTGCACCGCGTGGATCCACTCCTCGAAGAGGGCAGGGTTCGCTTCGGCCAGCCGAACCTGGTCCGACGGCGTGAAGCAATCCTCTCTCCCGGGACACAACTCGGCGACCAGGGCCTCCGTGCGTTCGAAGAGGTCGCCGTCGACCGCGAAGCTCCAGGTGCCCTGCTGGCGCCGGGCTTCGTTGATGAGCCGCGCCACCTCGCTCGGGTCCGGGTTGGGAGACGAAAGAGCCTCCTTCAGCTCCCGAAGGGTCTGTGGCTCGCGGCCGGCGAAGCGGGCCAGCAGCCTTTCAAGAACCGCCCTGGCGACGTCGAGGTCGCCCGATCGGGCCACGCTGACCAGGGCCACTCTCTCCCGGGCCAGGAAGAGCACGAAGTAGTCGACGTGCGGCGCCAGGCCTCCCAGGTCCACGGCCCGATCGGCACCGAACTCCAGCGAGAGAACGTACTCGAACTCGCCCTGGCTGAGCGACTCCCCCCAGTAGGGCTTCACGAACTTGCCGTAGTAGAGAACGAGCTTCGACTCGTCACGCGGATCCCGAGTAAACTGGAGATCTCCTCCCTCCCACGCGAGACGAGAGCGCGTCACTCTCTTTTGTCCTGAACGCTGTTCCAGGAGCGGGTCATAGAGCTCTCCATACTTGGGATTGCCCTCGAAGATCCTATAGGGGACGAGGATCGTCTCTCGTCCGTCCGAGGTCCCCGCCTTCATGTAGTCCTGGACCCACCAGAAGCTGCGCTCGACGCCCCGGTCGAGCAGGCGGACACCGTGGGGGGTGTCCCCAAAGCTCAGCTTCGTGGCCCTCTCGTAGGCCGACTCCTCGTGAAGGCGGTGGGTGAAGACTCCGACGTCGAGACGCCGCGGGATTCTTGAGAGAACCTCGGTCATCGCTCCCAGCACGTCGCCGCGGTTCTCGCGTGCCGTCGCCAGGTAGAGCAAGCCATCCGAGTCGAACAGGATCTCCTTCAGTGGCTCGTCGTCCGGGGACGCCCGGAAGCCGGGCACCGTGGGTCGATAAAGAACGTGGCAGACACGCCCCCCGTCGTCGCGCAGCAGGTCGGTGCGATAGGGCAGGTCCTCGCGGGCGAAGTGCTCGCCGAGCGCCGAGGAGGTTGGCGCACAGGCCAGGCTCAGTGCGCCTTCTTCCGTAGCGTTGGGCCAGAGGGGCGACGGGGGGATGGGAGTGACGTCGACAGCGGGGCCCGGGCTGTCGCGGGAGACGGCGACCCTGGGCTCGACGACCTCGAGGATCTGGTTGGCTGCCACGTTCTTCAGGGTCTGAACGGTCCCGCTGGGCCATCGGATCTCCAGGTCCACTCGCGTGGCGTCTGCCAGTCCGAAGTGCACGCGGGGATCGCTGGCGGAGAAAACGCTGCCGGCGGTGGTCGCGTCGCAGATCTGCTCGAGCGCTTCGGTGCGTGCGGTGATGCGGGCCCCCTGGCCCATACGATTGCTGGTCGTCCCCCGGAGGGCCACGGTCAGCCAGCTCCGCGCGTTGCCCCCGTCGTTTCTGAGCACCGAGGGGACGCCATCGATGTTGACGATGATCACGTCGACGTCGCCGTCGTTGTCGAGATCCCCGGTGGCGAGGCCCCGGCTCGACAGCGTCTCGCTCATGCCGGGTCCCGACTCCGCGGTGACGTCGGCGAAGTGCCCATCGCCCAGGTTGCGCAGGAGGAGCCGAGGCTGGTGGTATCGCTCGCCTTCGACCGGCGTGGGAATGAGGTGAGGGTAGACGTGGCCGTTGGCCACGACGATGTCCTTCCATCCGTCGTTGTCGTAGTCGAGAAATTTCGTGCCCCACGACACGAGGGGCCGCGAGGGCGGCCCGGTCCCCGCCGCCCGCGTCGACTGGTCGGTGAAGCTCTCGCCCTCGTCGTTGCGGTAGAGGTTGCTGTATTCGAAGGCGAAGTTGCTCTTCACGATGTCGAGCCAGCCGTCGTTGTCGTAGTCGCCGAAGTCCACCCCCATTCCGGCCTGCTCCATGCCGTCGTCCGAGACGGCCACCCCCGAGAGGAGCGCGACGTCCTCGAAGGTCCCGTCCTTCTGGTTCCGGTAGAGGTAGCTGGGGGTCGAGTCGTTGGCCACGTAGATGTCAGGCCAGCCGTCGTTGTCGAAGTCCCCCACCGCGACTCCCAGGCCATAGTAGGGCTCGGGTTCGAGAAGCCCTGCCGCCTGCGTGACGTCGGTGAAGGTCCCGTCGCCGTCGTTCCGATAGAAAGCGTCGCGGGCGCCGGGGAGACCCCGAGGACCGCACATGACCCGGGTGCCACGGTAGTTGCAGTTGGGGCCCTGGAAGGACAGCGGTGATCTGTAGATGTCGACCTCGATGTTGTTGGCGACATACAGGTCCAGGTCGCCATCGAGGTCGTGGTCGAGGAACGCGGCGCTCGTGCTCCATCGGCCGCCCTCGAGGCCAGCCTCTTTCGTGACGTCCGCGAAGAGCCCCTCCGGCGTGTTGCGGTAGAGGGTGTTGCGGTTGACCCCGAGCACGTAGATGTCCGGCAGGCCGTCGTTGTCGTAGTCTCCGACGGTGCACCCCATCCCCCATCCCGCGCCCACGAGGCCGACTCCTTCCGTCACGTCCGAGTAGGTGCCGTCGTCATTGGCACGGTAGAAGACGTGTGGGTGATTCACGCCCTCCTGGACGTCGTCGAGGGTGCTGCCGTTCACGAAGAAGATGTCGAGGAGGCCGTCCTGATCGTAGTCCAGTAGGCAGACGCCGCCGCCTTTGGCCTCGAAGATGTAGTTCTTCTCGGGGCTTCCGCTCACGTGCTCGAATCGGATGCCTGCCTCCCGGGTGATGTCGACGAAGACCGGCAGGGGCGAGTCAGAGGCCAGGACCTCCGGTGCGATCAAGCTCGAGAAGGCGAGGGCGAAGGCCGTGGCGGGTCTCACTGCGGGCTCGCCGCCTTCTCGAGCGTCTGCAGGTCCCTCTCGATCGAGACGAGGAGCGCCGACTGCCCCAGCGCCGTGGCCTTTTCCCGAGCCTCCTGCATGTATCTCACCGCCTCCGCTCGGTTCCCGGAGCGGGCGTACGCGGCGCCCAGCGCGTATGTGAATCGCGGTGTGTCGCCGTCTTCCGGGACCAGGGTCTGCTGAAGGTGGGAGATGGCCTCGTCGAGCTGGCCCTGCAGGACGAGAATCCGCGCGAGGTTGAAGCGAGCCGCGCGGTAGTCGGGCCGCTCTTCCAGGGCCGTGCGATAGTGGCGGGCGGCATCGTCCAGCTTGCCAGACGTCATCAGGAACAACGCATAGTTGTTGTGGGCTTCGGCGTAGGTCGGCTTGAGCTCGAGGGCTCGTCGGAACGCCTCCGCCGCACCCGCCGGATCCTGATCGCTCAGCAGCACCCCGTAGTTGTAGTGGACCTCCGCGAGGTTCGGATCGATCTCGAGAGCCGCCCGATAGTGGTCTTCGGCACGAGACGGCTCGCCGAGCTGCCCGTAGAGCCGGATGAGATTGACGTGGGCCTGGACCGCCGTTCGGTCGATCTCGACCGCGGCCTCGTGCTCCTCGGCCGCCTCCTTCAGCTGCCCCTGCTCGGCGAGCTCGATGCCCCGCCGAAGGTGGTCCGTCGAGCTGTTTCGCAAGGCAGTGATGTCGGCGAGCAGGGGATCGGTGAGGATCGGCCAGCCGAGCTTGTGCTTCTGATAGAGCGCCAGGTGCCGCGCCGCGTTCTCCTTCTCCCCGAGGCCGCGATAGACCCGGGCCAGGGCGAAATGGCCCCCCCCGAAGGTGGGCGCAAGCTCGCAGGCTCGGGCGAGATGGGTCACCGCAGGGCCGGTGTCGCCCCGAGCGGCGTGGATCCGACCCAGCCCGTAGTGGATCTCGGCCGTGTCGGGGTGCCGACGCTCGAGCTCCTGATACAGGGCCAGCGCCTCGGCCCGACGATCGGCATCGAGAAGCGTCTGGGCCAGCCTCATCTCCGCGGGCAGGTAACCGGGCCGCAGGCGCAGCGTTTCCCGGAACGAGGCGGCGGCCTGGTCGTAGCGAGCGAGGAAGAGCTGGGCCCTCCCGAGATAGTAGGACCAGCGTCCCTCGCCCGGGTCGAAGGCGTGGGCCCGCTCGAAGCATGGCGCTGCGTACTCGTACTGCTCGTGGGCGTACAGGACCATGCCCAGGATTCCGTTGCGGGCCGCGTCGTCGGGCTTCGCGAGGGCGTCTTTGTAGGCTTCGGCGATCGGCCGGCGGATCGCGGGCTCATAGGTGTCCAGGGGCGGCTGCGGAAGGTCCGGGAGCGGCTGGGCCACGGCCAGGCCGCCGGTCAGGAGCGCGAGCGCGAGAAAGAGCACGGAGGCCCGCATCACTCTTCCACCGAGTGGCATCGCGGACCGGTCAAGAGCACAGTCATGCAGAGTCTCGAACCGCCTGTCGCCGGCCGCCGGAGCGCGGATCGTCATTCTGAGGGCTTCCGTTTGTTTGGCGGGCCCGAAGAATCTCCCAATACCGCTATCGGGAGATGCTTCGTCGCACGCGCAGAGTCGAAGCTCCTCAGCATGACGGATATGTCCTTAGCAGGAGATGCGGTCCTCTGAATGACGGGATAGGGATCTCAGAGGCATCATCCGATCATAGCTGGATCAGTGTTGGACGTCGCTGATCTCCTTGTAGTGAACGGTCTGGGGCTTGTGATGGTTCTGGACGCCGATGTAGCCCTTCCGCGGGCGGGGACCTCTGACGGGCTCGTAGTCGTGCGCTCTCACCGGCACTTTCGAACCCTCGAGGTAGTCGTTGACCTTCTCGCCGTTGAGGTGGACCACGGTCCGGTCGCCGTCCAGGTCGATCTCCATGGTGTTCCACTCTCCGGGCGGCTTCTGGGGCTGCTTCGAGGCCCGGCTCATGGAGCAGATGGCCCCTGTCGTGTGCCAATCGTCGCCCTCGGCCTTCTGGTGCTCCGACCGCTCGTAGTGCGCTGGCCAGGTCCCGTCCCGAGGATCTGGATCTCGTAGCCCCAGTTGACGGCCTGCCACGGGGACTGGACCGGCCGGGGAATGCGAATGAAGATCCCGGAGTTGTCGTCGGCGGTCGTGGTCTTGAACACGACCCGGAACGTGCAGTCGCCGAGCCTCTCTCGAGTGTACCAGAGGAGCCCCATGCGCCCTCGGTCTTCATCAGGCCGTCTTCGACGTACACGCGGCCGGGGCCCACGTGCCCCCACCCCTCGAGGTCCTTCCCGTTGAAGAGGTGCCGCCTCTCGGGCTCCGCCGCCAGGAGCAGCCCTCCCAGCGTCAGACCCGCCACGGCAAACAGGAACAATCGATTGAGTGAATCCATGACAAAACCCTCCTGTCGCGACGTCCTCCGGCCGTGGCGGCCGAAGCGACGGGCCGCCTTCTACGGCGCCGTGATCGTCAGGTCTTCCTTCTCGCCTTGAGAGCGCGCGTTCGCGGCTCGCTGGATCTCCTGGAACTTCTCGCGCATCTCGCGCATCTCACTCGCGACCTCGGCCTGACCGTTGGCCTGGTAGGCGCGGGCCAGCTGGAAGTGCAGGCTGCCGTCTTCATCGGTCTCCAGAGAGGCCTCGAGGTGGGGGACGGCACGGCCGCGGCATCGCCGGAGTCGAGGTAGGCCCGGCCCAGGGCGGCGCGGGCCTGCACGCCGTGGTGCTCTCCCGACTCGACTTTTCGAGGAACGGGATCGCCTTCTCCGGCTGCCACTGCTCGAGCCAGACGCGGCCCAGGAGGAGGTTGTACTCGGCCGACGGATCCGCCTTCAGCAGGCCTTCGAGAAGCGGCCTCGCCTCCTCGTACTCCCGAGCAATGAACAGGAGCGTCGCCAGTTCGTGAACCAGCCGAAGGTCGTCCGGCCAGGACACCAGGGCCTTCTGAAGGTCTGCCTTCGACTCGGCGTAACGCCTCTGCCCCCGAAGGATGGCCACCCGGATCAGGGTCGCTTCCGCCGACGGCCCGAGTTGATCGACACGGCCAAACGCCTCGAACGCCAGCTCGCCAGCGGCGCGAGAGCGCCAGTAGCGGCTCTCGGGGGTCTCGAGGGAGCGCGTCGCCTCGAGGACCGCCTGGTGGCGGCCCGCCCGGAAGTCGGCTGCTGCCTTTCCGGAGCCGGCAGGTGGAGCCGCGGCCCGCCCCTTCTCCCGCTCCGCAGCAGCCCATTCCGGGTGGCCGTCGCGCTCGTAGATCCCGGCAAGTGCCTCGTGGGCGCCGGGGAGGCCCGGACGCTTCTCGAGCGGCTCCCGGTAGAGGGCAAAAGCGCTCTTGTCCCGTTCCTGGCCCACCATCATCTCCGCCACCGTCAGCAGGATCCAGGCCGAGTCGGGCGCCCTGGTCTGGAGATCTTCGAAAGCCGCCTGGGAGAGACCTTCGTAGCTGCGCCCCAACCCGTACCACCACCGGGGGGCCTTGGGGCCTGCTTCGCGAGGACAGCGTACTGCCCGACCGCAGATTCGAAGCGTTCGAGGGCGAGCAGGCCCTCGGCAAGCATCTGACGGGCGGGCTGGTGTTCGGGCTGCGCGGCCAGGAAGGTCTCGAGAGGCTTCACGGCCTTCGCCGGCTGTCCGAGCTCCATCTGGGCACGCCCGAGGAAGAGCGTGGCCGGGAGGAGTTCCGGCCGACCGGTGTCGGCGGCGATCTGGAGGTGCGGGACCGCCTCCCGTGGTCGCCCGGCCATGGCGAGGGCCATTCCGAGGTTCAGGCGCAGGCCCGGCTCGCCCGGCACGGCCCGGACGTGCTCGCCGAAACCCCGGGCCGCATCCTCGAAGCGGCCGGCCGCCATCGCCGCCTGGGCCCCCTGGAACGTGGCCTGCAGGTCCTGGCCCTGTGCTGGGACGGACGGGACGACTCCGGCGAGGAGAAACGCCGTGAGGAGTCCGCAGGCGAGAGATGGAGTTGGGTGTCGCACAAAAAAACGGCGGATGCGGGAGACGTCCCGCACCCGCCGTTCAGTATAGCCGGTTCAGGTTAGAACCTGATGGAGGCTCCAAACCGAATCTGGCGCTCCGGTGCGTTGTTGTTCGTCGAGGTGACGGTCATGAACCCGCCGGAGTTGACGTTCCCGTTCGGGTTTCTGAAGTGCGGCGTGTTGGTGAGGTTGAACGCCTCGGCCCGCAGCTCCAGGTTGAGCCTGGAACCGATCGGGAAGCGACGGAACAGCCCCGCATCGATGTTCATCACGCCGGGTCCACGCATGCTGTTGCGGCCCTCGTTACCGTAGCGGACCTCGGTGACCGGCGCCCAGCCGCTGGTGGCGTAGTACGGGTTGCCCGAGCCGATGCCACCGAGCTGGTCGACCGCGCCGACGCGGTCAGCCGACTGAGCATTCCCCGGCGAGTTGACCGAAGCGCCGGAAGCGCTCACACGGAACGGAGTGCCGACGAACGCGCCGAGCACACCGTTGACGGACCAGTCCTTGATGATCGCGTTGAGAGGGCCTTCGCCGTCGCGGCCCCAGGGCATCTCCCACACGAAGCCGAGCTGGAAGATCTGGGTGCGGTCGTAGCCCGCCCAGCCGTAGTTCTTGAACTGGAAAGCCTTCTCGTTCCAGTTGACCGAAGACCAGCCCTCGTCGTCCGTGCGGTTCATCGCCTTCGACCAGGTGTAGGCACCCTTGATGAAGAGGCCGCGGGCGAAGGGCTTGTTGAAGGCCACCTGCAGCGAGTGGTAGTTGGCCCCGAGCCAGCCGTTGAACCGGCTGTGGCCGGCGGTGCGGCCCCACGTCGCGAACAGCGCCTGACCGTCCCGGCCCTGGCCCACCTGGGACGCGTTGAGATTCTCGAAGCCCATCTGGTTGACGGTCTTCGTGCCGACGTAGCCGGCGGAGACGGACATGTCCCACGGCAGACGGCGCTCATAGATGATGTTCCAGGAGTCGACGTAGCCGCGCTGCACCTCGCCGATCGGGGAGTTGAACCTCGACGTCGTCGGCAGGGGAATCTGCCCGAGGCTCCGATCCGGGCCGGAGAAGATCGGGATCCCGTCGGTGAAGTTCCCGGCGGGAACGTAGCTGGTCGATGCCACGTAGGTGTTGGCGATGGTCAGGGGGTAGAAGCCACGGAGAGGCCGCGAGAGCGGGCTCGGGCTGACCGTGCGGCCGAAGCCGCCGCGGATCACGTTGTCCTCGCCGAGACGATAGGCGAAGCCGACGCGGGGCAGGATGCCCGGCTGTTTGTTGGCGAAGCCGCAGTCCTCAGGCGTGCCGCCCTTGCCGCAGAGGGTGATCAGGTTGGTGTCGAAGTCGTACGTCTCGATGCCGCGATCGGCCCGCCTCATGATCGGGTACTGCTCGTAGCGGAGGCCGATGGTGAGGGTCAGGTTGCGGTTGACCTGCCAGCGGTCGCGGATGTAGATCCCGGTCGACCCCTCACGGCCCGTCATGAGGTCGTACTGGATGCTCTTGTTGAATTGCGTATTCTGACCGAGCAGGAACTGAGCATAGGAGTTGAACTGATTGGGCGATCCCGACGGGGCCAGCGTGGTGGAGCCACCACGGAACCGGACCCGGCCGCGGGGGTTTCCGAGCTCGGGCTGCCAGTGGTTGAGCTCGTACTTCACGACGTCGACGCCGGCGCGGAACTCGTGGTTGCCCTTGATCCAGGTCATGTTGACCGACGTGTTGTAGGTAAAGTCGTCGCGGAAGATCGGGCTCCAGCCGTCCTTGCCGCCGAGGCGCTCGTAGCCGTCGATCCGGAACTCCGGCATGCCCGTGTAGCGGATGTCGTCCAGTCCACCGGAGGCGCCGTTCGTCCCGGGGATCCCGAAGACGTCCAGGCCATAGTTGACCCCGTAGTCGGACGGCTCGACCGACTGATCGAAGTGCGAGTAGGAGGCGACCGCGTCCACAACGATGGTCGGAGACACCGTCCAGGTGAAGCCGACCGTCGCGATGTCGACGACCGTGTCGCCAGTACCCGAGCCGACGCCCCAGCCGGAGCCGCCGATTCCGCCGTCCGGGGGGTTGCCCAGCCACTGGTCGGAGGTGACGATCGCGGCCATATGGCTGTACTTGGCCCAGAGCATCGTGGAGCTGGTGGCGTTGAAGTTGATCTTGACGTCGTAGTTGTTGCGGTTCATGTTGAACACGCCCGAGTCGGTGAAGTTGCTGGAGGTCCCCGATGCGTTCGGCATGGGAATCAACGACTGGATGTGTGCGGACACCGGGTGGATCCGGTCGCCCGGGATGATGTTGCCCGGGAAGGGCGTCCGGCCCGTGCCGTCCGCGTTGCCGGTGGCAGGGTCGTAGATGACCGTGTCGTAGGCGGAGAAGTCACCGGCCCGCTGGTCGGCGGTCGGCAGCGTTCCCGTCTTGGTGTTCCCGCCCTGCTGGTAGTGGCCTTCCCATCCGGCGAAGAAGAAGAGCTTGTCCTTGATGATCGGGCCGCCCAGGGTCAGAGCGCCGATCTTGCGGTTGGACTCGGGCTTGTCGCCGGAGTTGAAGAAGTTCTTG
This sequence comes from Vicinamibacteria bacterium, assembly GCA_963578825.1. Lineage (GTDB taxonomy): Bacteria > Acidobacteriota > Vicinamibacteria > Fen-336 > Fen-336 > JAJDNS01. Next base: position 34,546 of record CAUZDW010000028.1, read on the forward strand.
GCGCGCAAGCTGTCGTTCTCGAACAGGTACGTGCCCGAACCGTGGAACTCGTTCGTGCCGGACTTGGTCATGACCGAGACGGCCGCGCCGCCCGCCATGCCCTGCTCGGCGTCGAAGCTGGCCGTCGCGATGTTGACCGTGTCCACCGTCTCGGCGGGCGCCACGTAGATCGCGTGGTGCGGGAGCCAGATGAAGACGTTGGTCGCGCCGTCGAGCTTGGTGTTGTTGTTGTTCCGGGCGGTGCCGTTGACGTTGTTGCTCAACGAGCGAGCCGGGGTGTCCGTGATGGCGTTCTGGAACCGGCCGGGGGTGACTCCGGGAACCAGGTTCAGAAGCGTCTGGTAGTTCCGGTAGTTCCCCATGGGGAGCGCTTCGATCGCTTCACTGTCGATGATGGAGCTGAGGTCGCCCCTGTCCGTCTGGAGCAGGGTCCGCTCGGACTGGACAGTGACGGTCTCGGTGAGGGCACCGACTTCCAGTGTGATGTTCACGCGGGAAACGGTGTTGGGTGAAACCGGGACCTGCTCTCTCACGGACTCCTTGAAGCCCTGGAGGGAGATGCGAATGGTGTAGTTCCCCTCCTGCAGGTTGGCGAAAGTAAAGCCTCCGTCACCGGTCGTCGTGGTCTCACGCGCGAGGTTCGTCGCTTCGTGAATCGCAGTCACGGTGGCACCGGGGACGGACGCCTCAGAGGTGTCCGAAATGGTGCCAACGATGCTGCCAAACAGGACCTGCGCGTCAGCAGGCCCGGCAAAGGCCAAGGTCGCCACGACGAGGGTCGCCAGCAGCGACCGCCCGGTCGATCGACGATCTTTGAGGCATCGACTCATATGTCACTCCTCCTGAACTTCGGTTACCCAACAGCACGTCAACGACATTCTACCTATCGATATCGAACTCTGCATGCAGCGTGCCAAGAGCCCATATTCGCCTGATTTTCAAACATATGGACGGCCGGGGGCATCGGGACAACTGCCCCTGACAGGCAGGCCAGCCAAGGCAGAGTTTACCTATACTTACAGTTTTTCGCAAGCTCGGTGAGTTGAATAGATGTTTCAACTGGATTGAGTGATTTAGAGCTTTTAGTCTCTGCGGGTGGTCGCTTTACACCATTTTCTTGGAACGCGATCCAACTCCCCGGTTCAGGAGAGCCATTTGGCCGTCTCCGGCACGGGAACGAGCGCGATCCGGAGCAAAGGGGCCTTGCGGCGACAGGAGATGCTTCGTGCGCACGCATTCGAAAGCTCTTGAGCGGTCTTCGGAGGACCCTGGCCACGAGCGTATCGAGTCGTGGAGCAGAGGACCTCGTACTCGAGGCCGAAGCCGTTTCGCGGGCGAGCGGCGATCGGGGGAGAGACGGCTTCCGCCTATAGACTCTATGAAGGGGGTCCGCTCACTGGGGCGGAGTGGACCTCGTCGAACGATTCTGGAGTGGATGCATGACCCGCAAGATTCTTGCCGCGAGCTTTGCTTTGTGTGCCGTCTTCACCCCTCGCACGTGCGAAGTGTCAGCCTCCCAGGCGATCGCGGCGGAGCGTGAGCCCGCCGTCGACCGTGAGCACTTGCCCGGTCATGTACGCGTCGGGCTCGAGGAAGAGGCGGACGACCCGGGCGATGTCCTCGGGCCGGCCGAAGCGGGGCACGACCCCGCGATCGACGTAGGGATCGTACTTGCCCCCCTCGATGGAGGCCCGGGCCATCCCGACGACCGTCGCCCCCGGGGCCACCACGTTCACCCGGACGTCCGCTTCGCCCCCGTACTCCTTGGCGAGAATCAGGGCGGCGTGGACGAGGGCCGCCTTCGGCGCCGCGTAGGCCAGGCTGCCTTCGAACGGGTACACGCCCTGCATGCTCGAGACGAGCACGATGGACCCTCGGGTCCCGCGACGGGTCATCTCCTCGGCCACCGCCCGTGCGAGAAGGACCGGCCCTTCGAAGTTCGCGGTGAACGAGGCGTGCAGCGCCTTCCCGTCCAGGTCCTTCCCTTTGACCCGAGCCGGATCGCCGGGCAGCGCGACCACGCCGTAGAGCTCGCCCTTCACCGCGAGTGCGGTCTCGAGGTAGCGCTGGCGGGCCTCTTTGTCAGCCAGGTCTCCTTCGACCAGGTGGACGAGGCCTCCGTAGTGGTCCTGCAGCTTTTGTTGGAACGCCAGGGCGTTGCCCTTGTTGCTCCGGTATCCGACGACGGGTATGGCCCCGTCCTGAAGCAGCAGCGCCGAGATCGCCGCGCCCAGGCCCCCGGCGCCCCCGGCCACGAGGACGACGCGCCCGGCGAGGGAGTTGCGGTTGAAGTCGTAGCGGTACTCCGCGTAGCGACGGGCCTGGTCCGGATTCACATGGCGTGATGGCATGGTCAGTCCTCGAAAAGACCGCGCAGATCGTCGACGCTCAGGCCGACGAAGGACCCCACCACCCGATGGGCGCTCTGGAGCTTCTCCGCGGGACAGCTGTTGGAGACGGCCACGACCTTCATTCCGGCGCCGACCGCCGACGTGATCCCGGGCACCGAGTCCTCGAAGGCGATGCAGTCTGCCGGCGCCAGGCCGTCGATTTGCTCTGCCAGACGACGGGATGCTTCGAGGTACGGGGCGGGATCGGGCTTGGTGTGATCCGCATCCTCGACCCCGACGATCGCGACGAACGCGTCGCGGAGCCCGACGCTGTCGAGGATCGACTCGATCTCGGTGTGTCGGGCTCCCGAGGCGATGGCCAGCGGCACGTCCCTGGCGAGGTCCCGGACGAGCTCCGACACCCCTTCGAAGAGCAGGATCTGCGGCAGAAGCTCTCCGAATCGGGTGACCATGAGCGAGGCCAGCCTCTCCACGCGATCCGGGTCGGCGGGCTCATCGTGAAGGGCCAGGGCCCGGCGGATCGCCCCCCGGTTGTCGTACGCGAGAAGAGAGCTGAAGTACTCCTCGCTGGTGGTCTCCACCCCCTCGGTGCGGAGGGCGTCCCTCAGCGCACGAAAGTGCATCGGCTCGCTGTCGACGATCACCCCATCGAAGTCGAACACGGCGGCGCGCAGGGGCATCGGGGCTACCGGCCTCTGACCGAGCCCGTCGTCATCAGGATCAGGGCGCCGGAGTCGGCCTGGGCCGCGGCGGGCAGGGTGATGCGCTTTTCGAGTCGAACGAGCCTCATCGGGCCTCCGTTTCGGGAAACGCCCATTCTACCGGAGCCGCGCGCTATGATGTCCGTTGCGGTCGCCAATGAATTGTCCTTCTTGATCAGGCTGAGAATAGCGCCTCGGCACCCATCTGCTTCGCCTGTGGTGCCGCTCTCGATCCCGGGCTCGCCGGGCTGCGTACGGGTGCGCTCTTCGCTTCCCGGTTCGAGATCCTCGGTTCTCTCGGGCGCGGTGGGATGGGGACGGTCTACAAGGCCCGGGACCAGGAGCTCGGAGAGACGGTCGCCATCAAGGTCCTGCGCCCGGACGTGGCCCGGGAGTCGGGGCGGATCGAGCGTCGCTTCCGCTCCGAGATCCGTCTCGCACGGAGGGTGCGGCACCGCAACGTCTGCTCGGTCTACGGCGACGGCGAGGACCGGGGGCTGCGCTACATCTGCATGGAGTTCATCGACGGGGAGAACCTGGCTCGGGTGGCCCGCTCCGCCGGCGGTCTCGCCTGGGAGGACGCCTGGGACGTGGTCCTTCAGGTGGCGAGCGGCCTCGAGGCCATCCACGGTGCCGGCGTCGTTCACCGGGATCTGAAGACCGCGAACCTGATGCGCGACCGGGAACAGGTCGTCCGCGTCATGGACTTCGGCATCGCCAAGCATCACCTGGGAGGGACAGGCGGCCACACGGTGACAGCCACCGGGGCGCTCATGGGTACTCCGGAGTACATGAGCCCCGAGCAGCTCCGCGGTGAGGCGGTGGACTTTCGGAGCGACCTCTGCTCCTTCGGGGTCGTCATCTACGAGCTGTTCACGGGCACCCTGCCGTTCCGCGGTGAGACCCCCGTGGCCACCATCCTCCGCCAGCTCCAGGACCCGCCGAAGCTGGAGGTCTCGCGGCTTCCAGTGGCGGTCCGGCCCGTGCTGCACCGCGCCCTGGCCAAGGAGCCGGCGGGACGGTTCGCCACCGCCGAGCAGATGCACAGCGCCCGGCTCGACGCTCGCAGCGGCCGTGGGGAGACGTTCGCGGCCGCGTGGGAGTTCGCCGGAGAGACGCGCCCGCTCCCGCACCTCGTCGTCTCCAACCCACCGGTCACGAGGATCACGGCCGGTCTCGCCGGCGTGAGCGCCCTCGCCTGGCACCTCTTGAGTGCCGGGGGTGTCGCCGGAGCGACCCCTGTGCTGCCTCCGCCGGATCCCATCGGGTCCACAGACATCGCACTCACGGTCCCCGCCACGAAGCCCCCGAGCCCGGCCCGCCAGGTGCCGCAGGTGGTACTCGCGCTTCCAGCGCCGACACCCGTTGTGGTATTCGCGAGTGTTGCCCCCACCCCGCCTCCGGAGCCTGCCGTCGCCGAAGCCGTGGTCGTTCACCCGCCGATGCTCCGCCCGGACGTGGCTCTCGAACCCCATCGCGTGTACGAAGAAGACGAGGTGGACCTGCCTCCGCGGCGCATCCAGGGGATGAGCGCGCCCTACCCGCAGTGGGGACCGGAGCTGTCGCGAGGACAGCGGGTCTCCATCACCGCCAGCTATGTGGTCACGGAGTCGGGAGACGTCACCGACATTCGGCTCGAGCAGGGCGGCGGCGCCCTCGAGGCAGTCCTCGTTGCGATCAGCCGCTGGAAGTTCGAGCCCGGGCTCAAGGATGGCTTGCCGGTCAAGGTGCGCGTCCACTTCAAGCACACGTTCGTCGGGGGCTGATCTCCCGGTCGGGGAGGTGCGGATGAAGTCCAAGACCGTTCACATGACGCTCAACGTTCCGGCCCGCATGGACTTCGTCAACATCACCAGCGAGGTCGAGAAGGTGGTGGCCGAGAGCAAGGTCAGCGAGGGCCTCTGCCTCGTCAACGCCATGCACATCACGGCGTCCGTGTTCATCAACGACGACGAGCCCGGGCTGCACGAGGACTACAAGCGCTGGCTGGAAGACCTGGCCCCCTTCGACGCCAGCCCGACCCGCTACCACCACAACCGCACGGGTGAGGACAACGGGGACGCCCACCACAAACGCCAGATCATGGGCCGCGAGGTCGTGGTGGCGGTGACCGACGGCGCCCTCGACTTCGGTTCCTGGGAGCAGATCTTCTACGGCGAGTTCGACGGGAAGCGCCCGAAGCGCGTCCTGATCAAGGTGATAGGGGATTAGCCGTCTACCAGCGGTCTTCGGTGGTGCCCGCGCGGAGGCCTTCGGAGCGGGCGAGCACGAATAGCAGGTCGGAGAGCCGGTTGAGGTAGACGACGATACGCGCGTCCACCTCGACGTCGCGGGCGAGGGTCACGACGGAGCGCTCGGCCCTGCGGCAGACGGCTCGTGCGACATGGAGATGGGCCGCGGACGGCGGTCCGCCCGGCGTCACGAACGCTCGAAGCGGGGCCAGCCTGGCCTCCCGCGTGTCGATGGCTTTCTCGAGGCGACGGACACGAGAGTCGGAAACGGCCGCCTTGGATCGTCGGGAGGCCACCTTGCGGGTGGGGTCCGCCAGCTGGGCTCCGATGGCGAAGAGGTCCTGCTGCACGCCGAGAAGCAGCCTGGACAGGTCCGCCCTTACGTGTGCCCGGGCCACTCCAATGACGGCGTTCAGCTCGTCGACATCCCCGTAGGCGGCCACCCGCGGATGGTCCTTGGGGACCCTTTTTCCGCCCAGAAGGCTCGTCTGGCCCAGGTCTCCCGTCTTCGTGTAGATCTTCAGCTCTCACTCTCCTTCGAAGTCGGCGACGACGGTCGCAGGGGCGCCGTCGACGTCCAGCTGGGTTCCCGGCTCGAAGACGCTGCGGTGCACCCACGCCAGGGCGATGGGCCCGAAGCGGGGAGAGAGGGCTGCGGTGGCGACGCGCCCCACGTCCTTCTCCGAGGCACGGACGGCCGCGCCGGCGGCGGACGGCGCGGAGAGGCGCAGACGACACAGCCCCTTGTTGACGTGGCCGCCTCGGGCTTCCAGCCGGGAGACCACCTCCTGACCCACGTAGCAGCCCTTCGTCGGCGAGTGGTACTCGGCCAGGAGCCCCGTCTCGTGGAGCAGATTCTCTTCGGTGACGTCGAGCCCATACCAGGGGCGCAGGTCCTCGACGCGGCGCGCGTCCAGGGCATCGCGACCCATCGGTCGAGCGCCTGCCGAAACGAGTGCTTCCCAGATCGATGCCACCTCCTCGGGGCCGACGTGGAGGACGAAGCCGCCGCCCGGGAGGTCTCCCGCCCGTACCACCAGGACTTCGTGACCGGCGAGGGTTGCCCGGGCATGATCCTCCGGCGCCAGCGGAGGCTCCACTCCCTGGGTGCGCAGGATCTCCGCCGAGCCGATGCCGACGAGACCCAGAACCGCGGTGGGCGAGAGCTCGAATCGCACCGGGGCGGCCACGCGGTAGTGCTCGAGAAGGCGCTGGAGCGAATCGAGCTGCTCGGCGTTCGTCTCGATGCGCACGACGTTCTCTTCGACGAGCGCGCGGACAAAGAATTGCAAATGTCCCTTGGCCGTCATCACCGCGGCCCGACACCCCTGCCCCGGCTGGCGCCCCCCGACGTCGTTGCTGAGGATGCCCTGCAGGAACTCGAGCCGTTTGGGCCCGGACACCTCGAGGGCCCCACGCTCGGCCAGATCGATGAGCCCGGCGCCCTCCAGCGACGCCGAGTATTCTCCGGCAGGATCGCCGTAGGACGCGATCACGCTCCGGCCCGATCGCTCGGTGAAGACACCACCCGCCTCGGCATGAACGTCGTGCAACGGAAAGCTCCTAGCCATGTCAAGAGTCTAACCCCTTGCTCTCCCGGATCTCTGGCAGGCACGGTCCCGGGGAGCCCGCCCCCGGGCCTTGCCACTGAGAATCTCGCCGTCGTGCACGCGGGGCCGGGAGCCGCTAGAATGGCTGACTGATCGTCACCGTCTTTAATCTGTCAGGAGCCTCGAAAACCGTCATGAAGAACCCCTTCACCAGGACGCGCCCGTGGTGCCGCATCAGGGGCCCGGCCATCATTCTCATCGCCGCCTGCGTTCTGCCGTCCTGCGGCAACGACAGCGGCACCGGCCTTCCCCTCATCCAACGCAGCATCATCTTCGTCGCCGTCGAGCCGAACCCGGTGATCGGCACGCAGAACGTCCTCACCGGTGCGGTGACCGCAGCCTACGTCGTTCAGATTCGGGAGCTCGCGGGCCTCGGCGGCGAGATCCGGTCCGTCATCTCGACGGTGTTCGATCCCGAGACCGGGATTCAAGTGGCCGTCACCTTCTTCGACGATGCGTCCCTCCAGGTGTTCGAGGGGGAGAGCAGGATCGAGCCGGGCGGGGAGGCCGAGGTGAAGCAGACCGTGAGCTACATTCTGTCCGACTTCCGGGTCGACACCGATCTCACCGTGACCGTCCAGTTCCAGGACGACCGCGGCAGCCTGATCAACCAATCGATCCTCGTCCCCATCGTTCCTGCTCCACCCGAGGAATAGAGCCGTGGGCAGGCGCTCGGCGGGCATCCTGCTGCACCCGACCTGCCTGCCCGGCCCTCATGGCATCGGAGAGCTCGGTCCGGAGGCGGTCGGCTTTCTCGATGTGCTGGCGGAGGCCGGCCAGAGCCTCTGGCAGGTCCTCCCCCTCGGGCCCACGGGCTACGGCGATTCGCCGTACCAGTGCTTCTCCGCGTTCGCGGGAAACCCCCTTCTGCTGAGCCTTCAGAAACTGCAGGAGCTGGGGCTTCTGGGCGAGGGAGATTTCGACGGAGCACACGCTCTTCCCAGGGACCGGGTCGATTTCGGCGCGCTCATCGAGTTCAAGCGCCCGCTGCTCGACAAGGCCCACGTGGCATTCGAGAGGGACGGCGGGCGCGAGCAGCGCGAGGCTCTCGACGCATTCCGATCCGACAACGCGGCCTGGTTGTCCGACTTTGCTCTCTTCGCTGCTCTCAAGCGCTCCCGCGGCGGATCTCCCTGGTACGAATGGGGCCCGGCCCTGGCGGGCAGGGATCCCGAGGCCCTGGCCCGGGCGCGGGACAGCCTGGCGCCGGCCATTCGTGGCGTGGAGTTCGAGCAGTGGCTCTTCTCCTCGCAGTGGGGTGACCTGCGGGCCCGGGCGCGGGAGCGGGGGATCCGCATCATGGGGGACATCCCCATATTCGTCTCGCACGACAGCGCCGACGTGTGGTCGAGCCCCGAGTTGTTCCACCTCGGACCCGACGGGCGGCCCTCTCTGCAGGCCGGCGTCCCGCCGGACTACTTCAGCGAAACGGGCCAGCTCTGGGGCAACCCTCTCTACCGCTGGGACGAGCTGGAGCGAACCGGATACGCCTGGTGGATCGATCGCTTCCGGGCCGTGCTCGGTCTCGTCGACGTGGTGCGCCTCGACCATTTCCGGGGCTTCGAGGCCCACTGGGAGATCCCGGGCGGCGCGACCACCGCCCAGCACGGGCGGTGGGTGAAGGGCCCCGGTGCGGCGCTCTTCGACGTCCTCGAGCACGCCCTTGGCCCGCTTCCCATCGTCGCCGAGAACCTCGGCCTCATCACGCCCGAGGTGGAGGCGCTGCGTCGGCACCTGGGGTTCCCGGGGATGGCCGTCCTGCAGTTTGCCTTCGGCGGCGACGATCCGGAGAGCGATTTCTTGCCCCACAACTTCTCACGCAAGGTCGTGGCCTACACCGCAACCCACGACAACGACACCACCGTCGGCTGGTGGACCGGAGGCGTGGGCGACTCCACGCGTTCTCCCGAGGACGTGGAGCGCGAGCTCGCCCGGGCACTGGCCTACGTGGGTGGCGACGGGAGCTCCATACACTGGGACTTCCTGCGGGCGCTCTACGTGTCGGTGGCCGACACCGTCATCGTGCCTCTCCAGGACGTCCTGGGGCTGGGAAGCGAGGCACGGATGAATCTGCCCGGTCGTCCCGACGGCAACTGGCGGTGGCGTGTCTCGCCCGGAAGCCTGACCCCCGAGCTCAGCCAGAGGCTCCGGGCTCTTTGCCGCAGCTCGGGGCGCCTCCCTTCGGCGAACCAGTAGGGCAACGAGGCCTCCCGGAGTGTTTTTTCAGCAAACGAAATCTCTGATCTCTCTGCTATAGTCCATGAAGATTCTTGATCGCTCGGCCCGGGGGGGGCACCGCCGTGGAACTGTCTCAGCTCCGCACGTTTCGGGTCGTCGCCGAGACCCTGAACTTCACCCGGGCTGCCGAGCGGCTGGGGCTCACCCAGTCCGCGGTGAGCCACCAGATCAAGTCCCTCGAAACCGAGCTGGGCGAGCCGTTGTTCATCCGGGCCAAGAGGGGGGTGAAGCTCTCGTCCATAGGCCAGGCAGCCCTGGAGAACGCCGTGCGGATTCTCGACGAGGCGGAGGCTCTGCGCGAGCGGGTCGCGGGGGGCGAGCACTCGCCCGCGGGCCGTGTGCGTGCCGCCGCGGCCACCCAGGCCATCGTCCATCTGTTCGCGCCCCTGTTCGAGGCCTTCATGCGCGAACAGCCGAGGATCGACGTCTCCTTCCGGACGACCGCCAGCACCGATCAGACCGTCTCGGAGATCCTCAACGGGGCGGCGGACGTGGGGTTTGCTTCGCTGCCGGTCTTCTCCCCGGCGCTCAAGATCACGAGCCTGTTCGAGGACGAGCTGGTGCTGGTCGTGGGCCATGCCCACCGCTTCGCAGGCAAGGCACACGTGAACCTGGATGCGATCCGCGACGAGCGGGTGATCCTCTTCGAGCCCGGAGGATCGATCCGGCGAGCGACGGACGAGTTCTTTCACGAGGTCGGGTTCAGCCCCGCGCTGGCACTGGAATCGAACGACACGTCCTTCATCAAGCTGATGGTGGAGCGGGGCCAGGGGATCTCGCTTCTGCCGGCCTGGGCGGTGCGCGACGAGGTGGCGTGGGGCTGGCTCTCGAAGCTGCACATCGACGGACACGAGCTGCGCCGGACCGTGGCGGCGATCTCCCTTGCCCGGTTCCAGCCCGCTGCTACCCGGGCCTTTCTCGAGTTCATCCTCCAGAAGCGGGACGAGCTGCAGAAGCTGGCCCAGGGAGACATCGAGGAATCGCGGCCCAGCCCGCGGCAGAAAGGTCGGCGCCGCTGAATCCGGAGCCCGCGCCTTGAGTCGGCGGCGCGCACCGTGCAGAATCGTCGGATGAGCGTCCATCGATTCCACCTGCCGGGTTCTCTCCTTGTCACGATCGTGACCCTAGCTTTCGTGGCTGCCAGCTCCGCGGCACGGGCCACCAATGGCTCACGTCCCGGGTCGGAAGCCCCCTCCGCACGCGAGGCAGCCTATCGAGAGAACAACCTCGGGGTGGCGCTGCTCGAGCAGTTCCGCTTCGGAGACGCCGCTCTTGCCTTCTCCCGCGCGGTCGAAAAGGACCCGACGCTGGCCCTTGCCCGGGTCAACCTCGTCATCGCCCTCCTGTACGTGCCCGATCACGACGCCGCGCGGCGGGAGGCCGAGGCCGCTCTCGTGTCGATACCCGACTCGCCCCAGCTCAACTATGTCCTCGGCCTCGTCGCCCGCGGCGAGGGGCGGGCCGAAGAGGCCGTGCCCTACCTGAAGAGGGTGCTGAAGCAGGACCCGAAGGACCTCGGGGCCAACCTCACGCTGGGCCAGTGCTACCTGCAGCTCCGGCGCTTCGACGAGGCGGTCGAGGTCTTCCGGATCGCGGCCGAGGCAGAGCCCTACAACGTGAGCGCCGTCTACAACCTCGGGATGGCGCTCAACCGGGCCGGGCAGCGCGAGGAGGGTCAGCAGGCTCTCGAACGGTTTCAGAGACTGCGCGAGAGTGCCTACAAGACCTCCCTCGGATCGAACTACCTCGAGCAGGGCCGCTTCGCCGAGGCCCTCGCCTCCACTGGCGCCGAGCCGGAAGTCGTCGATCCCACGCCGCCCCGGGTGTCTTTCGTGGAGCGCAAGGGGGCTGTGACCGGGAACGCCGCCCGCGCGACCTCTGGCGCGACGTTGCCGCCCCGCCCGGCCCTGGTGCTGAGCGACCTCGACGGCGACGGGGCCCCGGACGTGGTCGAGGCCCGGGGCGCGAGGCTCCGGATCCTGAAGAACGAGGGTGGGACCTTCCGAGACGTCACCGAGAAGGCCGGTCTTGCCGCCGTCGCGGCGACGGCGGCGGTGGCGGGGGACTACGACAACGACGGTCATCCGGACCTACTCGTTCTCCGGGCCGGCGGTTTGTCCCTCTTTCGAAACGACGGTAGCGGGAGCTTTGAGGACACCACCGCGACGGCGGGCCTTCCACCCTGGCCCTATATCGCAGGCACCGCGGCTTTCGTCGACATCGATCACGACGGCGACCTGGACGTGTTCGTGGCCGGGCTGGCCGATCTCACGGCGGACGCTGGCCCCGCCCCCGGGCTGCTGCTTCAGAACAACGGCGACGGGACGTTCGCCGACGTGACCGGGCCCTCGGGGCTGGGGGCGTCGTCCCGCTCCCTGGCCGTCGTGCCCACCGACTTCGACAACCGTCGGGATGTCGACCTTTTCGTCGTGCGACAGGGCGAGCCGCCGGCGCTCTACAAGAACCTTCGCGACGGCAGCTTTCGCGACGTGGCCCAGGAGCTGGGGCTGGTCGCGCCGGGTGCCGTGCAGAGCGTGGCCGCCGGCGACGTCAACAAGGACGGATACATCGACTTCGTCCTGGGCGGTACGGGCCCGTCCTGGATCGGCCTGAGCGACGGACGGGGGGCGTTTCGCGTCTCCGAGCTCCCTCCTGCAGCCGCAGCCGCCGAAGCGGCGCAGCTCGTCGACTACGACAACGACGGCCTCCTCGATCTCTTCGTGGCGACCGGCCTTGGCCCCCGTCTTCTGCGCAACCTCGGAGGATCGTGGGGCGATGTGACGGAGGTCGCCTTCGCCGAGCCCCTGCGCACGGCCGGGCTCGAGGGTGCGGCGCTGGGAATCGCCGACATCGACGCCGACGGCGACCAGGACGCGATCCTGGCCCTGCCCGGGCGCCTCGTGTCTCTCACGAACGAGGGCGGCAACCGGAACCACTCCTTCGCGTTGGACATCACCGGCCGGGTGAGCAACAGGGGCGGGGTGGGATCGAAGATCGAGATCCGGGCCGGAGCCCTGCGCCAGAAGATCGAGACCTCGGCCGCCGTGCCCATGGCGGCGCCGGTGGACGTGGTGTTCGGCCTGGGCTCGCGCCCTGTCCCCGACGCCGTCCGGGTCATCTGGGTCTCGGGCGTCGTGCAGACCGAGACGGACTTCGGCCCGCCTCCGGCGGCGGGAAAGCGAGCGGCCCTCGCCGTGATGGAGCTCGACCGGAAGCCGTCCTCGTGCCCCTTCCTGTACGCCTGGGACGGCCAGCGGTTCGCGTTCGTGACGGACTTCCTCGGCGGGGGAGAGATGGGGTACGGCCTGGCGCCCGGAGTCTGGAACCAGCCGGATCCCGTCGAGTACGTGCGCATCGCCCCCGGTGGGCTCCGGCCTCGAGAGGGCCGCTACGAGATCCGCGTCACGAACGAGCTCGAGGAGGTGCTCTACGTCGATCGGCTGCGCCTGCTGGCGATCGACCACCCCGAGGACGTGTCCGTCTATCCCGACGAGGGGATGACCGTCCCGCCGAAGCCGTTCCGACTGTTCGCCGTCCGCGACCCCCGGGTGCCGATCGCCACCGACCATCGCGGCGAGGACGTCACCGCTCGAGTGGCCAGCAGGGACAGGGTCTTCGTCGACCGCCTGCCCCTCGAGCGCATCCGGGGCTATGCCAGGGAGCACGCGCTCATCCTCGACCTGAGTGGGCTCCCGGACACCCACACGATGCTGCTCCTGACCGGGTGGACCGACTACGCCTTCTCCAGCGACAACGTGGCCGCCCACCAGGCCGGCCTGGCCCTCGTCCCGCCGCGGCTCGACGTGGAGGGGCCCGACGGAGCCTGGGAGACCGCCGTGGAGCAGATCGGAATCCCGGTGGGCCGGCCCCAGACGATCGTCGTGGATCTGGCGGACCTGCGCTTCCACTCGAGAAAGCGCGTCCGGATCGTGACCTCCATGCGGATCTACTGGGACGAGGTGAAGGCCGCGGTGCCGGCGAACGACGTGACCCTGGAGCCGGTCGCCGTGGACCCGCTGGAGGCCGATCTCCACGAGCGCGGCTTCTCGGCGGAGACGAGCCCGGACGGACGCGAGCCGTGGGGGTACGACTACTCCCGGGTCTCGTGGCTCTCGCCCTGGAAGACCATGGCCGGGCGATACACCCGCGAGGGAGACGTGCGCTCTCTCGTCACGGCCAGCGACGACTCGTTCGTCGTGTCGAAGCCCGGCGACGAGCTGGCGGTGGCGTTCGACGCCACGTCACTGCGCCCGCCACCCCCCTCCCACGCCCGCACCTTCCTCCTCCTGGGCGACGGCTACAGCAAGGAGATGGACATCAACTCCGCGAGCCCCGACGCTGTCGAGCCGCTCCCGTGGCACGGCATGCCGGCCTACCCGTACACCGAAGCCGACGTCCCCGCCACCGTCCGCGAGGCGTGGGCCGCGATGGAACCCTGGAGAACCCGCCGCGTCGTCCGCCCCATCGTCCCGCTGGACCTCTTCGCCGCGGCCCCCGCCCTCCCCTCCTCGCCCCTATCCGACTCCAATGACTAATCGGGAAAGGAGATCCTGACGATGGAGCCGATTCGCTATTCCGCGGCAGCGTGCCAGACCGATCTTCCCAATCCCCTGGACCGCAATGAGATGAAGGCCAACACCAACCGGATGCTCTCCATGGTCGACTCCGCCATGGCCGGGGCCGCCCCCTTCCTGCCCGTGCGCCTCGTCGTCTTTCCGGAGTTCGCCCACGCGGCGCCCGTCTACCCGACGCTCGAGGAGCTCATCGAGAAGCTCGCCGTCCCCGTGCCGAACGAGCACACCGAGCGGCTCCACGCCAGGGCGAAGGAGCACGGGATCTACATCCAGAGCGGGACGATGATCGAGTCCGATCCGAAGTGGCCCGGCGTCGTCTTCAACACGACTTGTCTGATCGGTCCCGAGGGGATTCTCTACAAGTACCGCAAGGTCAACCCGTGGATTCCCTACGAGGTGCACGCCAGCCCCCACGACATCCCCGGCTACGACGAGCCCCTCTTCCCGGTGGCCGACACGCCGATCGGCAGGATCGGGTGTGCGATCTGCTACGACTGGGTCTTCCCCGAGGTGCTGCGCGAGCTGGCGATGAACGGTGCCGAGGTGCTCGTGCGGGTGTCCGCCTACATGGACCCCTGGGGCGCCACGGAGCCCATGGACTGGTGGACCATCGTCAACCGCTGCCGGGCCCTGGAGAACCTGGGCTATGTGGTGGCGGCGAACCAGGGTGCATCGCTGCGGCACTACCCACCCTACTCCTGGCCCGGCGGCAGCATGGTGGTCGATTTCGACGGGCGCATCCTTGCCCAGGCCTCCGCCGGCCCGGGTGAGCGGATCGTCGTGGCCCCCGTCGACATCACGGCGCTCCGGCACGAGCGCAAGACGCGCCGCGGCCACCACATGCTCGCCCACTTGAGAACGGAGGCCTACCCCTCCTACCGCCGTCACGTCTATCCGCCCGAGGGGCACGCGGGAGCCCTGTCCTACGAGGGGAACAACGCCCGCATCGATAAGGCGAAGGGGAGCCTGACGTGATAGCATCCGCGACGTTCCCACTTCGATGAGACCCCGCTTGCGACGCCCCGGCGCTTTCTTCATCGCCCTTCTCCTCGCCCTGCCTCCGGGGGGCTCCTCCCAGGCGCCGTCCGAGGGGAGCGGCATCGCCGGAAACTGGGCGGGCTTCGCGAGACTGACCAACGATTGGCCGGGGCACCTCTGCCGCTACGAGGGCTCGAACGAGGAGGCCTCGGTGCGCTTGGAGATCTCCTCGGTGGACGGGCGCCTGCAGGGCTCCGTGGCCATCGATCTTCCCCCTGCCGATGGCTCGGACTGTCCGCCCCTTCGCAAGCGCTTCCTGATCACCGAGGTCGTCCTCGCCGACAGCGTCGTCTCGCTCACCGACTCCGGAGGACACGATTGGGACCTCTCGATGGTGCGCGAGGGCCGCGCCCTTCGGGGGATGATGGTCTGGCAGCAGGGCGCTGCCGACGAGCCGCTGGCCGGGGGCTTCGCCTTCGGCGACGGGACGAAACCCGGCTCGCGCCTGAGCGGCGAGGTCCGGCTGCGAAAGGCGAAGACGGCGACGACGGAGGCCGACGACGACGAAACTGAGGAAAGCGGCGGCGGCGGGACGAAAGGCACGAGCGGGGGAACCTACATCAAGCATCTTGGGGCGGTCGCGGGCGCCACGCTGGTGGGACTCGGAGCCCTCTACGGCGCGAACAAGCTGGGAAGCGGGAGCTCCGAAGAGGGGACCATCACCTGCTCGCCGCGACGCTGCGTCGTCGGGGCCCCGGGCGAGCCGTGCTTCTGCGAGGGCAACGTGGTCTCGGGAGCCGACTGTGCCGAGACAAAGACCGGCGTGCCCATCGGCGAGGTCTGCACCTGGCCCACGCTGCCCTGTCAGGCGCTCCTCTCGTGCAACAGCTTGTTGTGCGAGGACCGCTTCGGCCGCTGCCCGTTCAACTGATCGACAAGAAAGCGCGTCCGCGGCGCTTCAGCGATTGCAGTGATGTGCACGCGCGACCTCGACGCCAGGCGGGTCGAGGAGTAGCCCAGCCCGAATAATTCGTCGGTAGGACCCAAAAAGAAAGCCCCTGGGTGGAGAATGGCTTTGGATAAAGGCCGGACCCCACAAACACAGGAGCTTTCAGAT
>CAUZDW010000029.1:0-49100 GCA_963578825.1 Vicinamibacteria bacterium
AGAAGCCTCAAGCCGAGAAGCCTCAAGCCGAGAAGCCTCAAGCCGAGAAGCCTCAAGCCGAGAAGCCTCAAGCCGAGAAGCCTCAAGCCGAGAAGCCTCAAGCCGAGAAGCCTCAAGCCGAGAAGCCGGCCGCGGCGAAGAAGTCCGCCGCGCCAAAGAAAACCGTAGCTCCGAAGAAGCCGGCCGAGGAGAAGCCTGCTGCGGCGAAGAAGGCCGCGAGCAAGGCCGCACCAGCCAGCAAGTCGGCAACGACAAAGAAGGTAGGCGCGGCGAAGAAGAAAACGGCGGCAAAGAAGACCGGCGGAGCAGCCAGGGCTGCCAAGTAGAGAGCTCCTCAGCCGGCAGCTCGCCCAGATAGGGAAAGACGGAGTACACTGATACTGAGACGAACATGAGAAAACTCAAAGCACGTTTGAAACTGAAGAGTAAGCGGGGCGCGGTCAAGCGCTTCAAGTTGACTGCGTCGGGCAAGGTCAAGCGCTACAAGTCCATGAAGCGGCACATCCTGACGAAGAAGGCGCCGGGGCGGAAGCGTGGGCTCCGTCAGTCCACCCTGGTCTCCGACTCCGAGACGGCCCAGGTCAGGCTGATGCTCCTGGCTTGAGCCCGCGCACGGGCGGGCCTCAGTGCCCCGCCCGGCACCCGACTGAAGGGCGCCGAATCCCGAAGCGCTGAGCAAAGAGGGGCAGCGGTCGAGCTGCCCGGGCCGACGTCGCCGCCTGAAAGTGTGACGGGCCGGGCCGATGAAGGCCGGCCGGACGAAGGGACACACCGTCAATGCCGAGAGTGAAACGAGGCAGCAACCGGCGGGATCGCCGTCGGAAGGTGCTGGGCCGCGCCAAGGGCTACTTCCTCGGGAAGAGCAAGCTCTACAAGTTCGCCAAGGAGGCGGTCGATCGCGCCGGAAAGTTCGCCTACGCCGGCCGCAAGCGGAAGAAGAGGGATTTTCGGCGGCTCTGGATCATCCGGATCAATGCGGCGGCACGGCTGCACGAGATCAGCTACAGTCAGTTCATGGCGGGGCTCAAGCACGCGGGTGTCGCTCTCGATCGCAAGTCCCTCGCCGATATCGCGGTGAAGGATCCTGCCGCCTTCGGCAAGCTCGTCGAGTCCGCCAAGGCGGCGCGAGCCAGCGCCTGACGGGCGTTCGTCTCCCCGACCGGGGGGGCGTGGAAGGCGCGACACATGGGTGAGTCCGTGGAGTCCATTCGGCACGAGGTCGAGCGGCTCCGCTCTGAGGCGACCGAGGCGCTCTCCCTCGCCGGCGACGCGCCGGCGCTGCAGGCGGTGCAGGATCGTTTCCTCGGGCGGCGCTCGGGTGCCGTCAACGGCCTGTTGAAGTCGCTTGGCCGTCTCGATCCGGCTCTCCGCCGCTCCGCCGGGCAGGAGCTCAACGCCCTCAAGAAGGAGATCGAGCGCCGTCTGGGCGAGGCCCGGGACCGGATCGCGGCCCTGGCTCTCGAGAGCCGGCTCGCAGCCGAGCGCGTCGACATCACGCTTCCCGGGCGTCGGCCGGCCCGAGGCCGCCGCCATCCCGTGACCGCGGTTCGCGAGGAGCTCGAGGACGTCTTCGTCGCCATGGGGTACGAGGTGTACGAGGGTCGCGAGGTCGAGGACGACTACCACTGCTTCGAGGCCCTCAACATGCCCCCCGACCACCCGGCGCGGGACATGCAGGACACGTTCTACCTCGAAGGGAGCCAGGCACAGCGCCTGCTGCGGACGCACACCTCCTCTTCCCAGATCCGCTACATGCTCGACAACCCCCACCCGCCCATGGTGCGAATCATCTGCCCGGGCAAGGTGTTTCGCCGGGACGACGACATCACCCACTCGCCGATGTTTCAGCAGGTGGAAGGGCTGGTGGTCGGACCCGGGATCACCCTGGGGGACCTGAAGGGCACCATCGAGGCGTTCCTTCACGCGATCTTTGGGCCCCAGTACCCGGTGCGCTTCCGGCCCTCTTTCTTCCCGTACACCGAGCCGTCGGTCGAGGCCGATCTCGGCTGCATCGTCTGCGGGGGCAAGGGGTGCCGGGTCTGCAAGGGCACGGGCTGGGTGGAGATCCTCGGCTCGGGAATGGTGCACCCGGCCGTCTTCGAAGCGGTCAACGAACGGCTGGGCAAGCCGGTGTACGACCCCGAGGACGTGACCGGATTCGCCTTCGGCCTGGGGATCGAGCGCGTGGCCATGATGCGCCACGGCGTCGACGACATCCGTCTCTTCTACGGCAGCGATCTCCGCTTTCTGGAGCAGTTCCGCCTGTGAAGCTACCTGTGTCCTGGCTGCGCGAGTACGTCGACGTGCCGGAGGAGCCCTCTCGGATCGGCGAAGACCTGACGATGGTCGGGTTCGAGCTCGGGGGGATCGAGGGCAAGGGCAAAGACGCCGTCCTGGATCTCGACGTCACCACGAACCGTGTCGACGCCATGAACGTCTACGGTCTGGCCCGCGAGGTTGCGGTGATCTACTCGCGCCGGCTGCGCCCGCTGGAGCTCTCGTTCGACGAGAAGGGAGATGCGGCGACGGAGGCCCTCGAGGTCACGATCGAGGTCCCGGACCTCTGCCCCCGTTTTTCGGCCCGGGTGCTGGACGTGCGCCTCGGTCCTTCGCCGGCCTGGCTGCGGGAGCGGCTGGAGAGCGTCGGGGTCCGGCCGATCAACAACATCGTCGACGTGAGCAACTACGTCATGTTCGAGATGGGGCACCCCTCCCACGCCTTCGACCTGGCCCGGATCCCCGAGGCCCGCCTGTGCGTGCGTTGGGCCCGGGAGGGCGAGAAGCTCGAGACCCTCGACGAGGTCGAGCGCACGCTCGGCGCACGCGCCGGCGTCGTCGCCGGGCCCGAGAGGGCCCTCGCTCTCGCCGGGATCATGGGGGGAGCGTCGAGCGAGGTCTCGGACGAGACCCGGGTGGTGGCTCTCGAGGCCGCGTATTGGAACCCCCTCGCCATCCGGAGAACGGCCAAGTCCCTCGGGATGCACACCGAGGCCTCGCACCGTTTCGAACGGGGAGCCGACCCGGGCGGGACGACCGTGGCCACGGCACGCATCGCCCACCTCCTCGAGAAGCTCGGAGCGGGGACCACACGTCCCGGTCTCATCGACGTGTTGCCGAAGCCCCTCGAACGCCGGCAGGTGAAGCTCCGGGCCAGTCGGGTGAGCCTGCTCCTGGGCACGGAGGTCTCATCCGAAGAGTGCGAGCGAACCCTGGGTGGCCTCGGCTTCGACCTGGAGAAAGTGGGCGAGGCCGAGTGGGGGGTCTCGGTCCCCACGTGGCGCGGCGACGTCTCCCGGGAGGCGGACCTGATCGAGGAGGTGGGACGGCACTACGGCGTCGACAAGGTGCCCTCCACCATCCCGGCCAGCAGTGGCGTCGGGCGTCTCGGGCCGGGGCAGAAAGAGGAACGTGTCGTCCGCGACGTGCTGGTGGGCGCCGGCGTCGCCGAGACCATCGAGTACACCTTCGTGGGCGGGCCCTCGCAGAACGGGCAGAAGCCGATCCGTCTCGCCAACCCCATCGCCGAGCAGCAATCCGTCCTGCGCACCTCCCTCGTGCAGCCCGGCCTCCTCGAGGCCCTCGAGACGAACGTGCGACAGGGACGCCGCGATGTTGCCCTGTTCGAGATCGGCCGGGTCTTCCACGCCGGCAGCGATCCTCTGCCTGTCGAGGAGCGACGTCTGGCGCTGTTGATGGCAGGGGCGGCCCGGGGGCACCACTGGTCGGAGCCGGCACGGGCGGTCGACCCCTTCGACCTCAAGGGTGTGCTGGAGCTCGTCTTCGAGCGGCTGAGTGCCGGGCCTCTCGAGCTCGATGCGGAAGGTGCCTGCCCCGAGATCCTTCACCCCGGGCAGAGCGCGGCGATCGTGCTGGACGGGACGGCGATCGGCTGGCTGGGAGCGCTCCGTCCGGGCGTGCGCGAAGGACGCGAGCCGGTGGTCCTGGCCGAGCTGGCGCTCACTCCCCTCCTGGAGCACGGGCGGGCGGTCGACCGGTTCGAGCCATTGGCCCGCTTCCCGGCCATCGAGCGCGATCTGTCGATCGTTGCCGACGCAGGAGGGGCGGCAAGCCAGCTCGTCGAGATCGTACGGAAGGCCGAGGGAGATCTGCTCTTGCGTGTGGAGGTGAAGGACCGATACGATCGGCCTCCGGTCCCGCCGGGCAAGGTGAGCCTGATGCTCGGCCTTCGCTATCAGGACCCGCAGCGTACTTTGACCAACGAAGAGGTGCAGGCCTCTATCGAGGCCGTCATCCGGGAGCTCCGCGGCGCGGGGCTCGAGATCCGGGGAGAGTGAGGACGAGGTGGAGGACAGCTTCAAGCTCCTCGAGGACAAGATCGAGCAGGCCGCTCAGCGGTTGAAGGATTTCCACTCCGAGACGGCGTCGCTGCGTGACGCGCTGGCCGATGCCCAGTCCCGGGCGCAGAAGGCGGAGAAGGGCCTGGGCGCACGCGGCGGATCGGACGGCGGGAAGGCGGGCGCCTCGAAAGAGATCAAGAGCCTGTCCCGCGAGGTCGAGGCGCTTCGTGGCGAGCGGGAGGAGATCCGCACGCGTCTCGGCCGCTTGATCGAGCTCCTCGACGGTCTCGAGTAGACTGCCGCTGGTCGCTATATAATCCCCGCCCATGGCCGACAAGAACAATCTGGTGCACGTAGAGATCTTCGGCCAGGCGTACGCCGTCCGCGGCGGGGAGAATCCCGGATACGTGGAGAAGCTGGCCGCCTACGTCGACGAGCAGATGAAGGAAGTCAGCCGGACCAGCGAAGCGGTGGACAGCCTGCGCATCGCCGTTTTGGCCGCTCTCAACATCGCCGATGAGCGGTTCAATCTCAGGGACGAGGTGGGGGCGGCCGATTCCCGTGTCCAGGCCGCAGGGCAGACGGCCCAGGAGCGGGTGGCGCGTCTTGCGGAGCGGCTCGAGTCCGCGCTCGGGGAGTGACCTTTGAGCTTGCCCGCGGCCCGTCGTGACGGCTAAGATGTTCTCGAGGCTCTCTGTTTTGTGCGTGATGGGCAAGTACACCTCGAACCAACGCTGTTGATTCCGGGGGCCCGATCGCCTCGCCGTGTGCATGCCTCCGCGTCGAGGAAGCCTAAAGCGCGGCTCAGGGCTCCCACCTGGTAGCCCGGTTTCGGGGCACCGACCACACGGCAGCTGCGGAGAGCCTCCGTTTGACCTCTCAGGACACTCAGCTCGGCGACATCGGCGAAGCCGGGCTCCTGCGGCATCTCCGGGCCCGCATCCCGGCGGCCCCCGACGTGCCCGTGGGCATCGGCGACGATGCGGCGGTCGTGAGCCTTCCTCGCTCCGCTCTCGTCACCACCGATTCCCTGGTCGAGGGCGTGCACTTCGTCCGGGACTCGACCCCGGCGCGGCTGCTGGGCCGCAAGGCCCTCACCGTGAACCTGTCCGACATCGCCGCGATGGGTGGCATCAGCCGCCACGCCCTGGTGAGCCTCTGTCTCCCGTCGCGACTCGAGCTCTCGTGGGTGGATTCGCTCTACGACGGGCTCCTTGAACGGGCAGCCGAGGTCGGGGTGAGCATCGTGGGTGGCAATGTCGCCCGCAGCCCCGATTCGATCGTCGTGGACGTCACGCTGCTGGGGGAAGTCGAGGCGCCTCTCCTGCGGTCCGGGGCGCAGCCGGGGGACATGGTGGTGGTGACCGGCGAGCTGGGTGCAGCCGCCGAGGGGGTCGAGCTCCTCCGGCAAGGGGCGCGCCTCGACGACGACGCGGAGCTGAGCGCGACCGGTGTGTGGACCGAGTCGTCTGCCGAGGCCGTGCTCACGTGCCTCATTGCCCAGCTGGACCCCCGGCCCCCGCTGGCCTTGGCGCGCTCCCTCGCCGAGCGGGGCCTCGCCCAGGCGGGGATGGACATCTCGGACGGCCTCTCGTCGGACCTGGCGGAGCTGTGCCGGCAGGGCAACCTGGGAGCGCGGGTTGAAGCCGGCGGGATCCCCGTCTCGGCGGCGGTGTCCCGGCTGGCCCGCGCCGGGGGAGGGGACGCGTTGTCCCGAGCGCTGCACGGAGGTGAGGACTACGAGCTCCTGCTCGCGGTGGCCCCGGCGAGGTTCGAGGAGTTGCAGGAGCTCGCGAGCGTCTGGGGTGTCCCCGTCAGCGCCGTCGGGGAGTTCTTCGAAGGACCGCCTGCGGTCCGACTGCGGGACGACACGGGCGACCGCCCCTTGCCGGTGGGCGGGCACAACCACTTTCACCCGAACGAGCCCGAGGACCGGGCGGGATGAGACGGCTGCGCCATCTGGCGCGGTTGGTTCTCCAAGTCGACGACAGCCCGCGGCGGGTGGCGCTGGCGTTTGGTGTCGGGATGTTCATCGCTTTCTTTCCGGTGCTGGGAACGCACACGCTGGTCGGCCTCGTCGTTTCCTTCGCCTTTCGGCTGAACCGGGTGGCCGTCCTGGCCGCCGCCTGGATGAGCAACCCCTGGACGATCGGCCCCATGTTGACCGGGGGAACTCTGGTGGGGTGCGCCCTGCTGGGTGTCTCACCGAAATCGCTCGGTGCCGTGGACTGGAGCCTCACCGGCCCGGCCTTCTTCGATTCGCTGGTCGCCGGTTTTCGCCCGCTTCTCTGGCCCTTCGTCTTCGGGAACCTCCTGACCGGCGTCGTCGCAGGCTTCACCGCGTTCTTCGTCGTGAACGCCATCCTGAAGTCCCGCAGCTCGTCCCATCAGTCGGACGGGCTCGAGAATCAATAGCCCGGTGGTCTCAGCTCGTGATGATCGGTGGCGCGTTGGAAGGCAGCGCCGCATCGGAGCAGCGTGGCCTCGTCGAAGGGACGTCCGAGAAGCTGCAGGCCCACGGGCAGCCCGCCGGCGAGGCCGCAGGGGAGCGACAAGCCGGGGATGCCCGCGAGGTTGGCGGGCACCGTGAAGACGTCCTCGAGGTACATCTGCAGGGGATCGTCGGTTTTCTCGCCGACCCCGAAGGCCGGTGTGGGGGTGGTGGGTGTGGCGACGACATCGCAGGCCTCGAAGGCCTGCTCGAAGTCCCGGCGAATCAGGGTGCGGACCTTCTGGGCGCGCAGGTAGTATGCATCGTAATAGCCCGAGGATAGGACGAAGGTGCCGAGGATGATGCGTCGCTTCACCTCGTCCCCGAAGCCCTCGTCCCTGCTCTGGCCGTACATGGCCCGCAGGCCCTCGGCTCCGGGGGCACGCCGGCCGTAGCGCACGCCGTCGTATCGGGCAAGATTGCTCGACGCCTCGGCCGTAGCCACGATGTAGTACGTCGCGATTGCATGGCGAAGGTGGGGCAGACCCACTTCCACGAGCGAGGCGCCGGCGGTCTCCAGGGCCTTGAGGCTCTCCCGGAAACGGGCGAGCGTCTCGGGCTCGACGCCTTCGGAGAGGAAGCTCCATGGAACGCCGACGCGCAGGCCGTCGGGAACATCTTCGAGACCCGCGGCAAAATCCGGCACCTCGGCGTCGGAGCTGGTGGAGTCCAGGGGATCGTGCCCCGACAGGACCGAGGTCACTCGAGCGACGTCGTCCACCGTGCGCGCTAGCGGTCCGATCTGGTCGAGGGATGACGCAAAGGCCACGAGACCGTAGCGGCTCACCCGTCCATAGGACGGCTTGAGGCCGACGACGCCACAGAACGCGGCCGGCTGCCGGATGGAGCCGCCGGTGTCCGAGCCCAGTGCCACCGGTGCGATCCCCGCTGCAACGGCTGCCGCCGAGCCGCCCGAGGAGCCGCCGGGCACGCGGGTCGGGTCCCATGGGTTTTTCGTGTGCTGGTAGGCGCTGTTCTCCGTCGACGAGCCCATGGCGAACTCGTCCATGTTCGACTTGCCGATCACGATCGCCCCTGCGGCCTCCAGCCGAGCGATGGCGGTGGCGGTGAAGGGAGGTCGGTAGCCCTCCAGGATCCGAGAGCCGCACGTCGTGGGCACGTCGGCGATGTCCAGCAGGTCTTTCACGACCACAGGCACGCCTGCAAGGGGGCCGGCCTCCTTGCCTTCGGCGAGAGCCCTGTCCTGCGACCGTGCCTTTTCCAGTGCGCGGTCGGCGAGAGGCAGGAGCAGGGCGCCGATGCGGGGCTCGACCCCGGTCAGTCGGTCGAGGTGGGCCCGCACGAGCTCGTCACAGGAGACCTCGCGGGCGGCCACCCGGCGGCGCATCTCGGCCGCGCTCAGCCCGACGAGGCTCATCCGCCGATGATCCTGGGGACCCGGAAGAGCCCATCGGCCCGGTCCGGCGCATCCTCGAGGACGCGCTCACGGCCCAGGCCCTCGCGCGGGACATCGTCGCGGAGGCCGCCGCCGGCCAGGGCGTGGCGCATCGGGGGCACGTCGCTCGTGTCGAGGCCCTGGATCGCTTCGGCGTAGGCCAGGACCTCATCGAGCTGGCGGGCAAAGAGCGCCTTCTCCTCGTCCGTCAGGGACAAGTGGGCAAGCCGTGCGACGTGCTCGACTGTGTCGACAGTGACGCGTACCATGGGCCGCCCAATATACACGGTCTGCTAGACTCACGCGGGAGACTCCACATGGCCCTGTGCCCGCACTGTCAGAACGCGCTGCCCGAGGCCGCCACCGGACGCTGTCCCAACTGCGGCGGCGACATCGACCAATCGGTCGTACCTTCGGTGCCTGCACCCCCTTCCGCGGACCTGCCGTCTCCACTGCCGGTGCCACCGCCTCCGCTCGGAGGGGGACTGCCGCCCGGCGCCGGCGCGCCGCCTCCTGGACCGCAGGGCATCCCCTGGGACGATCGGGAGCGGCTCGGGCTCGCGAACGCGCTGGTCGAGACGACCAAGCAGATACTGGCCCGGCCCGTCGCCTTCTTCCAGGCGATGCCCACCTCGGGCGGGATCGGGTCGCCGCTCCTGTACGCCGTGATCATGGGCTGGCTCGGCGTCGTCGCCGCGGGTTTCTACTCGGCCCTCTTCAACTCCGTCGTGGGCTCGGGCATGGCGGCCTTTGACGAGAGCCCGGGGTTCGCACAGGCGTTCAACCTGGCCCTGAGCTGGGGCGGCTTCCTGGTGCAGGTCGTCTTCGGCGGCGTCAGAGTGGCGATCGGCGTCTTCATCTTCTCCGGGATCTTCCACGTGATGCTGCTGATCCTGGGCGGCGCGCGGCGGGACTTCGAGGCGACCTTCCGCGTCGTCTCTTTTGCTTACGCGCCGTACGTCCTGGCCCTGATCCCGTTCTGCGGCGGCGTCGTGGCGGGCGTCTGGTGGCTCGTGCTGGCCGTGATCGGCCTCACCCATGCCCACGAGATCACAGGGGGCAAGGCGGTCGCCGCCGTGCTGCTGCCGATCGTCCTGTTCTGCTGCTGCTGTGTGGGCCCCGTCGCCCTGGTGTTCCTCCTGGTGGCTCTCGTGGCCGGGGCGCAGTGAGCGACGTCCGTCCAGGAACCGACGTGAGAGAGGGCGGCGAGGCCGTACGGGTGTCCGCGGTCTCCGGGGCGCCCCCGCTTGGCCTGATCTTCGGCGCAATCGGCCTCCTGGCGGCGGTCGCCGTCGGATTGCTGCATGTCGATCGCGTCCCGCTGACGTTCTGCGTGGTCAAGGGCCTCTCGGGGCTGCCCTGCCCGACCTGCGGCTCGACCCGGGCCTTCGGCCGGCTCTTCGAGCTCGACATCGCCGGTGCCCTCGCGATGAACCCCTTCACGACTCTCGTCGTGGTGCTGATCGCCGGATGGGCCGTCGGCGACCTGGTGCTGCTGCCCCGGCGTCGGACCCTGCGGGTCGCCTTCTCGCCGTCCCTCGGCCGAGCGCTTCGCATTGGCGCCTTCGTGGCGTTCTTCGCGAACTGGCTCTATCTGCTTGTTGTGGGGCGCTAGCCCCGCGGCTTGTCGTGGGGCGTTAGCCCCGCGGCTGATGGTTGGCCGCTGACGGCGCGACGGACCCGTCGCTTATACTTCGAGCCAACATGACCGAAGAGACTCGGCCGGCCATCTCGGTGGTCGTCCCCCTCTACAACGAGGTCGAGAACCTCGACGATCTGCACCGTGAGATGTGCACTGCCCTGGAGACGACGGGGCGGGAGTTCGAGCTCGTCCTCGTCGACGATGGGAGCACCGATGGGACACAGGAGCGGCTTCTGGCTCTGGAGGCCGCCGATCCCCGGGTGAATGTCGTCTTCCTGCGCCGCAACTTCGGTCAGACGGCAGCGTTCTCCGCGGGCTTCGATCGCTCGCGCGGGGACATCGTCGTGACGTCGGATGGAGATCTCCAGAACGACCCCGCGGACATACCAGCCCTGGTGGCGAAGCTCGAGAAGGACGACCTGGACATGGTCTGCGGGTGGCGACGCGAGAGGAAGGATCCGCTCTCGAAGAGGATCCCGTCGTTCTTCGCCAATCGACTGATCTCGTGGGCGACGGGCGTGCGGCTGCACGACTACGGGTGCTCGCTGAAGGCGATGCGGATCGAGGTCGTGAGGGGGGTGCGCCTCTACGGTGAGATGCATCGCTTCATCCCGGCCGTGGCGTCCTGGATGGGCGTGACGATGGCCGAGGTTCCGGTTCACCATCGACCTCGCACGCGAGGGCAGAGCAAGTACGGCCTCGGCCGAACCGTCCGGGTGCTCCTCGATCTGTTCACGGTGAAGTTCCTGCTCTCCTACGGCACGCGGCCCGCTCACCTGTTCGGGCTCATGGGCCTGGCGTTCGGAGGCGCCGGCTTCGCCATACTCGCCTACCTGGCCGGGCTCAAGCTCATAGCAGGCGAGGCGATCGGCGGTCGTCCTCTGCTCCTGCTCGGCGCGCTCCTCTTCCTCACGGGCGTCATCCTCGTGAACTTCGGTCTGATGGGGGAGCTGCTCGTGCGCACGTGGCACGAGAGCCAGGGCAAGCCCATCTACGCGATTCAGGAGCGTCGGCCGTCACGGGCTCGAGAGGGCGCCGGACCGCCCTCCTCGTGACCCGAGTCCTCTTCCTCACGGAGTCGTTCCATCCGGTCCTCGGCGGCGGCGAGACCCACGTCCGGCGACTCGGGGCGAGACTCGTGGCGATGGGGCACCAGGCCACCGTCATCACTCGCCGAGGGGATGTGGCCTGGCCTGTCGAGGACGATGTGGACGGGATCCGCGTGAGACGGGTCCCACCGGCCGGCCCTGGGCGCACCGGCAAGTACCTCATGGTCCCGGCCGCGCTCCGAGCGGTGCTTCGGGAGGGCCGCCACCACGACCTGATCGTCGTGCGGGCCACACGGGTTCTGGGTCTTCCGGGTCTTCTCGCCGGCCGGGCCCTGGGGCGGCCGGTGATCCTTCAGCCGGAGATCAACGGAGAGCTGAGCGGCGAGGCCCTCACCTGGGGCTGGACGCGCGGCCGGTCGCTCGTTCCCGTGGTCCGGGCTCTCGTGCGGCTTCGCAACCTGTGGCTGCGCGACGGGGACGGATTCGTGGCCATGTCGCGGAGGATCCGGGACGAGATGATCGAATCCGGTGTGGCCCGGGAGCGGGTCACGCTGATTCACCACGGCGTCGACACCGGTCGTTTTCGTCCTGCAAAGCCCGGGGAGCGGGAGGCGCTCCGGGCGTCTCTGGGCCTCCCCGACAGGCTCCTAGTCGTCTTCACGGGCCGGCTTCTGCGCGGCAAGGGGCTCGAATCTCTGGTGGCCGCCTTTGGCCAGGTGGCCCTGGTCGAGCCCGACGTCCACCTGGTCCTCGTGGGCTCGGGGTCGGGGCAGGCGCTCTCCATCGAGAAGGACCTCGAGCGGGACGTCCGCGAGCGCGGCCTCCAGGACCGCGTCGTGTTCACCGGCGCCGTGGAGGCGGTGGAGGGGCATCTCAAGGCCGCCGACATCTTCGTCTTCCCGTCGATCTTCGAGGCGCTGGGGATCTCGCTGGTCGAGGCGGCGTCGTGCGGCCTGCCCGCGGTGGCCAGCCGGACCGGCGGCATCGTCGACGTCGTCGAGGACGAGCGCTCAGGTCTCCTGGTCACCCCGGGACGGACCGACGAGCTCGCCGCATCGATTCTGTCGCTCGTGCGGGACTCGTCTCACCGAGTGGAGATGGGACGCCGGGCTCGCGCCGTCGCCCTGGCCGGCTTCGACGAGCGGGATGCGGTCCTGCGCTACCTGTCTCTCTTCGAGGAGGTCACTCGTTGGCCGCCGCCCGGGCCTTGAGGGACGCCGGGATGTGCTCCTCGTGCAGATGCAGCTCGTCCTCCATCACGGGCCGCTCGAGCTTGAACGAGAAGTAGAGGGCCAGCAGGATCACGGTGGCGAACACGCCGATGAAATGGACCCATAGGTAGCGAGTGACGCCGCTGATCGGGTGAACGGCCTCCTCGAGATCCTGCTCCACAACCACCAGCCAGGAGACTCCGGGGATCTGGTCCACCGGGGAAAAGCCCACGATGCGGGCCGGCTCGATGAGGACCTGCTGCCCCTCGATATCGGCCGTCACCTCCTGGATGGTCCAGTAGCCCCTCTTGAGGCGGGCCTTGCCGAAGATGGCCTCGCCGCCTTCGGCGAGGGGAAAGCCCTCGACGGCGCCGGAGAGCGACGCAAACCCGGGAAAGCTCGTGGTCAGGATACGCTCGCCTTCGTCCGAAGCGAGGATCATTCCGTCGTTGGACCGGATGAGCGTGGCGTGGCCCGTGCGGCCGATCCGGACCGGAGACAGCACCCGGTAGAGAGACCGGGCGTCGAGGAGACCGCGAATGGCGCCCGTGAAAACACCGGCTTCGTCGCGGACCGGATACCCGACCTCGAGCGCGCTCAAAGACGAGCCGGTGACGCGCTCGATATCGCCGATCCACGCCATCGGCTGGCCCTTCTGGGCGGCCAGCTCCTTGAACCAGGCCTTCTCGCCGTGGAAGAGCGATCCTCCGCGCCCGGAGGCGGCGACAACCCGCCCGCGGGTGTCGACGACCTGGATCGAGCGCAGGCCCGGTCGGACGGCGGTCACGTCCCGCAGCCGCTCGGCGACCACCGACTCGAGCAGGGCGGTGTGCAGGCGCGGGTCGGAGTCCTGCGCCCACGCCTGCTCCTTGCGGCGAATCTCCTTCGGATCGAGCGGCGGCGCGTGGCCGGGCAGCGCCTTCTGGACGACCGGCATGAGGGCGAGGAGACGCAGATCCACCACCTGCTCCCCGATATGGCTCTCGAGGACCAGCTTGGTCTGGACGGCCCGCTGTTCGAGCCCGATCCCCACGGACTCCCGAAGCTGGCTCTCGGCCATGTTGACGACGACGAACGACCCGAACGCGACGAACGGCATCGCCGCGAAGAAGAACGCTGTCACGACGCGGGTGTCGAGGTATTACCGCTTCTTGGCCATGGGCTCCCTCTCGTGCGGCCCGGGACCCGGATCACGGCCTCCTGAGGAGCGACCCCAACTCGGCATGCCCTCCTGAGGACGGCCGGCTCTCGGAGCGTGCGGCAACGACGGCAACGACTCGAAGACTAGGACGCCGGCTTTCCCAGAGTCAAGCAAAACCCGGGTTCGTGCAATGATCCCGACGGCTCACGGGGAAACGGCCCCTGCCGTTACACTTGTCGCCGGCCGCCCGATCCTGGAGGAGCAGAACGGACCGATGCGAGTGGCACTGACCGGTGCGTCCGGGTACACCGGAGGCCGGCTCCTGGAGGTGCTCCAGGAGCGTGGGGACGACGTCCGGGCCCTGGTTCGGGCGCCTTCGGTCACGGACCGGCTCCGAGGCTCCGGGGCCACGCTGGTCGAAGGAGACCTGAGCAGCCGTGAGGCCCTCCAGCGACTCGTCGAGGGCGCGGACGCGGTACTCCACGTCGCGGCCGTCTATCGCACCGCCGCTCACCCCGACGCCTACTACCGCGACGTCAACGTGGGAGGCACCGAGCGCCTGCTCGAGGCGGCGGCGGCGGCGGGAGTCCAGCGCTTCGTGCACACCTCCACCGTCGGCGTGCACGGACACGTGACGGACCCACCGGCCCATGAGGACGCGCCGGTCGCCCCCGGGGACGTCTATCAGGCGACGAAGGCCGAGGCGGAGGCGCTCGCCCTGGAGTTCTGCCGCAGGCGGGGTCTCCCGGTGGCGGTCGTCCGGCCGGGAGCGATCTACGGGCCGGGGGAGACACGGTTCCTGAAGCTGTTCCGCGCCATCGCGAGAGGCCGCTATGCGGTGGTGGGCGACGGGCAGAGCTTCTACCACCCCGTGTACATCGACGACCTGATCCAGGGCTTTCTGCTCGCCCTCGAGCGTGACGGGGCCGTGGGCGAGAGCTTTCTCATCTGCGGGCCCGAGTACGTGACCCAGAACGAGCTCGCGGCGCTCGTTGCGAAGCACACCGGGGGACGGGTGCTGCCCTTCCGGATCCCCGCGTGGCCGATCCAGCTCGCTGGCGACGCGGTGGAGGCTCTCTGCGTCCCGTTCGGCATCGAGCCCCCGCTGCACAGGCGCCGGGTGGATTTCTGGACGAAGAGCCGGGCCTTCAGCATCGAGAAAGCTCGGCGCGTCCTGGGGTACGACCCGAGGGTTCGTCTCGAGGACGGCATCGCGCGGACGGCTGCCGCCTACCGCGAGGCGGGATGGATATGAGGGGCAATGCGGCGGACGCGCGCGAGGCCGGCCGACCCGAGCGTCGGGCGCGTAGCGCCCTCGCCGGGCTCGGGGTGCTGCTCGTTGCCGCGGCGGCCTTGACCGACCTGCCCGCCGTCTCCGAGGGGGAGTTCTGGGGAGACGGCGCCACCTACTACGCCATGACCTGGAGCCTCGCCCGAGACCTGGACGTCCGCTACGAGGCGCGGGATCTGGCGCGAGTGCGCCACGAGTATCCCCGCGGGCCCCAGGGGCTCTTCGTCAAGCGAGCCAGCGGCGGCCTGACGTTCGACTCGGAGGGGTCCTTCCCCTGGGTGCGGCGCGTTCGACCCGACGAAGGGCGGCTTTTCTACGCCAAGGGCGTGGCCTATCCGGCCGTCGCCGCGCCGCTCGTGCTGATCCTGGGCACGCGGGGGCTCCTGGTGACGAACGCCCTCGTCCTGGGGCTGGCCCTCTGGTTGGGCTATGGCGTCCTCCGCCGGCGCGGCGTCGGCGCCGGCCTGTCGCTGCTGTCGGTGGTCGTCCTCTTCCTCGGGACGGTGACGCCGCTCTACCTCTTCTGGCCCACGCCGGAGCTGCTGGGACTGGCGCTGGTGACCGCGGGCCTGTCCGCGTGGTTCTCGGGTCGGCCCGTTCTCTCGGCGGTGCTCTTCGGGCTGGCGGGATACGTCAAGTGGACGAACCTGCTGATGGCGGCGCCCCTCGGCTTCGAGCCGCTCGTCGCCGGGTGGCGCGAGGGTCGGTGGCGGGGCGCCGTCAGCGGACTCGGGGAGTCGATGCGTCGTGGGGTCGTCATGGGACTCTCGATCCTGGCGCTGCTGGCGATGAACGTCGCTCTCACCGGGGAGTGGAACTATCAGGGAGGTGAGCGAAAGACCTTTTACGACCGCTTCCCGTTCGACGGGCAGGGAACCACGTTCGACGACGCCGGACACTGGATGACGACCGAGAGCCTCGGACCGCTGGTGGCCGAGCAGGACGACGAGGGGACCAGCGAGCGAACGGGTCCTGCCCGCGCCCGCATCGAGATCTGGGAGTCGCTTCTCTGGAACCTGGGCTACTTCTGGATCGGTCGGTTCGGAGGAATGCTGGGCTACTTCGGGTCGGCGGTGGTGGCGCTCCTCCTCTTCGTGCTGATCGGGCCGCGCTCGCGGGACGGCGGTCTCGCCCTCGTCGCGATCCTGCTGTCCGCCTTCGCCTACATCTGGATCATCCCGGACAATTGGTACGGCGGCGGCGGCACGGTGGGGAACCGGTACTTCCTCAACGTTCTCCCGGCGTTTCTCTTCCTGGTTCCCCGCGGTCGCGAGCGCTGGGTCGCGGCCGGAGGCTTCGCGCTGGTGGCGGTCTTCCTCCTGCCGATGTTCGTGTCACCAGTCCGTCACTCGCGCCGACCCGGCGACCACGCTACCGGGGGACCGTTCAAGCTGCTGCCGGCGGAGCTCACGATGCTCAACGACCTCTCCATCTTCACCGAGAGCTGGCGCAAGAAAAAACCCTTCGGCTTCGTGGGCAATCCGGAACGCCACGCCGACCCGGACGCCTACGCCCTCTATTTCATGGACGACGGAACGTGGGGCAAGGCAGAGTACGGCGGGCGGGCCGGGTTCTGGCTGAGGGCCGGCTCGCGGGCGGAGCTCGTGGTGCGGGCCTTCGACCTCGCACCGGTACGCCGGATCGTCCTGAAGGTCACTGGAGGCCCCCTCGGGGACGTCGTGTCGGTGAGGCGCGGTCTGTCGTCCGAGCGCTTGTCCGTCGGGCCCGGACAGACTCGGGAGGTCAGCGTGGGCGTAGGGCGCGGCCTCCGCTACTACGACACCTTCCTGCACGTCCTTCACTTGAGGTCTCGCCGGGGGGCGCCCCTGGCCGACGGCCGCTCGGTGAGTGCGTTCGTCGAGATCCGGCTCGAGATGGGTCCCCCCTTCTCGGGCCCGGCGGGTCCATGAGCGAGCGCGCGGCCCGTGTCGTTCTCGGCGTCCTCTCCGGGCTCGCCGTCGTCCTGGCTCTGACGACCGAGCTGCCGCTCGTCTCGGACAGGCTCTTCTGGAGCGACGCCGCCACGTACAGGACGATGGCCGAGAGCCTCGCGTTCGATCTCGACCTGGAGTACGGGCCCGAGGACCTGGCCCGCGTCAAGGCGGTCTATCCCGGGGGACCCCAGGGTCTGTTCCTGAAACGCGTCTCCGATGGGTCCGGAGAGGAGCGCCTCGTCTTCGGCAAGGCGCTCCTCTACCCGCTCGTCGGAGCGCCGTTTGTCCGTCTCTTCGGTCCCGACCGCGGCCTGCTGCTGCTGAACGCCCTGGTCCTGGCGGGTGCCCTCGTCCTCGGCTACGCACTGCGCCGCCGCGTCTCGGGCCCCGGTGCGGCCGTGGCCTCCGTCGTCGCCGTCTTCGTCCTGGGAGTCGTGCCCGTCTACTTGCTTTGGCTCACGCCCGAGATCCTCAACCTGGGCCTGATCACCGCGGGTCTCGTGGCTTGGCGGGGGCGGCGTGCGACCCTCGCTGCGGTGCTGATCGGCCTGGCCTCGTATTCGAAGCCCACCAACGGACTCCTCGCCCTGCCCCTGATCCTGGAGGCCCTCTTCGGGGCGGAGGTCTGGGTGGGTCGGGCGCGCGAGGCCGCGAGGAGGGGCGCGCTGGTGGTGGCGGTGATGGCGGTGGGCTTCGGGGCCACCTGGCTCGCCACCGGAGAGCTCAACTACCAGGGCGGGGAGCGCAAGACCTTCTACGACCGCTACCCCTTCGATCCCGGCGTGACCTTCGACTCGGCCGGTGTCTGGATGACGACCGATCACCTCGGACCCCTGGTCGAGGGCCGCGACGACGACGAGGACACGGCGCGCGTGGCCCCGCCCCGGCCCGTGGAGGAGCTCCGGCGGTCCTTCCTCCTCAACCTCGGCTATTTCTGGGTCGGGCGCTTCGGGGGGGCTCTGGCCTATTTCCCGGGTGTCGTCCTGGCCGTACTGGCCTTCCTTGTCGTCGGACCCCGGGAGCGCGCCGGTTCACTGGCGCTCCTTGCACTGGCGGCCTCGGCGCTGGTCTACGTCCTCCTCATCCCCGACAACTGGTACGGCGGCGCGGGCACCATCGGCAACCGCTACTTCGTAAACCTCGTGCCGCTGGGGCTCATCCTGCTGCCCCGGGGTCGCGGCCCGTGGGTGGCCCTGGCCGCCGCCGTGGTCACGGCGTTCTTGATCTCTCCGATCCTGCTGTCGCCGGTGCGCCACTCCCTGTCGCCGGGCACTCATGCCACCCGCCCGGCCTTCCGCCGACTCCCGGCGGAGCTCACGATGCTCGGGGACCTCTCGGTCTTCACCGACGTCTGGCGCAAGCGCCGTCCGTACAACGCCCCGGGCGGCGATCCTTCGAGACGCCCGGAGGGCAGCCCGCCGTCGTACTTCCTCTGGTTCCTCGACGACGGCACCCTGGGACAGGAGACGTCGTTCGACGAAGAGGGCTTCTGGCTGAAGGGCGGTGA
Organism: Vicinamibacteria bacterium; assembly: GCA_963578825.1. Classification (GTDB taxonomy): domain Bacteria; phylum Acidobacteriota; class Vicinamibacteria; order Fen-336; family Fen-336; genus JAJDNS01. The sequence continues at coordinate 17,961 of CAUZDW010000029.1, forward strand.
CGACGCCGAGGTGGTCCTGCAGGCGCTGACGCCGCCCCGGGCTCTACGGCTGGTCGTGACAGCAGGCCCTGCCGGCGACATCGTGACCGTGCGCCTGGGTCGTGAGCGGCACCGCCTCGTACTCCAGCCTCTCCGAAGCGGTGAGGTCGTGCTCGAGCGGCCCCGAGCGGTCCTCGGCTACTACGGCACCTCTCTCTACCGGCTCCGCTTTGCCTCTCGCTACGGCGCGGAGACGGAGAGGGATCCCCGGACGCTTGGGTCGTTCGTACGGATCATTCTGGTCGACGAATAAGCGTGGAACCCTATTCTGATTCTGAAATAGACTGCTGCGCGAGAAGAGCCATGACCTGGAAACTACTGCTACTCGGGCTTGCATCGACCCTGCTCGCTTGCGATTCGGGCGGCGAGGACCCTCGTCGAGACGCCGCCGGGAGACCCAACATCCTGCTGATCGTCGCGGATGATCTCGGCTACTCGGACATCGGCCCCTTCGGCTCGGAGATCGCAACGCCGGCACTCGACGCCCTGGCGCGCGAAGGCCTGGTGCTGACCGGCTTCCACGTTCTGCCCACGTGCTCACCGAGCCGGTCCGTACTGCTCTCCGGTGTGGACAACCACCGGGCAGGCTTGGGAACGATGGGAGAGATGAAAACGCCGGAAATGGAGGGGAATCCCGGCTACGCAGGATACTTGAACTTCGAGGTTGCCGCCCTGCCGGAAGTCCTGAAGGACGCGGGCTACCACACCTACATGGCGGGCAAGTGGCATCTCGGAAGCGAAGAAGACACGATCCCTCACGCTAGGGGCTTCGAGGAGACGTTCATCCTCGTGCCGGGCGGTGGCAGTCACTGGAGCGACCGCCTGTCGACGACGCCGGCGGCGTGGAACGAGATGACCTATCGCCGCAACGGCAAGGTCGTCGAGTCGTTGCCCGACGATTTCTACTCGACGAAGGACTACACCGACCATCTGCTCGAGTGGATCGAGAAGGACCACGGGGACGGCAAGCCCTTCTTCGCATACCTCTCGTACACCGCGCCTCATGACCCGTTGCACGCTCCCAGGGAGTACATCGACAAGTACAAGGGCGTGTACGACGAGGGTTGGGACGCTCTTCGGGAGGCGCGACTAGAAAGGCTGAAGGCGCTCGGAATCGTCCCGGAGGCTGCCCGGACCTACTCGCGGCTCCCGAGTGTCGAGGCCTGGGACGACTTGTCTGCCGAGAACAGGCGGGAGTATGCGCGCGACATGGAGGTCTACGCCGCCATGATCGACTACATGGACGGACAGATTGCGCGGATCGTCGCCCATCTGAAGGAGACCGGGGAGTACGATAACACCCTGATCCTGTTCTTCTCGGACAACGGCGCCAATGGAACTCGGTTGTCCGCGTACCCCGGCCAGACCGAAGAACACGTGAACAGCTTCGACAACAGTTTGGAGAACCGAGGTCTGCCCGATTCCTTCGTCGAGCCGGGGCCGGGCTGGGCGCAGGCCAGCATGACTCCCGGCCGCATGTTCAAGGCGTTCACGTCCGAGGGCGGAATTCGCTCGCCCTTTCTGGTCAAGGTCCCGGGCGAGCCCACGAAGGCCGGCAGGATGAACCATTCTTTCTTCCACCTGCGACATCATGCCGACTCTTCTCGATTCGGCCGGTGTCTCAGTTCCGCGGGAGTTTGGCGAGCGTAACCTCCAGCCGCTGCAGGGCAGGTCCATTCTGAACCTGTTCGACGGAGAGACTCAGACCGCCTACGCCGGGGCTAACGAAGTCGGGTACGAACTCTTCGGGATGAAGGCCTACTTCGAGGGCGACTGGACAATCCTGTGGATGCCGGACCTTTTGGAAAGAGCGATTGGGAATTGTTCGATCTGAGTCAAGACCCCGGCGAGACAAACGACCTCAGTCGTGAGCACCCCGATCGAACCGACAGCATGATCGCGCTCTGGGAGCAGTACAAAGCGGAAAACGGCGTGCTCGATATCTCGTACGATGTTTCCGCCGCTGCCGAATGAAGGGGCGTAGCAGAAAGAAAGACTTGCGGCTCTTGCCCAGGGCTTCGGAGCACTGACTACGAGTGTTCCCGCCGCTCTATGGCGTCGAGTGCTCTTGTTGCAGGCCAACAACCAGGCGGCCAGCCGCCGCAGGAGACCATGCGATGACGGACGCGAAATACCTGGGCATGCGACCGGGCGACCTCGACGAGAAGCCCTACGCTAAGTATTGGAACCCGAAAATGGGATCCATGCCGAGCCATGTCCAAGGGGCTCTGATGCGTGGCGTGGAAGCAAGAGAGCTGGGGTTCGAGATCACCGATGCCAACCGACTTCTAGACCCCGGTTACTTGAGCCTGGAGAGCGGTCAGGTCTTCGTGGCCGTGTTGACCAAGATGCCCAAGGTCAACGGCAAGATGATCGACTGGTGGTTCGGTTGGAATTACATGGAAGATCAGCGTTACAAGCTCTGGCACCCTCGGGCTCACGTGTCGGAGCGAGCGGAGAAAATGCTTGGAGACGATCCGAATCTCTTCGATCGCGAGAAATACCTCGATAACCCCGCATACGTCGTTGAGTACGTCGGCGGGGAAGCGCTCGATCTGGTGATTAATCTTATCGATCCTTCGCACTACCTCGATGTCAGCAGATTCGAGGAAGCGAGAGTCGGAACTGCGATCTGTGCAAAGTGCGGATACACAGGCAAGGGTGTGAACTTCGGCCTGCTCATTCATTTGATCCGTGAGACCGAAGATGGGTGCGAGATGAGAAGTCGGTTCTGGCTGGGCGACATCGAAGTCACATGGTTGCCGAAGAAAGGAATCTTGAACAGGATCGCGAGTACGAAGCTCGTCGCGAAAAACGCCGTCCCGCTCGACCTGGGCCGAGACATGCTGGTTCACTGCGCGATGGAAATGAACCACTTGGCCAGCTTCCTGCCTGAACTCTATTCCGATTATCATCCAGCCAAATAACAAGGCCGAATTCAGGGTACCCTTTCAAGGGACGCTAGGGGGCGTGGAGCGGCCCCGTCCAAGCCGCTTTGAGCGGCTCACGAAGGAAGGCCCCGGCTCTGCCGGGGGATCGCTACCTGCTAGCTGCCCGCCTCTTTCCGAAGCAGAGCATCGAGTCCCCGGCTGATCATGGTGCAGCGGTCGACCGACGACGCCTCCAGCAGCCGCTGTCGCGCCGTGGCCGTGATCGGCAGGTGCTGACACGCCAGGTTCACCCAGGACATCGAGTCCCCCTGCCGGCGCTGCTCGTCGAGGAAGGCCCGCAGATCGGGATGGGCGTGGAGATAGCGGGCGAGCGCCTCGACGGCGGGACCCCACTCGTCCTCAGCGTCGCCCTCGGGCACGACGTCGGCCTCGGCCACCATGAGCTTCGCTCCCACGAGCTCGCGGGTGGGGGCCCGGGCGGAAGCCGTCGACCTTGAGGCGAAGCTCGAGGGGGGAGACGGCCAGGGCCTCCCGAATGGTCCCGAGGGTCCCGATCTGGTGCAGCCCCTGGGAGCCCGGATCCGTGGCCCCGGGGTCGCGCTGGGCGAGGGCCAGGAGCATCACCTCGAAGCGCTCGGCCATCCGGACCGCCGCGATGGCATGGGGCTTGCTCACGACGACCGCCAGAGACGCCCCGGGAAAGAGCGACACGTCCTTCAGGGGAAGGACGGGCACCAGGCGGTCGGCGGTCGGCGAATCGAAGTCGTCCACAGGAGGTCTCTCCGGAGGGATGTTACTACGCGCCGCCGAAACGGCGCGCCCACTTCCGTCGCAGGACGGAAGTGAGCGTGGCCCGCCCCTTCCCCGGGAGCAGCTCGATGTAGTCCTCGCCGAGCCGCGCGATCCGTTGCAGGTCCCCGCCCGGCCGGGTGAGGGGCACCCCCTCCACCTTGCCGCAGAAGGACGCGCGGAAGCCGGCTTCACGAGCCAGGCTCGACGCGGTGGGGCCGAAGGAGTGCCACGGATAGCAGACGCTCGAGACGGGGCGACCGGTGTGCTCCTCGATGAGACGCTTCGATTCGACCAGCTCGTGTCGGATGGCCCGGGTGCGTTCGTCCGGCGTCTCCACGCGTCCCTGAACCCGCCGACCTGCAAGGCCGCCCCGCAGAGTCGCCGCCCAGTCGGGTCGACGGAAGAAGGCCTCCCCGCCCCGCGCCGCTGTGTTTACGCACGACCTTCGGATCGCGGGGTCTTCGAAGAAACGCAGTGCCTCTGACGTGCGCGGGGCGGAGCGGAAAAGGGGTGTCCCGAGGGAGACGTCTTCACCCAGGAGGTCCTGCTCGTCCTGGCGGATGAGCGGTTGGTCGAAGGCGTCGTATCCGCGACGGGTCCGGGGAGTGGCGAAGCCCACGAGCTCGGGGCCCACGTGGATCCGTCCGTGGGTCAGGGTGTGGCTCTGGAAGTCGAAGAGGCCCGTTTTGGTCAGCTGTGCGACCTCTTCCCAGGACAGGAGGGCCCCCTCGCCCTCCTCGCGCCCCAGGAGCTCCGAGAGGTCCGCTCGCCCCGCATCGACGTCGACCCACGTGGGGGAGTGGGGGCCCGGGCGAGAGCGCATGTGGCCGGGGACGAGGAAGACGGTGGCTCTCATGCCGAAACGGCTGAGCAGCGGTTGGGCGACTCCCCAGAGTGACCCTCGGCCGTCATCGAAAGTGAGCACGACGGCGCGGTCGGAGGCCACTCGCGCGCCCAGCAGGACGGCGAGGTACTCCTCCGAGCTGAGGGTGTGGTAGCCGTTTTCGGAGAGATGGAGAAGCTGGCGCTCGAGCGCCCGGCGCTCGGCGCTGTGGAGCACGAAGACCGGGACGTCGCCCCTGGCCAGGGGGCCGCCGGTGACGAACGGAGGATAGCGGAGCAGCAGCAGGTCCCGGGGCACCTCCCACGCCTCCTTCACGCTCCGGACGAAACCCCGCAAGCTCCCTACCCTCCCTCTTCCGCCAGCACCTGGTCGTAGAGCGCCTGCATCTGCTCGACGCAGGCCTGGACGTCGTAGCGCCGGGACTCCTCGAGGGCCCGTCGGCCCAGAGCCCCTCGCAGATCGGCGTCCGTCACCACCCGCTCGAGTGCCCCGGCCAGAGCCTCGGCGTCGGCTGGAGGGACGAGCGAGCCGCTCACCCCGTCCTCGAGGACCTCCCGGCACCCGTCGACGGCGGTGGAGACGATTGGGCGGCCGGCGGCCATGGCTTCGAAAAGAGCCAGCGGCGTTCCCTCGTAAAGCGAGGAGATGCAGAAGACGTCCAGGGCCGCCAGGAGGTCGGGCACGTCGGTCCGGTGTCCGGCAAACACGACCCGGTCCCCGAGCCCCAGCCGCGCGGCCTGCTCCTTCAGGCTCTCCATCAGGTCTCCGTCTCCGACGATCAGCGTCCAGAGGTCGGGCAGACGGGTGCGAAGCAGTGCCAGGGCGTCGAGCAGGTGGGTGTGACCCTTCTGCGCATTCAGCCGTCCGATCGTCCCGATGACCAGCGCCTCCTCCGGCAGGCCGACCTCCCTTCGGGCAGCGAGTGCCCGATCGCGACCCCCGGGGGCAAACTCTCCGAGAGGTGCGCCGTTCCAGATGAGGCGGATGCGCTCGGCCGGGACCGAGCGCTTCGACACCAGGAAGTCCCGCGTGGAGAGGCTCACCGCGATGGCGCGGTCGGTGAGAGGAGCGAGGAGACGGTCGGCGAGGGCTTGATAGGCCGGCATGCGCGGGTCGGCGAAGTGCTCGTGGAGGACCAGCTTCGCCCCGGACATTCGGGCGGCGACGCGGCCGAAGTCGGCGGCAGCGTACCCATGGACGTGGAGGATGCGGGCGCGCCGGTGGCGGACTAGAGAGACGAGGTCCGTCAGGATCCGCGGGTCGAAACGGCCGCGCCCGAGATGGCGGACCGGGATGCCCTGCTCGTGGAGCCAGCGGGTCGCGGGCTCGGGGCTCTTGAGCCCCACGAGGCCCACGTCGAATCGCGAGGTGTCGAAGCGTGCGAACCACCACGAGAACAGCCGCGAGACGCCGTGGATGCTCGAGCCGCGCACGCCGAACTTGTCGCAGACGTGAAGAACTCCCACCGGCATGGATGCGCTCAGCCCGCCTCGGCAGGAGGCGGCGCCGCGCCCCGTGTCATCCAGACGACGGCCCCGGAGAGCGAGAGGAGGATGATGAGCCCGGCGCCGGTGAGAGAGAACGCCAGCGCGCTCTCCCGTGGAAGCCCGATCTGGGAGAAGTACAGGGCGAAGAGACCCTCGCGCAGCCCCCAGCCGTTGAACGAGATCGGCACTGCCTGGAGCAGCGTGCACAGGGGCACCATGAGGAAGGCTGCGGACACGTCGAGGGGGATTCTGAGCGCCCGGGCGATGGCGAGGAAGTACCAGACCACCAGCGTCTGCAGCGCCAGGCTGGCGCCGAAGGCCAGCAACACGGTCCGCACCTGGGCTCGATAGGTGTGCACTGCCACCTGCGCCTCCTCGAACCGCTCGCGGACCCAGTCGATCCTGTTCAGGCGCGAGAGCGCCATCAGGCGCCGGGCGATCCCGGGACGGAAGAAGATCGTGGTGAGGGCGAGAAACACCAGCCCGAGTCCCAGGATGACCGCTCGAGCTCCGGCGAGCTCACGAACCTCGGGCCCCGCCAGGCCGAAGGCGCCGGCGCCGATCACCCAGAGGGCGCCCAGGCCGAGGATGCGGTCGATGCCGACGACCGCGAGCGACGAGGTCGTCGATCCGGTGAACCGGGACCCGTCTCGGACGCGCACGATGTCGCCCCCGATGTTGCTCGGAAGGAAGTTGTTGAAGAAGGTCGCGACCAGGTACGAGGCCGTGAGATAGCGCAACGGGGCGACGACGCCCAGGGCCTCGAGGAGCAGCTGCCATCGCCAGGTGGCCAGGGCGAGCATGGCCACGTAGCAGCCGACCGCCGCGAACAGCAGGAGGAGATCCGCCGTGCGGACCCGCTCCTCCAGCGCCTGCAGGTCGCTGGTGGCGAACAGGTAGACGAGGAGGGCAAGGCTCATCGCCACCTTGACCGCGAGGAGGACACCGCGCTTCATCGATCGGGACCGCATGCTACAGTAGCGCCCGCGGCGTCGCAAAGACGGCTGCGCTGGGCCGATGGAGAGCGAGGGCACGACCGACAGGCAGCAGATCGGCATCCAGGACGCCATGGGTGTGCAACGCTCGGCCCTCCGCAAGTACCAGGACCTGGTGGTCGGCAGCCGGAGGTTGGGGCGGCTCCTCCTCTACGAGCTCGTGATGCTCGCCTCCTCGTGGGTCCCGGGGGCGCTCGGCCTTCTTCTCCGGAAAGTCATGTACCCCTGGCTCCTCGGGTCTGTGGGTCGGAACGTCGTCTTCGGACAAGGCGTGGTCCTGCGCCACCCGGCCAAGATCCGCATCGGCGACGACGTCACGGTGGACGATCTCGTTCTCCTCGACGCCAAGGGGACCAGGAACCACGGCATCGACGTCGGTCGCGGGGTATTTCTCGGCCGCGGCACGATCCTCTCCTGCAAGGACGGAGACATCGTCCTGGGCGATCACACCAACCTCGGCTTCCACTGCGAGGTGTTCTCGGGCTCCCGGGTGATCGTCGGTCGCCACGGACTGTTCGCGGCGTACGTCTACCTCGTGGGAGGCGGGCACGACTTCGAGCGCGGCGACGTGGCGGTCATCGACCAGCCCCGCTCGTCGGAGGGCATCGTGCTCGGCGACAACGTGTGGCTGGGCACCGGCGCCAGGGTCCTGGACGGCGTGCACCTGGGGAACCACGTCGTGGTCGGGGCCAACGGCGTAGTGACGTCGGACCTCCCGGACAACGCCATCGCGGCCGGGGTGCCGGCTCGGATTCTCCGCACTCGAGAGACGACCACGGCCTCCTCCTCTTGACCTTCTGAGGGCGACCGTCTCGGGGGAGCGCGAAGAGTCTCTTCGTCGAGTCTGGATCCTTCGCGACGACTCGATCGGGTCGCTCACGACGACGAGCGTCGTCCCGGCTGCGCGCGTCGGATTCTTCGTCGCACGTCCAAGATGGGCCTCCTCAGAATGACCGATTGTGTCCATGGACGGGAGCTTCGTCGCTGGCCTGATAGAATTCGTTCAAGGGATTTTCGGGGGAGAGGGTCAGATGAAGAAGGTTCTGGAGGAGAGCGCTACCGAGTCGCGTCCGACTGCCGAGGAGAAGCCGGTCACGACGATCTCCGATCGGGCGATGCGGCCTCTCTACCGTCCCGAAGACGCCGCGGACGTCGACTACGAGCGGGACCTGGGCGATCCCGGCCAGTTTCCGTACACCCGGGGCGTTCACGAGACGATGTACCGCGGGAAGCTCTGGACCATGCGGCAGTTCGCGGGGTTCGGGTCCGCCGCCCAGACGAACGAGCGCTTCAAGTACCTCCTCGCCCACGGGGGGCACGGGCTCTCGGTGGCCTTCGACCTGCCGACCCTGATGGGCCGCGATCCCGATCACCAGCTCGCGCTCGGCGAGGTGGGGAAGTGCGGGGTGGCCGTCTCGTCTCTGGAAGACATGGAGACTCTGTTCGAGGGGATCCCGCTGGACCAGGTGACCACCTCGATGACGATCAACTCTCCGGCAGCGATGCTGCTGGCGTTCTACATCCTGGTGGGGGAGAAGCAGGGCGTGGGCGAGGACGGTCTTGCCGGGACCATCCAGAACGACATCCTGAAGGAGTTCATCGCCCAGAAGGAGTTCATCTACCCGCCGCGGCCGAGCATGCGGATCATCGTGGACATGATCCGCTACTGCACCGAGCGGATGCCGAAGTGGAACACGATCTCGATCAGTGGTTACCACATCCGGGAGGCCGGCTCGACCGCGGCCCAGGAGCTGGCCTTCACGCTGCGAGACGGCATCGAGTACGTGCAGTGGTGCGTCGACGCGGGCATGGACGTCGACAGCTTCGCTCCGCGGCTCAGCTTCTTCTTCAACTCCCACAGCGACTTCTTCGAGGAGATTGCGAAGTATCGCGCGGCTCGCCGCATCTGGGCCCGGACGATGCGCGACCAGTTCGGGGCCAAGAACCCACGCTCGTGGATGCTGCGCTTCCACACTCAGACCGCGGGTGTGAGCCTCACGGCCCAGCAGCCCTACAACAACGTCGTGCGCACGGCCCTTCAGGCCCTGGCAGGGGTGCTCGGAGGCACCCAGTCCCTGCACACCAACTCGCTCGACGAGGCGCTGGCGCTGCCCACCGAGGAGGCCGTCACCATCGCCCTTCGGACGCAGCAGGTGATCGCCCACGAGTCGGGAGTCACCGCCAGCGCGGACCCTCTGGGCGGTTCCTGGCTCGTCGAGAAGCTGACGAACGAGATCGAGGCGGAGGCGCTCGATTACTTCCGCCGGATCGACGCCCTGGGCGGGATGGTGAATGCGGTCGAGCGGGGGTTCCCGCAGCACGAGATCCAGGAGGCGGCGTTCCGTTTCCAGAAGGAAGTGGAGCAGAAGGAGCGGGTGATCGTCGGCGTGAACGAGTACGTGATGGAGGAGAAGCCGGTCCCGATCCTCTACATCGACGAGACCGTGGAGCGCGAGCACACCGCAAGGGTGGCGGCGCTTCGAGAGCGGCGCGACAACACGCGCGCGACCCGATCCCTCGGAGACCTGAAGGACGCGGCGCGAGGGAAGGACAACCTGATGCCCCCCATCCTCGAGGCGTCCCGCGCCTACGCGACGCTGGGCGAGATGTGCGACGCCCTTCGCGAGGTCTTCGGCGAGTACGAGGAACCCCCGGCGTTCTAGCGATCGAGGTCACGGAGGTCACGGGGTCAGGTCTTGTGTTGCTGCGTCGCACCAGTCCGGGGTTCGCGATGCTGCAATGAAAGACCTGACCCCTTCCGTTCTTCCTTCCGTTCTCCTTCCGTTCAGGTCCTGGGCTATGATTCGGATGCCATGAGCACGACTCCCCGACGGCTGCGGGTGATCATCGCGAAGCCGGGGCTCGACGGTCACGACCGAGGGGCGAAGGTGGTGGCCCGGGCGCTGCGCGACGCGGGCATGGAGGTCATCTACACCGGCCTTCGGCAGACTCCGGAGATGATCGTCGCCGCCGCGGCCCAGGAGGACGCGGACGTGATCGGCCTGAGCATCCTCTCCGGGGCTCACCTGCCCATCTGCCGCCGTGTGCTCGAGCTCGCCCGCGAGCGGGGCCTGGACGGGGTCAGGCTCTTCGTCGGGGGAATCATCCCCAGCCAGGACATTCCCGAGCTGAAGGCCCTCGGAGTGGCCAACGTCTTTCTCCCCGGGGCCTCCACCCAGGACGTGATCTCAGCCCTCCGAGAGGACGGCGCCACCGGCACTTGAGTCCACAAGCCTCACCAATTACTTGACATATGGACAGGCCCGATTTATCTTCGGCCTGTCACACTGTGCCTATTGCTCGGTCCGAGAGCGGTGGGGAGTGCAGTGTGTGCGTGACGGCCCCGAGGGGCCGGGGGGTCTAGAGAGGCGATGCCGAAGAAGATCCTGCTGGCGGACGACAGCATCACGATCCAGAAGGTCATCGAGCTGACCTTCTCCGACGAGGATTTCGAGGTTGTCACCGTCGGAAACGGACGTCTTGCCCTCGAGAAGCTGGAAGAGGTGCGACCCGACATCGTCCTTTGCGACATCATGATGCCGGAGAAGGACGGCTACGAGGTCTGCCAGCAGATCAAGGAGACCCCGGGGTTCTCCCACGTCCCCGTCCTGCTCCTCAGCAGCGCTTTCGAGCCATTCGACCGGGAAAAAGCGGCGCAGGTGAGCTCCGATGGTTTCCTCGCCAAGCCGTTCGAGCCCGAGACGCTGATCGCGAAGGTGAAGGACCTGCTGAGTCGCTCGGGTGGCGCCCCGACCGAAGCCGGCGGAGGACTCGCGGTCGCCGACTCCGGGGCCACCGAGGTGCCTCCCGCCCCGACGCCACCAGCGGACGCCCCGCCGCCACCCTGGCTTGCGGACGATCCCAAGACGGCGACGACGGCGCCTCAGCCCGCCGTCTCGGCTTCGCCCGCGGAGACCGGCTTGATTCCAGAAGAACCGTTTGCGACCTTCGAGCCGGCGTCCTCCGACGCCTCGCCGGGACCCGCCGAAGAACCGCTCGCGGCTGTGAGCGCCGAAGAGTCCGCGATGCTCGCAGGGAAGCCGCCGCCCGGCGACACCGAACAGCCCGACGCGGCATCGACCGTCATGTTTGCCCCTGGCGACCTGCCCTGGACGGGTCAGTCGGGGTCGGGAGGGGCGGAGGTGCCGCCCGCGGCTCGGCCCGTATCCGAGCCGCGGGCCAGCGCCGAGCCTTCTCCCACCCCCGACCTTGCGGACCAGGCCGGTGCGGCCTTCGAGGAGGTGCTCGAGGAGGATGGGGACTTCGGAGCGTCGGCGGGGCAGAAGCAGCGGGCCGACGTGTTCACCCCAGGCGAACCGCTGACCGAGGTAGCAGCCCCCGAGGCGGAGCCGACGCCCGAGGTGGCGAGCCCGGCAAGCCCGGAGCCGACGGCATCCGAGGTCCCCGTGGCGGAGCCTGTGTTCGAAGCGTCTGTTCCTGAGCCCGAGCCACCGGCCACGCCTTCCGTCCCGGAGTCGCCGCCGGCTCTCGAGCCTCCGCCCGCATTCGAAGCGGCGCGCGCATTCGAAGCGGCGCCCGCATTCGAAGCGGCGCCCGCATTCGAACCTGCGCCCGCGCCCAAGCCGCTTCCCGAGACCCTTCCACCGGTGGCTCCGCAGCCGGAGCCCGAACCGGCCCCGCCGGCGGTGGAGGCCTCTCCTTCGCCCCCGACTCCGGCCGCCGACTCGAGTCTCGCGCCCCTGGCGGGACCAGGCGCGCCGGTCTCTCCCGAGCCTCCCCCGGCGGACTCGGGCTCTTTCGCGGACATCGCCCGACCGGACGCCCCCGCGGCGCCCGTCTCGGAGGCCGCTGCCATGCCCGTTCCCCTGGACCAGGTCGAGACCATCGCCCAGCGCGTGGTTGGACAGGTGTCCGAGAAGATCGTGCGCGAGATCGCCTGGGACGTGATTCCCGACCTGGCGGAGGCCTTGATCAAGCGGGAGATCGAGCGTCTGAAGGACGAGCTTCAGAAGCTCTAGCTCCAGCGTCGGCTCTGGCGGCCGGCCCAGCCGCTGAACCCCGCCCTGCCCGCCGGCCACGCGGTGCCGTTACAATCAGCGGCCGGTCGTTTTTCGCCCTTTCACCAGGAGGCGTCTCGCATTGAGCATCACCATTGATCCCAGCACCCTGAGCCAGCACTTCGACTCCAAGGAGGCCGAGGAGAAGTGGGACCGCGCCTGGACCGAGTCGGGGGTTCACCGGTACGAAGAAGGTGGGGACCGCCCTCGCTACGTGATCGACACACCGCCGCCCACCGTCTCCGGCTCCCTCCACGTGGGCCACGTGTTCAGCTACACCCAGACCGACGCGATCGCACGCTTCCAGCGGATGCAGGGCAAGAATGTGTTCTACCCCATGGGCTGGGACGACAACGGTCTGCCGACCGAGCGCCGGGTGCAGAACTACTACCACGTCCGTTGCGAGCCAGGTGCCCCGCACGAGCCCGGCCTCACCCTCGGGATGGCCGACAAGGCCGCAAGAAAGCAGCCCGCTCGCCGGATCTCCCGGGCGAACTTCATCGAGCTCTGCCTCGCGCTCACGGCGGAGGACGAGAAGGCGTTCAAGGGTCTCTGGCGGCGGCTGGGCCTGTCGGTGGACTGGGCGCTCGAGTACTCCACGATCAGCGCCCACAGTCGTCGGCTGGCGCAGTGGAGCTTTCTCGACCTTCACCGCCGCGGCCACGTCTATCAGGTCGAGGCCCCGACTCTGTGGGACGTGGACTTCCGCACGGCGGTGGCGCAGGCCGAAGTCGAGGATCGGCCGAAGCAGGGCGCCTTTCACAAAGTCCGCTTTGGCGTGGAAGGCGGAGGGTCGTTCGTCGTCGCCACGACGCGCCCCGAGCTGCTGCCAGCGTGCGTGGCCGTCACCGCCCACCCCGACGACGAGCGGTACAAGGAGCTGTTCGGCCAAAAGGCCCTGACGCCTCTTTTCCGGGTCCCCGTGCCGATCTTCCCGAGCACCCTCGTCGACCGCGAGAAGGGAACGGGGATCCTCATGGTCTGCACCTTCGGCGATGCCACGGACGTTCAGTGGTGGCGCGAGGAGGGACTGCCACTCCGGCAGGTCATCGGTCGCAACGGGCGGATGGCCGCGGTGGAGTTCGGGGATGAGGGATTCCCCAGCCAGGACATTCCCGCGGCGAACCGCCGCTACGAGGGCCTCACGGGGAAGACGATTCGGGAAGCGCAGAAGAGCATCGTCGAGATGCTCCGAGAGGTCGCTGGCTCCGCTGCCGACGACGGCGAGGCGCCTCTCGTGGGCGAGCCGGAGACCATCGAGCACCCGGTGAAGTTCTACGAGAAGGGGGATCGGCCCCTCGAGTTCGTGTCGAGCCGCCAGTGGTTCGTCCGCCTCCTCGACCGCCGGCAGGAGCTGATCGACGCCGGCGAGAGCGTCGAGTGGCATCCGGACTTCATGCGGCTCCGATTCCGCAACTGGACCGAGGGCCTCCAGCTGGACTGGTGTATCAGCCGCCAGCGGTACTTCGGGGTGCCGTTTCCAGTCTGGTACCCGCTGCGCGAGGACGGCACGACCGACCACGCACGGGCGATCCTTGCACACGAGAAATCGCTCCCCGTCGATCCCGTGACCGACGTTCCGCCGGGGTATGAGGAGAAGCAGCGCGACCGCCCCGGAGGCTTCGCCGCCGAGCCCGACATCTTCGACACGTGGTTCACGTCCTCCCTCACACCCCAGATCGCCACCGGCTGGGTCGACAAGCCCGAGAGGCACCGGGAGCTTTTTCCCATGGACCTGCGGCCCCAGAGCCACGAGATCATCCGGACCTGGGCGTTCTACACGATCGCGAAGGCACTGCTCCACGAGCAAACGATCCCATGGCGACGGGTGGCCATCTCGGGGTGGGTGCTGGACCCCGACCGCAAGAAGATGTCCAAGAGCAAGGGCAACGTGGTCACGCCCATGCACCTGCTCGACCAGTACGGCGCCGACGCCGCCCGCTACTGGTCGCTGTCAGCCCGCCTGGGGACCGACACGGCCTTCGACGAGAAGGTCCTGAAGGTCGGGCGTCGGCTGGTCACCAAGGTCTTCAACGCCTCCAAGTTCGTGCTCTCGCAGAGCGCGGACGAGGGAGCGATCGTCCGCGCCCTCGACGCCAGCTTCCTCGCCCGTCTGCGCGAGACGGTCCTGAAGGCCACAGCGTTCCTGGAGGAGCTCGACTACGCCGGGGCGCTCGACGCGATCGAGCGCTTCTTCTGGAGTGGGTTCACCGACACCTACCTCGAGATGGTCAAGAAGCGCGCCGGCTCCGAGTCCGATGCGGAAGGGCGCGCCTCCGCCGTGGCCGCTTTGCAGCTGGCGCTCAAGGTCCAGCTGCGGCTACTCGCTCCCTATCTGCCCTACGTGACCGAGGAAGCGTGGTCCTGGGCCTTCGCCGAGAGCGAAGATGCCCCCAGCATCCACCGCTCGGACTGGCCCAGGGCGGCGGATTTCGCCCGAATCGCGGCCATCGAGGATGGCGGTGAGGCGTTCGATGTCGCGTGCGCCTTCCTGGAGGCGGTTCGCCGGGGCAAGAGCGCCGCTGGGGGGACGGTGGGCCGGCATCTGAAGACCCTTCGGGTGGCCGCGAACCCGGCGAGCGTTCGCCTCATCACGCCGTGTCTGGGCGATCTGGCAGCGGCGGCCCGGGCCGAAGGTGATCTGCTCGAGGCGCGAGAAGGCCTGGACGAGGGCCGTTTCGAGATCGTCGAGCTCGAGCTCGCCGAGGCTCGCCCCCGCTCCTGATGGACCGCGCGGCCGGGCTGCTTGAGGCGCTCGAAGGTCGCGGCGCTCCCTGGCCGGCACCGGTCGAGTGGCACGAGGTCGTCGTCTCCACCAACGACGTCGCCAGGGAGCGGGCTCGCGCGGGCGGGCCCGAGTGGACGGTGGTGCTCGCAGACCGGCAAACGGGAGGCCGCGGCCGCCAGGGTCGTTCCTGGGCCTCGCCCCCGGGGGGGCTCTACCTGTCGCTCGTCCTGCGTCCCCGGACCGACGCGGTGGCTCTTCTTCCCCTCGCCGCCGGGGTGGCGGTCGCGGAGGTGGCGACGGAGCACGGCGTGCGTGCGGAGCTCAAGTGGCCGAACGACGTCCTCGTGCACGGCCGCAAGCTCGCCGGGATCCTGGCGGAGGCGTCGTCGAGCACCGGAGGGGTCGAGTGGGTGGTCCTGGGGATCGGCATGAACGTCACCCTCGACGTGACGACGCTCGGGCCACCGGCCACCGACGTGGCCACGTCGTTCCAGCTCGAGACCGGGGCGGCGCCCGGGATCGAGGAGGTCGCGGCCGGCGTCCTGTCCCGACTGTCCGTCTGGTACGATGCCCTCGGGAGCCGCCCGGCGTCCGTCGTCGAAGCCTGGCGCGAGCATGCCATCCAGTGGTGGGGCGCGCCGATACAGGTCAAGACCGGCGACGAGGTCTTCCGCGGTCGGCTCCATGACGTTGACGCAAGCGGTGCGTTGATCGTCGACCTCGAGGGAGGGGGCTTTCGAAAGGTGCTGGCAGGCGAGGTTGCCCGGTTGAGGTCGTTGCCAGTGCCTCCGGAGGGTTGAGGTGGGGAAGGGCATGCTTCTCACCGTCGACGTGGGCAACACCCACACGGTCCTCGGGTTGTTCGAGGGCGATGAGCTCAGGATCCACTGGCGGCTCACGACCCGTCGGGAGCAGACGGCGGACGAGTACGGCGTCCTCGTCCGCAACCTCTTCTCCGGCTCCGGGTACACCCCCGCCGACGTCACCGGAGTCGCCCTGGCCAGCGTCGTGCCACCCCTGACCCCCGTCCTGGTTGCACTGGCACGGGAGTATCTGCGTCACGATCCGCTCGTGGTCGAGCCGGGCGTCGAGACCGGCATGCCGATCCTCTACGAGCCCCCCGGGGACGTGGGGGCCGACCGCATCCTGAACGGCGTGGCGGCGTTCGACGCGTACGGCGGTCCCGTCGTCGTCGTGGATTTCGGGACGGCCACCACCTTCGACGTGATCACGAAGAAGGGAGAGTACGCCGGTGGCGTGATCTGTCCCGGGATCGGGATCAGCGCCGACGCCCTGTTCCAACGGGCGGCACGTCTGCCCCGGGTCGACGTGCGGCATCCCGGGAGCGTGATCGGGCGGAGCACGGTGACCTCCATGCAGTCGGGTCTCTATTTCGGATACGTCGCGATGTGCGAAGGCATCATCGACCGCATTCGGGATGAGCTCGGTGAGCCGGTTCGCGTGGTGGCCACCGGGGGGCTGGCCGAGACGCTGTCGGTGGAGATCCCGGCGATCGAAGCGGTAGATCCAGTCCTCACGCTCACCGGCCTGCGGCTCATCTGGGAGCGGAACCAACAGGCGCCCCGGTGAGTGCAGGGCCGGCGGTCGACCCCGAGGCCGAGTACTACCAGGCTGTGGAAGAGAGCTTCGTCTCCAGGCGGGGCGAGTCGCTCTTCCTCTCGAACGCGGACTGGCACCTCGTGCGGAAATGGCGAGAGGCGAGGTTGCCTCTGCGGGTGGTGTTGAGAGGCATCGCCGACGCGTTCGAGTCCCACGCCCACGGATGGAGCCGGGATCGCCCGGTCAGGAGCCTGGCCTACTGCGCTCACGAGGTCGAGGCCGCCCGGGAGCGGTGGGAGCGTGCGCTCTCGCTGGGGCGCGAAGACGGCCTCGACGCCTCGGGAGCCCTGCGGGGTTTTGCCGACGATCTGGGGAGGGCCTGCGGTCTCGGGTCTCACGGGGCGGCGCAGACGGCGAGGATTGGAGGAGAGCTCCGCCGGCGCGCCGAGGGCGGAGAGCTCGGGGAGCTCGAGCCCTGGCTCGCCCGACTCGAAGCCGAGCTGCTCGAGGCGATCCGGCGCGACGATGGGCCCGAGCGGGTGGCGCTGGTCGAGAGCGAGGTGGCTCGCGCCCTGGAGCCGTACGAGAAGCGGATGCCGGCGCGGGTCCTGGAGCAGCTGCGGCGGGAGTCGCTGGCGCGCCGAACGCTCGAGGCCCACGGCCTCCCTCGTCTCAGCCTCTTCTATCTCCAGGGCGGGAGCGAGGGGGAGGCGACGCCGTGACCAGAAAAAACGCCTTCGACGACGCGGTCGAGCTGCACGTCGGGGACACCCTCCAGACGACCATCGAGAAGGCGGTCTACCGAGGTCGTGGGCTGGGACGGGTGGGCGGGCGCGTGGTGTTCGTTCCCCGGACCTACGCCGGCGACCGTGTGAAAGCCCGCGTGCGAGAGGTGCGCTCCGGCTGGGCGGAAGCCGCCCTCGAAAGCGTGCTGGAGCCGGCGGCCACGCGGCGGGATTCTCCGTGCGAGTACGTGCCGCGCTGCGGGGGTTGCGTCTACCAGGATCTCGGCTACGAGGCGCAGCTCGCGGCTAAGGAGAGCATCCTCCGCGAGTCCCTGGCCCGGGCGGGCGCCCCGTGGGAGGGAGAGATCCCGGTGAGCCCGTCTCCGGAGACCGGCTGGCGGATGCGGGCGAACCTTCATTTCTTCCAGGGGAAAGACGGTCTGCGTCTCGGTCTGAAGCAGGAGGGGACCCGGCGCGTGGTGGACATCGAGCGCTGTCTCCAGCTTTCCGACGGCATGAACGGAGCTCTGAGGAGTCTTCGGGCCGCTCTCGGGGACCATCGCGGGCTCTCGTCCCGGTTGCGCGGCGTCGAGATCCTCGAGTCGCCGGATGGTCAGGTCCGCGTGATCTCCCTGGTCACGGCGCTCGGGCGCCACGAAGCCCGCCGGCTGGAGTTCCTCGAGCGGGAGGTGCCCGGGATCGATGGCCTCGGCGTCGACGTTGGGCGAGGGCACCACCAGTGGCTGAGCGGGTCCCCGCACGTCGAGGCCCCGACGCTCGGGCTCTCGATGCGCGTCCACGTGCGCTCCTTCTTCCAGGCCAATCGCTTCCTCTACGAGTCCCTGGCCCGGACGGTGGTGGATCTGCTTCCGGGGCGCGGGCGAGCACTCGACCTGTACGCCGGGGTGGGCCTCTTCGCCCTGCCGCTGGCCGCGCGCGACGGCGGTGAGGTGGTGGCGGTGGAGCGGGCTCCCTCGGCGGCGGCGGACGCCCGGGCCAACGCCAAGCGCAACGGGCTCGACGGCGTCCGCGTGATTCGCCGGGACGTTCGCGAGGCGCTGGCCTCCACCCGGCCCGAGCCCGGAGAGCGCATCGTGCTGGATCCGCCCCGGACGGGTGTCGAGCAGGAGATCGTCGATCTCGTGGCGGCGCGTCGGCCCGAGGCCATCGTCTACGTCTCCTGCGATCCGCCGACGCTGGGTCGCGATCTCGCCCGCTTCGCCTCCCTCGGGTTTCGACCCGACACGGTCCGCATCTTCGACCTGTTCCCGGACACGTTCCACCTCGAGACGGTGGTTCGCCTGCGTCCTGGCGTGTGACAGTCGCGTAACCGTACCAGTCGGTCTCCCGCCCCCTCGATTCGAGACGTAGTGTGGCGCCGATGCGTCGCCCCCTCCTCGCCCTGGCCGCCGCCTTCGTTGCGGGCTGCCTCGCCGCCGATCCGGCCGCGACGCGACCGGAGGCCCTGGTGCTCGTAGGCTTCACTGTCGTGCTGCTCGCGGTCTCGGTCCTGGTGCGGCCGGCCGAGGCCCTTCTCGCGCTTGGCGGCGCAGCCTTCGCCCTCGGCGCCCTTGCGGCGGAGGTCGAGGGCCTTCGCTTCGAGGCCGGCGGCTTGAAGCAGTTTCTAGAGAGCGAGAGCGATGTGGGACAGCCCATGCAACTGGTGGGTCACGTCCGCGGTGATGCCCGCCCGCGGGCCGGTCGGCTTCGCTTCAAGTTCGATGTCGACGAGATCGGGTTTCGCGGTCAACGCTCGAGCGTCGATGGGAGGGTCCTCGTCGAGGTCGGGGGCGCCACCAAGTGGCCGACGATCGTCGACGGCGAGCGCGTGGCGCTGTGGGCCACCCTGCGTCTCGCCCGCCGGGAAGAGGGCATGCGGCGAGGTGTCGTTGCTCGAGGCTACTGCAAGTCGGCGCGGCTCCTGGAGCAGCGGGAGGGCTCCGATTCCGGGGTCCTGCGTCGCAACCTGTCCGCGGCCCGAGCGGCATTGCGTGCCCGGCTGACGCAGGCGATTCTGGCGGGACCCGAACGGGGACTCGTGCTCGCGATGGTGCTCGGGGATCGCTCGGAGCTCGACGAGCACACGGCGGAGGCCTTCAAGGCCTCGGGCACGTATCACGTGCTCGCGCTCTCCGGGGCGCAGGTGGCGCTGGTCGCCGCCCTGATCGTCGGGGCGCTGCGCTGGCTGCGGGTCGGCCCCGGGGCCGAGGCGGTGGTGACCAGCGGAATGGTCTGGTTCTACGCGATGCTCGTGGGTGGCGACGTCCCGATTGTCCGAGCCGCGCTCATGGCCTTGGCGGTCCTGGCCGGGCGCGCCTTCGATCTGGCGGGAGATGCCGCCAATCTCCTCGGCCTTGCAGCATTCGTGCTTCTGATGGCGCACCCCGGATACGCGTGGGACGTGGGCTTTCGGCTCTCCTTCGCAGCCACGTTGGGCATACTGGTCCTGGCCGGCCCTCTCGGCCTCGGAGTCCGTCGGTGGCCACTCAGGGCCGAGCTCGCCGTGGTCGCGTCGGTGGCCGCGCAGGTCGTGCTCTCACCGCTCCTGGCCGAGCACTTTCACCGCCTGGCTCCGGCGGCCCTCCTTCTGAACCTGGCCGCCGTACCTCTCTCCGCTGCGGTGCTCCTTGCGGGTCTGGCGACGCTGGTACTCACGCCCCGGGGGGTTCGCCACGTCCCTGGCGGCCGACATCGCGTGGGTCGCCGCGCATGCCCTGCGGCGCTCCGGCGATCTCGGGCCGCTGGCTCCCTGGCTGGACGTGCGGGTGGCGGCGCCGACGCTCCTGACTCTCGGGGTCCACGCCGCAGGCCTGGTGCTCCTCGTGCGCGGCTGGCGGGCACGAGGGCTGGCGCTGCTGGCCGTGAGCCATCTCGGTCTCCTCGCCGGGCCGCCGCCCCTGGTCGGGGATGGGCGGCTTCACTTGAGCGTGCTCGACGTCGGACAGGGAGACTGCCTCCTGCTGCGCTCGCCTTCGGGCCGCGTGCTGCTGGTGGACACCGGGGGCTCCTGGAATCCTCGCTACGACGTGGGCGAGCGACGTGTGGCCCCGGTGCTCTGGAGTGCGGGCATCCGGCGGCTGGACGTGTTGGTCCTCACCCACGCCCACCCGGACCACGTGGGGCGCGCCGCGTTTCTTCTGAGCGCGTTCGGCATCGACGAGGTGTGGGAGGGCCCGGCGGTGCCCCGGAGCCCGTCGTGGCGGCGGCTCGACGGCGTCCTGCGGGGGGCGCGGGTCGCGCGGTCTTTCGCGGTGTGAGCGTGGAGTGGGACGGGGTCGCCCTGGAGCTTCTCGGCCCGGCGGCAAAGGGACCCCCGCCGCGAGAGGTCCGGAACGAGGACTCGGTGGTGATGTCGGCCCGCCTCGGGGAGGTGTCGTTCCTGCTCACCGGGGACGTCCAGGGGGCCGCCGAGGACGCTCTCTTGTCCGCTCGGGCTCTCGTCGTGAAGGTGCCGCACCACGGCAGCCGGACAAGCAGTGGCCCTCGGCTGGTGGCCTCGGACCCGTCCACGAGTGGCGATCGCGTCCCTCGGGGCCCGCAACCCCTTCGGGTATCCCCATCAGGAGGTGGTGAGCCGCTACGAGGATGCCGGGGCCCTGCTGCTGAGGACCGACCGCGACGGCACGGTGGAGGTGGCGACGGACGGCCAGCGCCTCTGGGTCCGAACGTCCGGAGAAGCGCTGGAGCGGCGGATTCGCTGATCCAGAGGGCATTTGTGCTAACATCTCGCGGCTAAGGAGTTTGGGGTGAGGCTCCCCTCGCCGGGGGTGCCACTAGGTTGGCCTGCGACTGGATGAGCGAGAGCGAGAAGTCTTTCACCGTCAGGGATCGGAGGCACTTCACGCCCGACGGTCAGGTGCGTGAGGAGACCGAAGAGGCGACCTCACCGGCGTCCAGCGAGCCCCAGCCGGCACCCGCTCCACCTGTCGAAGACCCGCCGATCCCCGGCGGCGCCAGCGAGCCGGGTGCGTCAGCCTCGCCCGTAGCCTCGCCACCGGATCAGGGCTCGGGGTCGCCGGAGGGGTATCAGCCGGGACCGGCGGACTTCAGCCAGTTCCTGCTCTCCCTCGGGGTCCAGGCCAGCGCTCTGTTGACCGGTGAGGGCCTGCCCGATGATGCCGACCCCCAAGCCGTGCTCGACGGCGCGAGGTCACTCATCTCCATTCTGGAGATGCTGCGCGACAAGACCGAGGGGCGTCGAACCGCAGAGGAAGAGAAGGTCCTCGAGGGGCTCCTCTTCGAGCTGCGCATGGCCTACGTCGAGAAAACCCCGGCAGGCGGCTCGTGAGCCTGTCGTCGGTCGGGCTGTGTGTCCTTCTCCTGGCCCTCCAGGTCAACGCGCAGGGTCCCGCGGCGTCACCGGTCGATCAGGAGGAGCGGGTCCCGGTTCCCGTGGCGGCGCCGACACCGAAACCCGTGCCCACGCCGCCTCCACTCCAACTGCCCCCGGACACCTCGCTCGATGCGCTGTGGAGCGAGTATGTTCGCAGTGAGACAGCCGGCAACCCGGGGGAGGTCGGCCAGCGTCTTCATGAGATCCGTCGCCTTCGGGTCCAGAGGAACATCGACAACCTCGAGACCATCGGACTCGGTCTCGTCGCCCGAGGAGTGGCACGCCTCGATGCCGACGAGCGCGACCAGGCCGAGGCGTCCTTCGGCCGTGCGATCCAGCTGGCACCCGGTCTGCCCGACGGGCACTACGGCCTTGCGGTCACGCAGCTGAAGAAAGGCCCGTTCGGTGTGGTGCCCAGCGTGAGAACGATGCTGAACGGTCTCCTGGTTTTTCTCCCCACGGCCCGGGGCGAGCTTCGCTCGACGGAGCTCCTCGTGGTGTCGGGCCTGCTGACGGCTTTCCTGGTGATGTGGGCGATCGCCGGGGCGCTGATGGTCCAGCACGGGGCGCTCCTGCGTCACGACCTCGAGGAGTGGCTGGGCCCGAACCAGAGTCGGGCCGCCTCGCTGGCCCTGTTCCTGCTCCTGCTGCTGTTTCCCCTTGCGGCCTTCCAGGGCTGGGGTTGGCTGCCGCTGTGGTGGCTCGCCGTCCTCTTCTCCTACTTCAACCGCACGGAGAAAGCGGCGGCGGTTCTCGCCTTCCTGGCCCTGATCGCGTCGGGACCGGCCCTCGAGGCGCTCTCGGCCCGCGTGGAGATGGCTCGAAACCCGCTCTTCCGCGCGTCGATCTCTGCGGTGGAGGGCAAGCCGGCGGCGATCGATGCGAGGCTCCTGGAGAGCGTGGCGCGGAGCGACCCGGGTGACCGGGACATGCTGTACCTCCTCGCCTCGGCCTGGCGCCGATCGGGCCGCGTGCAGGAGGCCGCCGATCTGTACGGACGGCTGCTGGGGCAGGACCCGAGCGACGCCTTCGCTCGAAACAACCTTGCAAACCTCGAGTTTGCCCGAGGGCAGCATGAGACTGCCTTGATCCGCTACCGCCAGGGGTCCCGTGTGGGCGGAAGGAACGAGGTCGCGGCGATCTCCTTCTACAACCTCTCGATCGCCCACCTGCAGAAGTTCGAGTACCAGGCCTACAACGAGGCGAAGTCCAGCGCGGCCCGGCTGGCCCCGAGCGGGGTGAGCAGCTACGACCGGTGGAAGTACGACTCGGGGGATTACGCGGTCGTGGATCTGACCTTGTCGCGGGACGCCGTGTGGCGCAAGTTCGCGGGGGTTGCCGAAGGAGTGGGGGTGCGCAACGTTGCTTCCGGAGAGGGCGGTGGATCCCTGGGCTTCGGTCTAGGCTCGCTCCTCAACCGTTTCACCGCGGCAGCCGGCATCTTCGGGCTGGTCGCGCTCGTGGTCGGCTGGTTCCGTGGCAGCAAGGCGTTCACGGTCCACTGCTCCCGATGCGGCACCGCGTTCTGCCGCCACTGCCACCTGGGCCAGGCCGTGGGTGACCTGTGCTCCCAGTGCTACCACCTGTTCGTCGTGCGCGACGGGGTCTCGGGCCCGGTTCGCAACCGCAAGATGCTGGAGGTCCAGGGCAGGGAGGCGCGACGGGGACGCGTCTTTCGTGCGCTCTCGGTCGTCTCACCCGGGACCGGCCACGTGTACGCCCGGCAGACCCTCGTGGGCGCAGCCCTGGTTTTCACCTGGTATGCGGCTCTGGCAACCGCTTTCGCGTCGTGGCTCGTACCGCTGACCGAGGTCTCGTCGCGACTCAGGCCGCCGTGGGCGATCGCGCTGGTGGTGATCCTTCTGGTCGCGGTGTGGGTTCTGGCCAATCGCATCCAGCCGGACTTCGAGACGGCGCTGCCGAAGAGGCGCCAGAAACGGCGTCCGGGCCGGTCCGGCAGGTAGGGAGAGGAATGGCTCTCGAGGGGACGATCAAGGACTTCGGGCTACCCGACATCTTTCAGCTGATCGGGCTACAGCGGAAGACCGGCATCCTCACCCTGACCAACGAGAAGGACCAGGAGGTCGTCACCGTCACGTTCGAGGGTGGCATGGTGGTGATGGCCGACTCTTCGCTCGGCCGGTTGGAGGATCGGCTGGGCAACGTCCTGGTCAAGCAGAAAAAGATCAGCCGCGTGCGCCTGGACGAGGCGCTCTCCGTCCAGAAGCAGACGCTGCAGGGGCTGGGGCACATCCTCGCCAGCGGGAGCGCCATCACCTCGAAGGACCTTCGCGACGCGCTGCAGGTCCAAGTCTCGCAGATCGTGTTCCGGGTCTTCCGCTGGCGCGACGGCAGCTACCAGTTCAGCCCCACCGACAGCGTGGACTACGATCGGGAGAACTTTAACCCCATGAGCGCGGATTTCATCCTCATGGAAGGGATCCGGATGGTCGACGAGTGGCCGATCATCGAGAAGAAGATCCCCTCGTTCGACATCGTCTTCCGGCACGTGGTGGACCCGGCGCTGATCCAGGGGGGGGGAAGCGAGCCCGACGAGCCGGGCTCGGGCGAGATCCGGCGCGGCACGCCCGCCGCGTCGGGCCGCATTCGCCTGAGCCCCGAGGAGGACCGGGTCTTCCGCAAGGTCGACGGCGTGCGGACGGTCCAGGGCGTCATCGACGCGACAGGAGCGGCGGAGTTCGACGTGTGCCGTACCCTGTTCGACTTTCTGAACCGCAACCTGATCACCGCAGAGGGACCGGGCACCACACCGGTGGCGGACGAGCGGCGAGCCTCCTCGGTCCCGGGCTATGCCGTCGCCGGCCTCGTGATCCTCCTGGCGATGGCCGGCCTTGCCGCGCAGTTCAGCTCACCCTTCGCGATCACCGGGCTTAGCCCCGTGGTGGGCCGCGGTGTCGAGCTCCTGCGGGACAGCGTGACCTGGTCGCGGCTCGCGCGGCTCGACGAAGCGGTCCGAGCGTGGCAGCTGACGTACGGTGCCCCGCCCCAGACTCTCGAGGAGCTGGTGCAGGCCGGTCTCGTCGACCAGAGCTACCTCTGGGATCCGGCCCGCCGGCCCTATCACTACGAGGTCGGACCCAAAGGCTACCTCCTGAGCGCCGTGGACGACGCGGGCGAGTCCCGCGGCGGGTTGATCCTGGACCGCCGCAGGGGTGGCTCCTAGCCCCGCGGTCGTACGATGGAGCTGATCCGACTCGACGGCATGGCCGCCAGGGGATGGCCCTCGCCGGCTGTGGCCATCGGCAACTTCGATGGAGTGCACCGCGGGCACGCGGCGCTGGTGAGGGCCGCGGCCCGAGCGCGCGCGGCCGGGGGCTGTGTCGTCGCACTGACCTTCGATCCCCACCCGGCCCGGCTGGTCGTCCCCGAGCGGGCCCCGGCGACCTTGACGACGCTGGCTCAGAAGAAGGAGCTTCTCGAGGCCCTGGGTGTCGAGAAGCTCGCCGTGCTCCCTTTCACCCACGAGCTGTCCGCCATGTCCGCCCAGGAGTTCGCGAGACAGGCGCTCGTGGGTGCCCTCGAGGCCAGGACCGTGATCGTCGGCGAGAATTTTCGGTTCGGCCGGGATCGTGAGGGCGGCGTGAGGCGGCTAAAGACACTGGGCGCCGATCTCGGCTTCGGCGTGGAGGTCGTGGAGCCGGTGCTCCACGAGGATCGTCCCATCAGTAGCAGCCGGGTGCGCGAGGCGCTGGGGCGGGGCGCCGTCGAGCAGGCGGAGGCGCTCCTCGGGCATCCGTTCTTCGTCGACGGCGTGGTCGTGGAAGGCGAACGCCGGGGCCGGACCCTTGGCTTTCCCACCGCCAACCTCCAGACCGAGAACGAGACCCTGCCCTCGTCGGGCGTCTACGCTGTCCGCTGCCGGGTGTCTACGGGGCAATGGGTGCTGGGCGTGGCCAACCTTGGCCACAGGCCCACCTTCGGGGGGACGGGTCCCTCGGTGGAGGCGCATCTGATCGGCTTTGACGCCGATCTTTACGGCAGCCGTCTCCGGCTCCAGTTCGAGGCGCGCGTGCGTGACGAGCAGAAGTTTTCGGGTCCCGAGGCGCTCGTGGAGCAAATTCGCAAGGACGTGGAGCACGCACGGGGGCTCATGGCGGATCCTCGAGGGAAGGGCGTATAGTCGGGGAGACCGGGGTACGAAAGAAAGCGCAATGAGCGAGTTGGAGGTCGAGAGCAGGGAGATGGAGGGGGTGGTCTTGCTCTACCCGAAGGGCTTCGTCAACGCCCACACCGTGAAGCTGTTCGAGGCCGAGATCCAGAGAGCTCTCGATCAGAAGAAGTACCGCCTCGTCGTCAACTGCGCCGGGCTCACCTACATCGCCAGCGCCGGGCTGGGGGCCTGATGGGCGTCATCGAGGAGGTCCGGCATCACGGGGGCGACATCCGAATGACCGATCTCAACGAAACCGTGCGCAACATCTTCGAGATCCTGGGCTTTCAGCACCTCTATCGCATCTTCCCATCCGAGATGGAGGCGGTGCTCAGCTTCCGCGAAGGAGGGGAAGACGGCGGTCCCGGCGCGTGACCGCTTCCCGCGGCCGCCCGCCCCTCGTCCTGAAGGTCCCCAGTCGGACCGAGTTCCTCGGGGTGGTGCGTGACGCCACCCGCTACATGGCCGAGGGGGCGGGCTTCGACCGCAACACGGCCGAGCAGATCGCCTTGGCCGTGGACGAGGCAGCGACCAACGTCATCGAGCACGCCTACCGGGGCGCGACCGACCGCGTGGTGGAGGTGCGCTACGAGGATCGGGGCGAGAGCTTCGAGGTGGACGTGATCGACAACGGGGCCACCGTGGACCCGAAGGCGATGCCCCGGGTGGATCTCGACAAGTACGTGAGCGAGCGGCGGAAGGGCGGACTGGGCGTCCACCTGATGAGCACGATCATGGACTCGGTGACGTTTCGCCGCTCGGCCCGGCGAAACGTGTGCTGCCTGGTCCGTCGGAAGCCGGGCGACTCCGGGAGCGCGGACGAGAGGCGATGAGCACACCGGTCGTCTACCAGTATCAGCAGGCGCTCGACGAGTTCCGGCGGGAGGGCCGTGAGCCCCCGCTCCTCAAGCGCATGTCGGAGCTCATCTCTCTCCTCGACCTCACCGCGACTCTCAACTCCACCATGAGCGCCCGCGACATCCTCGACGCGGCACTACTCATCGTGATGGGCGAGCTGCAGGTGTCGCGGGGAGCTCTCTACGTGCGGGAGCCCGACGGGCGGTTTCGCCTTCGCTCGGCGCGTGGTCTCCCGCCCGGGGCCCCAGAGGACATTCGACTCGACGAGATCCCCGACGGGTCGTTCGCGCCCGGGACAGCGCAGGCCGCTCTCGTGGAGCTCGGGCTCACCCTCGTGTGCCCGGTGCGCAAGGCCGGGCGGATCATCGCTCTCATCGGTCTGGGTCCGCACCCCGAGGGCTCCACGTTCGGCAGCGAGGAGAGGGGCTTCCTGCAGAGCCTGGCGGCCTGCGCGGCGACGCCAATCGAGAACGGGCTGATGTACGACGAGCTGCACCGCGTCAACCGCTCCCTCTCGGTCAAGGTGTTCCAGCTTCACAACCTCTTCGACATCGGCCGCGAGCTCACGTCGAGCCTCGACGAAGAGGTGGTCAAGCGCCTGGTGATCACCACCGTCATGGGGCACTTCCTCGCGTCCCGGGGGGCTCTCTTTCTGGCCAGCCCGAAGGGTCTCCGCCTCGCCCACGTCCGCGGACTGCGGCCGGACGAGACGCCGCTCGAGATGACCCGGGAGGCCTCGACAGCGGCCGAAGCGCTCGGTGGCCCCAGTCGCGTAGGCGATCTGGATGCAGGAACGCTCCGGGAGGTGCTGGTGGAGGGGAGGTTCGGCCTGGTGGTGCCGCTCACCGCCGGCGAGACCGTCTGCGGCCTGCTCGCCGTGGGGGAGCGCCTCTCCGGCAAGCCGTTTCGGGAAGAAGACTTCGAGTATGCCCTGGCCCTCGCTCGCCAGACCCAGGCCGCCCTCGAGGCAGCGCGGCTGCACCAGGTGGCCCTGGAAAGGAGCGGCAGGACCGTGAGCTCCAGATCGCCCAGGAGATCCAGCGGGGCCTGTTTCCGCGCTCTACCCCCTCCCTCGAGGGCTTCGAGCTGGCGGCGGAGAGCCGGCCCTGCCATCAGGTCGGAGGGGACTACTACGACTTCATTCCCCCGGACGGCGGCCGGCTCGGAGTCGTGATCGCCGATGTGTCGGGCAAGGGGACCCCGGCGAGCATCCTCATGGCTTCGGTCCAGGCCTCGCTTCGGGCGACGGCGGGGACGGCCTCTCCTGGAGTGGTCCTGAAGCGGCTCAATAAGTTCGTGTGCGCCAGCACACAGGACAGCAAGTACGTCACCCTCTTCTATGGCGAGATCGATCCGTCCTCGCGGCGGATGAGCTACGTGACGGCCGGCCACATCCCGCCCTACCTGCGCCGCGCCGACGGAAGCGTGGAGAGGCTGCGGTCGGGCGGTCCTGTGATCGGGCTGCTCGAGGACGCGACGTTCGACGAAGGAGAGATCGAGCTTCGCCCCGGCGACCTCCTGGCGATCGTCCCGGATGGCGTCACCGAGGCCTTCTCGCCCGGTGAGGAGGAGTTCGGCGACGAGCGGGTGTGCGACAGCCTGCGTGCCAGCGAGAGCGGGGCGTCCTCCGCCCTGGCGGATCTCGTGGGCGCCGTCGAAAACTGGACACACCGGTCGGGCTTCGACGACGATCTGACAGCTCTCATCGTGAGAATGAAATAGACAGGTAAATGCGCCTCTTCAACACCTTGTGCGGCCAGGTCGAGCCCCTCGAGCCCCTCTCTCCTCCGGAGATTCGCATGTACGCGTGCGGCCTCACCGTCTACAACCGGGGCCATGTGGGCAACTACCGCACCATCGTCGCCACCGACGTCCTGAGGCGGACCCTCCGGCTCCTGGGCTACAAGGTGAAAGGTGTCCTGAACATCACCGACGTCGACGACCGCATCATCAAGCAGGCCGTGGAGGCGAAGCAGGACATCGCCGAGTTCACGGCGCCCTGGATCCGGGCCTTCGAAGAGGACATGGCGACTCTCCGCATCGAGCGGCCCGAGCACCTGCCTCGGGCGACCGAGCACCTGCCCGAGATGATCGACCTGATCGAGCGGCTGAAGGCCCACGGCCACACCTACGAGGCGGACGGCAGTGTCTACTTCCGAATTGCGTCGTTCCCCGACTACGGGCGGCTGTCCGGACTCGACGTGGCCGGGATCCGGGACGGGGCGCGGGTCGACACCGACAAGTACGACAAGGAGAACGCCCGGGACTTCGTCCTGTGGAAGTTCAAGAGCGACGAGCCCGAGTGGGCGCAGTGGGAGGCCCCGTTCGGCCGCGGCCGGCCCGGCTGGCATGTCGAGTGCTCGGCGATGAGCATGAAGTACCTGGGCGAGACGTTCGATCTCCACGTCGGGGGCGAGGACCTGATCTTCCCGCACCACGAGAACGAGATCGCCCAGAGCACCGGCGCCACCGGCCAGCCCTTTGTCCGCCACTGGCTCCACGTCAAGCACCTACTCATCGACGACGAGACCATGTCGAAGAGCAAGCGCAACTTCTTCACCATCCCCGACATCGTCGCCCGTGGGCATCGGCCGGAGGCCATCCGCTACCTGTTGGCGGGAGCGCACTACCGAAAGCCCCTGCACTTCGGCTTCGAGGGTCTCCAGCAGGCCACGGCTGCCATCGATCGCATCCACAGCCTGGTCGAGCGCCTCGCAGAGGTCGACGGCGAGGGGGACGAGAGCCCGGCGGCGGAGGCCTCCGAGGCGGCCCTGAAGACGTTCAAGGAGGCGCTGGCCGACGACCTCAACACACCCGAGGCCCTGGCCGCCGTTCACGGCCTTGTCGGGCGAGCCAACGCCTTGATGGCCGAGGGGCAGGTTCCCCGCGCCGGGGCAGCCATCGTCCGTCGCACCCTCGAGACCATGGACTCGGTCTTTGGGGTGTTCTTCCCCGCGTCGACCGCCGACAGCTTGTCGGCAGAGGAGCAGGCGCTCTTCGACGAGCGACAGGAGGCCCGCAAGCAGCGGGAGTTTGCCCGGGCCGACGACGCTCGGGGTCGCCTCGAGGCGATGGGCGTCCTTCTCGAGGACACGCCCCGCGGGACTCGCTGGCGGCGCAAGCGCTGATTCCGGCGGCACCGTGAGCAGAGACCAGGGTCGAGGGGTCGCCGGGGAGGACTTGGCCTGCGATCACCTCCGCGACCAGGGGTGGGTGATCCTCGAACGGAACTACCGCTGTCGGGCGGG
Organism: Vicinamibacteria bacterium; assembly: GCA_963578825.1. Classification (GTDB taxonomy): domain Bacteria; phylum Acidobacteriota; class Vicinamibacteria; order Fen-336; family Fen-336; genus JAJDNS01. The sequence goes on from CAUZDW010000029.1 coordinate 47,650, forward strand.
GGAGCTCGACATCGTCGCCCGCGACCACGGGACTCTCGTGTTCGTCGAGATCAAGGAGTGTGCCGACAGCTCCCACGGCGCCGCCGTCGAGGCCGTGACGGGACCCAAGCGTCGACGGGTCATCCGAGCGGCCTTGCGTTGGGCCTCCGCCCACGGCGAGTCCGAGTCCCGCGTGCGCTTCGACGTCGTGGCCATCGACCGAGGCCCCGACGGACCCACCGTCCGCCACGACCGCGCGGCGTTCGACGCCGATGGCCGGTGAGCACTTCAGAATGCTGCCAGAGGGGGGGAAGGTTGGAGCGGGAAACGGGATTCGAACCCGCGACTTCGACCTTGGCAAGGTCGCACTCTACCACTGAGTTACTCCCGCTCAGGGTAGCGACTCACCACCATAGACAGGGCCCGCGCTCTCGTCAAGGAGCTCTCCTTGATCGAACGGCTGCCCCTCGCTACTATCTGAGGTTGGCGCAGGCGGCGTAGCCAAGTGGTTAAGGCGGAGGTCTGCAAAACCTCTATTCCCCGGTTCGACTCCGGGCGCCGCCTCCAACTTCCTCAACAGTTTGCGAAAGACGGTCTGCGGCGCGGCAGGGCCTCGAACCCCCTCGAGTCCAGGTCCCGGCTATCTGGAGAGATCGCGGATCCAGATGTCCTTGAACCGCATCCGGCCCTGGCCGCCCGAGTGCAGCTGCAACGCGATGACTCCCTCCATGGCCCCTGGGGCGGGATAGGTGAAATCGATCATCTGTACGCCGTTGAGATACGTCACGTAGCGGTTGCCCTCGACCTTGATGAGCATGTCGTTCCAATCATCGGGCCGGATGACGGTCTCCAGCTCGGGGGCCGGCCAGACAATCCAGCCCTTTCCGTCGCCATAGATCCCGCCCGTGTGATGCCCAATGGTGCGATCGATCTCGATTTGCCTTCCCTCGGTCACCGTGGCCGTGCCGGGCTCGAACTCCGTGTGGAGATAGACCCCGCTGTTGCCGCTGGCTTCACACTTGAATCTCAGGGAGAGATGGAAATCCCGGTACGTCTTCTCGGTGGCCAGGTAGCCGTATTCCTCGGTGATGCCTTCCCCATAGATCGCCCCGTCTTCGACGACCCACTTCTCGTTGCCGACCTCGGTCCAACCAGCCAGGTCCCGGCCGTTGAAGAGGCTCTCCCACTCCGGGACGAGGCTTTGGTTCCTCTGAGCGAAAGCCGACGTGGTGAACAGCAAGACGAGGGCGGGGGCGACGACAGCACGCATGGTGTACTCCTTCCGGGCAAGTTCAGCGCTGTGGTTGTGGAGCCCCGAGTATAGGGGCGCAAGGCTCTCTAGCCCGAATAATTCGTCGGTAGGACCCAAAAAGAAAGCCCCTGGGTGGAGAATGGCTTTGGATAAAGGCCGGACCCCACAAACACAGGAGCTTTCAGATGCCCGACGATAGCACACAGTGTTGGCTGTTTCC
>CAUZDW010000030.1:0-45199 GCA_963578825.1 Vicinamibacteria bacterium
TGTGCGGCTTCTCGCCGCCCCGCCGGGGCCGATCAGGAGGGTTTCACTCACGATGGCTCTACATCATGCTTCCCACCTCCCAGGGCGTCCCCTGGCGCAACAAGACTCAGACCCCGGCCTCCTCCAGGAAGGCGAGGATCGTCTCCCAGTAGCCGGAGGCGTTGCGCGCCCCGCTGTGCGGCGCCCCCTCCGCCACCCACATCCGCTTCGGTCCCGGGTGCGCCTCGAGCACCCGGCGCACGACGGGCTCGGGCATCCGGAGATCCCGGCCGTCCCGGATCAGGAGGAGCGGCACCCGCATCGCCGCAGCTGCGGCCACCGCGTCCACCTCGTCGGCGTCGAAGCCGGCCCGCCACTCGGCCACACGGATCGCGGCCGGGATCAGGGGGAACCACTCCGGGAGCCCGTAGTAGAGCCGCGCGTGGTGGACGATGGTGGCCCGGTACGTGTCGAAGGGAGCTTCGGCGATCACGGCTCGAACGTCGTCGTCCGCAGCGGCCCGTATCACCGTAACGCCGCCCATCGATACGCCGAAGAGGACAAATCCTTCGGCCCCGAGACCCCGAGCGCGGAGAGCCGAGAGCGCCGAGAGCACATCCCGGAGCTCGTGGCCGCCGAGGGTCGTGAGACGTCCGTCGCTGCCGCCGTGAGCCCGAAGGTCCAGGAGCAGGACGGTGTGGCCGCGGCGGTTCAGCACGTCGCCGACCTCGACGTAGCTCTCGAGGCTGTCGCCGAGGCCGTGGACGACCACGGCGGCGGCCCGACCCTCCTCGCCCCCGGCGAGCCAGCCACGCAGCTGCAGATCGCCGGATCGGATGGAAATCTCCTCCCAGGGAGGCCACGGTTCGAGCGTCGACGCAGTCATCGTCCCCACGAGCATCTGGGAGGTGGCCACAGGCAGGCCGACGACGACTGCGGCGCCGTAGAGCAAGACCCGGGCGACCAGACGGCCCCGGCGCGTGGCAAAGAGCGACCTCACCGGTCCATAATCGCCCAACTCCGCCGGGAACGACCATGGACATCGTGCTGAACCGAAAAGGCGGCGTGCCGCTGCACGACCAGCTGCTGGCCCAGCTGGAGCTCAAGATCCTCGCCGGGACACTGTCTCCCGGCGAGCGTCTTCCCTCCGTCCGGGCTCTCGCCCGCCAGCTCGGGCTCCACGCCAACACCGTGTCGGCGGCCTACCGGGAGCTCGAGGCCGCCGGCCACGTCCGGCTCAGACGCGGGGCGGGGGTGTTCGTGCGCGAGGGTGCCGCCTCCACTCTCGAGGAGGCGCACGGCCTCGACGAGATGATCCGCCTGGTGGTGGGGACCGCCTTTCACAAGGGGTACGGGGGCGTGGAGATCAAGGCGGCAGTCGAGCGGTGGCTCCAGGCCGCTCCCGCCGAGCGGGTGCTGGTCGTGGATCCCCGGAAGGAGACGATCGAGCTCGTCGCCCACGAGGTGAGGGAGGCCCTGGGCGTTCCCGTGTCCGGGTGCACCCTCGAGGAGCTCGAGGCGCAGCCGGCGCTCCTGTCCGGCGCTCTCGGGCTCGTTTTCCCCTACCACGCCCACAAGGTGGCGCGCCTTGCGCCGGGTGCGGCCCGGGAGGTCATTCACGTGCGGCTCTCCCGGGAGGACCGTGAGATCGTCCTGGGCCTGCCCAGCGGCGCCACCGTGCTGCTCGTCTCGTGCTCGCCCCTGGTGCTGTCCTTCGCGAAGGCCGTGATCGGTGGTCTGCGGGGCGACGAGCTGCTCGTCGAAACGCGTCTCGTCGGGCGACGGGCCGAGTGGCGTCGTCTCGTGCGCGCCGCGGACCTGGTGGTCGTCGACGCGCTTGCCGCAAGCGACGTGCGAGCGGCGCGTCCCCGCCGGCTCCGCAAGCTGCGGCTTCTCGGAAAAGCGGCCCTGGGGCGGGTGCGGCATGGGCTCACGGCCGTGGTCCCGGGTTCCTGATGCCGTCCATGCTCGCCTTCGTCCTGATTCTCTCCGGCGCCGCGACGCCGTCGTTCACGCCAGAGCTTCTCTGGAAGGCGTGGCCCACCGCGCGTTTCGTCACGACGCCGGCTCCCTGCCTGGATCACGCCACGCTCGTCGCGCACATCGAGAAGCTCGAGGCTTGTCACCGGGGCCGCCTGTCCGTCCATGAGGTCGGGCGTTCCGTCGAGGGACGGGCCGTCCTCCTGCTGAGCCTCGGAAGGGGGCCTCGGCGCGTGCTGCTCTGGTCGCAGATGCACGGCGACGAGCCATCGGCGACACCTGCCCTCCTGGACATGGCCGACTATGTCCTTTCCAGCCGGGACCCGGCCGCGGCGGCTCTCCTCGAAGGCGCGACGCTCCTCCTCCTGCCGATGCTCAACCCCGACGGCGCCGAACGCCATTCCCGCTCCAATGCCCAGGCAATCGACATCAACCGCGACGCCCTGCGCCTGGCCACACCGGAAGGACGGCTGCTCAAGGCCGTGCGCGATCGCTTTCGTCCGGAGCTGGGCTTCAACCTGCACGACCAGGACAGGCGAACCACGGTTGGGAAGACCGGCCGTCTCGCGACCGTCGCACTCCTGGCGGTGGCGGGGGATGCAGAGGGAACCATGACGCCTGGCCGCGCCCGCGCCCGGCGTGTCTGTGCGGCCATCGCCCGCTCTCTCCAGCCGTTCGTCCCCGGCGGCGTGGCGCGCTACGACGAGGACTGGAACCCCCGGGCCTTCGGCGACAACATCACCGCGTGGGGCACCCCAGTGGTCCTGATGGAGAGTGGCGGACTTCCCCCGGGATGGGGCCACGGGGACCTCACGCGGCTCAACTTCGTCGGGCTGCTGAGCGCCCTCTCCTTGCTCGTCAAGGACGATCTGGCCGACGAGGATCCCCTCCTCTACGAGAATCTCCAGCGCAACAGCGACGGCGACTGGGTCGACGTCCTGGTCTCCGGAGGCGCCGTGTGGCAGCCGGGCGCCGGGCCGCCCTATCGAGCCGATGTCGCCTTTGATCGCCTCGACGCCGACCCGGTCGTGGCCGGCTGTGACGACGCCGTCTCCGGGCCGTCGACCATCCAGGGGATCGGCGACGGCCACCTGCTCCGCGCCCGGCACACCGTCGACGCCACGGGCCGCCTGGTGGTTCCGGCCTTCGCCGTCTCGGTCCGGGGGATAGCAGCGGGGGAGCGGCTCGATCAGGAGGCCCTGGGCGCCCTCGGCCGCCTGGGCGTGGCGAGGGTCCGGTGGCATGTGCCTTCTCCCGACCAGGAGGGCGCCAGGGCGGTGGCGGCCCGGCGAAGGGGCCCGGGGCTCCCCTCCGTCGAGGTGGTCGCGATGGAGAGCGCCTCGTGCCTCCTGGAGGTGGACGGGCCCCCGTCTCGTCCCGAGTCCCCGCTGCTCGACGCGGCACTCGATGCTCTCACGCTGGGGCGGTGGCGCTCCCGTGTCGCCGGGCAGCCCCTGGCAGAGGTCCTCGGGGCGTTGACCTCCTGCTCGACCGCTGAGAGGGCGGCTCCCCGGCTCGCGCCGGCCGCGCCGGGCTCACTCCTCCTTCTGCGGCAGCTCCTCCGCGTCCCTCCCGCCAGCGGCCCGGCCTCCGTCGCGGTGCCGACCCTGAGCGGGTCGAGGGAGGCGGACGAGCTGGCCATCGACGCCGTCTTCATCGACGGGCGAGAGCCTCCTCCAGCAAGGAGATGACGATGGCACCCGAGCGCAGCCCACTCTCTCTGAGCGTCGGCGAAGAGGTGCCGCGGACCCACGGGCCGCTCACCGCCGCCTTCGGCCGCTTCATGATGCGCCTGGGAGGCTGGAGCTTCGAGGGCTCGGTACCGAACGAGGCGAAGATGGTGCTCATCGTCGCCCCCCACACCTCCAACTGGGATTTTCCCACCGGTCTCTGGGTGAAGTTCGCGATGCAGCTCAAGGCGAGCTTTCTCAGCAAGCACACGCTGTTCTGGTGGCCGTTCGGCGTCTTCCTCCGTTCGGTCGGCGGAGTCGCAGTCGAGCGTTCGAACGCGGCGGGGGTCGCCGAGGACTCGGATCGGGCCTTCAAGGAGAGCGATAGACTGGTCCTCGTCGTCGCGCCGGAAGGGACGCGCCGCCGGTTGGAGAGGTGGAAGTCGGGTTTCTACCGGATCGCCGTGGCGGCAGGAGTCCCCATCCTCATCGTCGCCTTCGACTACCCTCGGAAGAAGATTCGCTTCGGTCCGCTCTTCCGCCCCACCGGCGACTACGAGAAGGACCTTCCCGAGATCCGGTCCCACTACGATCGCAGTATGGCGCTGCACCCCGAGAGCTACACCTGAGCCGCGCTGCGGCTTTGTCCCTCAGCCGTGGGCGCCGTCGCCGATTCGAGACTCGATCTCGGCCAGGACCTGCTGACCCGAGGCCTTCGTGTAGGGCTCCGCGTAGAAGGCGTCCAGGTCCATTCTCGAGTGGATGCGCACCGACAGGCTCTTGAAGAGCTTGCCCGGGATCTGCTTGTGGAGCAGGAGCTCCCTGAACCCGTCCACCCGTACGGGCACGACGGTGGCCCGAGCCTGGTGGAGGAGCCGGGACACGCCGGGCCGAAGCGGCGCCCCCTTCTTGGTGGTGCCCGCCGGGAAATGGAGCAGCCAGCCATCCCGAATGGATTCCTGCACGCGGTTGACGCCCTCGAGGTCCACCGCGCGCTTCACGTCGGTCCCGCCCTCTCTGAAGCTCCTCTTGAACGTGACCCCGCCCGCCAGCTTCATCAGCGCGGTCAGGAGATTCTTCTTCATGGTCTCCTCCGCCGCCGAGAAGCGCAGCGCCGGGTCCTCGAGGGGAAACTGGTAGCGGACGTAAACCAGGTCAAAGAAGGCCAACGCCTCCATGAAGTAGGTCTGGTGGTTGGACAGGAACACGACGTTGCGGCGAGGAAGCTCGGGGAGAAGCTCGTCGCCCTCCACGTGAACGTCGTTGAGGATCGAGAGGTAGGGGACGGTGAAGCCGACCCCGAATCCGGCCAGGACCCCGCGCCTCACCCACCTGTTCAGGAAGGTGCGCGCCGCCTTCTTCTCCGGCAGCACCCCGCCGACCAGGTGCTGGTCATCGGTCGTCTCGAGGTCGCGGTCTGGGTTTTGTCGAGTCATGACTACCACCGAGCGTGCCGAGTGTACCGCGACTCCTCAACGGGTGACGTCGGGCAGCGGGGGGGCGGCCTGGGGCACGCCCGCACGGTAGTCCTCCCCTAGCAGGTGGGCGACCGTTGCCGCCAGCTGCGACTGGGTGGCCGAGAGGCCGGTCCGCACTCCCAGCGCCGGCGTCTCGGGGCCCATCACCGCCATCCAGATGCGGTCGGCGACGGGCACCTTCTCCCCGTGGTCGGTCCAGTCCCGGGGGGTCTTCCCGCGGCCGTGGTCCGTGGCTACGACGAGAGCGGTCTGGCCCCGGTACGCGGGCAGCGACTGCGCCGTCTGCCAGAGTCGCCGGAGGAAGCGGTCCGAGCGATGCGCGGCATCGAGGTACAGATCGTACCGGCGCCCGTGGGCCCACTCGTCGGTCTCGCCCAGCATCACGTAGAGAACCCGCGGCTGCTGCGTCTTCAGGTACTCGAGAGCCCCCTGCATCGCGGGGGCGTCGAAGCGGCCGCTTCCCCAGTAGGCGGGGAGGTCCGCTGCGAACTCGTTCAGGAGCCGCTCCCGGTCGGTCCGGGGATGGTCGACCGGGGGGCCCGCGCCGTTGGCGGGCAGCCCGGAGCGCTCCACCGCGAGGATGAAGGGCAGTACGTCCCACGAGCCGAAGGCGGCCACCCGGCCCTCGAAGCCGGGCCTCTGGTTGAGCCACTCGAGGACGTTCACGTTTGGATTCGTCTTCTTCGCGTTGCTGTCGATCCGAGGGTCGACCACACCGGTCAGGAGCTCGTTGTAGCCCGGGTAGGAGAACAGGAGGCCGTTCGTCACGCGAACGAGGCTCTCCCTGGAGGGGTCGCCCAGGATCTGACCCTCCCGGGCGATGGTCTCCCAGAAGAACGGGAGCAGCGCCGTCCGCCGGGCCTCGGGGGTGGGTGCGTCGAAGCGGCGGGCGAGGGCCTCGGGGTCGTCGACACCCCCGCCGTCCTTGGTGTTCAGCTCGGCCGAGTAGCCCGAGAACAGCTCCTGCCACCGGAGCCCGTCGAGAGTGACCACCAGGACGTTCCGGACCCGAGCTTTGTCCGAGGACCCTTCGGCGTTCCCGGGCGCGGACGCCGCGACCGGGCCGAGCGCCCAGCCCGACGCCAGCAGCAGGGCGGCCACCACTAGGCCCGCGGCTCCCCGCAGCCTCCTTCGATCCGTCACAACCATCGTCTCCTCCTGCTTCCCCGTTCAGCCGAGGCCGAGGTCCCGGACGAGAGAGCGCCTCAGGCCCTGTCCCTCTTCTTCGAGCCGCGCCCGCGCCGCCGGCACGTCGTCTGTCCGACCGACCCGTCCCACGAGCTCGAGATAGAACTTGATCTTGGGCTCGGTCCCGCTCGGCCGCACCGTGAGCCGTGCACCGTCCTTTGACTCGAAGGTCAGGAGATCGGAGCGGGGCAGCTCGATCGAGCGTCGCTGTCCCTCGACCGTCTCCTCGCCCGTCGAGGCGTTGAGAACCCGGACCACGGGGCTCGCCCCGATCCGCCCGAGCGGGCGCGTGCGCAAGGCATCCATCGCCCCGTGGATCCGGTCCCGACCCTCGGGGCCGGGCATGGTGAGCGACCACTGCACGGGATGGGAGAGACCGTGGGCCACGAGTAGCTCGTCGACCCTCTCGAGCAGCGTGCTGCCCCGGGCCTTGAGGTGTCGTGCGAGCTCGGCGAGGCGCAACGCCGCCCCAATGCCGTCCTTGTCCCGGACGAGAGCGCCTGCGCAGTACCCCAGGGCCTCCTCGTAGCCGAACACGAACGCCTCTCCGAGTGCCTCTCCCTGCAGAGCGGCGTCCACGATCCACTTGAAGCCCGTGAGGGTCTCGCGATACGCGACGTTGCGATCCCGGGCCATTCGAGACAGCAGGCTCGAAGAGACGACGGTGGTGACCACGAGCTTGCGGCGTCCCCCGACCTCGGCGTGCTCCATGGCGTCATCGGCCAGGAGGACGCCCACCTCGTTCCCGCTCAGCACGCGGTAGCCCCTGCCGGTCCCATCGGGCACGGCGGCGGCGAGCCGGTCCGCATCGGGATCGTTGGCAAGGACGAGCTCGGCGCCCGACTCTTCGGCCAGGGCGAGCACGCGTTCCATGGCTCCCGGCTCTTCCGGGTTCGGGAAGCGCACGGTGGAAAACGTCCCGTCGGGGTCGGCCTGGGAGGAGACCGCCGCCACGCCCCAAAAGCCTGCCCGGGCCAGGGCCCGGACGAGCAGCCGTTGGCCCACTCCGTGAAGCGCCGTGTACGCGATCCTGAGGGGTGTCGGCTCGACGGGGTGCAGCGCACCGCGGGCCAGGCCCTCGAGATACGCGTCCTCCACCGCATGGTCCGTCGCGTCGATCAGCTGTCGGAGCCCGTCCGCGGCCGCGTCCGGGGGCGACTCCCGTGAGATCGCATCGAGAGCGGGGGCAGCCGCGATGTGCGCGGCAACGGCGGCATCGACAGGCGGCGCGATCTGCGCTCCGGAGGCCAGGTAGACCTTGTAGCCGTTGTCCTGGGCCGGGTTGTGGCTGGCGGTGATGACGACACCCGCTGCTGCCTCGAGGAGGGGCACGGCGAAGGAGACGAGCGGCGTCGGCACGGGATCGGGAAACAGGCGAACCGGAATGCCGAGGCCGGCGAAGACGGCGGCCGCGTCCTCGGCGAAGCCCCGGCTCGATCGGCGCCCGTCGAAGCCGACGACGACGCCCCGGTGAGCCACCTGGGTGTCCTCTTCGAGAAGGTGTGTTCCGAGGGCCCACGTGGCTTTCATGACCACGAGGCGGTTCATCCGGGCGAGGCCGGCCTCCACCCGCCCCCGCAGCCCTGCCGTTCCGAACTCGAGGGGTCCGGAGAAGCGGTCGATCAGGTCACGGCGCGCCGTCTCGTCTCCCGCCTCGGCGCGTTCGAGGATCTCCCGCAGCTCCCTGCGTGTCTCGGGGTCCGGGTCCTCCGCGAGAAAGGCCCGAGCATCGGCCACCGGACCGGGCATCAAAAACTGTAGAGGCCCCGGGGGACCAGTGAGACGAGGATCATGACCAGCGCCGCGCCGATCACCGTCGTCCGCGCAAAGCGATCGGTCTCGTCCTGTGCCGTATGAGCGGCCAGCGCTGCGACCACCCACACCAGCCACATCACGACGGCGCTGTTGGTGCGCCAATCGCCTCCGAAGGGCCAGCCCGTCCAGAAGGAACCGGCGGCGAGCTTCAGCACGATGGGTCCGAGGATCATTCCCCCGATGGTGGGTCCCAGAACCGTCAGCTTCGATAGACGGCCCGTGTCCGGCAGCGCCCACGCGGCACCGAGGCCCGCCCGGACTCCGACCACCATGGAGAGGAGAAGGATCGCCACGTGGGGGAAGAGAACGAGCCCGGGGACCGGGCCGCGCACATCAAGCACCACCGACCCCTCGTCGGGGATCCGGGTGAGCCCGGCAGGCCCGGCCAGCACCAGGGAGTACTCGATCTGTGCCCCCGGGGACTGTGCGGGGAGAAAGCCCACCACCCGGTCGCCGTCCCGGAGCATGGTGAATGACTCGAAGGCCCCTTCGCCCGGGTGGGGACGCCACCGCAGGTTCCCGCTCACGTCCTCGGGGGCGGCGATCGTCACGCGGATCGGCTCGCCCGAAGGGCCGACGCGGAGGAGTCGGTAGGTCATCGTCTGCCCGGACACCACGACTTCGCCCCGGGTCGGGCTCGTTGTGTCGCTCATCCGCTGCCACGCCGCCACCGCGAGGACGACCACAACGGCGACGACCCACAGCACGACGCCGCCAACCTTGCCGGGTCTGCCCCGCTCGTCCGTCCACCCGGTGGCCCTCATGATGGGCCAACGTTACCCAGAGCCTCGTCGGGCCGTCAAGGACGTGCTACTGTTTCCCGCTGAGGCATGTCGACGCTGGACGTCGTCCTTCTCCTGCTCTTGGTCACCGCCGTCGCCTGGGCGCTTCTGCTCCGGCGGCGCGCCGCCTCGTCCCGAAGGGCCCTGGGCGGCCGAGAGGCCGACCTCGCCAGCGAGCGCGAGACCGCCGCGGGCCTGCGGGTCAGCGAAGCACGCTATCGCCAGCTGGTCGAGTCCGCAGGGGACCTCATCTTCCGTACGGACGCCGAAGGCCGCTTCAGCTACATCAACGCCGCCGCCGCCGACGCCCTCGGGTTCGCGCCGGACGAGCTTCTTGGCCGCGACTTTCGCGACCGCGTCCGCTCCGACTACCAGGAGCAGGCCCGGCAGTTCTACGAGGACCAGCGCAAGCAGGGCATCCCCAACACCTACTGCGAGTTCCCCATGGTGTCTTGCTCCGGGAACGACGTCTGGTTCGGGCAACGGGTCCACCTGGCCATGGAGGACGGCGAGTTCGCCGGGTTCCTGGCCATCGCCCGGGAGATCACGGACCGCAAGCTCATCGAGCAGGCGCTCGAACGCGAGCGGGAGCAGCTTCGTCAGATCGTGGCTCACGCTCCCGTCGCCATGGCGATGCTCGACCGGGAGGGTCGCCACGTCGCTCACAGCGTGCGATGGCTGCGATTCGTGGCGAAGCATGAGCCCTCCGTGGTCGGACGCACGCTTCGCGAGCTCTGGCCCGAGATGCCGGCGCAATACGACGCGGTCTTTGCCCGGGCACTCGCCGGAGCCGTCGTCTCCGAGCCGGAAGACGCCCTCGAGCGGCCCGACGGCTCGAGGGTCTGGCTGCGGTGGACGGTCCATCCGTGGCGGGATGCCCAGGGGTCGGTTGCCGGCGTCGTGCTAGTGGTCCAGAGCATCGACCCCCTGGTCCGGGCTCGCCAGGCTGCCTCGAGGCCTCCCGGCTGAAGTCCGAGTTCCTGGCCAACATGAGCCACGAGATCCGCACTCCGATGAACGGGGTCATTGGAATGACTCGGCTGCTTCTCGACACGGATCTCTCCTCCGAGCAGCGGGAGTACGCGGACGTCATCGACACCTCGGGCCGGGCGCTGCTCGAGATCATCAACGACATCCTGGACTTCTCCAAGATCGAGGCGGGGCGCATCGATCTCGAGGTCGTAGACTTCGACCTCCGCCGGGCCGTGCGCGAGACTCTGGACTCCTTCGCCGAGGCCGCACAGGCCCGGGGCCTCGAGCTCCTGTGCCTCATCCGTCACGACGTGCCGAGTGCGCTCCGCGGCGACCCGGGACGCCTGCGCCAGGTGCTTTCGAACCTCGTCGGGAACGCAGTGAAGTTCACGGAGAAGGGCGAGGTCGTGCTCCGGGTGACCCTGGCCGACTCTCCGGACGACCAGGCGGTCGTCCGATTCGAGGTGCGGGACACGGGCATCGGCATCGACCCCAAGCTGCGGCCGAAGCTGTTCGAGTCGTTCGTCCAGGCCGACGGCTCCACGACCCGTCGCTATGGGGGCACGGGCCTGGGGCTCGCGATCTCTCGACGCCTCGTGCAGCTCATGGGCGGGGCGCTCGACGTGGAGAGCCGGGTGGGACTCGGCAGCGTCTTCTGGTTCACGGTGCGCTTCGAGCGGCAGCCGCTCGAAGCCTCCGTCCCGTCGACACCGCCCACGCGCCTGGCCGGCCGGCGCGTGCTCGTCGTCGACGACAACGCCACCAACCGGCACATCCTGCGCCAGCAGCTCAGCCACTGGGGTCTGCGGGTCGACACCGTCAAGAGCGGTCCGGCGGCCCTCTCGGCGCTTCGCGAAGCCGCCGCAGCGGGGAAGCTTCACGATCTCGCCATCCTCGACATGAAGATGCCCGGCATGGACGGCCTGAGCCTCGCCCGCGCGATCCGGGCCGATGACCCCCTCGGAGGCGTGCGCCTCGTCCTTCTCACCTCGATTGGACAACGGGGCCATGGGGCCGAGGCCTCGCGGATCGGGATCTCGGCGTATCTCACGAAGCCGGTGGACGAGACGGACCTCTACGACTCGCTCGTGAAGGTCCTCACACGTGGACGCTCCCGCCGCGCCCCCTCGCTGGTCACACGACACAGTCTGCGGGAGGCACGACCCCAGAAGGGAGCGCGGGTCCTGGTGGCCGAGGACAACGAGGTCAATCAGAAAGTGGCCGTCCGCCTCCTCGAGAAGCTGGGTTATCAGGTCGAGGTGGCGGACAACGGACAAGAGGCCGTCGATGCCTGCGCCCGGACCCGCTACGCCATCGTGCTCATGGACGGCCAGATGCCGACTCTCGATGGATTCGAGGCGACACGCCGCATCCGCCAGAACGAGGGCGACGAGCACCACACGCCGATCGTGGCGATGACCGCCAGCGCGATGAAGGGCGACCGGGAGCGGTGCATCGAGGCGGGCATGGACGACTACGTGAGCAAGCCCGTGACCCCGGAGTTGCTCGAGGCGGCGCTCAAGCGCTGGGTCAAGGTGCCGTCCTCAGGGCTGCAAGCCTCTTCGTTGGCAGAGCCGCCGCCATCGTCGGCGGACGAGCTGCTCGACGAGACGATCGTCAAGAGCCTGATGTCGGTCGACGAGGACGGCACCCTCATGGACGAGGTCGTCGCCACGTTCCTGAACATCGCTCCGGCACGGCTCACGGCGCTGCGCAAGGCCGCGAAGGGCGACGCCGCGGCGCTCGAGCGTGCCGCCCACAGCTTCCTCGGCAGCGGCGGCAGCCTCGGTTGCCACCGCATGGCGGACCTGTGCGCGCGGCTCGAGGTGCTGGGGCGCTCGGGGTCGACCGACGGCGCGCCGGAGATCGTCCATGCGCTTCAGGCCGAGCTGGACGCCGTCCGGCCGCACCTCGAGGCCCTGCCCGCCCGTCACCCCCGCCGGGCCGGTGCCGCCGGCGGAGCCGCCGTCTGATGCGCACCGCGGTTCGCGCCGTTCTGGAGGCGCTGTTCCGTGTCCTCTTCACCTACGACTGTCTCGACGAAGAGAAGATCCCGCCGGAGGGGCCGGCGGTGATCGCCTCGAACCACCCGTCGTACCTGGATCCCGTGCTTCTCTCCCTCCAGGTCGAGCGTCCGATCCGTTTCATGGCCTGGGACGCGCTGTTCCGCGTTCCCCTGCTCGGGGCGTTCATGCGCCTCTTCGGGGCCTTCCCCGTGGACGTCCGGGCCGGCCGCGGGCGCGACGCGTACGAGCAGGCCCGCGCGCTCATCCAGGACGGCGAGCTGGTCGGCATTTTCCCCGAGGGAAAGCGCTCGAGATCGGGCTGGATGGAAGAGAGATTGAGGGAGGGCGCAGCACGCCTCGCCTGGGAGACGGGAGCTCCGCTCGTGCCTGCGACCATCACAGGGGCCTTCCGCGCGTGGCCCTACTTCCGGGCGCTGCCCAAGCCGGCAAGAATCCGGGTCCGCTATCACGACCCGATCGACCCGGAGCCCTACCGCCGGCTCCCTGAGGACGAAGGCGTGGCGGCGCTTCTCGACGAATTGCGCCGACGGGTGGAGCGCACGCTCATGCCCGGGGTCAAGGCCGACCTCCGGATCCAGACTCTCTACCTCACGTCGGCTCCGTGGCCGCGACTTCTCGAATCGCTTGCGCCGCTGGGCCTGGCGCTCCTCGTGTTCTGGAAGACCCGGTCCTTTGCGACGATCTGGCCCTGCTACGCCTACATCGGCTACCTGCTCCTGGACCTCCTGGTGATCCCCCAGCGCCGTCTCACCAAGTGGCTTCGCAACGGCTCGGCTGCCGCCTTCACGCTGGTGTACGCCAACTGGGTGCTGCCAAAGCTGGGGCTTCCGGAGGTCCCGGGTGCGGGTGCGCTCCTGGCCGTGATGGCTGGCGCGGCCTTCCCCTACCTCTACGAGCGAGGCCGAACGGCCATCGACTTTCTCAACGGGCTGGTGCTGGCGACGCTCCTGAGCCTCGTGGCCCTGTCCTTCGTGCCCTGGGGCCTCGGTCCCCACGTGACCCTGCCGCTCTATGCTGCCGCATTCGCATGGGAGCGCCGGACCGTCTTCTGGCGCTACGCCGTTCCGATTCTTTTCGGCTATGGGCTCCTCGTTCCCCTGTGGCTCGGCGGAGACGCCGAGGTCGTGCCCTACACGGTCACGGCACTCGCCGCCGCGATCCTCGTCCGCTTCTTCTCGAGCGAGCCGTCCAGCGACGGCGAGACAGCAGGGGCCGAGCCAGCAGCGCCCCCGACCACCCTGGGCCTGATCGACGACACCCGGCCTCCGACCCCCAGCGCTGGGACCGCAAGCGCACCGGAGCGCGACCTCGACTCCGACCGCGGCGCCCGGAGGGACGACAAGAACAGGCCTCTCCCACCAGGGCTTCTCGACTGGTAGGAAGGCAGAGCGTCGAAGTCTTCGAAGAAGTCATGGGCACCGCCGTGGGGGCGGCTACTTCTTCTTTCTCATCTCCTTCAGCTGGTCCTCCAGCGTCTTCACCTCGTCCTTGGTCATGATCTTGAAAGGCACACGGACGGTGCTGTTCTTGAACTTGACGTCGAGGTTGTAGGTGCCCAGCTTGACCCCACCGGGGATCTTGAAGAAGAGACGGCCTCCGCAGGCGCGGTTGTAGCTGAGCTCCACCTGGTCCCTGGCGATACGGGGCGCGCCAGCCATGGGAGCGGTGAAGAAGTCGAGGCGGCAGCCTTGCCGCGCATCGGCGGGAAAGTAGTTGATATTGTCGCTGGTGACCTCGGCTCGATTGTTCAGCGCGACCAGGTGGCCGGCGTCACCGAACTCCTTCTGGGCTGCCAGCTGGACGACCTCGGGGCCCGGAACGACGAGAGAGTCGCTCAGCGCGTTGATGATGACGTCCTCGCGTCGGCTCATCTTGGCCCCGACCCAGTAGAATTCCTCCTGGACCACCAGCCCGATGGCGACCGGGTCCTGCGGGACCGTCTCCTGGGTCCACATCTGGGCCACGCGGTGGCGGGTGCCATCGCCGATCGGCAGGAAGATGAAGCAGCGGTCGGACTTTATGAAGACGCCGATCTTCGCGAGGGTCCGGGTGATCTCCGCCTCGACCTCGCCCGGCGGCAGGGTGATGAAGCGGGCCGAGACCTCGGCGATCAGCTCCTCGAACGCCGGCCCGGCCCCGGCGTCGTCGAGCGTATCGTCGGGGCGTCCGGGAGCGCGGGGCGAGGCTGGATCGGCCATGTCGCGACGCTCGGCAGGCGCCTCGCCGGGATTCTAGTCCCTTCCCGCGCGTAGGATCCGCCCCGCGGGCTTTGGCCAAGTCGAAGAGCCCAGTAGACTCGGACCGTGAGGTGGCCCATGCGCGTCTTTGTCGGTCTCGTCCTGATCGCACTGCTCGCTCCGACGGCACCGAGTGTCGCTGCCGCTCGCCCCAACGTCGTCGTCGTCCTCGCCGACGACATGGGCTTCGGCGACGTCGGCGCACTCAACCGCGATTCGAAGATTCCGACGCCCAACCTCGACCGTCTCGCCGCTTCCGGCATGACCTTCACCGACGCGCACACGCCGTCGTCGGTCTGTACGCCCACTCGCTATGGGCTGCTCACCGGGCGTTACGCCTGGCGAGGGAGCCTGCAGAAGGGTGTCCTCGACGGCTTCGGCGAGCCCCTGATCGAGGCCGAACGACCCACCTTGGCCTCTTTTCTTCGCGCGCGTGGCTACCACACAGGCATGGTCGGCAAGTGGCACCTCGGCCTCGGCTTCGCCCGGGCCGGCGGGCGCCAGCAGATCGACTTTGGCCAGGGAGTGAGCGACGGGCCCCACACGAGGGGCTTCGACTTCTCGTTCATCATCCCCGCCTCGCTCGACTTCCCGCCCTACGTCTACATCCGCAACGGGCAGATCACTCGCCGCACGGTGCTGCGGTCTGCGCAGGACTTCCCGGCGTTCATGCGTCACGGCCCGATCGGGACCGACCTCGACCCCGAGGAGACCCTCGACGATCTTCTTGGAGAGGCTGTTGGCTATCTGGATGAGAGAGCCCGGCACGAGGAGCCGTTCTTCCTGTACGTCGCCCTCACCGCGCCCCACAAGCCGGTCCTGCCCGCCCGCCGCTTCGTCGGCGCGACGGCCCTCGGGCCGTACGGCGATTTCATCGTGCAGGTGGACTGGGCCGTCGGACAGATTCTGACCACTCTCGAGGGCCTGGAGATGACGAGGAAGACGCTGTTCGTCTACACCTCGGACAACGGGTCGTTCATGTTTCGAAGGGACGATCCTGATTCCGAGGACCACGTGAGCGATCCACGGATCCAGGCCTACCGGGCCGACCACCACACCGCCAACGGCGCCTGGCGAGGCACCAAGGCCGACATCTGGGAGGCGGGACACCGGGTGCCCTTCTTCGTCCGATGGCCGGGTGTCGTGGAGCCGGGGGGCCGCAGCGACGCCCCGATCTGTCTGACCGACGTCTTTGCCACCGTCGCGGAGGCGGTGGGGGTGCCTCTCCCGGACGACGCCGTCGAAGACAGCTTCAGCCTGTTACCCCTGATGCGCGGGAAAGCGATCCAGCGCGCTCCGCTCGTCCACCACTCCGTGAGCGGGATGTTCGCGATCCGGGACGGGCGCTTCAAGCTCGTTGCCGGCAACGGCTCGGGAGGACGAGAGAAGCCGAAGGGGGAGCCCTTCGCTCGGCCCTACCAGCTGTACGACCTCGAAGCTGATCCGGCGGAGCTGAAGGACGTCCTCAGAGAGTATCCGGAGGTGGCCCGGAGGCTCGAAGCAGCCCTCGATGAGATCCGGGCCAGCGGAAGAAGTCGCCCGTGATCGAGCAGGGCTCGAGGTTGCTCCGACCTCAGGGTGTCGGCAGCGGCGGGTCGGCGATCTTCACGAGCTGCTTGCCGCGGTTCTTCCCCTCGAACACTCGACGAAGCGCGGCGGGGGCATTCTCCAGCCCCTGCTGGACGTCCTCCTCGTGCTGGATCTTCCCCTCGCCGAGCCACTTCGACAGCGACTCCACTGCCTCGCCGGCCCGGTCCATGTAGTCGAGGACGATGAAGCCCTCCATTCGTCCCCGCTTGACCAGAAGCGACAGGTAGTTTCGCGGTCCGGGCGGAGGGACCTTCTCGTTGTAACCGGCGATCGCGCCGCAGATCACCACACGGCCTCGCATCGCGAGGCTGGCGAGGGCCGCGTCCAGGATCTCCCCTCCGACGTTGTCGAAGAAGAGGTCGATCCCGTCCGGACACAGCGCCCGGAGCCGTCGGTCGACGCGCTCGGACTTGTAGTCGATCGCCTCGTGAAAGCCGGCCTTTTCCGTGAGCCATCGGCACTTGTCGGGTCCGCCTGCGATGCCCACGACGCGGCAGCCCTGGATCCTCGCGATCTGCCCGACCACGGAGCCGGTGGCCCCGGCGGCACCGGAGACAACCACCGTCTCGCCCGGTTGCGGTCGACCGACCTCGAGCAGGCCGAAGTAGGCGGTGATGCCAGTGAGGCCGAGGACGCTCAGTGCGAGAGGGATGTCGGCCCCCGGCGGGAGCGTGGAGAGAGGCAGGGAGCCTCCGCCGTCGGTCAGGAGATAGTCCTGCCAGCCGACCCCGCCCTGGACGAGCTGGCCCACCTTGAAGCCGTCGTGTCGAGACTCCACGACCTGGCCCGCACCGAACGAACGGATCACCTCTCCGATGCCGATCGCCGGGACGTAGGTGTCGCGGGCCATCCAGCCCCGCTGCGTGGGGTCGATGGACAGGCAGACGTTGCGGACGAGCAGCTGACCTTCGCCGACGGCGGGAACGGTCTCGTCGGTCCAGCTGAAGTCAGTCTCCTGCACCAGGCCTCGCGGCCGGCGCGCCAGGCGCCACTGTCGATTGATCGTCAACCGTCTCCCTCTTCGCCTCGCCTGTCCCAGGGTCGGCCTTTCGCCCAGCGTTCCACGGCGGCCTGGGCTTCGTCCAGCTGCCCGGTGAAGAGATGGTCGGCACCCGGGACGACGACGAGGCTGCGCCCGTCGGGCCAGGGCTCGACGAGAGCTCTCAGCTTTTCCCCGGAGCAAAACCGATCCTTCTCGCCCTGCACGAAGAGTCGGGGCTTGCCCGCGAGGTCCAGGTCTTCGGGCTCGGCGACGAGGGTGGCGGGATAGCCCAGGAGAAAAGCGGCGCGGACACGCTCGTCGTGCCGGCCCACGCGGAGGGCCACCACGGAGCCAAACGAGAGACCCCCGACCAGGAGAGGCCGTCCCGAGAAGCGCCTCTCCATCTCGTCGAGCGCGGCCCGGCCGTCGCCCTGCTCGCCCTCTCCGTCGTCGAACGAGCCTTCGCTTTGGCCCACCCCGCGGAAGTTGAAGCGCAGGACGGCGCAGCCCGCCGCCTGCAGGGCCTTCGCCACACGGAAGACGACCTTGAAGTGCATCATCCCCCCGTGGAGCGGATGGGCGTGACACACCACCGCCGCCGCCAGCGGGGCGGACGAGGGGGTCATCAGGATGGCCTCGAGACGCCCGGCAGGGCCCTCGAGGTCGAAGGTTTCGTTCACCGCCACGCGGGCGATTCTAACCGGGTTGTCTCAGGCGCCGTCGGGAAGCGCAGCGGCAGCGTCCGCTCGAGCCCGCAGCTGAGCCGCCCGTGGTGGAGGCGTATTCTGGTTGGCTTTCTTGATGACCCGCACGGCGCCCAGCGCCCGCGCTCGGCCCACGGTGGCCTTGAGAAGGTGACGCAGCGCGCTCTTCGGGGCCTCCTTGGTCACCGCGAGCTCGTCGAGGCACGCGAGCAGGCCGCCGATACCCAGCTGATAGCGCAGCGACAACGTGGCCACCCCGACGATGCTGCCGCCCTCCTCGGCGACCCGGACGAGAAAGTGGGGGTCGCTGATGGTCTTGCGGAACGTCTGGGCATAGGACACCGGCTCCGGGTAGTACCCCACGTCCTCGAGCAGGGCCAGGACGGCCACACCGTCCTGAAGCGACGCGGGTCGCACGTGCACGCCCATTTTCTCCTCCTGTCCCCCCGTGGCCACGGTCGTGTGTCCCCTGCACCACGAAAACGACCGATCCTGCCGTTTCTAGTCCAGTTGGGAGAGGGAGCTGCAAGCCTGGGGCCAGGTCCGCTCAGATGTGGAGATCAAACGGCTGCGGCCGTCGTGGGTGCCGCGTTCCTGTGGTCTCCCCTGAGGCGGGAGCGCAGGAGCTGCTCGAGCCACTCCAGGCTGACGGGCTTGTGGAGAAACGCGTCCACGCCGAGGCGGGCTGCCGCCGAGGCCCTCTGCGGCTCACCGTAGGCGGTGAGCACGACGACCGGCGGGTCACCCTGCAGCTAGTGAAGGTAGGCGGCGATGGCGAGGCCTTCGGTCCTCAAGGTGGACGACAGCGACACATCGACGATCACGGCGCTGAAGGCCGAGCCAGCGAGGCGCTCGGCCGCCTCTTTCAGGTTGGCCGCACTTTCCACCTCGAACCCGGACCTCGAGAAGTGGGACTCGTAGCCCGTCGGACCGCGTCGCTGTCATCAACGACCAGAAGCCGCTCGCTCACACCCGCGGTGTTTGCAAGGCTGGTGCCGTCCGCAGTTCCTTTGAGAAACAGTCACTTACGGCGTCTGGTGTTCCGTGGGCGGGCTCCTGTCCGGCCGTCTGGCGCGGAAGCGGACACCCGTGCTGTCGGCTTCGTGATTGCAACCACAACCGCCGTTCCGCCGCGAGCCGGACCCCCGCTGGAACCGGTTGGTGGCACACTGCCGGATCGGGAGGTGGCGATGGCGTTGAGCCAGTCGGCGCGGCGTGAGTGGATCGAGCGTTACGAGCGCGGGCCCGGGCAGCTGCGCGAGGCCTTCGCCCGGGTCCCGGAGGAGGCGCGGACATGGCGCCCGGGCCCCGGAAAGTGGAGCGCTCATGAAGTGGTCATCCACTGCGCCGACTCCGAGGCGCAGGCCGCCTTGAGGATCCGCACCGTGCTGGCCGAGAAGGCCCCCGTCATCCACGGCTACGACCAGGAGCGGTGGGCAGAGGAGCTCGACTACCACTCTCAGCCCCTCCAGCCCGCCTTTGCAGCAGTCGAAGCTGCGCGGGGGCGCACGGTGCCGCTGCTCCAGGGCCTGAGTGAAGCCGACTGGGCGAAGCACGGTCGCCACACCGAATCGGGTCCCTACACCGCCGAGGACTGGCTGCAGATCTACGCCGCTCACCTCGAGGGCCACGCCGCGCAGATCGGCCGCAACCTCGACGCCTGGAACGCCGCGAAGGGGACTATGCCTTCTTGATCGCCCGGAACGTCACCGAACGCACGGCGCCCACCAGGTCCTCCCGCTTCATGCCCGTGCGCCCGAGCAGGTCGGCGACCTGGTCCGGAGCGACTGCCTCCAGCGCGGCCCCCTGATCGACGTCACGGAGAACCTCGACCGAGCCCAGGCCGGCGGACTCCACGAGGCGGATGTACTCCGTCCGTGGCAGTGCTCCGGAGATGCAGCCCACCCAGGCCGCGAGGTCCTTCGCCACCGCCTCGGGCAGGGGCCGGTCGAGCACGATGTCTGCGACGACCATCCGCCCCCCGGGCTTCAGCACCCGGGCCACCTCACGAAAGACGGCGGCTTTGTCGGGGACCAGGTTGATCACGCAGTTGCTCGTGACGGCGTCGATCGAGCCGTCCTCGACCGGCAGGGCCTCGAGCCGCCCCTCGCGGAACTCCACGTTCTCGTGCCCTGAACTCGCGGCATTCTTGCGGGCACGCTCGAGCATCTGCGGAGTCATGTCCACGCCGATGACCCGTCCCTCGGGGCCGACCTCTTTTGCGGCGAGGAAGGCGTCGATTCCGGCGCCGGAGCCGAGATCGAGAACGGCTTCGCCCGGCTGGAGGTCGAGCAGACCGATGGGCGCACCGCAGCCGAGACCAAGGTCGGCCCCGTCCGGGACTTCTTTGAGCTCCTCCTTGCCGTAGCCGATCTGGAGCGACATGGCGTTTTCGCTGCTGCCGCCGCAGCAACTGGGCGCACAGCAACTGCCCGAGGTCTCGGCGATGTGGCCATATTTCTCCCGGACTTCGCTCACGATGTCGTCGGCTGCCTGGTTTTCAGTGGTCTCGTGTACTTGTGTCACTTCTTTCTCCATTGTTCGGCGACCTGATTGTTCAACTGCTCCCGGAGGCCACGTGGGCGTGCGACTCAGCCGCTCTTTTTCGACACTTCCAGCTCCACGTGCGTTTCTTGTGTGCACGGCTGGCTGCTGCAGGCGCAGGCCGCCTCGACGGTCTCATCGCTGGGCAGGCCCTCCATCAGGTGCTCGTAGGCTCCGGGGCAGCAGGCCTCGGTCGCTCCGCGCACCGCCAGCAGCAGCTCCTGAAAGGAGGAGGCGACGGCCTCCCGTCGCTCCTCGGGGACCCGTTCGAGAATCCGGCGGGCGAATATCACTTCCTGCTGTTCGAGCTCACGCGCGGCCGCTTCGCCCTTCGGTGTGAGCGCGACCCGGAAGGACCGGGCGTCTTCGGGATCGACCTCCCGGCGCACGAGCCCGGCCGTCTCCAGCCGCTCCACGTTTCGCGAGAGCGTCGAGGGCGTCACTCCCAGGCGCGTGCCCAGCGCCCCGAGCCGCAGCGAATGCTCCAGGAGCAGCGTCTCCAGAGTGGCTGCCTGGGCCACCGTCACCCCGCAACAGGCGACATCCGCCCGCTCCGCCACCGAGAACCGGCGCACCAGCGCCCGCAGCCCCTGCAGGAGCTCCCGAGCCCGCTCGGTCTCGCCATTTAGTTGTGCCATACAATAATTGTAGGCTACAAATACTGATTGTCAAGAGCGAAAGTCCCAAGGGAGCAGATTGCGGCTGAGTCACGCACGCGCACGTGGCCCCCCTCTGTGGCCACGTGCGCGTGCAGGCCAACTCAGGTCGTCCCAGGCCTGTGGGGAGGCGACGCTTGCGCGTCGCCACTCACACTCGGGGTCGACGCTCGTCTCGCAAGCTCGACTGAGCGCCCCCCAGGCCCGCTCCGGGGGAAGGGATCGCCCTCACCCCTCCCGCGGCGCTCTGGGCCAGAACGCCGGCACCCGCCGCCGATAAGCCTCGTACACCTCACCAAACCGCTCCGCGAGATGGCGCTCTTCGATGGGCGTGCGCAAGACCAGCAGGGCAAAGGCCCCCAGAGTCGCGCCCAGGATCAGCAGATTGGCCGCAAGGAGGCCCGTGCCGACACCACCCGCGCCAGCGCAGCCAGATAGAACGGATGCCGCACCCACCGGTACGGGCCCTCGGTGACGAGGGTGTGGGCCCGCCGTGTGACCACCGTGTCCGTCAGGTTGTTCCCCAGCGTGTTGAGCGTCCAGAAAAAAAGAGCAGCCCCGCCCACCGCGATGGGCGCCCCGCACCATCTGAGACCTCCCGGAATCTGGACCTGGGCCCATGCGATGGCGGTCGGTCGGACGAGATAGCTGAGCGTCGAGAGCAGCACCGACAATCCCATGAGCCGAAGGCCGATGAGCAGCGCCCAGCCCTCCTGGCGCCTGTCCAGCGACTCCCGGCTCTTCGCGGCCCGGAGGCGGAAGTACAGCCCGATCGGCCCGAAGTCGAGGAGCACCACGAGAACCGCCACCCGATAGACCCACTCAGGCGTGGTCGGGTGCCCCGTCAACTGCGTTGTCGTGCGAAGCCGTGCTGGGCTCGATGGAACGGTCCGTCGAACGCCTGGGTCGACTTGAAGCGCTCGTAGCGGCCATCTCCCGCCTCCGTGGCCACGCGACCGACGAGGGCCGTGCGCTCGCTTTCGCTCATGGGCTTGAAGGAGCGGGCCAGGTCGATCGCCTGCTTCAGGTGGTCGAGGGTCGTGACACCGACCACCTGGGTGCTGACGGGCAGGCTCAGGGCGTACCGATAGCACTCCGCGGGTGTCAGTCCCGTGCCGGCCGGGATGATGCCCTCGCCTGTGCCGCCACCTCCGAGACCCTTCATTCCCACGACTCCCACGTTCTTCTTCAGGCACACGGGCACGACCTCGTTCTGGAAGCTCCTGTATTTCGCGTCCAGGACGTTGATCGGCATCTGCGCCGTGTCCCAATCGAAAGGCTTGTCGAGCATCTTGAGGTGGATCCGAGGGTCCTTGTGGCCGGTGAACCCGATGTAGCGCACCTTGCCCTGCTGGCGGGCCTCGAGAGCGGCCTTCATCGCGCCCTTCTCGAAGACCCAGTCGGGGTCGTTGTCGTAGACCATCTCGTGAAACTGCCAGAGATCGATCACATCGGTCTGGAGCCGCCGCAGGCTGTCCTCGAGGCACTTGCGGGATCCTTCGTAGTCCCGCTCGCAGTTCTTCGTCATCAGGAAGGCCTTCTTGCGGTAGCCGTCCTGAGCCAGAGCCTTGCCCATGAGCTCTTCGGACCGACCGTCGTGATAGTCCCAGGCGTTGTCGAGAAAGGTCACGCCTTCGTCGACCGCGGTCTGGACGAGGCGGATGGCGTCTCTCTCGTCCTCCACCGCACCCAGGTGCCAGCCGCCGAGGCAGAGCATCGACACCTGCTCGCCGGTGCGACCCAGCTTCCGTGTGGGGACGCCGGCCGCCGAAGGGTCAGTCGTGCTGGCCAGTACCTGGTCGGCCAGCGCCGCCACGGTCGCGGCGCCTGCCGCCGTGTGCAAGAACGAACGGCGAGTGGTCTGGTTTGCCATGGATCACCTCCTACCGGTGGCGGTCCGAGACCCAAGTGCCCCGGGCAAGACGGCCCTCAGGGTACGTCGGCGACGGTGGGTCGTGTCAACGGTTTCTGTCCAGCCCGCCACGACGCACGCCCAGGCTGCCCGAGCGGATGATCTGCTTCAGAAACCCGAAGCTGCCCCTGAAGAGGATGCGTGGTGTCGAAGGCCACGGTAGCCAGAGGAGCACCCTTTCCGGGACGTCGAGCGCTCGCTCGAGGATCGGGCGCCGATCCTGTCGGTCGGAGCTCGCGCTCAGCCGATCACCTCCCCGAAGAGACCGGGGTCCAGCCAGCGGGTCTCGTCCCCGTCCACGACGAGCACCGACTCGAACTTCGCGCCCAGGCTGCCGGAGGCCAGATGGGGCTCCATGGCGAAGATCCCCCGGGGTCGATCCGCCTCGACGTCATTCACGAAGGGGTAGCCCCGACGGGTCAAGCCGTGGCGGGTCAGGGCCAGGGCGTAGCCGGAGACGAGGGGTGGTTGAAAGCCCCAGCCGATCCGGGGCAGCCGCTGGAGCCAACGGGGAAGACCGTCGATGCGGTGCCCGAGGACCGCCGCGGGGTAGAGGTGGTGTACGACATCGAAGCCGGCGGCGCGCACGGCCGAGCCTGTTGCCTCGAACAACTCATGGCCTGTCTGCGCCTGGCCCGCCCAAACGGCCATTCTCGCCTTGAGGTCTTCGAGTGTCCGGCACATCTGCTCGTGCTCGGGGCTGGGCCTGAGCGTGCCCGCATACGCATAGTCCGCCGGGTGTCCGTCGACGAAGGGCGCCGCATCCAGGATGAATCCGTTGCCCTCCTCGAGCCGCCGCTCGGAGGGCAGGGCGTCGGGCTCGAACTGGTGGAACCCCGCAAAACGCGTGCGGTCGCCGAACCAGGCGTACGGGGTGTGAAGCCAGGCCCGAACGCCGGCGCGCTCGAGCCCCGTCTCCAGCCGCTCGGCCACCGCCCGCTCGGTGTCTCCCAGGGCGACGGTCTCGGCCACGTCATGGATGACCGCCCGGGTCACCCGTTGCGCCGCGGCGATGCCGGCGATCTCCCCGAGCCTCATGGGGAGATTCTGCCAGAAGCGCCGAGGGTGACGCGAGAAGCTTTCGACACACGGCCCCTGGTTCGGGCCAGAATGGTCCTTGGAGCTCACAAACGGGGGACCCACGATGGCCGGACAGGTGAAGCCGATTCCCGACGGATACCACTCCGTCACGCCCGGGTGCCCTCGACCTCGTAGGCGCCGTCCGCGATCCCGGTGAAGGCCTCGTAGCCTTCGCCGTTGAACGGCCCCAGGAGTTGGCCCGGACGTCCGTGGACCTGGCCCTTTCCGCCGACGAGCACGGTGTTGTGCCCGCGGGTGGAGATCTCGTAGTACTCGTAGCGGCGCTCCGGCTGGAAGTAGTCCGCCGGGTAGGGGCGGCTGCCGAGCTCGACCGCGAGCATGGTGTCGCCGACGGCCACCGACACGTGGTTGAGGTCCAGGTGGGTGTGGTTCGCCGCCAGCGAGCCGCTCTTGAACGCCAGGAAGAACGGAGGATCGGGTCGGCTCGGGGACAGGAACGCCCAGCCGATGGACGGGAACGAGGCCACGGGCGGAAGGTCCGGCACGAACCCGGCGGTCTCCTCGGGAAGCCACGGCTCGCCCACGGGGCGCCAGAGGAGCGCGAGCGCCTCCTGCGGCCAGTGGCCTCGCCTGCCCGCCTCCATGGCCCGGTCCTGGAAGTCATGATCGTGGATTCTAGCGTATGCCTGTTAGGCTTGACAGCGACGCTCTGCCGGGACGCAGCTTTCCTCGGGGCGAGGAAGAGGGGGAATCATGCCTCTGGCCACCATTCGAGGGGCCCGACCCGCTGCCGTGGTCCTTGCCCTGCTCACTGCCGCCTGCGGCGGGTCGGACGGCGGGGACACCACGGCGCCCACGGCCGTCGCCGACGATCAAGGCGAGGTCAGCCGCAACATGGTGCTGCTGGACAACGTCGATGTCGAGACCCTCACCAGGTCAGCTCTGGGCGCCCAGATCCACTCCAGCCACGACGAGGTGGACAACACCCACGGAGTGAGCGCCGCCGGCAACTGGGGCTACACGACGGCGGACGGTCGGCGGTTCGCCTTGACTGGAACGTCCGAGGGGCTCTCGATCGTCGAGGTCACGGATCCTGCGGCGGCGCGGGTCGTCGCTCTCATCCCCGGCGAGCACAGCCTCTGGCGGGAGGTCAGGACCTACCGGCATTGGGCCTACGTCACGACCGAGGCAAAGACCGGACTCGATATCGTCGACCTCGCTGATCCGGACCATCCCGTCAAGGTCCGCACCTGGAGCGAGACCTTCACCTCCGCACACTCGCTGTGGATCGACGAGGAGCGTGGCCTCCTCTACGCGAACGGGTCGTCGAACGGGATGCGGGTTCTCGATCTCGAGCCGGACCCCGAGAACCCGCGGGACGTGGGCGGCTTCGACGGTTTCTACGTGCACGACTCCTACTCCCGCGGGGACCGGCTCTTCGCAGCGGCCATCAGCGACGGGTTCCTCGGCATCCTGGACGTCCGGGATCTCGAGTCGATCGTGGAAGTCGAGCGTTTCTTCACCGGAGGCCGTTTCACCCACAACGCGTGGCTGACCGACGACGGACGCTACCTCTTCACCACCGACGAGCGTCCCACCCGCCCGATCGAGGGGTGGGACCTCCTGGGGGGTCCGCCCGTCCGCAAGGTCTCGGAGTACATCGCGCGGCCGGGTGGTCTCCCCCACAATGTGATGATCGACGGTCACCGCCTCGTGGTGTCGCACTACACGGATGGGGTCCGCCTTCTCGACATCCGTGACCCCGAGCGTTCGGTTGAAATGGGGTTCTACGACACGTTCGAGGGCCCGGACGAGAACTTCGAGGGAGCGTGGGGCTCCTACATCTTTCCGGCCTCCAACCTGATCCTGGTGAGCGACATCAGCGGCGGGCTCTTCGTGGTGCAGTACACGGGAGACGCTCCTTAGGGGGAACCGGGGCGCGCTGCTGCTAGACTCTGGCGACACTGCGCCTCCCGCCCCGGTGGTGGGCGGCTCGGTCCGCTTTCCATCGACCTGGAGCGTGCCCATGAAGCCACTGGAGCGAGTCGTCCTTCTCGTCGCTGCGTCCCTCCTCGTGCCCGCCGCTTTCGCCGACGAGATCCGCGTTCGCCGGGAGGTCAAGATCCCGGACATCCCCGGCTACCGCACACTCAAGTGCGACTTCCACATCCACACCGTCTTCTCCGACGGGGCGGTGTGGCCCAGCGTGCGCCCCGAGGAGGCCTGGCGCGAGGGGCTCGATGCCATCGCCATCACCGAGCACATCGAGTACCAGCCTCATGCCGAAGACCTGCCGACCAGCCACAACCGGTCCTTCGAGATCGCCCGTCCCGCCGGAGATCGCTCGACATCATCGTGATCCGGGGCTCGGAGGTCACCCGCGACATGCCCCCGGGGCACCTCAACGCGATCTTTCTCCGCACGTCCAAGCCCCTCGAGACGAAGACCTGGCGCGACGCCCTCAAGGCCGCCCACGAGCAGGGCGGCTTCATCTTCTGGAACCACCCGGGCTGGACCGGACAGCAGCCCGACGGCGTGGCGAAGTGGTACCCGGAGCACACCGAGCTGGTGGAGGCGGGGATCCTCCAGGGGATCGAGGTGATCAACTCGCGGGAGTACTACCCCGAGGCTCATCGCTGGTGCCTCGACAAGAACCTGGTCATCATCAGCAACTCCGACATCCACGCACCCCTGAACCTCGACTATCTCGTCCGTCAGGGGGATCACCGGCCCATGACCCTGGTGTTCGCAAAGGATGCCAGCCGCGACAGCATCCGCGAGGCGCTCCTGGCCCGGCGGACGGCAGCGTATTCGGGCAACCTGCTCGTTGGGCGCGAGGAGTTCCTGAGACCCGCCTTCGAGCGCTCGCTTCAGGTCCTGACGCCGACGGTCACGCTCACCCCGGGCGGGCGAGCCTACGTGCAGATCCGCAACGACTCCGAGGTGAGGTTCGAGCTGACGGGCGGGGGCTCCGCGAACGGCGTCTCGGGGCCCACAGAGGTCTTCCTCAGCGCCGAGCGCACGAGCCTGCTGCCCATCCGCGCCAGCAAGACGGCCTCTCCCGGCGTCGTTCGCCTCGAGCTCGGCTACACGGTGGGCAATCTTCTCGTGGAGCCGGACGTGGGCCTGCCCATCGAGCTGAGCGTCGAGGTCGAGGTCGTCGCCGCCGAGGAGTGAGCACCCGCCCGGGCATTCGCCCGTCACTCTGACGCGCGTCTCGTGACGGAGTCTGGTGCATAATCGGGGCGAGCGTGAACACGGATCGAGTCCGGTAGGGCCCGGCTCGACAGGAGGTGGCCATGGCGGACAGCGTGCGCAAGGTGCAGTACGGATACGTGACGGTCCCGAACCGCCCCGGCCAGGGTGCGCGGATGCTCCTGGAGTTGAAGAACCAGGGCGTCGATCTGCAGGCCTACTCCGGCTTCCCCGGAAAGAAAGGCGCGCAGATCGACCTCGTGACGCAGGACATGAGAGGCCTCAGGCGCGTGGCGCGCCTGAACGGCTGGACGCTGAGCAAGGTGAAGAAGGGGTTTCTGATCCAGGGCGCGGATCGCATGGGAGCGGTCCACCGTCACCTGGCGAAGCTCGCCGAAAAGAAGATCAACGTCGTGGCTGCCGACGCCGTCTCTGCCGGCAAGGGTCGCTACGGCATGATCCTCTGGGTCCGGCCGAAGGACTACGCCCGGGCGGCCCGCGCGCTCCGCGCTCGCTAGCCCGCTTTCCAGGACCGGTTGGTTGCGGACGGCCGGGAGGCGTCTGGCGTGATGGAGAGCGGCCAATCGGGACCCTGGAGCCTAACTCACTGAGAATCAATGCCTTGGAAGGGATCGCCGATTCTCGGCGATCCCCTGGTGGCACCTTTCGGAACCCCCGTCGGCGGAAGTAGGGTGTCACTTTCAGTCCCGATCCCACGGGGAGGAGCCGATGTCAACGACGCAACGAGTCGCGGTGGTCACCGGAGGAAGCTCGGGGATCGGAAAGGGGATCTGCCTCCACCTGGCCCGCCTCGGCTGGGACATCGCTGCCACCTACTCGCAGAACCACGAAGGCGCGAAGGCCACCGCCGCAGCGATCGAGGAGGCGGGCCGGAGTGCCCTGATGGAGCAGTGCGACGTGGGCTATCGCGAACCGATGCTGAGCTTCTTCCGGAAGGCAGTGAAGCGGTTCGGTACCGCACCGGGCCTCGTCGTGAACAACGCCGGCGTGCAGTCCTGGGGGCCGCTCCTCGAGGTCTCCGAGGACGACTGGGACCGCGTCATCCGCACGAACCTCAAGGGGACGTTCCTCGGCACGCAGATCGGTGCCGCCACCATGGTCGAGCACGGGATCGAGGGCAGCATCGTGAACCTCGGCTCCGGGTGCAACAAGGTTCCGTTTCCCAGGCTCGTGAGCTACACCGCCTCCAAGGGAGGCATCGAGATGCTCACGAGATCGGCGGCCATCGAGCTGGGCCGCCATCGAATCCGCGTCAACTGCGTGGCTCCCGGTCCAATCGAGATCGAGCGCACGAAGCTCGAAGCCCCCGACTACGCAGAGACCTGGGGCCGGCAGGCGCCCCTCGGTCGCGTGGGAGTGCCGGAGGACGTGGCAAAGGCCGTTGCGTTTCTTGGTTCGGAAGAGTCGTCCTACGTCACCGGTCAGACGCTCTGGGTGGACGGTGGCGCGTTCACTCTGCCCAACTGGCCCTATACCGACCAGATCTAGGAGCCCGTGGTGGGCGGGCTCCGTGCCCTGTCGGGGTGCTCAGTCGGCGGAGGCGGCCAGGAGCGCGGGGCGACAGGCCTCGAGACAGCCGCCGGGCGCGGCGATGAGGAAGCCCGGGTGCTTGATGTTGCCTGTCGGGTCGTAGCGCAGGGGCTTGCCGGAGAGGTCGACGGCCGCACAACCCGCGACGGTTGCGATGGCGGACCCGGCGGCGGTGTCCCACAGACACGTCGGGCCGAACCGCGGGTAGATGTGGGCCCGTCCTTCGGCGACGGCGCAGATCTTGAGCGAGCTGCCGCAGGGCGCCGTCTCGGTGATCCCGAGGCGCTTCAGGAAGTCCTCGGTCGGGGCTGTCAGGTGCGAGCGTGAGACGACTGCCGTGCGGGGTTGGTCGACGCTGTCGGGTGCGAGCGGTGTCGCGACACCGGCGTCGACTCGCCGCGCCCCCACGCCCCTCGCCCCGAGGTAGAGCCGGCCGCTGACCGGCACCTGGATCGCCCCCAGTATGGGGACCCCGTCTTCCACGAGCGCCACGTTCACCGTGTACTCGGGGCGGCCCTTGATGAACTCCTTGGTCCCGTCCAGGGGGTCGACCAGCCAGTAGAGCGAGCCGGCCTCCTTCAGGGTTCGCTCGACGTCACCCTCCTCGGAGACGATGGTGAGGCTCGGGTCGAGGCCGCGAAGGCCCTCCACGATCACGTCATTCGCCGCGCGGTCGGCCCGGGTCACGGGCGAGCCGTCGGCCTTCTCTTCGATCTCCCCAAGGCTCTCGACCGTCGCCAGAATCGCGTCGCCGGCCCGCTGCGTGAGTGAGCCCACCTCCTCCAGCACGGTCGCGAGCTGCCTGGGGTCGATCACGCTCCGTTCTCGTTCTGGGGCCGGCCGATGTAGCCCTCCTTCTCGAGGTGAAGCAAGATGGCCTGGACGCACTCCTCGGGGTTGCGCTCCGTCGTGTCGATGGTCATGCCCGCGTCTTCCGGCACGTCGTAGGGGTCGGAGATTCCGGTGAACTCCTTGATGATCCCGGCCCGGGCCTTGGCGTAGAGGCCCTTGCGGTCGCGCTTCTCACAGACCTCGACGGGCGTCGACACGTGGACCAGGAGGAACCCGCCCCCCGGCTCGATCATCGCCCGCACGTCCTTGCGCACAGGGTCGAACGGGGCGATGGGAGCACAGATGGCGATCCCTCCGTTCTTGGTGATCTCGGAGGCCACGAAGCCGATCCGCGCGATGTTGAGGTTCCGGTGCTCGCGGGAGAAGCCCAGCTCGGACGACAGGTTCTTGCGGACGATGTCGCCGTCGAGAATCGTGACGGGACGTCCGCCGCGCTCGAGGAGCTTCACGAGGAGGACGTTGGCGAGGGTGGACTTGCCCGAGCTGGGGAGCCCCGAGAAGAAGACCGTGAAGCCCTGGCGGGAGCGGGGCGGCGACGCGCGCCGGAGCTCCCGGACAACCTCGGGAAACGAGAACCACTCGGGGATCTCCCGGCCGAAGGCCAGCCGATCCGCCAGCTCTGCCGGGGTCAGGGTCTTGACCTCGGCGCCTTTGGGCACTGCGTCCTCCGCCACGAAGCCGGCTCCGTCGGGAAGGTAGACTCGCTCCGGTGTCCGAGCGAGCTCGATCTCGAGGGCGGTGCCCTTCTTGACCGCGTCTTCGCCCCCAGGAGTCGTGCTGCGAATGAGGTAGTGGCTGCACCCGTAGTTTTGCGCCACGAGCGCGTTCAGCAGCACCTCGCGCGGCCCGGCATTTCGCGCCGCCAGGGAGAGCAGGTTCAGGTGGGCGGTGTGGCGCGGGTAGATCCTCATGACCGCCTCGACGCACCGGATCCGCGAGTAGTGGCTCACGTCGTAGTAGTCGGTCCGGGCCACGCCGAGCTGCACGAGGAGGGTCGCCTCGAGGTCTCGCGCGGCGGCGAACGTCATCTCTTGTTCTGCCCGGTGGAGGGCTGAGGTCGTGTGGAACGCCGCAATCCTTTGCCAGCCCCATTTTGAGAATTGCCCGCGGAGCTCGGCTGGGGTCGCCCGGCGCTCGACGAAGTCGTAATGGTGCGGAGCCTCGACTCCCTCCAGCTTCCCGCCCACGCAGGTGGGCCCCGACGGCGCTTCGCCCTCCCTGTCGGGGGTCCAGGCCTCCTCGACCTTCAAAACGGCGAGCAGCGTTCCCTCGACGTCTCGGAGCGCCAGCGAGCCGCCGCGCTCGAGCGACTCGCCGACCTCCGCGGTCACTTCAAGCGTGACCGGGGTCGGCCAGAAGGTCCCGTCGGCGAGCTTCATGTCTCCACGGACGCCGTCGTCGTCGCTCCGCGCCATGAACCCCTGGAGGGGCGAGAAGGCGCCGCTCAGGAGGAGCTCGAGATCGGCAAGCTGGCGAGGTTGGAGAGACCAGGAGGGCATCTCGCGGGACTGCGTCTTGAGCTCGGCGGCCCGTTTCTTTGACGCCATGAGATCCAGCAGGAGGCCGCCGTGGGGCGAAACCAGAGACGAGGGCATTCGGAGTCCTTTCAAGGATTAGAGCGTCACGCCAAACTTGCCCTTCAGGGCAAAGGCGAAGGCGATGGACAATGCGAAGAAGGGGATCAGCCAATGCATTCCGAAACCCAGCACCGAGATCTCGCGATCCGCATAGCTGACGTGGATCTCTCGGATGGAGCTGTCCCTGGGAAGCGGTGGCTCGGCGGGGTAGATGAGCTGCGGGAAAAAACCGGGGTCCACTCGGACAGGAGACAGGCGCACCACGCTCTTCGTGACGCGCAGCGTTTTCGTTACGGGGGGAGCGCCGTCGATCGAGATGCCGATCTCGAAGTCTCCCTCCTGCTCGGCGACCAGGCGCCAGGCGAGCTGGGACTCGGCCGGGAGCCAGACGTCCTCGGTCTGCGCTCCGAGGCCGGGGGGAAGATCGAGCACGACCCGGGGCCGCTCACCGGCCGTGACCGTCTCCGGCCTGAGGTCGACCTCGAGCAGAGTGACCTCCGCGGGCCGCAGTCCCTCGTAGCCGTAGTGGAACTGGAGCTGCGCAATCAGCAGCACCATCGGCGGCAGGATCCAGACCATGGGCACGAGGCTGAGCCTCAGGTAGGTCAGGTTGTGGCGCAGGATCTCGCCCTGGGCTCGAAAGATGGCCCGGAGGTCGTCGCTGAAGAGTCGG
The DNA here is from genome assembly GCA_963578825.1 of Vicinamibacteria bacterium. Lineage (GTDB taxonomy): Bacteria > Acidobacteriota > Vicinamibacteria > Fen-336 > Fen-336 > JAJDNS01. Next base: position 31,406 of record CAUZDW010000030.1, read on the forward strand.
ATCTCAAAGAGGCCGGCGTGGATGTTGCGCTTGACCGCGGCGAGGGCGGCCTGATCCGACGTGCGCTTGAAGACCACGAGCATCAGGATCGCGGTGGGCAGCGAGACGACGACCAGCGACACGATCGGCGGCAGCCCGGCAAAGGGCGCCAGCAGCAGATCGAAGACGGGGCGCAGGACGGCGTTCACGAAGGACATGGGAGGCGGGCTCTGGGACCTAGGAGATGTAACCGAGGCCGCGCAGGCGCTTCTTGATCTCTTCCTCGGAGACGGCGCCGTCGAGCTTGCCGAGCTCCTTCTCGAGAGCGTGAGAGATGAACTCCTCGACCGACGAGTACCCGGCGATCTCCGAGTACCGCTTCACTCTCGCCACGAGATCTTTGTCGAGCTTGACGGACTTGGTGCTGAACATGGATACGCTCCTTGCGCTATCTGTTAGAGGTGGGAGTGGCCCCGTCGTCATCGATCCCGAATTCGGCCAGGACCGACGACCGCAGCTCCCGCAGATTGGCGGCGGGCCGCTTCAACGGCCGGCTGGTGGCCAGGATCCCGGGCACGACCGGAGGATCCATCCCGTGGTCCCCGCTCCAGGGGTCGTCGTTGTCGGTGAGGATTTCCGCGCCGACGCCCCCCAGGGCCGACGGATGGGACCCCAAGGTCCCCTTCGTGTACCCGAGGACCGCGTCGGGACCGATCTCCCGCTGGCCTCCATCGGTGTAGGTCTCGTCCCGGAGGTAGACGCGGCTGATGACCGGCTCCCCCGTCTCCGGGTCGACCACGGCGGCCAGCTTCTCTGCGATCTCTACGAGGAGCGCGTCGCGCTCCGTGAGGGACACGATGCCGTCGCGCTCGCGGCCCGCCACGTTGATGTAGAGACCGTTCAGACCGATGCCGTAGGCGCGGGTGCCCGACCAGTCCACGTTCAAGAGCGCGTCCAGATCGGGCAGTCGCGCGTCCTTCACGGCGAGGTAGCCGTTCTCGTACAGCCAGGCGTTGAGGTGGAAGGTGCGCCGCCAGCTCGTGAAGCCATGGTCCGACATGACGATCAGCAGGGTGTCGTCGCCCATGTGGTCGAGTGCGTAGCTCACCAGTGTGTCCATCTCGGCATAGACGCTGGGCACGACATCGGCGAACGGGGCGTCCCGCTCGGCGTCGTAGGCCGGGTGGTCGGGGTCCATCGACCGCCACATCATGTGGCTGACCTGATCTCCGTTGCCTACGTAGTAGAAGAGCAACCCTCGGTCGAATCGATCGAGGACCGAGGGAAACTGCTCGAGGATCTCGCCTCCCGCGATCGCGGCCTGCTGCAGGAACTCGGCCGGTGACAGGACGCCAGCCACGAGCACTCCTGTATCTTCGGGCATTCCCTGAGTGAAGTAGCGCCCGTTGTCCCGGGCCAGCTCAGCCGCGTAGGAATCGGGAGTGGAGATGGGAAACACCGGCGCCAACGGGTCGACGTTGAAGGGGCTCACGTAGAGTGCCACGTGGGGGCGGACCTGGCGGAGGAAGAATCGGGCCTCTGTGGGGAGCTTCAGGAAGAGGCGGGCCCAGGTCGGGACGATGTCGGGGTTGAGGTCGAAGACGACCGGAACCCAGTCGCTCCACTCGCCCTGTTGGAGGATCCGCTCCTCGTCCCCCACCGCGAGCTTCGCGGCGGGTCGGTCGGGATCGAGGGAGAGAGTGAAGTCCACGGCAAGCTTTTGAGGCGTGGCCCGTAGCGGGTGGTCCGGCCCATAGAGCTGTCCTTCGACGATGCCGCTGCCACCTTCGACCTGGTACACATTCCCGCCCGAGATCTCCAGGCCGAGGAAGGCCAGACGATCGGTGGTGTAGTACGAGAACGTCCCGTAGCCGCCCAGGATGTCGGGCGTTCCCATGCCCGACAGCTCGTGTCCGGCCGTTCCGGAAGGCGGGAAGTTGGCGGGGATCCGAAGGATGGTTGTCGGGATACCCTCGTCCTCGAGCACCTCCCAGAACGCCTGGCCCCGACGAAGCAGCTCGTACTGCCCGTCCTCGACGCGGCTGGTCGAGAGGTACGGCAGCATCGTGTCCGGGTCGCGGTGCATGAAGTCGAAGATGCCGTGCACGCCTGCGTCCGCCCCGGTGATGAAGTCGGACCAGGCGACAGGGCTGAGGGGCGGGATGGACGTGCCGAGGCGTGTAAGCCCGCCCGTCTCGGCCAGGCGGGCGAGCCCGGGCAGTCGACCCTCGGCGATGAGCCGGGTGGTCAGCTCGTGGTCCATCCCGTCGAGCCCGAGCACGATCACGCGCGGGGTCGACGGATCCGGGCTGCTGCCGCAGCTGACCGCAACAGACGCGGCCAGTGCAACGGTGACCACTCTCACGCAGCCCTCACGGGCGGGTCGGACGGCTCCTTCTCTCCCGGCGGGCGCTCGAACAGCGGCTTTCCGTCCATGTGCGGCGGCGGCGTCTTGCCAAAGAGGCGGAGCACCGTCGGGGCCATGTCGATGAGCCCGGGGTCGTCCGCGTCGATCGCGTGGTTGCAGAACAGCACCCCGGGCACGAGTCGCGGATCTACCGTGTGGTCGCCGCTCCAGGCCTTGGTGTTGTCCTCGAAGATCGGTCCCGAGACGACGCCCGTCGCGCAATCCCACGACGCGCGGTAGCCGTGGTCGTAGCCCAGGAGGAGGTCCGGGGCGTCGCGGACGTACGGGCCCTGGTAGAGGCCCGGGGTGTCGAAGACTTCTCGGATCCCAATGGCGTCCTTCTCTTCATCTCTCAGACCGTTCAAGCGGGAGATGAGCTCCTTCTTGAGCTCTTGCGCCTCTTCGCCGGCTTCGACGATGCCCTCGCCCTCGCGGTCCTTCACGTTGAGGAAGAGCCCGGCCAGGCCCAGCGCGTAGGCCTTCGTGCCCGACCAGTCCACGTCGCGCAGCCACTCCGCCGAGCCATCCGCGCCGTCTTTGAGCTTCAAGTATCCGTTGGCCAGCAGCCAGGCGTTCAGGTTGACCCCGCGGCGAAACGACGTGAAGCCGTGATCGGAGAGGACGATCAGCAGATCGTCGTCCCGAAGCTCGTTCAGGATCTCGCCCACGAAGGCGTCGTTGTGCAGGTAGTGCTTCTCGATGGCGTCCCTGTTGGGGCCAGGATCCTTGCCGTGTGCGGCAGGGTGGCCCTTCTCCGTGTAGCGCCAGAACATGTGCTGGATGCGGTCGGTCGCGTCGAAGACGCACGTGAGGGTCCCGGCGCGCTGCCTCTCGAGCGAGGCCCAGAACATGTCCTTCCGCTCGCGGTCGATGTCGTAGGTCAGCTTCAGGAAGGTGTCGTCGTCGATCACTCCCTCGTTCAGTGCCCAGGTGTCCTCGGCCAGCCCGAGGGTGGCGAAAGGCCCGATCCGCTTGGCCAGGTACGTGGAGTAGAAGGAAGGATGCGAGATCGGCATCGCGGGGTTCTCGGGGTCGATGTTGAGCGGCGTCATGTAGACCGAGATGTGCTCGTCCATCTCCGTGACCATCATCCGGGCGATGCCGTGCACCTTGACGCCTGGCGCCGCGGGGAATATCAGGCTCACCCAGTCGCTGAGCTGCCCGACCTCGAGGTCGACCACCTGGTCGCCGACGCTCAGCCGGGCCCGCCGCCCGTCCGGGTCGGGCCGGACCTCGAACGGGAGCCTCAGCGGGGGGTTGCCCTCGAGAAAGCTGTTCTCCGGTCCCTCGAGGGTGCTCACGTAGCTGCCACCGTTCTTGCGGAGCGTGTGGCGGGCGCCCCCCTCCTTGAACTTTTCGCCTTCCGGTCGGGTGGAGAAAAGGTAGAAGGTCCCCTGGGTTCCCAGCAGGTCCGGGGTGCACATCGCCGACAGCTGCGCCCCGTAGAACTTCTCCGGCGGGAACGTGATCGGCACCCGCAGCACGGTGCTCCAGGTGTTGCTCTCACCCAGGATCGACCAGAACGCCTTCGAGCCTCGGGTCAGCCGGATCTCCGGTTTCTGGAGCGGGATGCGGAAGCGCCCCAGCTTGAGGAACCGGGTCACCTCCCCGATCCGTGTCGAGGACAGGAGCGGGAGGTACGTCTTCCGGTCCGGCTCCAGGAAGTCGAACATCCTGTGCTTGGAGGGCTCGACCCCTGTGCTGAAGGAGGACCAAGCCACGGGCGAGATCGAGGGGTACGTCGTGCGGAGGCGGCTGTAGCAGCCCCGGTCCGCGAGCTTCTGGAAATTGGGGAGCCTGCCTTCGGCCAGCAGCCGCTCCGTGAGCGTCGGGTCCTGCCCGTCGAAGCCGACGACGATCAGGCGCTTGATCCAGGGCCGGCCCTGCCCGCGCCGGCGGAGCATGCGGTAGAGGGTGCGAAAGGGCCAGGTGAGCACGAGGGCCACCGCGATAATGATGGTGACGAAGACAACGGCGAACGAGCCCAGGAGCGCGATTCCGGCCCCGGGACCGATGTAGGCCTGGGCGGGCGTGCCCGTCGCGAGCACGCATGCCGCAATCCAGAAGAGCGCCCAGCCGTTGTGGGCCCTGGTCACTTGTCCTTCACCTCTCGTGGTTTCCAACCGGGCGGATCATCACGGCCGGGGGATCGTCGGGGAGCGCAGGCGTCGCCTCCCCAAGCCTCCTACTTTATCCTATGCTGGCCGCTCGGACCCAGCCAGCGCACGGGACGAGGAGACCAATTGGTGATGATGTCGACACTCAGGCGCCTCTACAGGCAACTTCGTTTCGGTGAGCCGGTCGTCGTCGTGTCCGGCCTGCCTCGCTCGGGCACGTCCATGCTCATGAAAATGCTGGAGGCGGGAGGCGTGCCGATCGTCACCGACGGCCTGCGCACCGCCGACGAGGACAACCCCAAGGGGTACTACGAGGTCGAGCGCGTCAAGGACCTCGTTCAGGAAAAGGAGCCGGGCTGGCTGTCCGAGGCCCGCGGGAAGGCGATCAAAGTCATTTCCTTCCTCCTCCGCTCGCTGCCCTCCGACCTCAACTACCGGGTCATCTTCATCCGCCGTGATATCGAGGAGGTGCTGGCCTCCCAGAAGAAGATGCTCGCCCGTCGCGGCGAGACCGACGACGCGCCCCCCGAGCGGATGCGATCCCACTTCGAGGACGACCTCTGGCGGGCGAGGTATCAGCTCACTCACCGAGCCTGCTTCGAGACGCTCGAGGTCCACTACAGCGAGATCCTGGCCCGTCCCCTCGAGGGTGCGCAGCGCGTCAACACGTTCCTCGGGGGTGGCCTAGACGCCGAGGCCATGGCCGCCGCCGTCGACCCGGAGCTCTACCGGAACCGGGCCTCCACCACAGCGAAGTAGGCTCACCCTCCCCGCCTGCGCCTCGGCAACGGAACGTCCCTGTCTGGCGGGCCCCGACGGCTGCCTCGCAAAAGAGTCCAGCGCGGCAAGTCGGCCTGCGCCAGAACCTCAAGTTTTACTTGAGGTTCTGGCCGATTGCGCGACACTGTCGGAGGGCGGGCTGTCCGAGAAACACTGTAGGACAACAACTTAGAGGCGGTACGGGCCTTGCCTATTCCCTCCCGGGATCGGTCCGTGTTCCTGGTCCGAGCGGGTGAGAACGGGTGGAGACGATGTTCCGGCGAGCGACGCACGCCTCACGGTCCCAGACGGGCGCCGCGCGCCTGGGCCGGCAGATCGGCGTGGGATGCGGATTGTTGCTCTGGGTGGCGCTCTCTGCGACGCCCAGCCACGGCCAGAGCTGTCTCGTCACGACCCCCATCGGCCCAGGCCACGACCTCGGCACCACGGTGGCCATCCAGACGGACGGCAAGATCGTTCAGGCCGGCTACATCTCGAACGGCAGCGACGACGACTTCGTCGTCGTGCGCTACAGCTCCAACTTCACCTTGGATCTCTCGTTCGATTTCGACGGCGTCGTCGTCACCCCCATCGGCGGCGATCAGGACCAAGCCGAGGGGGAGCACGAGAGGCTTGGAGACGCGGTGCTCGCGGCGCAGGCCGCCTACGCCGAGACGGGGGTGATGCCGGAGCTCCTAGCTGTCTATCACCTCTTCGGGAATCCGGGAACGAGGATCCGCTAGGTTCGAGGTTGTCTTGAGAACGTGGAGTGTCGGGCAAAAGGGGCGAAGGATCTTCGGCCGGGCTACTGGACGTAGCCGAGGGAGCGCAGCTGCTCGAGCTGCTCGGGGTCGGGCCCAGCGCCGCTTTCGGCTCCCTGCTCCGCCAACCCTCGGACCTTCTCGCGGAGGCGGGCCACGCCGTCGGGGTGTTCGGCGGAGAGGTCCCTCTCCTGTTCCGGGTCGTCTTTGAGGTCGTAAAGCTCGGTCCCGTCCCCCGTGTCGATGAAGGTCACCCAGTCGGAGTAGTAGAGTGCCAGCTGGGCGCTCGTGGCCGGTGCGCGCTCGCCCGAGGGAAGGATTCGGAAGGCCGCCTCCTGGGCGACGACCTGCTTCTTCTGGAGGCTGGGAACATGGAAGCGGGGCCCGCCCAGCCCCGAGAGGAGGCCGGTGTCGGGGGCGACGAGGGAGCGCCCGGCAAAGAGCGCCTCTTCCGGGAGTCCGGCCAATGCAAGGAGCGTGGGGCCCAGGTCGAGGGTCGTCACGACCGAGGGCTCGACCGACGGCTCGAGGTGGCCGGGCCAGCGCACCACGAGGGGGACGTGCAGCACATCGTGGTGCAGGCGTCCGCCGTGATGGACGCGGTTGAGGTCTGGGCGGAAGCCCTCGCCGTTGCTCGAGGTCAGCGCCACGACCGTCCGGTCGTCGAGGCCCGCCTCCTCGAGGCCCTCCAGGAAGCGGGCGACCTGGAGATCCATCTCCCTCACCGCGGCATGGTAGAGGGCGCGCACGTAGGCGAGGTCGTCCTCGTTCGCCTCGAGAAGCGCCGCCATCACCTGCGGCCCCGCGGGTTGCGACAGATCGCGAATCGCCCAATCCCGGAACGGACCCTCGTAGTCCGGTTGATCGTCCCGCGCGAGCTCGTGATGGCGCGGTTTCCCCAGGAAGTAGCTGTGAACCTCGTAGGTGTGGACGAGGAGGAAGAACGGCGCCTTGTCGTCCGCCCGGGCCCACTCGAGAGCGGCTTCCAGGGTCCGTGCAGCGCTGTTGGCGTCGGGGGACCCGAACACGTCCTTGAAGGCTGTGTTCTGGAAGGTCCCGAAGTCCCGCTGGAGCAGTGGCCACGCCATCTCCGTGAACGCCCCGGTACGGTAGCCCGCAGCGGCGAACGACCCCGCGAGGGTGATGACCTCTCGCGCTCCGCTCGGCGGTGCTCCCTGGCCGTGCACCCAGGGTGGGGTGGAGGTCACAAGCGAGGACACCGAGGGCAGGTTCCACGACGCCGGGGCCACGGCCCGCTCGAAGCGCACCCCCTCGGCGGCGAGGTGGTCGATGGCCGGGGAGGGAGTGGGCTCGCTGCCGTAGCTGCCCAGGGCGTCGGCGCGGAGGCTGTCGACGACGATGAGAACGACGTTGGGCCTCGCGGCGTCGCCCCCACAGCCCGCAAGGGGCAGGGCCGTCGCAGCCACAGTTGCAATGGAGAGGAGCCACCGATTGAGCATGAGAGCACTCAAGAATAGGCCAGCCGGCGAGGGCGCGGCAAGAGACGGGCGAGAGGACACTGGCCACGGGCTGCTAGACTCGGGCGCGATCGGCTGTGAGCGGATGAACGTCCCCCTGATCGTGGACGTTTCCACGACTCGAGCGCCGGCACGTGACTGGTTGACTAGATCATGATCTCCTCGCTCGTCCAGGCCGTCTCGGGACTCCTCGGCGGCCTCTCGCTCCTGGGCTTCTTCGCCGTCCTCCTGATCGGCCCCTTCGAGCTGGTCCCGCTGGGGCTCGGCCCCAGGGCCACCCTGGCCTGGGACGCGATGCTGTGCCTGGTGTTCTTCGCGCAGCATTCCGTGATGGTCCGCCGGGCGTTTCGGGAATCAGTGGGTTGGGCGGTGCCCGCTCACTACCAGTCGGCGGTCTACTCCATTGCCTCCGGTGTGGTCCTCCTGCTGGTGGTGGGGTTGTGGCAACACACCCACGTCGTCCTGTTCTCCGCGGCGGGTCCCGCCCGCTGGGCGTTCCGCGCTGTGTTCGGGGCGGCATCGGCGTTGTTCGTGTGGTCGGTGAAGGCCCTCGGTCCGTTCGATCTGTTCGGGCTGCGAGCGATCCGGGACCATCGGCGCGGTCGCGCCTCACCGGAGCCGCCTCTCGCGGTGCGGGGCCCCTACCGTTGGGTGCGCCACCCGCTATACGGTCTCTTCCTCGTGATGGTGTGGGCCTCACCGGACCTCACCGCCGACCGGCTGCTGTTCGGTGTCCTGTTCACCGGCTGGCTCCTGCTCGGGACCATCCTCGAGGAGCGTGATCTCGTTCACCAGATCGGGGAGCCCTATCGAGAGTACCAGCGCACCGTCCCCATGCTCGTCCCCTGGCGCGTGCCCACCGGCCCGAAGACTGGAGGTGCCTGATGACGACACACAAGCGGCGTGTGGGTCGGTTCGCCCTCCTGCCGCTGGCCATCGGGCTGGCGGCAGGGTGCACGCCCGCGCCCCCGCAGGCTGAGGCGCGCCCCAACGTGATCCTGATCGTCACCGACGATCAGGGCTTCGGCGACCTGGGCGTGAATGGCAACCCCGCCATCCGCACGCCGCACCTCGACGCCATGGCGGGCCGCAGCGCCCGGATGACCGAGTTCTACGTCAGCCCGGTCTGTGCGCCCACCCGAGCCTCGCTCATGACGGGTCGCTACAACTACCGCACCCGGGCCATCGACACCTTCATCGGCAGAGCCATGATGGAGCCCGAGGAGGTGACCCTGGCCGAGATCCTCAAAGAGGCCGGCTACCGCACCGGGATCTTCGGCAAGTGGCACCTCGGCGACGCGTATCCGATGCGTGCCATGGACCAGGGCTTCGAGGAGGCGCTCGTCCACCGTGGCGGTGGCATCGGCCAGCCCTCGGATCCGCCGGGAGGCGAGGGGAAGTACACCGACGCCATCCTCTTTCACAACGGGGAGCCCGTCGAGACACGGGGCTACTGCACGGACGTCTACTTCGATCGTGCGCTCGACTGGATCGAGATGCAGCACCGGGCAGGCGAGAGCTTCTTCGCCTACATTCCGACCAACGCCCCGCACGGGCCGTTCCATGACGTTCCCGAGAGACTCCTGGCCGAGTACCGTGAGGTCGACCTTGCCGACGATCGGTTCCCGCAGGAGCAGGGCCACCCCCTGCCCGGCGAAGCCGACCTCGACCGCCGGGCGCGCATCTTCTCGATGATCACGAACATCGACGAGAACGTGGGGCGGCTGTTCGAGCGCCTCGAGGCTCTCGGCCTGACGAACGACACGATCGTGCTCTTCATGGTGGACAACGGTCCGAACGGAAACCGGTACGTGGCCGGCATGAAGGGCTGGAAGAGTCACGTCCACGAGGGCGGCGTCCGCTCGCCGCTCTTCGTCCATTGGACAGGGCGTCTCGAGGCCGGCCACACCTCGGATCGGGTCGCCGCGCACATCGACGTGCTGCCGACGGTGCTCGAGGCGACCGGGGTCCGGGCCCCAATGGGCGCGCACCTCGACGGTCGCAGCCTGTGGCCCCTCCTCAGCGGCGAGACCGTGGACTGGCCGGACCGCGCGATCACCATCCAGGCCCATCGGGGCAACGTCCCCGTCCGCTACCACCACTTCATGACCCGGAACCAGCGCTACAAGCTGGTCCACCCCAGTGGCTTCGGGAACGAGGGCTTCGAAGGCGAGCCGTCCTTCGAGCTCTACGACATGGAGGCGGATCCCCTGGAGCTCGAGGACCTGGCGTCCGAGAAGCCGGAGGTCGTGGAAGAAATGCGCGCCGCCTACGACGCCTGGTTCGACGACGTGAGCAGCACCCGTCCCGACAACTACGACCCGCCTCGCATCGTCATCGGCTCACCCCACGAGAGCCCCACGGTCCTGACGCGCCAGGACTGGCGCCACACGAAAGGGCGACCCTGGGCTCCGGACTCGAACGGCTACTGGGAGCTGAAGGCGGCGACGGCGGGGGAGTACGACGTGCGGCTGCGTTTCCCACCCCTGGAGGACCGGGGGTCGGCGACCCTGCGCCTGGGAGACGAGACGCGCAGCGTCACCCTCCCGGCCGGGACGAAAGGCCACGTCTTCCAGGCCATCCCGCTCGAAGCCGGATCGCTTCGCCTTCGGGCGACGCTGGAGCGGGGCGACGACGCCCGGGGCCCCTGGCAGGTCGAGGTGATTCTCAGTGCGCCTGCCGGGCCTGGAGGCCCTTGAAGGACCCTTCCTTCTCGGGCCGGTCCGGGTCGAAGACCCGAACCGCATACGTTCCCGGGCCTGGCACCGGGGCCTCGATCGACTCTCCCTGGATCCGGAACGTGTAGACACGCTCGCCGCTCGACTCGTTCACGACCTCGACGATGGGGGCCTCGAGCCCGGGCGCCGAGACAGTGGGCAGAGTCCAGCCGCTGCGGGGCAGGCCGTTGTCCGTCTGCTCGATGGTGATCGGCCAGGCGGGATACGGCCGCGCATCCGGCTGTGTCGCATCCACCCATCGCGGCCAGTTGGTCATGGTGATGCGGCGAGTCGTGCGATCGAACGTGACGATCCCGTACCCGGGGGCGCGGTCGAAGAGGGCTCGCGGCTCGGCACCCGACTCGATCGGGTTCGACACGGCGTGGACCGTCATCCGGTTGCCGAAGCCGTCGAGGAACTCCCCGGCGTAGCGCGGGGCGCCAGGCGCCCGGTTGGCCCCCGGCTCGGATGGGTACCACCGCCGCGGCCAGACGTTCGCCACCGAGGGGACGCAGAAGGCCCACGACGCATCGTTCCAGTCGTCGATCCCGTACTGGATCGTCGACCCCAGGTGCTGATCCCCGGCCATGTGGAAGGCGAGCCCCTTGCGCATTGCTCGGAGCGCCCGGTCCCGGGGCGTCTGAGGCCAGCCGTTCGAGTCGTGGTCGGCCACCGGTATCTCGCCTTCGGCGTACTCGCCCTCCTTCATGATCCGCAACCGGGGCGTCACGTCGTCGGTGTCCGCCGGCGGGGGCAGCGTGGCGACGTTGGCAAAGAGGGTCTGCGAGACGACGATCTTCATCCAGGCCCCGCCCGACCAGTCCCCGGACCACTCCTCCAGGAACTGCTCCTGTCGGGGCCCCAGCAGCTCGGCGCCCTCCACGTCACCCTGGCTGACCGGGTCGTGGGCGGGGTTCTGGGCCCAGCCGTTCACGATCCTCGCCGAAGGGATCTGCACGGCCGGCGCCGATTTCCATTTGCGGTCCTCGAGGATCGCGATGCTGAGGCCGCCGTAGAGCAGGTCGGCGTAGTAGACGCCGATTCCCTGCTCGACGGGCGCCGCGTCGGGCGGGTCGGGCATGTGTGAGGTCTGGGTGCGCTGGACCGTGTTCACCCACGCCGCGGGCATGGTGAAGCCGCCCTTGTCCTGTCCCGGCTTGCCGTAGGGCTCGGCATGGCGTCCGCCGGCGCCCCAGATGTTGCCTTGGTAGACGTCGTGGTCGTCGGGCAGGCAGATGGCAGGGATGTCCCGGAGGAGCTCCCGGTACTCCCAGCCGAAGAGGTACCACTTGCGCAGATAGTCCAGGGTCGCCGCCGCCAGCGGTGAGCGCTCGACCCCGTAGCCGCCCACCCCCTCGTAGATCTGGTCGCCGGTGAATGCCAGCAGGTGTGGCTCGAAGTGCCGGACGTTGCGCGCGACGTCGGCATGGGGAAACCCGAGGTCGTTGTTCCCGGTGAAGGCGGCGATGACGAGCTCGGGCTCGTCTCTCGGATCTCGGCGAATCGTACCGGCCCACGTGTGACGCTCTCCGCCGTGATCGAGGGCGACGCGATAGCGGACGTCCTTCGTGTCGTCCCAGTCGGCGACCCGGAAGCTCGCGGTGCGGGCCAGTGGGTCGACGGGCGCGTTGGCGACGGAGGTCCACTGTCCCGGCGTCCGCTCGACCTCCAGCGCCACGACGGCGGAGGGTTCGTCGATGGGCGCAAGCTGCGCGGTGAGCTTCAGCACTCCGCGGCTCAGCGTGTGGAGCGAGTACAGGATCGGACCGAAGGCCCGCTCCGGGTGAGGCTCGATCTTCGAGCCCGCCACTCGCCACTCGTGAAACCAGAACCGGAAGGCGCCGCCGCGCGCGGTGCCGCGCCGCTCGCCGAAGCCCGCGAGCATCTCCGACGAGGCCGGGGTGGGCAGGACCTTGCCCGAGCTGCAGACCAGAGCGAGGCCGCCGGTCAGCCATTCGCCTGGGACGTCCTCACGGGTGATCGTGACGGTCGCCCCACCCTCGTGTGTCGCCGTCAGCGTGAGCCGGTAGACGGTCCCCTCCGGCTCGGCCTGCAGGCGAAGTGCGAGCCGCCGATCCAGAGACGACACCCGTGGCGCCTCCCCCTCGATCGTCCCGATGAAGAGGCGCCCGTCACCGGTGATGCCCGCGTTGAGGCCGGCGCCGCGCACCGCGCTGTCCCGATAGTCGTCGAAGGCCCCTCGGATCCCGACCCGAAAGCCCACGAACCCCTCGCCCAGCGGGCCGGTGTCGCCGGCCAGCCTCCCGAGGGTGACGGACACGTCGAGATCACCGGAGCGGGCGTCGACCTCCCGGGTCAGGAGAAAGACGTTGCGATCTCCTCCTGCCACGTGGCACTCGAGAAGACCGTTGCGCAGCCGCCAATCCTGCAGCGGGTTCGCCCAATAGTCGCGGCCCACCCAGACCCGACCCGCGTCCACGGGCCAGTCGCTGCGGAATTCAGAGGCGTTCGCTGCGGGCGAGAGAACGAGGATCGCGAGGCCAAACGCGACGAGAGAAGACAGGAGCCGAGGCATGATCCCCTCCGGGAAGCGAGAGCGTCACTCGCGCCGCAGAGGCTATCACGCTGGCCGCTGCTTCCGGTGCTCTATCGCACTGCTCCCGGGACGAACGATCGGGACTCAGCCGACCATCTGATGGCGAACACCAATGCGTTCGTACACGAGGCGCGCTCGGTGGTCGCGTGTCAGCAGCGTGGCCCCGGCGTGGCGTGCGGTGGCGGCGACGATCGCGTCGTAGATGGCTCCGCCTGCCAGCCCACTCTCACTCGCCGTCTGCAGGAGCGCGACGTGGGCGCGGGCTGGCAAGGTGAGCGGGCTATCACGGAAGCGCTGTGCCAGAAACGCGACGACCAGATCCGCCTCCGCGCGGTGGGGCGGAGGCAGCCGCGTGAGGACGGAGTAGGTCTCGATCAGCACATGTGCCGGTACCCGGGGGTTTCGATCGAGAGCGGCGACGGACGCCCGATGTCCCTCGTGCCAGGAGGCGAACGCGGCCACGACGACGCTGGTGTCGACGGCGATCAGCGCCGACTCCTGTCCATTGTTTCCCTCACCACGGCGTCCGTCAGCGCGGGCAGTTCCTTCCCGGGAACCGCCACGGGTCCACTTCCGCGCTGCATGAGGGACATGGGTGTCGGGGCCGGTTCGATCTCGATGTGCCCGTCTCTCTCCCGGATCTCGATGGCCTCGCCCCGGCCGAGACCGACGCTCTCTCTCAGGGGTTTGGGTATCACCACTCGTCCGGCAGAATCGATGGTAGATCGCATGGCATTATTCTACCATAGCAGATGCCAACACCGACCCCCCGAGGCTGGAGTCGTCGTCAGCTTCGTCGCAGCAGACCTGCGCTGTGTCAGGAGAGGGCGCCTCGACCCCTGCTGGACCGGGATGGCCCACAAAGTAGGTCTCGAGTCCGGGTCTCCGTCGAGCCCTAGCCCGCATTATTCATCGGGCATGCGGGATTGAGTTCAGGCGTGTACTTGCACCGATCATTTGAGGAGTAGCAGCCGAGTGCACGGTCGAAACGGCTGGTGAGCCGCTGGAGGCGGCGCTCC
>CAUZDW010000031.1:0-45170 GCA_963578825.1 Vicinamibacteria bacterium
GCGGCTTCTCGCCGCCCCGCCGGGGCCGATCAGGAGGGTTTCACTCACGATGGCTCTACATCATGCTTCCCACCTCCCAGGGCGTCCCCTGGCGCAACAAGACCCGACCCCACCTAGTCGATTAGAGAACGCCCAGGGCCTTCCCTACCTTCGTAAACGCCTCCACCGCCCTGTCGATGTGCTCCGCCTCGTGGGCAGCGGAGAGCTGGACACGAATGCGAGACAGGCCCTTCGCCACCACCGGATAGAAGAAGCCCTTCACGTAGATCCCCTCGTCCAGCAGCGCCAGGGCGAACCGCTGAGCGAGCGGGGCATCCTCCGGCGCGAAGCGGGAGAACATGATGGGCACGATCGGGTGAACGCCTGGGCGGATCTCGAACCCGGCGGCGGTCATCCGGTCGCGGAAGGTCTTCGTGTTCGTCTCGAGCCGGTCGCGGAGCTCGGTGCTGGCGCTCAGGAGCTCGAGGGCGCGGAGGGTCGCCCCCGCGATAGCCGGGGCCAGGGAGTTCGAGAAGAGATAGGGCCGGCTGCGCTGACGCAGCATCTCGATCACCGCCTTCGGGCCCGCGGTGCAGCCGCCCAGAGCACCACCCAGGGCCTTGCCGAAGGTCGTCGTGATGATGTCGACCCGCCCTCCGACGCCGTGGTGCTCCCACGTGCCGCGGCCCGTCTTCCCCATGAAGCCCGTGGCGTGCGAGTCGTCCACGAGAACCACCGCCCGGTATCGTTCGGCCAGGTCGCAGATCTCGGGCAGCGGCGCCACGTCTCCGTCCATCGAGAAGACCCCGTCGGTGACCAGCACGCGGAAGCGCGCGGCGCGCGCTCCCTTCAGCTTCGCCTCGAGATCCGCCATGTCGGCGTGGGCGTACACGAACCGCTTCGCCTTGCACAGCCTCACCCCGTCGATGATGGACGCGTGGTTGAGCTGATCGGTCACGATGGCGTCGTCGCGCCCGATGAGCGGTTCGAAGACGCCACCGTTCGCGTCGAAGCAGGCCGCGTAGAGGATGGCGTCCTCCATGCCGAGAAACGCCGCGGCTTTCGTCTCCAGCTCCAGGTGAAGGGCCTGTGTCCCGCAGATGAAGCGCACGCTGGACATCCCATAGCCCCACTCGTCGAGAGCGCGGTGCGCGGCAGCGACGAGCTCCGGATGGCCGGAGAGGCCAAGGTAGTTGTTCGCGCAGAAGTTGAGGACCGGCTCTTCGCGACCCTCGACGCGGATTCTGGAGCCCTGCTCTCCGAGGATGGGCCACTCCTCCTTGAAGAGGCCCTGCTCACGAATCTTGTCCAGCTCACCGCCCAGGAACTCGTTGAATGCCGCGTCCATGTCGCCTCCTGCTGCGGCCCATGCCCGGGCCCGGTCGTCGCTAGGGAAATCCTACCTGCACCTCTGAAGGCAGCTTCAAGAAACGATCGGCAAAGTCGAGATACCGATCCCAATCGTACGCCGTGAGGGCGTGCCCTCCCCGTCGCACGTGATAGCCGATGGTCCGCCCCACGGGCGTGTCGGCGGGAGGCCACTTCGCGACGTCCAGTCCCGAGAGCCCGAACAGACCGTACACGGGACCGGCGGCCTTCGCGGCAAGGAACTCTCCCCGGGGGTCGGCCCAGCGATCTTCGAGGGCGCTCGCGACGTAGACGGGCCGGGGGGCGCTCAGGGCGATGAGCATGTGCTGGTCGACGGGCAGCGCGGCCACGTCGTCGTCGTACTGGCGATAGTTCCGGCAGAACCAGTGTGGAAACGCGCTGTTCAGCCGGGCGATCGTCTCCCCGTACCAGCGTCGAGATAGCGACGCGCCGCCTTCTCCGGAGTCGTTCGACACGACGAGGGCGAACCTCTCGTCCTGCGCCCCGGCCCACAGCGCCGTCTTGCCCAGCCGGGAGTGTCCGAGGACCGCCACCCGCGAGGCGTCGATGCCCGGCTCCGTCTCGAGATAGTCGAGGGCCCGGGAGAGGCCCCAGGCCCACGCCCCGATGGCGCCCCACTCGTCGGGATCGGGGTGCGTCTGACCCGGTCTGTAGAAGAGCGGATGGACACCGTTTCGAAAGCCGTCGTCGAAATCCGGGTCGATGTCCCCGTAGTACGCGGTGACCAGGGCGTAGCCCCGCCCCACAATCGTCTCCACCGGCCAGCCGCTCGCCCCGCTGCCCCGGGCGGCGTCCGTCGCGCGATGGTCGACGACGCCGGGGCCATCCCGCATCCACGAGCGTGAGAGTGTGATGGCCGGATCGGGGTGCACCGTGTGGTTCCCGCCGAAGTTCAAGCCGAGAAACGCCGGGACGGGACGCAGCGCCGCCGTCGGGATGAACAGGAGGAGGTTCATGGCCGGCCCGACGTCCTCGCCGGAGAAGAGGACGCGGACCTGACGGCGGGTGGCCTGTCCGTCGAGTGCGCTGGACGGCGTCCCGGCCTCGAAGCGCATTGCCGGCGGCGCACCGGGGGCCCGGCCGTACACGTTGGTCCGAAACAGCTGGAGGACCTCCCCGCGGCGGGTCAGCCGCCACGTCGCCTCGTTGGCGACGCGGGTCCCGTCCGCGGCGACGAGCGGATCGGGCAGGGGGAGGTCGCCGACACGCGACTCGTCGTAGTTGACGTCGGGGCCCGAGGATTGGGCCGCGGCGTGGGAGGCTGCGGTGAGAAGCGCCGCCACCGCGAGCAAGACGCCGCACAGTCTGGTCATGGATGAACTCTAGCCGCGGGTCTCGGCAAGGACAAGATGAAGACATATACTCCGTCAACCGCAACGATGGACAGCGAAGACCCGCCTGATGTCGAGCCCGACGCCGCCTGGCAGGGTGTGAGCGCGGCCTTCGCCGCACTGGGCCGGACGTTCCTCTGCCTCGACGGGGACTTTCGCATCGTCCACGCGTCGCCGGCGATCGACGAGTCCCTGGGCCAGGGTGCGAGCCAACGGGTGGTGGGCCAGCATGTTTCCGAGCTCCTGGGGCCGGAGCTGTTCGGCCCCGCCGGCACGCTCACCCTCGCTCTGCTGTCCGCGACGGGAGGGGTGGAGAGCGCACCTGCGGCTCGGCGGCGGTGCTCCGCATCTTCGTCCTGATCGAGAACCTCAGGCACTCGGAGGCCACCGTCCTGATCACCGGAGAGAGCGGCACGGGCAAGGAGCGCGTGGCTCGTTCGATCCACGACCACTCTCCTCGGCGCCGCGGACCCTTCGTCCCCATCAACGCAGCCGCGCTCCCGGCGGAGCTGCTGGAGAGCGAGATGTTCGGCCATGTCCAGGGCGCCTTCACGGGTGCGGTGCGCGCCCGGGTCGGGCGGCTCGAGATGGCCTCGGAGGGGACCCTGTTCCTCGACGGCGTGAGTGATTTCCCCCCGGCGCTCCAGTTGAAGCTCGTGCGTGTCCTCCACGACGGCACTTTCGAGCGCCTTGGGGAAAGCGCACCGAGGACCAGCCGCGCCCGGGTGATCGCAGCCACCCACGTCGACCTGCAGGCGGCGGTCAAGGCCGGGCGCTTTCGGGAGGACCTCTACTATCGGCTGCGCGTGGTGCCGATCCGGGTGCCGCCGTTGCGGGAGCGTAGCGAGGACATCGAGCCACTCGCTCAGGCCATCCTCGCCCGGGCCGGCGCCCGCCACAGCCGGGGCCTGAGTTTCTCACCCGTTACCCTGCGGGCGCTGCTCCATCATGACTGGCCGGGCAACATCCGCGAGCTCGAGAATGCCCTCGAATACGCGGTGGCCGTGTGCCGAGGCCAGACCCTGCTGCCCGAGGATCTTCCAGAGTTCGTCCCACGGGCCTTTCCGAAGACCTCCGGTGCCAGGTCGGCGGGCCGGCCCCGGCCGAGCGAGCGAGACACTCCCCGGACCGCAGGCAAGACCCGGCGCGCCCGACGGGCCGGGCCCGAAGACATCGAGCGGCTGCGCCGTGTGCTCGAGGATCACCGCTGGAATCGCGGAGCGGCGGCCAGGACGCTGGGCATCAGCCGAACGACGCTTTGGCGCCGGCTTCGAGATGCCGGCCTGACCTAGTACCCCGCGTCTTCGGAAGAGGCTCAGGCCGTCTCTGGGGCGCCGCTCGCAACCGACGCCGCTTTCTCGGGAGCTTCCCCGCTTGGCTTCGGCATCCCGTCGAGTTGAAGCGGGGGCAGCTCGTTCTTGACCAGACCCTCGAAGCGCTTGCGGAAGTCCTGGAGGTTCATCCCGCAGGTCGCCGCGTACTTGGCCAGCTCATGTGGATCGTCGAAGTCGTCGCGGCGCAGTCGGATCATGTAGCGTCGGGCAATGGCGTATCGGGCGGACCTGACGTCGACGAGGCGGACTCGGGTCTTTCCGGTCGCGGGGTCGAGCATGTCGGTGAACTTGATCGGGACGAACTGGCCGCCCTGGATCGAGACCATGGCGGCGGTTCCCCCGGTGAGGAGGTACTTCGTCGCGCAGTAGCCGAGATCCCGCGTGTACTCCATGTCGAAGGGGATGGGATCGGCGCAGCGGAGCTCGTATCCGATGTTCTTGGCCACGATCGTCGTCTTGATGCCGAGCTCCTTGAGGCGAGCCTGGACCTGGGCCTTCAGGATCTCACCGATGCTCACCTCGGCGATCCGGACGTGGCCGTGAGCATCCCGCTCCACGTCGTCGAGCTGGTCCAGGTCCTCCGGCGGAATCGACAGGACGAGGCCCTCGGCGAGGACCGCGACACCGTCGCGCCGGCCGTAGGACAGCCGCTTGACGATGGAGCCGACGATCGTGTCGACGATCGTGGCCAGGTGGATCTTGCCCTCTCCGAACTCCTCGGGAATCAGCGTCAAGGTGGCGCCCGCCGCCTTGCCGATGCCCAGGGCGAGGTGGCCGGCCTTGCGACCCATGGCGATGACGAAGTACCACCGTGACGTGGTCGTGGCGTCGACCATGAGGTTCTTGACCAGGCCCACGCCGATGTGCCGAGCGGTCTGAAAGCCGAAGGTGTCGACGTACCCGGACAGGTCCAGGTCGTTGTCGATTGTCTTTGGAACGTGGACGACCTGGATGCGCCCCTGTGCCTTCTCTGCGAGCTTCATCGCCGAGAACGCGGTGTCATCTCCACCGATGGTGATGAGCTGGGAGACGTTCAGGCGGAGAAGAGAGATGACGGCGTTCTCGAGGTGCTGCGGGTCCTTCGTGGGGTTGGCTCGGGAGATGCCGATGTGCGATCCGCCTCGAAAATGGATCCGGCTGACCTCTTCTATGGTCAGGGGATGCACGTGGTCCACGTTGCCTTGCATGATCCACTCGAAACCGTCGTTTACGCCCACGACGTCCACGCCGTCCAGGATCCCGCGAATCGTTGCGGCACCGATGACGCTGTTGATGCCCGGTGCCGGACCGCCTCCGACGAGGATTGCCAGTCTCTTCTGATGACTCACGGATACACCTCGATCTCAGGAATAGAGCAAACCGCGCAAGTATATCAACGAGCCCGGCCATGCCATTCCCATCGCTTGATCCAGATCCTCGGCCCCCTGCTATGCTGAGGGCCCATGGGACACGATCACTCCCACACCCCGCCGCGGGGCCTGGCCAGCCGGCGCCTGGCCGTCGTTCTGGCCCTGACCCTGGGGTTCCTGGCGGTCGAGGTGGCAGCGGGCCTTCTGACCGGGAGCCTGGCGCTCCTGGCGGACGCGGGCCACATGCTCACCGACGTGGGCGGGCTCGTCCTGGCGCTGGCAGCCATGAAGTTCTCCGAGCGGCCGCCCAGTCCAAAGCGCACGTACGGCTACCATCGGGTCGAGATCCTGGCCGCCATGACCAACGGCCTCGTTCTCCTCCTGGTCGCCGGCTACATCCTGCTGGAGGCCTGGGAGCGCTTCTCCCACCCGACGCCGGTCGCAAGCGGGCCCGTGCTGGTGGTTGCGATCGTGGGCCTGGCCGTCAACGTCACCGGGGCACTCCTTCTGCACTCCGGCTCCCGGTCCAACCTCAACGTGCGGGGAGCGTACAACGAGGTCCTGGCCGACGCCGCGTCCTCGGTGGGCGTCATCCTGGGCGCAGCAGTGATGATGGCCACGGGCTGGTACTGGGTGGACCCCGTGGTGGCGCTCCTCATCGCCATCTTCATCCTGCCACGGACCTTTGCACTCCTGCGGGATGCCGTCCAGGTCCTTCTCGAAGGCACCCCCCGGGAGGTGGACATCTCCGCCGTTCGCGAGGCGATGGAGGACGTGTCAGGCGTGAAGACCGTCCACGACCTGCACGTCTGGACCCTGACCTCGGGCGTCCATGCCCTCTCCGCCCATGCGCTCCTCCACGACGGCGCGCCCCACGGAGAGGTCCTGGCCGCCCTCCGGCATCGGCTGACACACCACTTCCCGATCAGCCACGTGACCGTCCAGCTCGAAGAACGCTGCTGCGGGGAGCATGCGCATGCCTGATCGTTCCTCGAACGCTCCTTAGACCCCGTTCGAGGAACAGTCCGTTGTTCCGTTGTTCCGTTGTTCCGTCGGCGGTATCGGGAGATCCTTCGTCGCACGTCCCAATCGGGCTCCTCAGGATGACCCGCGTCGGCAAAGAGACCGCCGGTCGGATCCTTCGGCGCGATCCCCCAAAGCGGCCCGCCTCAGGATGTGACCAGATGCGCTTCGCGCATCTGGTCACATCTCATGCAACTCCGGATCCACGCTCGGGGGCAGCATTCTCCGCAATCGCCCTCGTCCCTTCTTCTTCCCAGAATTCGGGTCCTTCTCCTCGTCGCCGCCCAGGAGGCCCCCGAACGGATCTCCTTCGAGGACATCGCCCATGTCCTCCTCGATCTTCTCCGGGTCCTCGCCTGCCTCCATGCGCCGGAGGGCCTCCTCCATGCCACCGGCCACGGGCAGGCCGGTCGCGTCCAAGAGCTTCCTCATGAGCTGAGCTCCCTGGCGGGGGTCGTTCTCGTCGAGCGACTCCATCTCGCCGGCCAGCGCCTGCATCGCCCGCTCCAGGCGAGCCTCGTCGACCTCGGGCTCGGCGGAGTCCGGCTTCGGCTCCGTGCGGCCCTTCGAGATCGCAAACGCCGAGGCCCGGCGGGTGAGCCCCTTCTGCTCGCAGTCCGGGCACGCCGGGATCTTCCGGGTGTCGATCCTGCGGGACAGGAAGTTGAATACACGGTGACAGTGCGGGCAGTAGAACTCGTAGATCGGCATCGACGTCGCGGCTCCGTGGAAGTGGTCCGGCCTTGGATGTTACGCGAATCGGGGAGACCCACGCAGGCGGTGTACCATGGCCTGAGAGGAACCCTCTGACAAGAGCCGCCAGGAAGACGCGCATCGTCGTCGGAATCTCCGGCGCCTCGGGATCAGTCTACGGCATCCGCCTGCTCGAGGAGCTCGGGAAGAACCGCTCGCTCGAGACGCACCTCGTCATCAGCCCTTCGGGGAAGCGCACCCTCGCCACCGAGACCGACTGGTCCGCGAAGAGAGTGGAGGCGCTGGCTGACGTCGTCTACGACGACCGGGACATCGGCGCCTCTCTGGCCAGCGGCTCGTTTCGCACGGCGGGGATGGTGATCGCACCCTGCAGCATTAAGACGCTCGCCGCCCTCGCCAGTTGCCACGCCGACACCCTGATCGCCCGCGCCGGGGACGTGACGCTCAAGGAAGGCCGACCGCTGGTCGCTCTCGTCCGCGAGACACCTCTCCACGTGGGCCACCTTCGGCAGATGCTGGCCTTCGCAGAGATGGGTGGAGTCGTCTTTCCGCCGGTACCGGCTTTCTATCGGAAGCCGACGACCGTGGACGAGATCGTCAGCCAGACGGTCGCCCGGGTGCTCGACCGGATGGGGCTCGAGCACGATCCGATTCCGGAATGGACGAGCGGGGGCAGGACGCCTCCGGACCCATGAGCTATTCGACTGCCGGGCGTACGCGCTCGGCGCTCTCGCACGCTTCGTAGAAGCCGACCTGCTCCAGAGCGTCTGCCATCAGCCGGGTCGACTCGCGCACCGGAGGCCGCTCCATGTCGGGCGCGACACGCTGTGCGGCCTCCAGAAACGTCATCATCCAGGAGGCCACGGCCACCAGCGCCTCCTTCGGGAGCCGGGCCCCGAGAGACAGGTCGATGTTGACCCGGGCGTCGTCCTCGACCGTGAAATACGAGAGAGCGGGCCGCTGGGCGAGAATCCCTGCGTGGCTGCGGCGGAGAAGGTCCGTGGCCATACCCATGCCGAGGTGCGTCCAGGTCGACTCGACCAGGAAGTGGATGGCCCACCCGAGGAGGCTGCCGTCGACCCCGTCCGGATCCGCCTCGACCTCGATGACCTCCACATCCTCTTCGGGCGGCGCCGGGGGCTTGAACTGCGGGGCCGGGGGAGCGTCCTCGCCATCGGCCGTGCGCGGGCCCCCGAGGCGCCCCCACAGCTGCGCCAGCTGCACCTGGGCGGCAGCGCGCACCTCCACGTGGTGGCTTCTAGCAACGAGCCGTTCGAGATAGGTCACATCCTCGCGTCGCGTCAGATACCGAATGAGAATCTGGCCCACGTGGCGATCGTCCTCATACGGAAAAAGGAGCGTCCGGTCCCGGATCCTCTTTGCCGCCTCCTGGCGGATGAAGAAGTGTCGCTCGCTCTCGACGATCTCCATCAGGCGACCGTCGGCGCCCTCCTCCGGGTCGAGCTTCTCGATCTGGTGGAGAAGCTCGTCGTCCACGAGGCCCAGCCGACTCTCCGAGACGACCTCGTCGTCGGGTCCTTCGTGCCAGGGTCGGCGGCCACGGTCGTCAGCCACCGCCTCGGGGGTGTCGTCGGAGTCGCCCACGGTGCCCAAGTGTAACTCAGGCTCGCTCGTGCTCGAGCGAGCCGTCTCGATGGAGCGCGCACGTCCAGGGTGGGGCTCCTCAGGATGACCCGCGTTGGCCTGAGCGGCGCGGGTCACATCATGTTCGTCGGTTCTCGTAGTAGAAGGGCTTGCGGTTGGGGTAGCGGGCGCGGTAGCGGCGGTAGCGCTCGTGGAGCCAGCGGTAGCGCGCGTTCGACATTCCCAGGGGCCGGTGCGGGTATTCGATCAGCCACTGCTCGACGCGTCGAACGTTGTGCTCGCTGAGCCGCCAGTCGTACCGTCCCAGGTCGCGCAGGTCGGCGATGGCGAAGCCCACGATCCGGCCAGTCAGGTCCACGTACGGATCCATGTAGCTCGCGGCGAGCTGTCGTGGCGTCTGGAAGACGGCACGCCTCCCGTGGAGGCCGGGATCACGCGAACGGCTGATCCCGCCCCACTTGCCTCCTCGCCGGAAGACGCAGAGAACGTGATCGAGCTTGTCGACGCTAGCGAAGCTCAGCAGCAACGGTGGGTCGCCGTGTTGCTCGAGGATGACAGCGGCGGCGAGCGCTGCTTCGAGGCAGTGGGCCTTCGCTGAGCGCACCACACCCCGGAAGGAGCGAAGGGTCTCTCCGCGTGTCTCGTAGTTGCAGGGCAGTGCCCGAAGCCACCTCTGAACGGCCAGGGGTGTCCGGAGCCTTTCGACGATCGCACGCTCGCGAGGCGTCAAAGCAAGTTGAGGAATCGCGCTGCGGCTCATCCCGGTGGGCGCGACTCCGCTGGCGCGAGGCCGTCGCCGCCTCGGAGGTGGAAGTCGGATAACATCCGGTTTTTCACTATAGCAGGCCGACCATGCCCTACACGTTCGTGCCTCTCGAGTTCGAGCGTCTCCCCGTCGAGGAGTCGCGGGCCCGCGTCCGTGCGTTTCGAGATCCCGTTCGACGACGCCGAAGCGTCCGCGACTTCTCTCCCGATCCCGTGCCCCTCGACCTCGTCGACACGGCGATCGAAGCCGCGGCCAGCGCACCGTCCGGGGCGAACCGCCAGCCCTGGCGCTTCGTCGTCGTTCGCGGCCCCGACACGAAGCGACGCATCCGGGAGGGAGCAGAAGCCGAGGAGCGGGAGTTCTACGAGAGGAGGGCCCCACCGAAGTGGCTGGCAGACCTTGCTCCTCTCGGCACGGACTGGCACAAGCCGTTTCTCGAAACGGCGCCTGTGCTGGTGGTGATGTTCGCCATCGACTGGGAGCCCGAGGTGGGGCCCGACGGGACCGAGAGCCGCCACAAAGGCTACTACGTGCAGGAGTCCGTCGGCATCGCGGCCGGCGTTCTGCTCGCCGCGCTCAACAGCGCCGGCCTGGCCACCCTCACCCACACCCCGAGCCCGATGCGCTTCCTCGGAGAGATCCTGGACCGCCCGAAAAACGAGCGGCCCTTTCTCCTCATCCCGGTGGGCTACCCGGCCCCGGACGCCACGGTGCCGGATATCAAGAAAAAGCCGCTTGATGAAGTACGCGAGATTCGATAGCAGCGTTCCTCGCTGCTGTGCCACGGCGCTCCTGGCCATGGCAGGGGCCGCCGCGGGGCACGCCGACACCTATCCGCGCCAGCCCGTTGACGTGCTTCACTACCACGTCGACATCGAGTTCGACGAGAACTTCGGCTACGACGCGACGGTCAGGGCCGACGTGCGCCTGCTCGCCCCCGAGTTGAGGGAGATCCGGTTCGACCTGGAAGGGCCGACCGTGCAGGACGTCAGGGATGAGGCCGGGCCGCTGTCCTGGACTCACGACGAAGGGCGATTGACCGTCGCCCTGCGAGCAGCGCTGCCACGGGAGGGCATTGTCTCGGTGAGCGTGCACTACACCGGACGGCCCGACGGGCGAGCGCTCGTCGCCCGGCCGAACGCGCACGGGCAACAGGTGCTCTTCGCGGACAACTGGCCCGAGGGCGCGCGTCGCTGGTTGCCCACGGTGGACCACCCCTCGGACAAGGCCACCGTCTCCTTCAGCGTCACGGCAGACGAGCGTTTCGACGTCGTGGCCCCGGGGCAGCTCGTGAAAACACGATCGCTCTCGGACCGGCGGAGGCTCACGGTCTGGAGCGAACCGGTGGCCATCCCGACCTACTGCATGGTCATCGGCCTCGCCGAG
The DNA here is from genome assembly GCA_963578825.1 of Vicinamibacteria bacterium. Classification (GTDB taxonomy): domain Bacteria; phylum Acidobacteriota; class Vicinamibacteria; order Fen-336; family Fen-336; genus JAJDNS01. Next base: position 10,877 of record CAUZDW010000031.1, read on the forward strand.
TTTGAGGTGACCCGGATCGGTGCCGCACGGGGAGTCCCGCTCAGCCTCTGGGTCTTCCCATCCGACGCCGACGCGGCCGCGCAAATGTTCAGCCGCACCGCCCTGATGCTCGAGTACTTCGCGGACCGGCTCGGCCCCTTCCCCTATGCCAAGCTCGCCCAGGTTCAGTCGACCATCCGCTACCTGGGCATGGAAAACGCCAGCGCGATCTTCTACGCCGAGACCGAGCTGCAGGGCCCGGATGTCGACGAGTTCCCCGTGGCGCACGAGATCGCCCACCAGTGGTGGGGCAACTCCCTGACGCCGGCCGACTGGGACGACCTCTGGCTGTCGGAGGGTTTCGCCACCTACTTCGACGCGCTCTTCTACGAGCACGTCGACGGGCCGGAGACTCTGCCCCGGCGTATGGCCGAGGGAAAGAAGGAGATCCTCGAGCTGAAAGACCCGGGAGCAGTGGTGGATCCCGCGATCACCGACCCTCAGCACAAGCTCACGAGCATCGTCTACCGCAAGGGCGCCTGGGTGCTTCACATGCTCCGACATCGGATCGGTGACGAGGCGTTCTTCGCCGCCTTACGCGAGTTCTACCAGACCCACGCCGGCGGCAACGCGACGACCGCGGATCTCCGGCAAGTCCTCGAGGGCCACACGTCCCAACCTCTCGAGGCTTTCTTCGACCAGTGGCTCCGCCGCTCGGGGGTTCCGGAGCTGCACGTGACGTGGGGCTGGGACGCCGCGACCCGGCAGGCCGTCGTCGAGGTCGAGCAGATCCAGAGCGGAGACCCCTACGAGATCCCTCTCCAGATCGCCTTCCACATCGGCGGCGAGATCGAGAAGCGCACGATCACTCTTCGACGGACGCGGGACGAGGCGCGCGTGTCGCTTCCGGCCCCACCGACCGCGATGGAAGTGGATCCCGAAACCTGGTTGCTGCACGTGGCCACGGTGACGCGCCGCGCTCCCACGAGCGCTCGGTTGTCGGTCGAGAGCGAGCTGAGCGGAAAATGACCAGGAGCGAGTTCCAGCCGTTCGTCATGGAATGGATGATGTCCAAGTGGGAGAACGTCGTGGACGTGAACCTCTCGGAGAGCGGCGTTCATCCCATGACGCTGACGGAGCTCCTCGAGCTGGGCGGCCAGGACCTCGGGTCGGTCGGCGACGTCCTGATCAACTATCCCCAGGCCAACGGCACGGTCGAGCTGCGGGAGGCGATTGCAGCGCTCTACCAGGGAGCCACACCGGACAACGTCCTCGTCACCGTCGGCGCGGCCGAAGCGAACTTTCTTGCACTGACGACCCTCCTCGAGCCGGGAGACGAGGCCGTCATCATGCTGCCGAACTACATGCAGGTGTGGGGGATCGCCAAGAACCACGGATTCAAGGTCCGGGAATGCCACCTGTCCGAGGACCAGGGGTGGGCCCCGGACCTAGCCGGGCTCGAGGCCGCCGCGGCCTCGAAGACAAAGCTCATCGCGGTCTGCAACCCGAACAACCCCACGGGACGGATCATGACCGGCTCCGAGATGGACGCCGTCGTCGCAGTGGCCGAGCGGACGGGGGCATGGCTTCTCGCGGACGAGGTGTACCGGGGGGCGGAGCGTGAAACCGACGAGGACACTCCGAGCTTCTACGGACGGTACGACAAGGTCCTCGCTCAGGGGAGCATGAGCAAGGCCTACGGCCTGCCCGGTCTCCGAGTCGGATGGTCCGTCGGGCCGGCAAAGACCCTCGACGACATGTGGGCGCGTCACGAGTACACCACCATCGCGACCACAGCCCTCTCGAACCACCTCACGGCACTCGCCCTCTCGGAGAGCCTTCGACCCAAAATCCTCGCTCGGACGCGGCGCTACATTCGCGACGGCTTCCCAGTGCCCGAGGAGTGGATGAAGAGTCACGGGGACCTGTTCCAGCTCGTCCCGCCACAGGCGGCGGCGATCGCGTTCGTGCGCTACCGCATCGACATCAACTCCAGCGAGCTCGTCGAGCGACTGCGAGACGAGAAGAGCGTGTTCATCATTCCGGGCGACCACTTCGGCGTCGACGGCCACCTGCGCATCAGCTACGGCCTCCCCCACGACTACCTCCGGGACGGTCTCGACCGGATCCACGAGATGCTCGTCGAGCTGGAGCCTGCGAGGGCCTGAGCATGCGGATCATCGAACGACCAGAGATCGAAGAGGCCCTCGCCGGGCTGGACGTGCTGCCCCTCATCGAGGCGGGCTTCGTGGCCTACTCCGAGGGCCAGACGGTCGTGCCGCCGGTGGGCGAGCTGATCCTCGATCGCGGAGAGGTCCACATCAAGTACGGGTTCATCCGCGACGAGCCCTGGTACGTGATCAAGATCGCCTCCGGCTTCTACAAGAACCCGGAGCTGGGGCTCCCGTCCGGTGACGGCATGATGCTGCTCTTCGAGCAGGCCACCGGCCGCCCGGTGGCGGCCCTTCTCGACGGCGGGCACCTCACCGACGTCCGCACCGCTGCGGCTGGGGCCATCGCTGCACGCTACCTGGCACCGAACCGGGTGGAGCGAATCGGTGTGGCGGGAACGGGAGTCCAGGCCCGCATGCAGGTGGAGCACCTGAAGGCGATCACCGATTGCCGGGCCGTGCTCGCCTGGGGACGGAGCGATGAACGGCTCGAAACCTACCGGCACGATGTCGCGGCAATGGGGTTCGATGTGGCGTTAACGAAGGACGCGTCCGAGCTGGGAGCAAGCTGCAACCTCATCGTGACGACGACACCGTCGAGCGAGCCCCTGCTGAAGGCCGACGACATCCGCCCGGGCACTCACATCAGCGCGATCGGCTCAGACGCGCCCCACAAGCAGGAGCTCGACGTGGGAATACTGGCGCGGGCACAGCTCGTCGTGGCGGACAGTCGTTCGCAGTGCCGGGAGCGCGGTGAGATCGCCCTGGCGCTTGACGCCGCGGCCATCGCCCCCGACCGGGTGAGCGATCTGGGCGACATCATCGCCGGCCGGGTGCCCCGGCGCACAGGCAAGGATCAGATCACCGTTTTCGACTCCACCGGTGTCGCCGTCCAGGACATCCAGATCGCCTCCGCGGTGGCCCACGCAGTTGGCGTGGCTCCGGATTCCTAGATCTACTCAGCGATCTGAACCTTGATCCATTCGGCCGGGTTGTCTGGATCGTTGTCCCTGAACTTGACCTCGACCGTCCGGCCCGCGAGGAGGTCCGCGAAGCCTCCGACCTCACTGGTCGCTTTCATCTTGCTCTTGTCCAGCCAGACCTTGGTGCCCTCCACCACCCGGACGGTATAGCTTCCCGAGGGATCGGACGTTGTCACGCTCTGATTCAGGGCGCTGGCCGCCTCGATGGGTCCTATCTTGGTGTACTCACCAGACAAGCCCGGCGATGCCCCGATGGGTATGAAGATCTCCGTCGCCTTCTGTGCGTAGGCAGAAGGCAAGCTCAAGAGCAATGCGAACGCCAGGCCGATTGCGATGCGGTGTTTCAGCATGTCTCCATCTCCTCAAATCAACGGGAGATCCCTACTGGGATTCGATCAGGTCGTCCCGAGTGTTCTCCAGCTTGCCAATCGCTTGCCGGGCAAGCGTTTCACTCGAGGAACGACTCTCCATCGCTTCCTGGATGAGCCGACGGGCCTTCCTCAACTGAGCCACGGCAAGAGGATGCAGGCCACCGGCGGTCAGCACCTCGATGCCGTCGTCCGTCTCTTGACCCGCGCGGGCGAGCAGTTGATCGAATTTCTCGTTCCCCAGGAACTTCCTGCTCGCAAAGGAATCGAGGAGCTCGATGCCTTGCCGAATGTTCTCGAGGGCATTGATCGCCCTCAGAAATGCGGCCACCTCCACGACCTGGGTTGCATCCAGGTTGATGCCGCTCCCCGTGGCGCCCACGAGAAGCTGACCAGCGGGCGAGTTGTTGAAGGCATCGCCGTTGTAGAAGGCAACCGCTCCCTCGATGGTCTCAACCGAGTTGTTGTGGAAGAACGGGCCGGTATCGGCGGCCTCGACGAGGGACGGTGTATTGAACTCGCCGTTTCCGGGCGTCCCAAAGCCGTCGTCCGGAGGCACCAGTTCGTCGGTGAGGTCAGCCGGCTGGTCCGGTAGATCCTCGACGCCAGTGTTGAAGTTCAGATTCCCTGCGTCGGCACCGAAGATGTTGGGATCTCCGTTGGCTCCGGCGTTCGAGTGGCAAGCGGAACACTTGCCCAGGGTAACGTCGCCAAAGATCTCCTGACCACGCGCTGCGATTGTTCCCTTGAGTGGCAGTGGCAGGCTCAGCTCCTCCTGACGGCCGAGAGACAGCTGGAATGCTTCCATGGCGTCCAGCTCTTCATCGGTAGGAAGTCGAAAATCGACCCCCGGCACGCGGCCCAGAGTCTTCGTGAAATGCTGAACCACGGCACCGGTGGCGAACGACCGGAGCGATCCGTCTCCCGGCGCTCCATCTCCGGACCAGCCGGTCCGCGGCCCATCGCGGCTCTCGATCGAGATCGGAAGACCGAGAGTGTGAGGAACACCCCGCATGTTGAAGTCGTTTTCCAGGTCACCGAAACCGTCTTGATTCTCTACGATCAAGCCGAGCTCTCGCATCAGCGTTGGATTCTCGACATTCTCTTCGAGGTCAGGATTGAACTCGGCCACAAAAAGCGGGTCGCCGTCCGGCAGCGTGGCGATAAAAGCTGGATCAATCGTGAAGTTGTTCGCGGCTGGATGACAGCTCCCACAGGTTCTGCCGTTGCCGTCGAATGTCTCCTCGAAGAAGAGGTCTCTCCCTCGTGCTATGAGCGCATCGTCAGGGGAGGGAATTGGCGGCGGCTTGCACGTCGAAAGACCCATCAGGCCAGTGCACGCGAGGATGAGCACCGCAAGTAGTCGTGGATGTCCAGGAATGGCAGGACGTTGCATCTTCATTGCTTCCCCCTCTTCACCGGGCTCGCCTACGAGTCAAGGGCATGGCACCGTGAGGGCTTTCCCCGCATGCGGATGGCTTTGCCGTTTCTTCGGCGGATGGGCTTCTCTGGGACGTCTGCAGCCCCGGCGGAGTCGCCTCGCCACACTGGCCAGACCGCGTACGCGTATCCAGTCCGTTGTGATACTCCCTGCTGGTCTCTCGAGAGGATCGTTCGAGGAGTAGACAGAATATGTGCCCTACGTCACATCAGGGCACAAGACCGTAGCCCGAGAATGAATGGGGGGCACAGGAGAACTCGCTATGCCTACCAGGAAGGGAGGCTCCGATATCGGCGAGGGGCGCCGATCGCCTGCTGAGTCGCCTGAGACGGGTCCCGACTCTGCACCGCAGGGCCCTGATACTCCCCCCCGCGCAAAGACCCGAGCGCTGCTGAGACTGGGCACGCCGCTGGCGGCGATGCTCCTCACGCTCGCTTCGCCGCTGGCCAGGCTGCTCATCGAGAGGCTACCGAAGCTGCAGCCGATCGTCGTGGTGCTCCTGATCTTCGTTGCCGTTCTCGGCTTTTCCGTACTGCTGCAGCTCTATCTGCATTGGCGCGATCTCAAGACCTCGGAGGCGAGGAACCTGTTCCTGCGCACACTTGCGTACGGCCTGTTCCTCTTTGCGGTCATGGTTGGCGGGATGTTTGCCCGCTACTTCTGGGAGCTGTTCCAGGCGGGGTACACACTGGCTCAGGCAGATGTGACCGCCCTACTCCTTCCGCTGCTGGTCTCGCTGATGGTGTTCTACCCCCTGTGGACGATGGTGTCCGGGACCCCGAAGAACTTCTTCGCGATCGTGGCGGCCTTTCAGAACGGGTTCTTCTGGCAGACGATCTTCTCAGGCATCAAGCCGGTGACCACGATTTCGGGGTCCTGATCCGGCGTGCCGGCCTGACGAGCCTTCATCCGGTCTATTCCCTTCTGAGGTGAAGGCCATGGAAACAGCAAGAGCGTAGGCCCTCAACGCACGAGAGCCGGCCCCAAGGGCCGGCTCTCGTGCGCTCTCACGGTCGCTCCCCGGGCGACCAGATGGTCAGGCTCAGGTGAATCGGTCGGACGGAGCGCAGGCGCCTGCTCCGGCAGACTTTCCCCCTGCAACGCAGCTTGCGAAGGTCGAGTACTCCTTCTCGACCTCGGTCTCCCCACAGCCGGGGCACTCGAGGCCCTCGGAACCTTGACCGACACGTTGCAAGACCTCGAACCGGTTGTCGCAGCCGGCGCATTGATACTCGTACAGCGGCACTGACGTTCCTCCTGCCGTCCCCTGGAGGAGACGACCCTGTCTCTCCAGTGTCTCCCGAAAGGCGTCGAGGGGCAACGGGCCGTCCGATTTATGGCCCGAGACCTCCAAGCCATCCAACCTTGGCCGGTACCGGAGTCGGCAAGACGGTCTGGCCGCGGCTAAAACTGTCATGCTCCGCTGCGCGCCCAGAGGCGCTCCAGGGCCCCGCTGACCACACGAAATTCCCTCGGCCGCCCCTTTCCTCGCTGGCAACGTGCGGGGGACACGAATGCAGCTGTCCACGTTCGATGGTCAGCACGCAGGCCTCCTGCAGGGTGAGGTGAGACCCGACGGGATGCTGGGCAGGGAATGGGTCAGCAGTGAGTCCCAGGATCATTTTGTTGCCGAGCGTGCGGAGCATTTCGACATTCCCGATCCGATGGATCGAGTGCGGCTGAGGCCCGAAGCGAGCCGGCTCGACCTCGAAACCTTCCGCGACCCGAAGTACTCCGGCAAGGCGGTCATCGTGGAGCTTTTCGGCACGTGATGCCCCAACTGCAACGATCACGCGCCCGTGCTTGTCGACCTGTATCGAGAGTACGGCCCCCAGGGCCTCGAGATCCTGGGCCTCGCCTACGAGTACACGGACGACAAGGGCTACGCCGAGCGTCGCGTTCGGGAGTTCAAGGAGAAGCACGGTGTCGAGTGGGACGTCGTGATCGCCGACTCGACGCTGGAGGAGCTTGCCGCCGAAGGGTTGGCAGGGCTCTCGCCCATCGAAGGAGTGCCAGTGACGATCTTCGTGAAGCTGGATGGCACCGTGCATGCGGTCTGTACGTGCTTCTCGGGCCCTGCGACCGGCGCGGCCCCTGAAGAAGCGAGAGCCCAATTCCGGAAGCTCACGACGGAGATCCTGGGCGACTGATGTCCGTCCTGGCGCTCTCCGGACGAGCCCACATCCGCCGCGGCGTGAGGCGCGCCGTCGGATCCATGGCACGAGGCGTCCAAACCGTCTAACCTTGGCCGCCAGCGGAGGGCGGGTCGCCGACCCTGCGCACGGATTGGCCATGCCCGATACGCTCAACGCCCCCCATCGCCGGTACAACCCCCTCCTCGACGAGTGGGTCCTCTGCTCCCCCCACCGGCTGGAGCGCCCGTGGCAAGGCAAGGTCGAAGAGCCGGCCAAAGAGCAACGGGCGGAGTACGAACCCTCCTGCTACCTGTGTCCGGGCAACGTCCGGGCAAACGGCCAGAAGAATCCTGCCTACACTTCGACGCACGCCTTCGACAACGACTTCCCGGCGCTTCTGCCGGAGAGCGCAGTCGCCCCGACGAACGAAAACGACCTCCTGACGGCGGAGCCCGCGACGGGACGGTGTCGTGTCATCTGTTTCTCGCCGCGCCACGACCTGACCCTCGCCGGGATGTCGGCAACCGAGATCCGACCCGTGGTCGAGGCGTGGGCCGACGAGACGAAAGCCATCGGCGACGACCCGGCCGTTCGCTACGTCCAGGTCTTCGAGAACAAGGGCGACCTCATGGGATGCTCCAATCCCCACCCCCACTGCCAGGTCTGGGCGACGGGTCACGTGCCGCTCCTCCCGGCCCGCAAGCTCGAGACCCAGCGCTCCTATTTCGAGCGCCAGGGTCGAGACCTGGTCGGAGACTATCTCAAGCGCGAGGTGGCAGCGGGGGAACGGATCGTGTGCCGCAACGACCACTGGGTCGCGCTGGTTCCGTGGTGGGCGGTGTGGCCCTTCGAGATCATGCTCATTCCGGTGCGCCGAGTGCCGGACATGCCGTCGCTCGACGCCGCCGAGCGAGACGCCCTCGCGGAGATCCTCCATCGCGTGACCGTCCGCTACGACAACCTGTTCTGCACGTCGTTCCCCTACTCGATGGGGTTCCACGGACGGCCTACGGACGGCGACGAGCATCCCTGGTGGCGGCTGCACGGGGTGTTCTTCCCGCCGCTCCTTCGCTCGGCTACGGTGCGCAAGTTCCTCGTGGGCTTCGAGCTCACGGCCGAGCCACAGCGCGACCTCACGGCCGAAGCCGCGGCGGCCCGCCTGCGCGACCAGGGGGAAGTCCACTACCACCACGCGAGAAAGAGATGACGGATTCGATCGGGATCGACCCCGCCCTCGTCGAACGCGCAACGGCTCGCTTCATCCAACGGTTCGGCGATGATCCTGCACCGAAGGTCGCCGTCGGGCCCGGGCGGGTGAACCTGATCGGCGAGCACACGGACTACAACGACGGCTTCGTGCTGCCGATGGCGATCGGGCGAGCCGTGGTCGTGGTCTTTCGGCCCCGCGACGACCGGGTGCTGCGCGGTCACTCCGTGGCGTTCGACGAGACGAAGGAGGTGGGCCTCGAGTCTCTGGCTGCGCCGGGAGGCGACGACTGGCTCTCCTACGTCGCGGGTGTCGCCTGGGCTTTCGCTGCCGACGGGCTCGAAGCGCGGGGCCTGGACGTCGTGGTGGACGGCGATGTGCCTCTCGGGGCAGGACTCTCCTCGTCGGCGGCCCTCGAGATGGCCACGGCCCGGGCCCTCGCTCACGTCGGGGGCCTCGACTGGGACCCGATTCGGATGGCGAAGCTAGGACAGAAGGCCGAGAACGAGTACGTCGGGATGAACTGCGGGATCATGGACCAGTTCGCGTCGGCGGTGTCCAGGGAAGGGCACGCCGTTCTACTCGACTGCCGCTCCCTCGAGACGCGGCCCGTTCCGGTGCCAGAGCAGGCGAGGGTGGTCATCATGGATACGGGGGCCCGCCGGTCACTGGCCGGCAGTGCCTACAACGACCGACGCGCGGCCTGCGAGCGCGTCGTCGCCCATCTCCAGACGATCGACCCCTCGGTGCGTGCGCTGAGAGACGTCGGCACGGATCTTCTCGACAGCGCGGAGGCCGACCTCGACCCGACGGATCTGAAGCGAGCCCGCCACGTGGTGCCGGAGAACCAGCGGCCGGTGCTCATGGAGGGCGCCTTCCAGACCGGCGACCTCGCACGGGCCGGCGAGCTCATGAACGATTCGCACGCCAGCCTCCGCGACCTCTACGAGGTGTCCTGCGAGGAGCTGGACCAGATGACGAAGATCGCCCGGGACCAGCCCTCGTGCTTCGGGGCGCGAATGACCGGGGCCGGCTTCGGAGGGTGCGCCGTGGCGCTCGTGGACGCGGACTCCACAGAGGCGTTTTGCGAGACGGTCCTCTCCTCGTACGAGGAGTTTTTCGACCTGCCGGCGGCCCTCTATCCGTGCCGCCCCGTTGCAGGCGCCCGCATTCTGGATTAGTTCGACGTGGGTACGGGCGGTCCTCTGAGTGACTGGTTGCGGACCGAGCGCGGCGTTGTAGACTCTGGCCACTCTTCAGAGACAGTCGGAAGACGTTCGAAATCCTGAGGCGCGGGCGGCTCTCCTGTGGGTCGGCCTCGCGCGGAGGAGGTTCACATGGTCACCCTGGGCATGCTCTGGCTGCCGATCCTCGTCGCAACGGTGCTGGTCTTTGTCGCGAGCAGCCTCATATGGATGGCGCTCCCCTACCACAAGTCGGACACCCGGAAGCTCCCGGACGAGGGGGCGGCCCTCGAACCCCTGGCGAAGCAGGATCTGGCCCCCGGGGCGTATCGGTTCCCCTGGGCGGACGACATGAAGGCCATGAAGGAGCCGGCCTTCGTCGAGAAGCTGAAGAGCGGGCCCGTGGGTTTCTTGACCATCCTGCCCAAGGGCGAGTTTCCCATGGGCAAGACGCTCTCGCAGTGGACCGTCTACTGCCTCGCCATCGGCGTGATGGTCGCGTACGTGACAGGCCGCACGCTCGGAGCAGACGCGTCCTACCTGGAAGTCTTCCGGATCTCCGGGACGGTGGCGTTCCTGGCCTATGCCGGGGGGCACCTGCCCGATTCCATCTGGTGGGGCAAGCCCTTCAGCAACGCCTGGAAAGAGGTTCTCGACGGGCTCATCTACGGCCTGCTCACCGCCGGCGCCTTCGGCGGGCTCTGGCCCCGGTAGCTCTCAGCCCTTTCTGAGGGCCCGCCCGGGTCGGGCGCCGGTGTGGTCCCCGTGCCGGACGACCGACACTCCGTTGACCACGACGTGAGCGATCCCCACCGGATACCGATGGGGATCCTCGAAGGTGGCCGTGTCTTCTACCGTTCGAGGGTCGAAGATCACGAGGTCGGCCTTCTTCCCGGGAGCGACGCGCCCGCGGTCGGCCAGGCCGATCTGGTCGGCGGGCATGCTGGTCATCTTTCGCACCGCCTGGGGCAGGCTCAGCACGTCCTCGGTCCGCGCGTAGTGACCCAGCACACGGGCGAACGCGCCGTAGGAGCGTGGGTGAGGCCGCGTCTCGGCCGCCCGTCCCGTGGGCGCCATGCTCGAGCCATCCGAGCCCACCATGACGAGCGGGTGCCGAAGGAGAAGAGCGACGTTCGCCGGGCTCATGGCGTGGCCCACGAACCCGACCGAGGTCTCCTCCTCGTCGAGCAGGCGGGCGTAAGCTTCCGAAGGCTCGACGGCCCACCCCTCGGCGATCTCCACCATGCTCCGGCCCACCGCGTCCTGGTTCGCTCTCGTCTTGACTCGAGTGATGACGATGTTCGCCCACCGACCCGGGTTCTCGGCCACGGCAGCGTCGACCTCGCGGCGGATGCGCATTCGTGTCTCGGGATCTCGGAGCCGCCCGAGGACCGCCGCCGTCCCACCGTCGCGGGCCCAGCTCTGCATCTTGATCAGGAGCCCGGTGGAGTAGGCAGCGTAGGGGTAGACATCTGCCAGGACGTCGACGCCGCTCCCGCGGGCGGCTTCAATGAGGTCGACGGAAGCCCGCTGCTTGGCCCAGTTGATCTCCCCGGCCGCCTTGAGATGGGAGATCTCCACCCGCACGCCAGTGCGTCGCCCAATCTCGATGGCCTCCGCCACGGCAGAAAGGACCTGCGACTCCTCGTTGCGAATGTGGGAAGCGTACAGGCCACCGCGTCGGGCCACCGATCGAGCCATCTCGACAATCTCGGATGTGGGGGTGAAGCGGCCGGGCACATACTGAAGACTGGTGGAGAGGCCGAAGGCCCCCTGGTCGAGCCCGATCTCCAGGGCACGGATCACGCCGCGTAGCTCCGCGGAAGAGAGCGGCCGGTCCACGGGGCCTATCGCGCTCGCACGAAGGGTGCCCTGGCCCACGAGGAGCGCCTGGTTCAGAAAGAGCTCGGCCGAGTCGAGACGCGAAAGGTAGGAGTCGACATCCGACCAGTCGGCCTCGATGCCGTCACGTCGCCAGGCCGCGATCCGCTCTTCCGCGCCCAGCCCGGCTAGTGGCGCCGCCGATGAGCCGCAGTTGCCCGCCAGCTCGGTCGTGACGCCCTGGCGCACGCGGCTGTCGGCGGTCGGGTAGGCGAGAACGTCGGGGTCTGAGTGTGTGTGGATGTCGATGAAGCCGGGCGAGACGTGGAGCCCCGAGGCGTCGATCGCCCGGCGGCCTTGCTCCGGGGAGAGCTCGCCCACGACGACGATGGTGTCTCCCACGACGCCGACGTCGACGCGCAGCGGCGGCCCACCGGTCCCATCAAGCACCATGCCGCCGTGGACGACGAGATCGAAGGAGGGGGCCCCGTCCACTCGCACGCCGGGAAGGAGGACCGCCCCCGCCAGCCCGGCGGAGGAATGGCCCAGGAAATGTCTACGGGAGAGAGGAGCGCTCATGAGCCCGCTTTCTAGCACGTCCCCCCGGACACCACCAGTCCTTCGAAAGCGAGGCCCCCCGGGCTCGCGGCCAACATGATCTCGTATACTCCGGCGGTCCACTGGACTCGACAGACACGCCTGGAGGAAATCCCTTGACGAAGACCACCCCCGCAGCGCTGCTCCTCGCAGCGCTGCTGCCTGTCTCGGCCGCGGCTCAGACGTCCCCGTTTCTGCCGGACGACCTCAGGCGGGCCCTCGTGAACGAGCTCTCCGGCGACCGTTCGTTCGAGCATGTGCGGCACCTGACCCACTTCCACCGGACCGGGCCGGGCCGGGATTTCTGGGACGCTGCCGAGTACATCCGCAAGAGTGCGAAGGACGCCGGGCTGGATGACGTGCGCCTCATCCGCCTGGAGTGGTCCGGGCGCCCCTGGACCTGCAAGTCCGGCGAGGCGTGGCTCCTCGGCCCCAAGCCGGTGAAGCTCGCGGACTTCGGCGAGGTGGCCGTCTCGATCGCAGACCACAGCCGCAAGACTCATGTGACGGCCGAGCTCGTCGACGTCGGCACCGGGACCTCGGCCAGCGACTACGAGGGCGTCGTGGTCGACGGTCGCGTGGTGCTGACGTCCGGAAGTCCCTCCGCGGTGATGAAGGAAGCCGTCTGGAAGAGAGGGGCCCTCGGCATCGTCTCCTACTCGTCCAGTCGCTGGAAGCCCTTCGACGCCCCGGACCAGGTCGCGTGGGGTCGCATCCCCTACGAGGCGAAGGGAGTGGAGGGGGTCAGCGACGGAACGCCAGGCACATTCGGGATCATGGTGTCGCCCAGGCGCGGTCACCGCATTCGGGAGCGGCTGCGCGACGCCGGCGGGCCCATCGAGATCAAGGTCGACATCGACGCCGAGCACTCGAGCAGGCGCGAACAGGGCATGGTCGAGGGGTGGATCAAGGGGAGCGAGATTCGAAACCAGCAGATCGTCCTCGTCGCGCACATCCAGGAGGAGATGACCTCGGCCAACGATGACGGCAGCGGCTGCGCCAGCCTGCTGGAGATCGGTCGGACGCTGGCCCGGCTCATTCGGCAGAAGAAGATCCCCCGCCCCCGGCGCGACATCCGCTTCTGGTGGGTGAACGAGCTCTCGAGCCAGCCGCAGTACTTCCGGGATCACCCCGAGACGCTGGAGAGGATGCTCCTGGCGATCAACCAGGACATGGTCGGAGCCCGGCAGAGCTGGGGCGGCCGCGTGCAATACGCCGCCCGTCTCCCGTGGAGCCTCCCCCACGCCCTCGACGACGTGATGGAGAGCATCCTGACCGGGATACGCGACGGCAACACCTCGTATCTCGCCAATCGCCGTACCGGGCAGCCGCAACCCTTCCTCGAAGAGGTGACCGCGGTCAAGGGCTCACGGGAGCCGTTCCACGCACGCATGCTGCCGTACTTCGGCTCGACAGATCACCACTCGTTCACGCCGCGGCACGTGGGAGTGCCCGGGACGAGCCTGACGAACTGGCCCGATCAGTGGATCCACTCCACGGGAGACGACCTCGAGAACATCGACGCCACCCAGCTGGAGAGAAACTCCCTGGTGGTGGCCGCGGTGGCGCTGTACTTCGCTGCGCTCCAGGACGACGACGTGCCGGCGCTAGCAGCGTACGTGGCCGCCCGAGGCCGCGCACGCGTGGCCGCAGACTCGGCCACGGCGGTGGCGCACCTCGCCCGATCCAACGAGAAAGAGCGGCTCGCGGCCTGGGCGGAGGCCGCCGGGCTCGTCCGCCAGACCCATGAGAAAGAGGATCGCGCCCTGGCGACCCTTGAACCTCTCGATCGCGGAGAGCGCGCCGCGGCCATCGTCTCCGACGCTCGGCGCCAGCTCGAGGCCTCTCGCGAGAGGGAGCTGCAGGCGCTCGAGCAGGCCTACGTCGCACTCACCGGGAAGACGCCGTCCGTTCCCGATCCCAGCGAGACGGCTCGGGCCATGGCCCGAGCCGTCTACGCCCCGGTGGGCGACGTCGCCCGGATCAGCCGCAACGTGGGAAAGGTGAAAGGGCCCGCGGGGCTGCACTCCCTCATGCAGTTCGAGACGCTGAACTTCGCCAATGGGCAGCGGTCGGCGTGGGAGGTGTACGAGGCCGTGGCGGCGGAGGCCCTGTCCGCCGGCCATTGGTACTACAGCACCGTCACCCCCGAGTCCGTGCTGTCCGTCCTCGACTCCGCCGTGGAGGCGGGGGTGCTCGAAGTCAAGAAGGCGAAGTAGCGCCGTCGTCCGGGAGCCGGCGAAACAGCTCGAAGGCATGGGCCAGGTCGACGTTCCCCCCGGTCAGGACAACACCGACCCGCCGGCCGGCCATGCCGACCCTCCCGCACATGGCCGCCGCAAGGGCCAGGACGCCGGTGGGCTCGACCACGAGCTTCATCCTCTCCCAAACGAACCGCATCGCCCGGATGAGCTCGTCGTCGGAAACCGTGACCATGTCATCCACGTTCGCCCGGACGAGCGGAAAGGTCAGCTTCCCCAGGGACGGCGTTCGGGCGCCGTCGGCGATGGTGGGCGGATTGTGGACCGTTTGGAGTACGCCGGTCTTGAACGAGCGCGTGGCGTCGTCGCCGGCCTCGGGTTCCACGCCCACCACCCGGCATCGAGGGCTGAGCTTTCGAGCCGAGAGGGCGCATCCGGAGAGGAGGCCACCTCCGCCGCAGCACACGAGCAGCAGCTCGAGGTCCCCCGTCTCCTCGAGAAGCTCCTTGCCCACCGTCCCCTGCCCGGCAATGACGTCGACGTGGTCGTACGGCGGAATCAAGACGGCGTCGCTTTCCTCCTGCACCCGCGCCGCCACCTCCTCTCGTTTCTCCGTGGCCGGGTCATAGGGAACGACGCTCGCTCCGTATCCCTCGGTCGCGGCCCGCTTGGCCGCCGGGGCGTTGGTCGGCATCACAATGGTGGCCTTCACGTCGAGCAGGCGGCTGGCCAGCGCCATGGCCTGCGCATGATTCCCGGAGGAGTACGTGAGGACGCCGCGGCGTCGCTCCCCCGGGGAGAGGTTCGCCACGGCGTTGTAGGCCCCGCGAAACTTGAAAGCGCCCGTGCGCTGCAGGTTCTCGCACTTGAGATGAAGGCTCGCCCCCAGGCGGTCATCCAGGGTGCGGGACGTCATCACAGGAGTGCGATGAGCCACGCCTTCCAGACGCTGGGCCGCGGCCGCGATGTCGTCGTAGGTCACCATGGGGCGCTGATATTGCCCCCGCCGTCCGTCGAACGCAAACCAACTCTGGTCCGGAGGTTCGGCGATCGTGCGGTGCACGGGGCGCGCATCCCACGGGCCCAAGTGGGAGATGGGGATCCGGCCCGGTCGGCCGCCGCTTCTGTCCTACCGCTCGGGGGATCTACTCAGCTAGAGAATCGGTGACAGAAGCCTCGCCGTCCGAACGGCGAGGCGACGGAAGAAAGACATCTTCTTCAAGCGGGAGGGGTCGAAGGGCACGGATCGCTCCATGTCGGCTTCGAGCATGGCCTCCATCTCCCTGGCGAACGGACGATCCGCCACCACCGCGGTCACTTCGAAGTTGAGCCGGAAGGACCGGTTGTCGAAGTTGGCCGTGCCGCCGGCGCTCCAGTAGTCGTCGACGAGCATGACCTTCTGGTGCATGAAGCCGTCTTCGTAGTGGTAGAAGCGGACATCGTCGTCGGCGAGCTCCTCGATGTACCAGAAGGAGGCCAGCCAGACCAGGTAGCTGTCCGGCTTCTTCGGCAGGATGACGCGCACATCGACCCCCCGCAGGGTGGCCAGCTGCAGCGCCGTCAGCACTGCTTCATCGGGAACAAAGTACGGGGTGGCGATCCAGATACGATCGTGAGCCGCATTCAGGGCGTGAACGAAAAACAGCTGCGCCGTCTCGAGTCGATCAGCTGGACCGGTGGCCAAGACGAGGGCGGCCGTGTTCCCGGTCTCGGCGCCGTCCACGACGACGATCTTTCGATGATTCCGGAAGTTCAGCTAGAACCGGTTTCCACGCCCCTGGGTGGTCCTGAAGGGCGACACCTCCACTCCGGCATCCTGGAGCTCGTCTCGATACGCCCGAGTGAGCCCGTAGCTCCCGATCCCGTCGTAGAGGAAGAGGACCCGGACACCTTCGCGCGCCTTCGCCATCATCGCCTGCTGCAGCCGCCGCCCCAGGCCATCGTCGCGGACGATGTAGAACTCCACGAGGACCGAATGGCGAGCCCGCCCGATTCCCTCGATGATGCTGTCGAAGGTCGCTTCCCCGTCGATCAGAAGCTCGACGTCGTTGCTGCCGAGAAGCGGACTTCGCGCCAGGGTCTTGAGGGCCTCGTAGTCGGGGACGCGCTCCTCCCGGGCGATCTCGTAGGGCGCAAGACTGCTCTGGAACTCGTTCAGGAACTGCCGGAGCTGCGCGTCCTGTTTTTGAAAGGTCTCGACGTGTCCCTCGAACTTTCGGCGGCCGAACACCCAGTACGCCGGCACGGCCGCGTAGGGGAAGGTGTTCAACGACACGGCCCACGCGATCGCACCCTGGGCGGTCCGCGCGGTCATCACAGCGTGCACCGAGCCCAATAGCCCGAGAATGTGAAACAGAAGGACCAGGCCTGCAATCACCTTCGCTCTCCTCCTCGAGAGCCAGCCCCGGAGATCGCGAGCCCGATCCCGGACGCGGGACCAGCGCGACCGGCCCTCCGAAGTCGCATCGGTCACGACTGGCTCTCCTCAATCCACGCCCACACGGGCTCTGAAACGAGTTCTACCACACGGCTAAGGATGGCCCGGATTCGGCATCGAGCTCACTGCCCCCGGGAGGAGGACGTCACAAGGGGGGATTGCAGCTATGTTTCACAAACCCCAAGCCCGAATTATTCACCAGACTTCTGCTGCGACGAAGTCTGACGAACGATCTGGGCTAAACTCCTCATATCGTCGGAGCCTTGGGACCGCGCGAGGCACCCGTGGACTACGCAGAAGGACTCAAGAAAGACGTCGCCGAGATCAAGTTCCTGATCCACGACCTGCGGGTGGAGTGGTTCTTCAGCGAAGTCATCCACTACCACGTCACCCTCGACACCGATCTTGAGATCCACGGCGTCGATCAGGCGCAGGTGCTGCACCACGCGGATCTGGACGAGCTCAGAGATCAGGCCGCGGACGTGCGCCGGAGCTTTCGAGACTACTCGACCGCGGTCACGAGCCGCTCTCCCGACACGACCGTCTTGACCGCGGGGAAACGGCTCGTTCAGGCCGCCTTCGACATGTGCGAGCTGGTCCTGAACCCGCTCTGGGGTCGAAGCGACCGCGTCTTGTCCCTCCTTCCGCCGGAGTCCCGTTCGGTCAGGTCCCGTTCGCACTACATGAACTGCATCCGGTGGATCTGCGGCATCCACTACCGCCTCGACCATTTTCTGGCCGAGCAGGAGGGACGGGATCCCTACGAGGAGTTCGACGTCTCTGAGGACATCACGGATTTCACCCGCAACGTGATCTACGGTTACGCCGTCGAGAAGAGCGCGGCTCGGGTGGAGCTCCGCCTCGACCGTCTCGATCGGGCGGTGGTGCGTGGCCGGCGCCATCGATTCCGGCGCATGTTCTTCAACCTGGTGATGAACGCGGTCGATGCGTTGGCCGGCAAGAACGTGGGCACGGTCAACATCACCGCCGTGGTGGAAGGAGAGGAGGTCGCGATCAGCGTGAAGGACGACGGTTCCGGCATGCCGGAGGAGAAAATCGCTCAGCTGCTGACGGAAAGGGCCAGCCTCGACGGAGAGCTCCACTCTCTTGGTTTCGTCTTCGTGCGGCAGACCGCACGGGAGTTCGGCGGCAGCGTCGAGATCGTCAGCGAGGTGGGAGAGGGCACGACGACCACCGTTCGTCTGCCGCATCTCCCGGGAGCCACACCGACTCCGCGCAAGCCGACCAACTGCGAGAAGCTCGGCCTCCTCCAGGACACGGACGCCCAGCCTGTGAAACGACTGCGACGCCCCGGCGAGCCCTCCCCGAAGGCCGTCCAGGAAAAGGGTGTGTCCTGGGGAGCGGCGATCCTGGAGGACTACCGGATCTCCGATGCGCCCAGCCCGGGGTGCATCTTCGCCATCGCCGTGACGGAGGACGACAAGGTCGAGCTCTTCACCCACAAGCCCTACGAGAGACTCTGGAACATCACGCACGAAGACCTCTCGCCCATGCTCTTCGAGGCCACGGTCCGCGGCCGGCTCGAGGAGGACGAGGAGAAGCAGCCGGTTCTGGTTCTGAAGGCCCCACAGAGCGTGCGAGAGTATTTCGAGCTCAAAGAGGTGGCCGAAAGCGAGCGGACCGCGGCGACTCACATCCGGATGATCCATGACGAGTACATACGGATCGCCCGCAGGCTCATCGCCTCGGGAATGGATGAGGGGATGGGCGTGTACCTGACGGACCTCGGCAAGCACTTTCCGGACAGGCCGGAGCTCCTGGAAAAGGAGCCCTTCGCCCTCGCCGTCCTGGCAGGCCTGAGGGTGAGCAACGAGTAGACCTGGGCGAAGGAGACTCGACACATGCAACGACTCGTCTTCGTGGCGTGCTTCGTGCTTTTGCTCTGCACGATCACACGCCCGCCCGAGAGCGGTGACTGGCCACAGTTCCGCGGCCCGGGCGGCCAGGGGCACTCGCCCGCCGAGACACTTCCTCTCGAGTGGGAGCGGACGAAGAACGTCGACTGGCAGGTCGAGGTCCCCGGCAAGGGCTGGTCGTCGCCCGCTTTCGTCGGCGGGCGCGTCTATCTGACGACGGCTGTGGCAGCCAACGGCAATCCCCGCACCAACGACGCAGCCCAGTCGCTGAGGGCGCTTTGCCTCGACGCGACAACCGGCGAGACGCTGTGGAACGTCGAGATCTTTCGTCAGGACAAGGGGAGCATCCACCAGAAGAACAGCCACGCGAGCCCGACTCCCATCGTCGACGATGGCCAGGTGTTCGTGCATTTCGGGACGAACGGCACGGACGCCTTGACGACCGCGGGCAAGATCGTGTGGCGCAACTCGTCGATCAAGTACCAGCCCGTGCACGGGAGCGGAGGCTCACCGGCACTCGTCGGCGATCGACTCATCTTCAGCTGCGACGGCGCCTCCGAACCCTTCGTCATCGCCCTCGACCGCAAGACGGGCCGGACGCTCTGGAAGGTGCCGCGTCCCACGGCGCCGGGAAACCAGTTCGCCTTCTCCACGCCCCTTCCCATCGAGGTCGGCGGCAAGACTCAGGTCGTGCTTCCCGGTGCGAATCACGTCTGCAGCTACGACCCGCACTCGGGGGAGGAACTCTGGGGTTCAGCTACCTCGGCGGCTTCTCGGTGATGCCCCGCCCAGTCTTCGCCCAGAACCTGGTCTTCGTCTCGAGCGGCTTCATGAACGCCGTGCTCTACGCCATCCGGCCGGACGGGAGTGGCGACGTCACCAGGACCCATGTCGCCTAGGCGGAGAGCAAAAGCATCTCCAAGAACGCAAGCTTCCTCGCCGTCGGGGACGAGATCTATGTCGTCAGCGACAACGGCATCGTCTCGTGCTTCGACGCGATGACGGGCCAACCGCACTGGCGCAAGCGCCTCGGCGGCGGCGTCTCATCATCGCCCCTCCACGCGGCCGGCCGAATCTACTTCCTAAACGAGGAAGGCGAGACCACCGTCATCGAGCCCGGCAAGATATACCGGGAGCTGGCGCGGCATGCCCTGGACGAACAGACGCAAGCGTCGGCGGCGGTGGCGGGTGATGCGATCTTCGTGCGGACCCTGACGCGCTTGTACAAGATCAGCGAGGGATCCGGCCACTCCCGCTGAGGTCGGGCTCCCCAGGCCGCTGCGGGCCTACGACTTGATGCCCGCCACCTCTTCCAGCATGGCGGTCGTCACCGACTTGGGCCGCTCGATGGGATACCCCAGGGCGCGATCCCAGACGATGTTGCACATGACGCCGAGGGCGCGACCCACCCCGAACATCACGGTGTAGAAGTCGTACTCCCGGATGCCGTAGTGCCACTGGATGACCCCGGACTGGGCATCGACGTTGGGCCAGGGGTTCTTGGCCTTGCCCTGCTCCTCGAGGATCGGCGGCGTCACCTTGTACAAGAGGTCCACGTACTTGAAGATCGGATCGTCGGCGAGATGCTTCAGACAGAAGTTGCGCTGCTCCATGTAGCGCGGGTCGGTCTTGCGCAGCACCGCGTGGCCGAAACCGGGGATCACCTGCCCCGAGTTCAGGGTGTCCCAGACGAACTTCTTCATCTCCTCTTCGCTGGGGATCTTGTCGCCCATCTGCTCCATGACGCCCTGGATCCAGCGGAGGACCTCCTGGTTGGCCAGGCCGTGGAGCGGCCCGGCCAGGCCGTTGATCATCGCCGAGGCGGCATAGTAGGGATCCGAGAGCGCGCTGGCCACGAGATGGCCGGCGTGGGCACTCACGTTGCCGCTCTCGTGATCGCTGTGGAGGAGGAAGTAGAGACGCGCCACGTCGTCGTAGGGCTTCCCCACCCCCATCATGTGAGCGAAGTTTCCGCCCATGTCGAGCTCGGGGTCCCGGGGGATCGGTGTCTCGCCGCGGTACTTCATCCGGAAGATGTATGCAGCGACCTCGGGCAGTCGAGCCAGGAGGTTCATTGCATCTTCATACGTCGGATCCCAGAGATCCATCTTCGAGAGGCCTTCATTGTAGCGCTTCACGAAGACCGAGTCCCTCTGCATGCTCAGGATCCCGACGGAGAACATCGTCATGGGGTGGGTGTCCCGAGGCATGGCGCGGAGCACGTCGAAGACGTACTTGGGGACACGAGCCCGCTCCTTGAACTCCTCGGCTACGGCTTCGGTGTCGCTTTGGGTCGGGACATCACCTGTGAGGAGCAGATAGAGGAAACCCTCGACGTACGGCATCTCCCCACCGGGCGCCTTGGACAGGAGCTCGAGGGTCTCCGGGATGGTGTGGCCCCGGAAGCGGATCCCCTCGTTGGGGTCCAGGTAGGAAATGTCGGTCACAAGACACTTCACTCCCCTGGCCCCGCCCAGGGCCTGGGCGATGGTCACCTCTCCCAGCTTCCTGTCCCCGTGTTTCTTCACCAGGGCGGTGGTCCTCGGGCGCCAGGCTTCGATCTTCTCGCGCAGCTTCTCCTTCAGTTTCGACATGGAGTCCTCCAGTGGGACGGTCGCCAGGGTGGACGCTAGCATCCCGGCGGGCCTTCGTCCATGAGCCGGAGGTTGCACGGCTTCTCGTGCTAAGTTCCCGGTGCTGCTTCGCTGGGCCGCAAGCTACGGTGGATGCCTGGCTGCCCGACTGATGATCGGTGGCACGGCGTGACCAAGACCAGACGAGAAAGAGAGATCGACATGAAGAGATCCCGCCGCCGGTTCCTAGAAGGCTCCTCGATGGCGGTCGCCGGGCTGGCACTGACGGCACCCCGGGCCGCGGCCCGGCCCGTCGCCCCGAGCGACAAGATCCGATTCGGAGTGATCGGGGTCCGGGGCATGGGGTGGTCCAACATGCGCTCGGCCCTCAAGATCGACGAGGTGGACTGCGCCGCGATCTGCGACGTCGACGAGCGGGAGCTGGATCGACGGAAGGAGGAGCGGGTCGAGGCCGGAGGCGCCGCTCCCCGGCTCTACCGGGACTACCGAAAGCTCCTCGACGACAAGGACATCGACGCCGTCATCATCGGCACCCCCGACCACTGGCACTGTCGGATCCTCCTGGACGCCCTCGATGCCGGGAAGCACGTGTACGTGGAAAAGCCCCTGGCCAACTCCATCGAGGAGGCCAACGTCATGGTCGCCGCGGCGCGCCGGTCCGACCGCATGGTGCAGGTCGGCCAATGGCAGCGCAGCGGTCCCCACTACGAGCAGGCCCTGGAGGTGGTGCGCTCAGGCGACCTGGGCAACATCCGTCTGGTGAAGGTCTGGGCATACCAGGGCTGGATGAAGCCGGTGCCCGTGGAGCCCGACTCGGAGGCGCCGGAGGGAGTCGACTACGGCATGTGGCTCGGGCCGGCTCGCACTCGACCCTTCAATCCCAACCGCTTCCACTTCAACTTCCGGTGGTTCTGGGACTACGCCGGGGGCCTCATGACCGACTGGGGCGTCCACGAGATCGACATTGCACTCTACGCTATGGGTGCACGGGCGCCGAAGTCCGTCATGGCCTCCGGCGGGAAGCTGGCCTACCCGGACGACGCGTCGGAGACCCCCGACACGCTGCAGGCCGTGTTCGAGTACGACGACTTCAACATGCTCTGGGAGCACGCCACCGGAATCGACGGCGGCAACTACGGCCGGACGGAAGGCATCGCGTTCATCGGAAATAACGGCACGCTGGTCGTCAACCGGGGCGGCTGGGAGCTGCTCCCCGAGACCGGAGAGGTCGACGAGCAGCGACGGTACAAGATGGAGGCGCTCCCCCAGGTCCGACGGGGTCGCAACGAAGACGCGCTGGGCAACCACCACCGGAATTTCGTGGAGGCCATCCAGGATAACGACTCGTCAATCCTGAAGTGTGGCATCGAGAGCGGCAGCGTCGCGGCGGTCAACGCCCACATGGGCAACATCGCCTTCAAGGTCGGCCGGAAGATCTACTGGGACGCGGACACAGGGACGTTCGGGGGCGACGCGGACGCCAACACACTGCTGCGGCCCGAGTATCACAACGGCTGGGAGTTGCCCCGAATCTGAGGCCGCGGACGCGGGTCACCGTTTGCGCTTGAGTGATCGCTGGTAGTCGCCGAGGACCTGGTTCACCAGGGTTTTCGTGTGGCCGAGATAGGTCCGATAGTCGACGCATTTCTCGATCGCCGAGGAGCTGAGGTGCTTTCTCACGACGGGATGGACCCTCACCGCGTCGGCGAAGCTCCGCTCGTTCAGGCGCGCCTCGTCGGAGAGCTCCTTCACCAGCGCGTGGGCCCGCCCGCGACCGATTGCCGGCGCCAGCTTCATGAGGAGGGCTTCGGAGCAGACGAAGCCGCCCGCCCGGTCGAGGTTCCGCTTCATGTTCTCGGGCTTGACGATGAGCCCGGCGAGCACACGTTTCATCAGCTCGAGCTGGGCGTCGGCCAAGAGACACGTCTCGGGCACGAACTTCCAGGCGGTCTCGCCCTGGCGATGGTCGTCCTCCCACTCGGCGTGGATGTAGTCGAGAGCGGGGCCGGTGTTCGAACGGAGCAGGCGACCCAGGAACACGATCGACCCGGACGCCACGGGGTTCTGCTTGTGGGGCATCGCCGAGCTCCCGATCTTGCCCTCGGTGAACTCCGTGACCTCGTCGAGGTCGGTCTGCTGCAGGTTGTAGATGTTCTGGGCAATCTTGCCGAGGGTGGCCGAGAGCATTCCGAGGTGCAGCACGAACTCGCTCAGGCGGTCTCCGGCGGTCTTGACGGGGATTCTCGGCTCTCCGAGCTCGAGCCGCTTCATCAGGAGCGCCCTCACCCGGGGCCCGTGACGCCCCAGGGAGGCCAGCGTCCCCACAGCGCCCCCGAACTCGCCGACGAGAACGCGCTTCCGGCCTTCCAACAGCCGTTCCTGGGCCCGGAGGATCTCGTCGAGCCAGACCGCGGCCTTGAAGCCGAACGTCACCGGAAGGGCGTGCTGGCCGTGGGTACGGCCCGCCATGAGGGTGTCGCGGTGCGTCTCGGCCAGCCCCGCCAGGAGCGACGCCACGTCGGCCAGGTTGGCGAGGATGACCGCGTAGCTGTCTTTGACCTGGAGGGCGAGGCCGGTGTCGAAGATGTTCTTGCTGGTCGCGCCCCAGTGCACGTACCCGGCCGCCCTGGCGGACAGCTGCTTTTTCAGACCGTCGACGAGGGGGACGACGGGATTCCAGGTGCGATCGAAGGCACGCTTCAGCGCTCGAAGGTCGAGATTCTCAATGCGGGCCTTGCGGGAGATCTCCCGAGCGGCGCTCCTGGGGACGATACCGATCTCGGCCTCGACTTCCGCCAGGGCCGCCTCGACGTCGAGCCAGCGCTGCAACGTGGCACGGTCGTCCCAGAGCGCCCGCATCGCGGCGCTCCCGAAGCGGTCCTTGAAATAGAAGGAGTCGAAAACCGTCGATGGCATGCGCGCCATCCTAGCATTCGTGAGAAACAGTCAGACGACGGCGGCGACGGCGGTCGCTCCCTCCCGACGGACCTCGAGACGGGCGGGCATCCGCTCGGCGAGGTCGCGGACGTGGGTCACGATGCCGACCAGGCGCTGGCCGCCGTGAAGCTCGTCGAGGGCCGCGACGACGGTGTCGAGGGTCTCGCCGTCGAGAGAGCCGAAGCCTTCGTCGAGGAACAGGCTGTCCAGGGCCTCTACGGCACGTCCGCCAGCCGAGAGACGGGCAAGACTCTCCGCCAGCGCGAGGGCCAGAGCCAGCGACGCAAGGAACGTCTCTCCACCCGACAGCGTCTTGACCGAGCGCACGCCGTCGGCGTTCCAGCGGTCGACGACGAAGAAGTCCTGCTCGGCTCGGGAGCCCGTCGCGATCACATCGCCCGATCCAAGCCGGAGAGCGTAGCGCCCCTGAGACAGCGCCACCAGATGATGGGAGCCGTCCTCCGCCAGACGACGGAGTGCCTCCTCCTGAATCCACGCCACCAGCTCGTTCGCCCGGAGATGATCCGCCAGCGTCTTGAGGAGCGCGCCGTTGGCATCGAGCGCCTCCTTCTTCTGTCGAAGCTCCGAGGCCCGCACGATCTTCTCCTCGATGCGCTCGACGTCGCCCCGCAGGGCGCCTCGGCGCGCGGCGAGCTTCCGCGATCGGCCCTGCGATTCCCTGCTGCGTTCCTCGAGAGCCTCGACCTCGTCGCCCAGGGTCCCGAGCTCCTCCCATCCCTCGCGAGAGGCCAGCGTGCCCAGGGCCTCGAGAGACACCTGGACGAGAGCCGAGGCCGCCACGCGCTTTCCGGCGATCTCCTCCAGCCGAGCTCGCGCGCCTTCCTGCTCAGCCGTCGCCGCAGCCAGCTCGGCCTGGAGGGTCGCGCGCCTCTCCTCGAGGGCCCGCTTCCGAGCCTCGAGGTCCGCCCGCGTCTGCCTCGCGGCCTCGAGGGTCCTCAGCTCGGCCTGGAGACGCTTCAAGAGGCGGCTCGGCTCGGCGCACTCCTCGGCTTCGAAACCGGCCTCACTCAGATCGTGTTCGACCGCGCTCCGCGCCGTCTCGAGCTCGCCGTGCCGATCCTCGGCCTGAGCGAGCTCGCGCTCCAGCCCGTCGACGGACGTCCTGGACTTCTGGAGCTCGAGGCGGGCGGCCTCGGCGGCTGCGGCGGCATCGCGGGCGGCTGTCTCGGCGCGACCCAGGCTCTTGTCGACCGAGTCGAGCCCGGGCGCGCGACCCTTCGGCACCCCTGGCATCTCCTGCTCACACACCGGGCAGGTCTCCCCTGCCTTGAGCCCTCGCCGAAGCACCACGGCCGCGTGTCGACGATGCACGTCTTCCTTCTTCGCACGTGCCGCAGCCACGGCGGCATCGGCTTTGACGCGGGCGCCTTCGGCTGCCGGGACCGCGACCTCGACGGTGGCCCGGGTCGCGCGGGCGCGCGCCACGGCCCTAAGCGCCTCGGTCCGCCCCTGGTCGGCCCGGCCAACCTGGTCCCGGAACTCACACAGGCGCTCTGCCCTGGGCCTGGCGGCAACCAGGGCCGTGTGCCGATCCTCGTCCACGCCCAGGCCGTCGATCCGCTCGGCGACCGCCGCGACATCGATCTCGGCGGCGGTGCGGGCCGCCTCGCCACCGGCGACCGTCTTCTCGGCCACGGCTCGCCTTGCCCGCTCGCGAGCCTCGTCCTCCGCCAGGGACTGGTCCTCGCGGCGCGCCGCACGGAGCTTCTGCGCCACTGTGAGTCCCTCGGCCAGGCCCGCGAGGGCCTTCTCCACCCCGGCCGCTTCTCCCTCGACCGTCGCCAGCTCGCCCTTTCGCGCTTCGAGGGTCTCGGGTGTGGCGTCGGAAAAGTCCCTCTCGAGCTGCTCTGCGACGAAACCCGCCTCCTTCCGCGCCTCGCTCCCCCTCTGGTTGGCCAGCTTCTGCATGGTCTCGTAGACGCCGAGGTCGAGAAGGGAGACCAGGATCTTCCGCCGCTCCTTCGGTTCGCCCTTGAGGAACTCGTCGAACTGACCCTGGGGCAGGACGACCGAACGGGTGAAGCCGTCGTAGTCGAGCCCGAGGATTCTCTCGACCCGGATGCGGATCTCCTTCACCCGATCGGCAAGCGGCTCCGGCTCATCGCCGTCGAGGCGCTCGAGCAGCTGCTTGGAGGCCCCGGCGCGGCGCACGGTTCGGGCGATCCGGTAGCGTTCCCGGCCAGCCTCGAACTCCAGGAGGACCGCGAGTCGCTCGGCACCGTGGCTAATGAGCTGCTTGTAGTCGTCGCCAACGCGAGGGACTTGTCCGTAGAGAGCAAAGACCAGCGCGTCTATGAGCGACGACTTGCCCACACCGGTGGGGCCCGTGATCGCAAAGAGGTCGAGCCCGGAGAAATCGACCGTCAGTCTCTTCCTGAAGGACGTGAAGCCTTCGACCTCCAGCCGCAGCGGCCTCACTGCTGTGCGTCCTCGTAGATCGCCTGGAAGAGGGCACTCAGGGCCTCGGAGGGCTCGGCGCCGTTTTTCCGGGCGTAGTAGCGCGCGAACAACTCCGCCGGCTCGAGGCTGGTGCGGGACTCGGCGGGCCCGGGCTCCTCACGAGGATGGTCGACCGTCACGTCGAGTGCGTTCGGAAGGAGCTGCTTGACTTTCTCGGCCAGGCCCGGGACAGGTGCCGACGTCTTGACCGTGACCCGGAGGAAGGCATCGCCCAACCCGCCAGCCAGCCCCTGCAGCTCCTCGAACGTCCCGGAGACGTCGCGCAGGCGGCGGCCGGCTGTGAGCGGCACGGACTCGATCGACGCGGCCTTCCCCGGCGACGCCTCGACGAGCACGACGCGCTTGTCCTGCTCCCGTTCGCCGAAGTCGAGCTCGATGAGCGAGCCCGAATAGAAAGTCTTCGAAGGGGCCGTCAGCTCCTGCGGCCGATGGAGATGGCCCAGGGCGATGTATTGGACGGACGCCGGCAGCTGCTGGGGGTTGATGCCGTAGATGTCCCCCAGATGAAGCTGCCTCTCCCCGGTGCCGAAGCGGGACCCGGACACCAGCAGGTGGCCGAGAACGACGTTGACGGTGGACGGGTCGAGGTCTCGCACGAGCCACGCGAGGATCTGCTCGATTCGAGCCGAGTAGGCCTCGTACCACGAGTACTCGGCGTCCATCACCATGCAGGCGTCGCCCACCTTGCGTTCCGGCACGAAGGGCAGCACGGCGACCCGGGCTTCCTCCTGCCCGTCCCGAGACGCCAGGGCCACCACCCCGCCCTGTGCCGGCGGCCTCACCTCGGGACGGACGTGGATCCGAAGGCCCTCGAGCAGGGATGAGAGCGCGCCGAGCCTTCGAGGGTGGTCGTGGTTGCCGGCGATCACGACCGCCGCGATCTTCTCCGGGACGAGCCGCGCCAGGAAGTCGTACACGAGCTTCTCGGCCTCTGGAGGAGGCGCCGGCGAGTCGAAGACGTCACCCGCCATCAGAACGGCGTCGACCTTGCGGTCGATGGCGATCGAGGCCACCTCCTCGAGTGCCGCGGCGTACTCCTCCATCCGCGAACGGCCGCGTAACGGCTTGCCGACGTGCCAGTCGGCGGTGTGGAGAAAGCGCACCGCTCAGGCCTCGGTGAAGCCCTTGAACACGTCGGCTTCGGTCACCGTCGTTGCGACCTCGCTCTTGCGGGTGGCCCAGGCCGGGAAGGGGAAGCGCACGAGCAGAGGCGTCGGAATCTCGGGTTGCTGCACGATCATGGTGCCGGGCTTGAGGATGCCCGCTCGACCCCGGCCGGCGGCGGTGAGGAAGCCGTATTCCGATCTCTCGGCCTCGGCGCTGTCGAGACGTCCCACCACGCGGAGGGCGGCGTTGGCGACGATCCGCTTCTCGACCTCGCTGGCTGTCTGCTGCGCTCCGATCAGGACGATGCCCAGGCTGCGGCCCCGCTCGGAGATGTCGAGGAGCACCTCCTTGATGGGGCCCGATCCCTCCCGCGGGGCGTACTTGTTGAGCTCGTCGAGGACCACGAAGACGAGGGGCCGCGACGTTCCCAGTGATTCCTTCTCCTCGAACATCCTGTTCAGAACGGCGCCCACGACGAATCGCTTGGCCCGATCGTGGAGAGAGTGAATGTCGACGACGCTCACCTGGCGCCTCTTCCAGTCGAGCAGGTGCTCCTCACGCTGCCCCACGCTCTCGCCCCGGATCAGGTGGCCGACGTGCCGCGCGGCGGCATGGAGCCGCCGCTCGAAGGCCGCCACCGTCCCCGGGGCCGCCGGAAAGGACCAGCGCTCGGCGAGAGATCGCTCCTCGGTGACGGGGTCGCGCTCGGTCAGCACCTCGACGAGGGCGTCGAACGTCTCGATCCTCCGACCCTCGAGCTCGATCCAGGGGTCCGCCGGCCCCCCCGCCTCCTTCGCCGCAGCCGCGAGCTTCGCTTCCACCCTGTCCACGACGAAGCTGAGCTGGCTCGCGGCGTCCTCCGCCTCGGCGAACAGGAACCGGAGGAGACGCTCCGTGACGACCTCGCGGATGGTCCAGAAGAACGCGGTCACGCCTTTCTGGCGGCTGCCGGTGGCGGGAAGGCGCTCGCGGGAGCCCGGCCGCACCGGAGCGAGGACCTGCACCGAGTCGAAGGCCTCGGCTGGCAGTCCGAGCCGTCCGTAGTCTTCCCGTGCCCTGGTCCCGAGGCGGGCGTTGGGCTGGTCGAGGAAGAGGAGGTCCTCGCCCTTCACGTTGAAGACGAGGGCGTGGGTGTTGGCCGCCTCGCCCTCGAGGGCGCCGGAGCGAAAAAGGCTGTAAAGCAAGAACGTGGCATAGCTGGTCTTGGTGGCCACGCCGGAGATGCCCGAGATGTTCACGTGCGCGCCGCGGGAGCCGTCGAGGAAGTCGAGGTTGGCGTAGACAGGCTCGCCGTCACGGGACAGACCGATGGGGAGTCGTCTCTGCATGCCGTCGAAGAAGAGCGCCTCCTCGCGGCGCTCGCCCACGGCCCGTCGCACGGCCTGGCCCGGTCGGGGAGGGATGAAGATCTCAGGCTCGACCCGCGTCACCCGGACGTGGGCGGCCTGGACCACCGTCGCGGGGAGAACGCCCTTCTCCACCAGAAAGACGTCGGAGTCGAACGTGGCCCCTTCGTGCCGCGCCCTCACCAGGTCGACGACGCCGTAGAGCCGCACCTCGGTCCCATCGGGGAGCGGCGTCTCGACCTCCACCACGTCGTCGAGCTGGAGGTATTGGTGGTCCTCGAGCCCGACCCAGAACTCCAGCGGCATGGCATCGACGGTTCCAAGGACCCGGCCCACGTGCTCGCTCATGCCACGGCCTCCACTTCATTCTGGAGCTGCGTCTCGATCGCCCGTCGAATCACCGCATGGTCTCCCAGAAGATGCTTGAGGCGCGCCTCGAGGGCCCCGATCGGCAGGAGGTTCTGCGGTGCCCGAGGGTCTCGGGCGGCCTCGGACGCGAAGCGAGGCAGCTCGCGCGCCGAGAGGTCGGCCAGGTCCCGCGCGGCGTCGAGACCGCTTGCGGAGGAGGCCTCTAGGCGCACGATGCCGGTGAGTGGCGACTGGATGGCACGGCCCAGCCCGATCCGCAGGTACCAGGAGTAGCGAGGCCTTCGGGGGGCATCGACGAGAAAAAGGGGCGTGCGCTCGCCCACCGCCAGGCCAGGCAAGAGCGCGGACGCCGCAGGATCCAGATAGGTGCGGAGGAGCTTCTTCACGAAGCCGACGACGGGACCCTGCTGGGCGGCCGTGACGTAGGTGAGAGGCCCGTCGAGGAAGACCACGTCCGCCTCGGCCCCGACTCGCTCGGCCAGGCTCGCCTCGCCCGCCCGCATGGCTTTCTGGAGACCCTCGACCGGAGCCGCGGGAGTGTTCTCGGGCTCGGCCAAAGGCTCGAAGACGACGCCGGCGCGGCCGTCCCCGATCGGCGCCGGGAAGGGCCTGAGGAGAAGCCCGTTGCCCGTGACCGCCACCCGGACGACGGACTCGTGGGCCACCCTGGCCTCTCCGGCGACCAGTGCCGCCCCCACCCCATACGAGCCGAGCAGGCCGAAGACGGTCCCGGAGCCGTCCTCGACCAGAAGGCGATGCTCGATGCGCCGCACGCCGTCGACGAACGCGATCCGCCTCGGGGCCGGGCTCGTGGTCGGCCGAACCGCCGCCCAGATCGACGTCTCCACGCGGATGTCGACGGCCGCCGGGTCGGCCTCGTCGGCCTCGGCACCGATCTGGATGGATCGGTCGTACTCTGCCGCCCAGGGGTCGAGAAGGATCTTCGGCTGGCTCTTCGGCATGATCGGGGCGAGTCTATCCCGCGGATCGGCCGCCACGGGTCCGCTCGAGGAGGCGAAGCGCCCCGCGGGCCTGATAACATCACGAGAGATGCTCCGGATGCCGCGCGTGCAGCCGCTCGTGGGTGTGCTCTGCGACGCCCTGATGGCGGCAGCCCCGGGGCAGGGCACGGACCGGCTCACCGTGGACCCGGCGGACCCCCGTTTCGCCGGCCGGTCCGACCTCAAGTCAAAGATCGCCCAGAGCGCCCACGGGTACTTCCGTTTCATCAACGCCGGCTTTGCCCTCGAAGCCTGCGACGCCTTCGCCGACGTGATCGGCGACTTCCCCGACGTGAACCTCCACGGCGATGCCCATTTCGAGCAGTACGCGGTGACGAACCTCGGGCACGGCCTCACCGACTTCGACGACTGCACCCAGGGAAAGCCGCTCATCGACCTCGTGCGCTTTGGAACGTCTCTGCTGCTGGCCGCCCGGGAGCGGGGCTGGGACGACGAGGACGACCAGTTCGTGGGTGAGTTCTGTCGAGGCTACCGCGACGCCCTCGAGAAGCCGAACCGGACCATCCCGACGCCGGAGCTGGCGGCCCAGATCCGCGCCGGGTTCAGGTGGGACCGAGACCTCGCGTTGCGCGGAGCCCACGAGCTCATCGATGCCGCGCCGCTGCCCCCCGCAAGCTTCGCCGAGACCGCCGCGGAGTTCGCCGGCCTCATCCGCTTCGGCCGGGAGGACGATCTCCCGCCGCACTTCTTCAATGTGAAGCGCGTGGGGGCTCTCTCGATCGGCCTGGGCAGCGCGCTCGACGAGAAGTACCTGATCATCTTCGAGAGCTGGACCCTGGCCGACGACGACGACCTGATCGTCGAGGCGCAGCAGATCCGCGACCTCTCAGGCAATCCGTGTCTGAGAACCGACGTGGGCGCCTCGCGCATCCTCGATGGGCAGAGGCTCATCGCCTACGAGCCGTTCGCCTTCAGCGCCGTCGTGCCCCGCGGCAGCAAGTACTTCTGGATTCACGATTGGACGGACGACTACCAGGAGACTTCGATCGCGACGGTGATCCGCTCGAAACGTGACATGAGGGAGATCGCCTACGACACCGGGATCCAGCTGGGCCGGGCCCACCCGAAGTGGCCCGGCCCGTGCCCGGCCTCCTCGTACTCACTGGAAGGGTGAGCGTTCACATTGCTTAACGCGCGCCGAGCTCTCCGGGTTCTGCTATTTTTCGCGTTCAACGCGGTGGACGCCGGTGGGCCTCGTCACCGGGGAGGCCGGATTCTTGACTCCCGCCGGACGGCCGGTCATGCTCTGGCCCCCTGATCCACCAGGATCCCCGTATTCGTCAGCGAAGGAGAGCCGAATGAGCCTCAAGGAGAGGTACGCCGACGTTCTGAAGCTCGGTGAAGAGCTGAAGGTGAAGGACGGCGACGTGTCCGAGAAGGACGGCAAACTCATCGTGAAGGGGACCGCCGAGTATCAGTACGACTAAGGACCTGCTCTGGGACGCGATCAAAAAGCACTCGGACTGGGAGAGCGACCTGGTCGCAGACGTCAAGGTCGAGAAGACCGACATCTTCGGCTACCACGTGGTCAAGTCCGGCGACAGCCTCTCCAAGATCGCGAAGAGCGCCTACGACAACGCAGGCGACTACATGAGGATCTTCGAGGCGAACAAGGACATCCTCAAGAACCCGGACCTCATCCACCCCGGCCAGCGGCTGAAGCTGCCGAACAAGGCGTAGCGACATGTCCGCTTCAATGATGGATGCCCTCCTGCCGCTCCTCGAGGGCGGCAACGTCCTGCAGGTGTCCCGCCAGCTCGGCATCGGTGAGGCCCAGGCCAGCACCGCGATCAAGGCCGCAGTCCCCTTGCTCATGGGCGCGCTGCAGCGCCAGACGGCCAGCTCCGGTGGGCTCGACTCTCTCGCCGGGGCCCTGGACCGCGACCACGACGGAAGCATCCTGGACGACATCGGTGGCTTCCTGGGCGGGGGCGTGGCGGGGGCAGCAGGAGCCGGCATCCTCGGCCGGCCACCTGCTGGGCAGCCGACAGAACAACGTGGCGGCCTCGCTGGGCAAGTCCACGGGCCTCGACGCCGGCAGCACTCTCAAGCTCCTGGCCACATGCTCGCTCCGCTCGTCATGGGAGCCCTCGGGCGCGCCAAGCGTCAGGAGCCGACGGGTTCCGGCGGCCTCTTCAGCTCGAAGCGATAGGAGATAGGGGGACAAGATAGGGGGACACCTTACCTGTCTCCGATTCTGGGGCGGAGAGATAGGCAAGGTGTCCCCTTGTCTCGGGAGGCTGCCCAATGGAATCTCGATCGGACGGTGACGGCATGGACCGCCGAGGATTCCTCGGCGTAGGAGCGCTGAGCGGCGCAGCGGCGCTCACCGGAGCCTGTCGGCCCACCTCCAACCCGGAAGGCCTGGATGAAGCGGATGCGCTTCGCATCCCCCCGTTCGAGTTCGCAGAGACCACCGTCGCCGAGCTCCGCTCGAAGATCTCCTCCGGTGAGCTCACCGCGCGACGGCTGACCGAGGCCTACTTGAACCGGATCGAGGCTCTGGACAGACAGGGTCCGATGCTCCGAAGCGTGATCGAGACCAACCCCGAGGCGCTTTCGATCGCCGAGGCACTCGACGAGGAACAGAAGAACGGGAGCCCCCGGGGACCGCTCCACGGCATCCCCGTGCTGCTCAAGGACAACATCGACACCGCCGACCGGCTCACGACGACGGCCGGCTCACTCGCCCTCGAGAGCTCGATTCCGTCGCAGGACTCCCACGTCGCCCGGCGACTGCGCGACGCCGGTGCGGTGATCCTCGGAAAGGCCAACCTGTCGGAGTGGGCCAACTTCCGCTCCGAGCAGTCGACCTCGGGCTGGAGCGGCCGCGGCGGCCGGTGCCGCAACCCCTACGCCCTCGACCGCAACCCCTGCGGATCGAGCTCCGGCTCCGGCGTGGCCACCTCGGCCAACCTCTGCGCCCTCGCCGTCGGGACCGAGACGAACGGCTCGGTGGTGTGCCCCTCCACGGCGAACGGCATCGTGGGCATCAAGCCCACCGTCGGTCTCGTGAGCCGCGCCGGCATCATCCCCATCTCCCACACCCAGGACACCGCGGGGCCCATGGCGCGGACGGTGGCCGATGCCGCAGCCCTTCTCTCCGCCCTCGCCGGGTTCGACCCCCGGGACGACGCCACCGCTGCCGCAAAGGGCCACATCGCCGACTACACGGCCGCTCTTGATCCCGGCGCCCTCGAGGGAGCTCGCATCGGGGTGGCCCGGAAGATGGCCGGTTTCCACCCGGCTGTCGACGCCCTCCTGGAGGAGGCTCTCGGCGCGCTCGAGGGACAGGGGGCCGAGGTCGTGGACCCTGCCGATCTGCCGGACCTCGAAGAGCTGCCGAGCTACGACGTGATGCTCTACGAGTTCAAGGCCAACCTCAACGCCTACCTCGCCTCGCTAGGGCCCGACGTCCCGGTGAAGACGCTCGAGGAGGCCATCGCCTTCAACGAAGCCCACCGCGACCGGGAGATGCCCTACTTCGGCCAGGACATCTTCCACAAGGCCCAGGAGAAAGGACCTCTCACAACGCCCGAGTATCGTGAGGCCCTCGAGACGTGCCGCCGGATGACGCGCAAGGACGGGCTCGATGCGGTCTTCGCGCAGCACCGTCTCGACGCCCTCGTGGCGCCGACCGGCGCGCCGGCCTGGATGACCGACCTGGTGAACGGGGATCACTACATCGGGGGCAGCTCGACGCCGGCGGCCGTCTCCGGCTACCCGAACATCACGGTGCCCATGGGCTTCGTCTTCGGCCTGCCGGTGGGCCTGTCGTTCATGGGCCTGGCCTGGACCGAGCCCCGGCTGATCGGCCTCACGTACGCTTTCGAGCAGGCGACACGGCACCGCAAGCCGCCAGGGTTCCTTCCAACGGTCGATCTCTCAGCCTAGTACCATGTACCATTGAATTGGAAACTATATGTGGCATCATGCCTCATGCAATCGAAGAATCCGATTCGACTCTCCGAGCAGGATCGCCAGCTGCTCAAGGCCAAGCTTCGCTCGCGCAAGGGGCGAGCGGACGACGCCCGTCG
>CAUZDW010000032.1:0-44244 GCA_963578825.1 Vicinamibacteria bacterium
CCCCAGTGATAGTTGAAACCCAGGAAGTCGAGACTTCTCGGGGCAAGCCGGTCTTTCCCTGACGGTCCCCACGGCGGACGCCGAAAGTGAACGAGCCGGGTCTTGTCTGGATGGAGCTTCAATCCGACCTCGGCGAAACGCTCGGCGAGTTGGTCGAAGACGAGGTAGGCGTCTTGAGCTTCACGAAAGACTAGGACGAAGTCACCCGCATATCGGATCAGGTGAGCCTCAGTTGGAGCCGGTGAGGCCGATCCGATCCCGCACGACCTCGACGGCCGTCTCGTCGGGGTGAACATCGAGCTCGTGGACTTCGCCGTTGACGACGACGCGCATCTGTCAGTCCTCTGTGAAGGCGGGAGCGTACCAGAGTTTCCTGCGGGATGGCACCGCCCGCGGGGTGAACCGATGAAGCGGGGTCTGTTGTTGACTGGCTCGACTGGGTCGGCAAGAGAAGGACGGCCACCCCATCAACCAGGAGGACCTGGCGTTGGTCCTGATGACGTTCTCTCACGTCATCCTGCGGGGCTGGGAGGATCTCGGAATCCACTTGAAGGACAACGAGAAGGTGGCCTACGTCCACTCCTGGAATGTGGTCGGGCACGTCATGGGTGTCAGCAAGAGCCTTCTCCCTCTCGAGGGCCCGGCAGCGGCAGCTGAGCTCTTCAATACGATCAAGGGTCGCCAGAAGGCCCGGACCCCGGAAGGGGCGAAGCTCACTCGATCCCTGAGATTGCTCATGGAGAGGATGAACCCGCCGCCGAAGGCCCTCACCCGGCGGCTGCCCCGGCTCCTGATGCGCGAGCTCCTCGACCCGGAGACCTGCGAGCTGCTGGACGTGCCGAAGCTCGGCGCCTTCGACCGCGCAGCGCGAGCCACACTTCTCGGTGTCGTTCGCGCCTTCAGCCTCGTACGCCACGAGGCCTACCATGACATCGCGGGAACGGGGCGCCTTACCGGCCGGCTCTCGGAGGGGATCCTGAAGCGCCTGTTGGCGGTCCCGCGGATGGGCAACCGCCAGCCCTTTCGCCTTCCCGAGAGGCTGACACCCGACGCCTGACACGCCTGCCGGACACTGGCGGCCGCCGGCGCCGCCCGAGTCACTCCACCGTCTTGCGCCACTGCGCCCAGGCCTGGCGCAGCTCGGAGAGGGGCGCCGCGTAGCCGGACACGGCGGCGAGGTTCTGGAGCTCCTGGGGGTCGCGCTCGAGATCGTAGAGCTCCTCGTAGAGCGGGTCGGTGTCCAGGTAGCGGATGTACTTCCAGCCCTGGGTCCTCACGGCCTCGCAGCGGGGGATTCGAGGGTGCACGAAGAGGTGCTCGTAGAAGAACGAGGATCTCCAGCCCACCGCGTCGTCGCGCAACAGCGGGACGAGGCTCCGTCCCTGCATCTCGTCTCCCGGTGCCACGCCGGCCAGCTCGAGAAGAGTCGGCGCCACGTCGATGTTGAGAGCGAGGGCGTCCACTCGCCGGTCGGCATGCTCTTTTGACACGCGCGGATCGAAGATCACGAGGGGCACCCGGATCGAGGCCTCGTGGGGCGTCCACTTGCCGGCGAGGCCGAACTCGCCGAGGAAGAAACCGTTGTCGCCGGCGAAGACGATGGCGGTTCGATCGCTCAGCCCGCGCTCGTCATCATCCAGGGCGCGGCGCAGCCGACCGACCACATCGTCCACACCGCTGATGAGACGGTAGTACCCCTTCACGGACTCCTGGTATCGCGCCGGGCCCCAGAACCGAATGGCCCAGCGCAGCCTTGCCTCGGAATTCTGG
This sequence comes from Vicinamibacteria bacterium, assembly GCA_963578825.1. Classification (GTDB taxonomy): domain Bacteria; phylum Acidobacteriota; class Vicinamibacteria; order Fen-336; family Fen-336; genus JAJDNS01. Next base: position 1,771 of record CAUZDW010000032.1, read on the forward strand.
AGAAACGCCGGGAGACGCTCGAAGAGCGCCGGGAGCGCCGCGCTCGGCGATGGGATCATGACGTCCCGGTACAGGTCCTCCAGGCGAGGGTCGTAGGGGAAGGGCTCCTGGCTCAGATCGTAGGAGTCCTGGACGTGGGCGGCCTTGAAGCTCACCGACAGACAGAACGGTCGATCGGCCGGGACCTCGCCGAGGAACTCCACGATCTGGTCGCCCATCACGGAGGTGAGGTGGCGTTCCCGACCGTCCACCTCGAGCCGGTATTGACCCTGCCCGCCGAAGGCGCGGTCGTAGTCAAAATAGTCGCGCGGCGGGTCGGCCACTCCCCACTTGCCGACAAACCCGAGGTGGTAGCCGGCCTGCTTGAGCCGTCCCACGTACGAGTCGGCCAGCTGCTCCTCCGTGAGCCCCTCGTTGAAGTCCCAGATCCCGTGACGGCGCGCGTACTGCCCGGTGAGGAACGAGGCGCGGCTGGTGGCGCAGATGGACGTGGTCACGAACATGTTGTCGAAACGCACGCCCTCCCGCGCCAGGCGGTCGAGGTTCGGCGTGCGGATGATCGGGTTGCCGTTGACCCCCAGCGTGTCCCACCGCTGGTCGTCGGTCAGCAAGAAGATGATGTTGGGAGGCTGCTCGGCGGCCTGGAGGGTCGCCGCTCCCGCCGCCGCCAAGACGACCTGCAATACGAGGGCCGTCAGGTCTCGACTCGTGTGTCGCATTTTTCGGTTCTCTCCTCGCCCGCCCAAAGCGCGCAGCGCCCATCCAACTACCCGGCTTCGTCCTTCCGGCGGTCGACGAGGCTCTGGATGACGTAATACAGGAACGGGATGAAGAAGACCCCGAGGACCGTCAACGCGAGCATCCCACCGAAGACGGCCGTGCCCAGAGAGACGGGGGAGCGGGCCCCGGCGCCGGCGGCTCGGCCTGACCGCAGCCGGCCAGGCCGAGGGCCGCCAGCGGCAGGACGGCCGACCATCGCCCGGGAGAGCGGAAAACGGCGCCAGTGTGCTTCATGAGGCTCCCATGTGATTGCAACGCGGGATCTTAGCACGCGGGTCCGACCGCCTTGGGGGAAGCCGCCGGAGCATGTCACAATCCCCCCCATGAGAGGTCTCCTGGGCGTGGCGGTTGCGGCGGCGGTCGTCGCCGGTCCGGCCTGCACGGTCGGTCCGGACTACACCCGGCCCGCCATCACGACCCCCGATGCGTGGTACGAGGCCCACGTCCAGGGCGTTGCTGAGGGCGCGGCGAGTGTCCAGACCTGGTGGACGGTCTTCGACGATCCGCTGCTGAGCGACCTCATCGAAGAGGCGCAGGGCAACAACCGGGACATCCAGGTCGCCTTCTTTCGCATCGTCGAGGCCCGAGCCATCCGAGGGATCGCCGTGGGCGACCGGTACCCTCAGGTGGACGTGAACGCCGAGGCCAGCACCACCGAGCCCAGCGAGAGCGCCACGGGCCTCACCGAGCGCGTCGACACGTTCTCGTTTGGAGCGGGGCTCTCCTGGGAGATCGACCTCTTCGGCCGGATCCGCCGATCGGTCGAAGCCACCACGGCTCAGTACGAGTCGAGCATCGAGGACTACCGCGACGTCCTCGTGACGCTCCTCGGGGACGTGGCGATCAACTACCTCGAGGTGCGCACCCTGCAGGAGCGGCTCATCTATGCCCACTCCAACATCGAGGCCCAACGGGAGAGCCTGGCCCTCACTTCGGACCGCTTCAAGGCCGAGCTCACGTCGGCCCTCGACGGGGCCCAGGCGGAGTCGAACCTGGGCCGCTCGGAAGCCGAGGTGCCGGCCCTCGAGGCGTCCCTCAATCGCCTCGAGGGCCTGGTGGGCCGGCGCCCGGGAGCACTGCATGCTCGGCTGGGCGACGTCCGGAAGATCCCCTCCCCGCCGGAAGACGTCGCCATCGGTCTGCCCGCCGAGCTTCTTCGCCAGCGCCCCGAAGTGCGTCGGGCCGAGCGGGACCTGGCCGCCCAGACGGCCCGGATCGGGGTGGCGACCGCCGATCTGTACCCCCGGCTGTCGCTCACGGGCTTCTTTGCCAGCGACGCGGGCGTCCTGAGCGACCTCGCCACGGGGAAGAGCGTGACGTGGGGGATCGGGCTCCCGGTGCGCTGGAGCGTCTTCTCGGGGGGTCGGGTCCAGAGCCAGATTCGGGCCGAGCAGGCCCGGGCGGACCAGGCCTTCAAGATCTACGAGCAAGCCGTGCTCCTCGCGCTGGAGGAGGTGCAGACCGCTCTCGCCGCGTACGCCCAGGGGCGGCTCCGGGCCCAGCAGCTTCGGAGAGCCACGGACGCCACGCAACGGGCGGTGGACCTGGTGCGAACCCAGTACGTCTCCGGCCTCACGAACTTCCAGAACGTCCTCGACACCCAGCGCACGCTCTTTCAGCTCCAGCAGCAGCTCGCAAGCAGCGAGGGAGTCCGGGTGCAGAGCCTGGTCGGCCTCTACCGGGCCCTCGGCGGCGGCTGGAACATCGATGACCCGGGCGTGACGCCACCCCCTGCCGGCCTCGAACAGGACGCCGAGGACGGGAAGCTCTACACCATCGTCCCGCCCGGCGACTCATGAGCACCGCACCCCATGGCTTCCTGCGCGTGGCCGCGGCCTGCCCGCCTGTCCGCGTGGCCGATCCCGAGCGCAACGCCGATGCGACCGTGGAGTGCGTGCTCCGAGCCCACGAGCGCGGGGTGCAGGTCCTCGTCCTGCCCGAGCTCGGCCTCACCGGATACACCTGCGGCGACCTCTTCTTCAGCCTGTCCACCCTCGTCGCAGGGGCCGAGCGGGCCCTCGGGCGTCTCTGCCGCGAAACCGAGAGCGTGCCGGCGGTGGTGGTGGTCGGTCTGCCGGTCGAGCAGGAGGGACGGCTCTACAATGCGGCAGCCGTCATCCAGTACGGCCAGGTCCTCGGCGTGGTGCCCAAGACCTACCTGCCCGGATACGAGGAGTACTACGAGGAGCGCTGGTTCTCCTCGTCGCGAGAGTCGCGGGAGAGCGAGATCCGACTCGGTGGCGAGCCCCGCCCCTTCGGGATCGACCTTCTCTTCCAGGTCCCGGACGAGCCCGGCGTGACCCTGGCCATTGAGATCTGCGAGGACCTCTGGGCGCCGGTTCCACCCAGCTGCTTCCACGCCGTGGCTGGGGCCACGGTGCTTCTGAACCCTTCGGCTTCTCCGGACCTCGTGGCCAAGGCCGAGTACCGGAGGGAGCTGGTGCGTCAGCAGTCGGGCCGGACGCTGGCGGGCTACGTGTACGCCAACGCCGGCGTGCACGAGTCGACGACGGACCTCGTCTTCGACGGCCACCTGATGGTGGCGGAGAACGGGGTGCTCCTAGCCGAGGGGGAGCGCTTCCGCCGCGACGGGGATTCCATCGTGGCCGACGTGGACACCGAGCGCCTGCGCGTGGAGCGCGCGCGGCAGACCTCGTTCGCCGACACCGTCCACGTCGCCGAGGTGGACTATCGGGTGGTTCCCCTCGAGCCCATCCCCTCCCCCTCGCCTCACCGTCTCGAGCGCTCGGTCGACCCCCATCCCTTTGTCCCCACCGACCCCGCCACGCTGGACGATCGCTGCCTCGAGGTCTTCTCGATCCAGACCGCGGGTCTGGCCCGACGTCTCGAGCACATCGGTGCGAAACGCTCGGTCCTGGGAATCTCCGGGGGGCTCGACTCGACCCTGGCGCTCCTGGTGGCGCTCAGGACCTTCGATCTCCTGGGCCTCGACCGTGGCGGCATCCTCGCGGTAACGATGCCCGGCTTCGGAACGTCCGAGGGCACACGAAAAAACGCTCGCCGGCTGGCGGAGGCCGTGGGGGCGGAGCTCCGGGAGATCGACATTCGCGCGGCGTGCGAGCAGCACATCCGCGACATCGGGCTGGATCCCGAGGATCGCCAGAGCATCACGTTCCAGAACCTCCAGGCCCGGGAGCGCACCCAGGTGCTGATGGACCTGGCCAACAAGGAGGGCGGAATCGTCGTCGGCACCGGGGACCTCTCCGAGCTGGCCCTGGGCTTCGCCACGTTCGCCGGCGACCACATGGCGATGTACAACGTAAACGCCAGCGTGCCGAAGACCCTCGTCCGGCGGCTGGTGGAGTGGGTGGCGGAGCATCATGCCAGCCCGACGGAGCGCGACGTCCTCCATGCCGTCCTCGAGACGCCGGTTTCTCCCGAGCTGGTCCCGCCCGGGAAAGACGGCGCCATCGCCCAGAGGACCGAAGAGATCGTCGGCCCGTACGAGCTGGCGGACTTCTTCTTGTTCTCGCTCTTGCGCCTGGGTGCGGGGCCACGGAAGATGCTCTTCCTCGCCCGCCACGCCTTCGGAGACAAGTACGACGAGGCCACGCTCGAGCGCTGGTTGCGAGTCTTCATCGAGCGCTTCTTCGACAACCAGTTCAAGCGGTCGGTGATGCCCGACGGACCGAAGGTGGGCTCGGTAAGCCTCTCGCCACGGGGCGACTGGCGCATGCCCAGCGACGCCTCGAAAAAGGCGTGGATCCGCGAGCTCGACGACGAGGATCGCAGTTGATTCACGCCGTCATCGTCTCCGAAGGTTCCCTCGAGGACCAGCTCCGGGACACGCTGCTGTTCCGTCACAACGTGGCCCGCATCCGTGCCTCCGGCGTCGACGAGGTCAAGCGGGCCGTGCAGGCCGGGCAAGTCGACATCGTGATCGTCGATGCCGCTCTCCTCGACGCCCCCGCGGTGGCCGCAGCGCTCCGACGCGAGCCGCTCACCCGGGGCCTCTCGATTGCCGGCCTCGGCCACTCCGATGTGGGGCTCGTCCTGGTCCAGCTCATCGACTCGGGCGTCAACGCCGTCCTCCCCCTCCCTCCAGGCGCCGACTGGGACGATCGGCTGATGCAGCTCGTCCACGTCCCGAAACGGAAGGTCGTGCGATTCCCGGTGAGCTTCGCCGTCGGGGTCGGTCGGGCCGACGCCGAGCCCTTCGAGGGCCGAGCGCTCAACCTGAGCGTTCACGGCCTGCTGCTGAGCTCGTTTCCGCTGGAGATTGGCGAAGACGTTCGGCTGGCATTCGACCTGCCGAACGCCAGGAGCAAGGTCCGGAGCACCGGAACGGTGGTGCGCCTCGCTCGACCGGAGGGTGTCGGGATCGAGCTCACCTCCGTCGAGGGAGAAGGCCGGGTCCTGATCAAGCGCTTCGTCGAGGCGAAACCCCTGGTTCGCAGGCCCGGGCTATAACCACCGGCCGACAGTCACCTCCCTGCCCGAGAGCCACACAAACAATAATGATGATTGAGCCGAAACACACTATCGACATTCGCACGCTTCCCACGGCGGACATCGAGCTGCCGCCGTCGCTCGAGCGCCTCCGGGACCTGGCCTACGACTACTGGTGGAGCTGGTCGCCCATCGCCGACCGGCTGTTCTCCCGGATCGATCCCGTGGCCTGGCGTCGCTACCGCAACCCCGTCCAGCTCCTCATCAACGTCGAGCCCCAGCAGTGGATGCGGCTGCTCTCGGACCCGGAGTTCGAGCGCCTGTTCCGGGAGACCATCGCCTCCCTCGACGAGTACCGGGCGCAGCCCTCGTGGTTCGCCGAGAGTGCCCCGGGCATGCGTGGGCCGGTGGCCTATTTCTCCATGGAGTTCGGCATCCACGAGTCGCTGGGCATCTACTCCGGCGGACTCGGGGTCCTGGCCGGCGACCACTGCAAGGCGGCGAGCGATCTTGGCGTCCCCCTCATCGGCGTGGGGCTCCTCTATCGCTCGGGGTACTTCAGGCAGACCGTCGATGCCGATGGATTCCAGCAGCACATCTATCCGGACAACGACTTCTCCCGCCTCCCGGTCCTGCCCGTGCAGGCTCCGGCCGGTGGGATGCTCACCGTCCCGGTGGACCTGCCCGGGCGGGTCGTCCATGCCGGTGTCTGGAAGGTCCAGGTGGGGCGGGTTCCCGTCCTGATGCTGGACACGGACATCTCGCTCAACGATCCCGCCGACCGGCCGATCAGCGGAATCCTCTACGTGCGCGGACGTGAGATGCGCCTGTGCCAGGAAACAGTGCTGGGTGTGGGAGGCGTTCGGGCGTTGCGGGCCCTCGGGGTCAAGCCCGAGGTCTGGCACATGAACGAGGGTCACGTGGCCTTCCTGGGCCTGGAGCGGGCCAGGGAGCGGGTGATCGACGGCGACAGCCTTGCCCCGGCTCTCGAGTTCGTGCAGCGCTCCACCGTCTTCACGACCCACACCCCGGTGCCCGCCGGGAACGAGACGTTCGACCGCGACCTGGTCCGCAGGTACCTCGAGCCCTGGGTGCGCGACGTCGTGTGCGAACCCGACGAGGCCCTGGCGCTGGGAGCCGACAACGGCAACTTCAACATGACCGCCCTGGCCATCCGGCTCGCTGCCCGCTCGAACGGCGTGAGCCGACTCCACGGCGAGGTCTCCTCGGGCATGTGGAAGCACCTCTTCGACGACGAGTCCGAGAAGCCCATCGGCTACGTCACGAACGGGGTCCACACCCAGAGCTGGGTGGGGCCGGAGATGCGCGGCTTCTTCACGCAGCACCTGGGTGCGGACTGGGAGCATCACCTTCTCGACCCGGAGTTCTGGAAGAGGGTGGCCGACGCGCCCGACGCCGCTCTCTGGGCGGCGCACCGCGCTCAGAAGGAGCGGCTCATCCGCTTCGTCCGCGAGCGCACCCGGATCCAGTCCGCACGCCACGGTCGCAGCCCCGACGAGCTCAGGGGTGTGGAAGCACTTCTCGATCCCCACGCGCTCACCATCGGCTTCGCGCGGCGCTTCGCCACCTACAAGCGGGCCTTCCTCGTCATGACCGACGCCGAGCGGCTGCGGAAGCTTTTGACGGCCCCCGATCGTCCGGTGCAGTTTCTCTTCGCCGGCAAGGCGCACCCAGCCGATCGGGAGGGCCAGGAGGTCGTGCGAAAGATCGTCTCCCTCACCCAGGGGGAGTTCCACGGAAAGCTCGTTTTCCTGGAGGACTACGACATCGGCGTGGGCCGGGCCCTGGTGCAGGGGTGCGACGTCTGGCTGAACAACCCGCGCAAGCCCCAGGAGGCCAGCGGCACCTCGGGCCAGAAGGTCCCCATCAACGGCGGCATCAACGTGAGCATCCTCGACGGGTGGTGGGCCGAGGGCTTCCGGAGCGACAACGGCTGGGCGATCGGCGACGGCGGGGTGGATCCCGACACGGCGGTCCAGGACGTCAGGGACGCCGAGGCCCTCCATCACATCCTGAGCGCCGAGGTCGTGCCGCGGTTCTTCGATCGGGACGAGAGCGGTCTCCCCAGGGAGTGGATCCGCACGATGAAGGCGTCGATCGAGGCGGCGGTGGCCCCCTTCAGCGCCCATCGGATGGTGCGCGACTACGTCCTTGGCAGCTACGTGCCCGTGGCGGAGGGGCGAGAGCGGTAGGCTAGCCCTCGACGCCCACCGGGCCGCGTCGCCAGAGGCGCACCAGGACCACGACCAGGTTCGCGCCCTGGAGCACCACGGCGACGGCGAGGGCCGCAGCGGCACCCGCGATCAGCGTCGTCCGGTCGGTTGCGAAGCCTGCGGCGAGCGCCGGCACCCCCCCAGGGTCCAGAGCCCGAGCACGAGGGCCTGGAGCGTCCGCGCGGGGGCCCGGTGCAACGAGGGCGGGGTCTCCTCGTACCGGCGGGCGGCGAAGCCCAGGAGCCAGCCGTACAGGGGAAGCAGCCGTCCCGCGACCCCGACCACCATCTGAGAGAGAAAGCCGACGAGAGCGAGGGTGCCGTACACCATGGCCAGGCGAAGCGTCGTCTCGGACGGGGGGGCGAAAGCCAGGTAGGGGCCCATCGCGGTCGACAGGGCGAGGTAACCCAGGGCCTGGATCGCATGAGCGAGGCTCAGATCGGGCCGTGGCATATCCGTGGGCGCGGGACGCCGGTGGCGAGCCATCCAGGCCACCTGGCCCAGGAAGACGCCCACGCCGCCGGCCGCGATCGGGGCGAACGCGGGGACCCATCCACCCCCGGCCAGAAAGGCCAGAAACAGACCCCACGCTCCCACCTGTGTGAGCAGCGTCGCGACGTAGGGCCACGCACCCCGCGGCATCGCAGCCGGCAGGATCATCGGCAGCAGCCGGTAGCCCACCCCCATCACCAAGCGGCCCCACCACGTAGAGCGCTCCGAGTATGGAGCCGCTGATCCATCCCAACGTCACCATGTGGACGACGGCGACCAGGCGGGGGTGGTAGTAGAAGCCCGCCACGCCGCTCGGGTCGGCGGCGACGACCGCGAAGGCCGTGGCGAGGCTGCAGTGGGCGAAGCCCAGGTAGAGCAGCGGCATCCATCGCGCGGGAAGGAACTCCTGCGGCGAGGGCCTTTCGGCTGGTGGGGCTGCAGCCAACGGTCGAGGGGGGTGTCCTGGGGGCTACGCGGTCTCGATCCGACGGCCGGCGTCCAGGTACGGCCGGTAGAGCCTCTTCCTCTCCTGGATCGTCGCGCGGATCAGGTGGTCGCAGCTGTCGGCCTCGCGCGCGTTCACGACGAGATCGGCTTGCACGGCCCAGGCCTGGGTCCCGTCACCCGTGGTGAACCCGTCGTCCATGAGCACCACGAAGACCCGACGACGGGGGTCCGGGGTCAGTCGAAGGATGCGCTGGGCCAGGGTCTCGGGCCCCCGGCCCCGCCACCGCTCTTGGCCGTGACGGCCAGGGCGTAGGCCCCCTGCTCGAGGAGGCGCACACCCTCCTCCACGTCCTCGACCACGTCGACGTTGTAGTCGAGCCGTCCGAGTGCGGCGGTGACCGTCTCCGCCAGCGTCGTGTCCGGAAGAGCGACGAGGGCGTGCTCAGCCCCGTCGGTGCCTGTGTACGCCCGCCGTGGCGGAACTGCAGGCTTCAACGGGGTTGGCGGCGGGGGAGGGCGGGCGAGTTTTCGGGAGCGCCGTTCGGCGTGGCGTCGGCTGGAGCAGAGGCGGCGCGGCCGGGCAAGGGCACCACGCTCTGGCACTTGGGGCAGCGGACCTTGAACGGCTTGTCCGGAACCTTGTCGTCCGGGAGCTGGAACCGGCCCGAACACTGGGGACACTGAGCCTGCACGGTCCTACCTCTCGAGTAGATCGTCCATCGCCGATGCCGACGGGCGCCGCGGCGACGTGTGGTTACCCCGTGAGGACTCGGAGGGGGCCAGCGGAATTGCCGAATCGACAGAGCCAGCGCCCTCGGTCGCGAGCTTGAGCTCCAGGTTGGTCCGGTTGGTGGCGTAAGACAGGGCTGTCTCCCGGTCGACCGCCTCGCCGAGGATGAGCTTCTCCAGCTCGCCGTCGAAGGTCTGCATTCCGTCGAGGCTGCCCGCGTCCATCGCGTCCTGCAGGCTCTTGCCCTCTCTCTCGCCCTCCTGGACGTACTCCTTGGTGCGTGAGTTGGAGCGCAGGATCTCGCAAACAGCGATGCGCCCTCCCTCTGCCTTCGGGATGAGCTGCTGGCTCACGATCCACTTGAACGACTGGGCGAAGCGCGTCCGGATCGATCGCTCCTCGTTCTTGGGGAAGACCCCCACGATGCGCGATGCTCTTGGCGGCGTCGATCGTATGGAGCGTGGAGAGCACCAGGTGGCCGGCCTCCGACGCCTCGAGCGCGATCGCTATCGTCTCGACGTCCCGCATCTCGCCGACCAGGATGACCTTGGGGGCCTGACGAAGGGCGGCCCGGAGGGCCATGGCGAAGCTCTCCGTGTCGGTGCCCACCTCGCGCTGGTTGATCGTCGCCTTGTCCGCGGGGTGGAGGTACTCGATGGGGTCCTCGATCGTGATGATGTGGATCGCCTTCTCCTGGTTCATCTTCTTGAGGACCGCGGCCAGGGTGGTCGACTTGCCCGATCCCGTCGGCCCCGTGATGAGCACGATGCCATTGCGCTCCTGGGCGATCTCGTTGAGGTGGGGAGGCAACCCGAGGTCTTCGATCGTCGGGATTCGAGACGGGATGACCCGGAGCACGATCGAGTAGCTTCCGCGCTGAGAGAAGACGTTCACACGGAAGCGTGTGCGTTTCGCCAGGCTGTACGAGAGGTCGGCCGATCCCGTCTTCAGCAGCTTCTCCGCCAGGTCCCGCTTGCCCTGGAGCAGCCTCATGACGATCAGCTCCGTGTGGTACGGCAGGAGCCTCGAGACCCTCGAGAAGGCAACCGGGTGGAGCTTGCCGTCGATCTCCACTTGGGGAGGCCGCCCCACCGACAGGTTCAGATCGGAGATGTTCGGGCCACGTCGAGCATCGTGTTGAGCAGGGGATCGATGTCGAAGTACGCCATAGAATTCCAACCTCCGGGTCGCTGATGATAGCACGCGACCCGAGGCGGCCCTCGCGGCGAGCCCTGCAGGGCGTGAGCCCAATCACGTCCCCCGGGGCCTCGCGCCGACGGCGGCGCTGAGCTATTGTCTGATCTGCTCCTGCCCGATCCGATGGGCCCGAAGGAGGCCCTGATCATGAGAGAAGCGTCGCGCCCGCGACGAGGATTGTGGCGCCGGGCTTCGGCCGCCCCCCTGCCCTTGCTGCTCCTGGTCCTGGCCATCTGGACCGACGTCGTGACGCTGGATGGCACGGGCTTTCATCTGGCCGCCAGGCCCGGCGATCTCGTCGGCTGGGTCCTGTTAGCGCTCGGGACGGTCCTCCTCGTGTTGGCGCTCTGGGCAAAGCAGCGCCCGATCCGCATTGTGGGCTACGCCTTCTACTCCCTGGCTCTCGCCTTCGGCTTCGGGGCGGCCGGTGTTGTTGCCATCGTGCACGGCTTCGGCGGGCCGTCGGGCACCCTCGTTGCTCCGACCTGGGTCGTCGTGGCTCTGGGGATCACCTCGGCACTCTGTGCGGTCGCCCTCCTCGCCCTGGCGGCCCTCCTGGTCGATGACATCCGGTCCGCCGACGCCGAGAGCATCGTGTAGACTTCGGGCGGAAGCGAGCCGAATCGTGGCCCAGACCTGTCTTGCATGCGAGAAAGGCGTGCCCAAGCGCGGCCGTCGTCGGTGCCCGCTGTGCGGTCGGATCTTCCGCTCCGGCTGGGAGGGTATCGTCGGCCACTGGCGCGCCCGGCACGGCTCGGCGACGGCCTACGAGCGCTTCTGGAAGTCGCTTTGTCGCGCCCACCGTGCGGGGCGCCCGCTGGAGTGCCCATCGTGCCGCAAGGGCATCCCCAGGAGCCGCAAATGGCCCCGCCAGTGCCCCCAGTGCGCGCAGGTCTTCCGGGGTCGTGGCTGGTCGGGGATCGAGTCGCACTGGCAGGCCGAGCACCCGGACGTGATGGCCTACGAGGACTTCCTCGCTTCGCTGTGCCCGGCCCATCGGGGCGGCGGCAAGCCCGGGATCGACTACCTGCCGCTCGGGTAGCGTTGTCTCACTGTCGGGCCTCTTCGGCTTCCCAAAACGGATCGGCACTGTCTGGCCCCGGGTCCTCTCCCAGGAAACCGTCTACGACGACCGTCGAGAGATCGGTGACCTGCTGTCCTCCACCCTCGTCGAAGTTCCAGTATCCAACCAGGCCGGTGGAGCCGGCATCCACTCCGGAGCTGAAAACCGCCGCGATCCGGGCGTCTGTCAGAGCGAGGCTCCACATGGCCGGCTCGTCGATGAGCCCGGGAAAGAACCAGACGGGGGGCTCCCGACCGCCAGGGGGCGGTCCGATCGTGCCGAACGTGCACCCGATCGACAACACCTGAAAGTTGTTCGAGGAAGGCACGCCAGTCCCCTCGCAGCTCGCCCTCCTTTCGCCGTCGACGAAGATACCCAGGGCGCCGGACTCCTCACGCGTGGCGGCGACGTGGTGCCAGACATCGTCGGCTACGAAGAGGTCGCCCGCGCTGCACGAGCCGAGCTGCGTGCAGCTATTCGACGGATAGCAGTAGTTGTTCTCTCTCGAGTCCTCCAGCATGACCTCGAGCATCCCGCTCGATAGTACGTAGAGCTGCCAGCTCAGATTGAAGGAGTTGTCGTCCTCGCCGCGCGCGATGATAGCCGCTCGCCCGGGTGGTGGGGCGAGCTTGATCCAGGCGCCGATGGTGAAGACCTCGGTGGGAAACGTTGGGCTGTACGGAACCGCGACCCGGTCGTCCGAGCCGTCGAAACGGAGCACGCTTGGCCCCCCGGGTTGCGGAGTGGGCCCGACAGCTTCCGGCGTGGTCTCCACGGCCTCCGGCTCGGTGGGCCCGGGATCGGCACCGTCGCCTCCGCAACCGAGGAGCGCGACGACCAGAAGCTGACTGGAGATCAACCGAAGACAACTCTGCATTCGATACACAGCATCCGGCGTCGCGAGATCGAGCTCTCCTCGTGCATTTCTTCGACTCCTCATTAATCAATATTAGGCAGGCGGCCGCCGCGTCACGTGAAGAGAACGAAAAGAACCCGTTAAGGATGTAAGTGACGCGTGGCGCGAGTCTGTGGGTGGCGTCCTGGTGCCACCGGGCCGGGACTACTTCTTCCGTGCACCGGCGGGACGGCCGGATCGTGAGGACGGAACAACACCGCGCGGTGGTTGCCGTGGACGAGTCGAGTTGCCCCGGCGGGGTCCGGATCGCCCCCCTGGCGGAGTCCAGCGAGCCCGTGACCGTCCGCGGTACCGGCGGGGCGCCTCGGGAGCCCCCTCCGCCGGACACCCAACCCGACGAATAGGTGGCCGATCCCGCCGGCTCCGAAGGTGGCGGTGATCCGCTGCTGCGAGAGTGTCTGGCCGATCACGGCCCGTCCTCCACGCCGGCTTCGGCGCGCAGCAGGTCGAATCCTTTCAACACCACGCGGATGACGTCTCGCCCAGAACCCTCGTCGGTCAGCTTGCGGAACAAGAATCGCTCGCCGTCCGGCGCGACCTCGAAGCCACCCATGAGACGCCCCAGCCTGAACAGCGACGTGGCGGCCCCGGCCCGGAAGACACCCTCGTGGACTTCGAAACCCACCGCCTTCAGCTGCCGCTGCTCGATGTAGAAGAGCTCCGAGCCTGATGGGCTCCAGCGGGGTTCCCCCGCGGAGCAGGCGATCAGCGTCCGCTGGCCCAGAGAAGGGTAGGGGGTCACGTAGAGAGAATCGTCAAGATTGTAGGCCAGCCACTTCCCGTCGGGAGAAAACGCGGCGCTCCTTTCGGGCAGGTCGGACGCCAGGAGCGGACTCGGCTCGTCACCCGATGCACCCGCCCGCCAGAGATCCTGCCCCGAGACGGGTGACCAGAGGGTGTAGAGGCCCGACTGGCCATCGGGCGTCCACTGCCAGGCTGATTCGTCCGCCGGTGTCGCGATCAGCGGCTCCGCGGGCGCCCAGAACAAGTCGAAGGTCCCTTCGAGCTGGGACGTGAAGGCCACCCGCCGTCCGTCCGGATGCCAGGCCGGGTCGTCGCTCTGCCCGTCGCGGGTGAGCTGCTCCGTCGTCCCGCGCTCTAGGTCGTACACGTGGATCTGCCGCCGACCGTCTGCAAAGCGCGTCGCCGCGATCCGTGTCCCGTCCGGAGAGAGACGAAAGACGCCGTGGTTGCCCTCGAAAGGCAGCCCTTGATCGAGGAGGCCCTCTCGGGAGACCCACACGAAGCGGGAGGGAGGCTCCGAGAGTGTCGAGTCCCCCTCCACGTAGGCGAGGACGCCCGTCTCGCTGAACGTGGCGTACGCCTCCGCGCTCCCCACCGGACTGAGACGCCGAACCTGGCGCAGGATCGTCGTCTCCTCTCCGGTCACCCTGCGACGCGCCGCGTCAAAAGAAACCGAGCGGTAGACACCTCCGCTGTAGTAGACGACGTGCCCGGAGGCAACGTAGATCGGGGCCGCTCCCTCGAAGAGGACCTCGTAGCGACCGCTCTCGAGGTCGAGCAGGCCGACCTTCGAGTCGGCGAGGCCCTGGCCGCCAAAGATGGTGAAGAGCGCAGCCTGACCGCCCGGCAGGAAGCTGGCCCAGAAGTGACCGGTCTCGCCCTTCTCCCGGTCGGGCTTCGTCAGCTCGACGGGGGTTCCTCCCGCCGCGGGCACGCGCCACAGGCCGCTCGACGTCCACGTCGGGTTGAAGAGGATCACGTCCCCCGGCCCCCAGGTCGCCCCGGGGCCGTCCACCGGAGCCTCGCAGATGTCGATGGGATCGCCACCGTCGTAGGCGATCTTGCGGATCTTGCCGGACTGGAAGAACCCGATCCATCGACCGTCCGGCGACAGGAACGGGCGCGACGCCCCCTCCGTGCCCGGGAGGGGTCGGCTCTCGAACTCGTCGAGATCGTGCAGGAGCAGGCGTCGCTCGGACGAGTGCTGGTAGACGAGACGACGACCGTCCCGGGAGAGCCGTAGCATTCGGATCACTCCGCCCGAGGCGGGCGGCGTCACGGTGAATCGGATGTTCGGACTTCCTTCCGGGCGGCGCGTCCACTTCGCGGCTGCGGCTCCCAGGGAGATGGAGAGGAGCAAGAAGGCTGCCCCAGCGGCCCACGGCCGCCACCGACTCCGTCTGGCCTGCGGGTCACCGGGGGCCGACCGCCACGGCTCTTCCTCCCGGGTGGCCTCCCCGAGCTCGATGCGGGCGTCGGCAGCGTCCCGGAGCCGCGTTTTGAGATCCCTCGAGAGGCAGCGCCGGAGCACCCGTCGAACGCCTGGGGACAGCGTCGCGGGGAGCGCTTCCCAATCCAGGTCTCCTTTGAGGATCGCCGCCACCGTGTCGGAAACGGTCTCGCCGGAAAAGAGCGACCTCCCCGTGAGCATCTCCCAGAGCAGGACACCGAAGGCCCACATGTCCGTCCGCTTGTCGACGGGCTTGCCCTGGGCCTGCTCCGGGGACATGTAGGCGGCGGTGCCCAGGATCAAACCCGCCGCCGTTCCCGTGTGCGCCAGCGTGGGCGACTGGGACAGATCGGGCATCGAGCCGGAGGCCGCCTCGACCGCATAGGACTTGGCCAGGCCGAAGTCGAGGACCTTGACCTTCCCCTCGGGGGTCAGCATGACGTTGGCGGGTTTCAGGTCCCGGTGGACGATGCCCTTCTCGTGGGCCTCCTCGAGGGCTTCGGCGATCTGCGTCGCGATCTCGAGGGCCTCGTCCACGGGGATCGCTCCCTTGTCGAGACGCTGCTTGAGATCTTCGCCCTCGACGAGCTCGAGAACGAGAAACGGCTTCCCCTCCGCTTCCTCGAGTCCGTGGATGGCGGCGATGTTCGGGTGATTGAGGGCGGCGAGGAGGTGAGCTTCACGCCGGAAGCGGGCGAGGCGCTCTTCGTCGCTGGCGACGTCGGGAGGGAGCATCTTGATCGCGACCTCGCGACCTCGCGACTCGTGTCGGTGGCCCGGTAGACCTCGCCCATCCCGCCGGCTCCGAGGGCGGCGGTGATGCGGTAGTGCGAGAGCGTCTGGCCGATCAGTGTCGCCCTCCTCCGATGTGCCCCTGGATGACCGATGGGCCGCTGTACGTCTGCGGGCGGGCCCGAGAACGGATTCTAGCGCAGCCTCAGCGTGTGCTGGCTCGATTTCCCTTATCTTCTCCTCATCTCCAGCTTGCGCCGCATTCGACCCGAGAGCGGCACCACCAGGAGCTGGCCGGTCAGGTGGTTCGTGTCCACGTAGACCTCGGTCTCGAACACGGTTGTGAGATTGGCGTAGGTGAAGACCTCGGCCGTCTTGCCCGCGGCGGCCACCCGGCCCTGACGGAGCAGATAGATCCGGTCGCAGTACTCGGCGGCCATGTTCAGGTCGTGGAGCACGGTGAGCACCGCGGTGCCGTCCGTCATGGCCAGCTCCCGGACCAGGTCGTAGAGCTCGGTCTGGTGGCGGATGTCCAGGAAGCTCGCCGGTTCGTCCAGCAACAGGGCCCGGGGCTCCTGGGCCAGGGCCCGGGCGAACACCACCCGTTGCCGCTCACCGGAAGAGAGGTCTTGAATCGTCCGATCCGCCAGGTGGGCCGCCCCGCAGCGGTCGAGGGCCACCCGGGCCAGCGCAACATCCTGCCGCGTCTCGAAGGCGAGGCCCGCCAGATGAGGATGGCGACCCATGAGGACGATCTGCAGCACCGTGAAGGGAAACCCGAACGAGGTCTCCTGGGGCACGACCGCCAGCTTCCCTGCCAGGTCCTTGCGCCGGGCCGTCCGAACCTCGGCTCCATCCACGCGGGCGGAGCCTTCATAGCGCGAGAGGATTCCCGAGAGGATCTTGATGAGCGTGCTCTTCCCCGATCCGTTGGGTCCCAGCAGGCCCACCACCTCGCCAGGCTCCACTCGGAGCGAGACGTCTTCCAGGGCGGTCCCGCCGCCGACATAGCGGAAGCCCACCGCCTCGGTCTCGATCCGCACCCCCCTCGCCTCATGCGAAGTCATAGCGAGACCCCTTGCGGCGCAGGAGATAGAGGAAGAACGGGCCGCCCACGAGTGCCGTCACCACACCCACCGGGAGCTCGCTGGGGGCCACGGCCACGCGCGCTATCAGATCGGCGAGCACGAGAAAGGCTCCACCCCCGAGAAATGCCGCGGGCAGCAGCAGCCGGTGATCCGGGCCCAGGATCAGGCGGAGCAGGTGGGGGACCACGAGACCCACGAATCCGATCAGGCCTGCGACGGAGACCGCCAGACCCGTCAGCAGCGATCCCAGAATGAAGGTGCGTCGCTTGATCCGCTCGACGTCCACTCCCAGCTGCGCGGCACCCTCTTCCCCGACGGTCAGTGCGTTGTAGTCGCGGGCCATGGAGAAAAGCGCCAGCGTCGCCAGGACACTGGTCGCGGCGAGGAAGCCCACGCCCCGGTAGCCCAGCATGGGAACCGAGCCCATCAGGTAGAACACGATGGCGTGGAGCTGCTCGAGAGAGGCGATGGTCTGGATGAAGTAGATGAGGGCCGAGGCGAAGGCGTTGAAGATGGCACCGGTCAGGAGGATCGTGTAGACGGTCAGCTTGCCGCCGACCGTGGCCACCCACTCGATCAGGAAGAGCGCACTCAATGCCCCGAGAAAGGCGAACGCCGGCACCGCCAGCTCTCCCAGGAGACTCGCGGCGCTGCCAAAGCCAAACAGCAGCGCCAGAACACCGCCGATGCTGGCCCCACCGGAGACACCCAGGACGTAGGGATCGGCCAGGGGGTTCCGAAGGAGAGCCTGAAAGACCACACCCGCCACCGTGAGGGCGCCCCCGAGGAAGGCGGCGGCGAGCACGCGGGGCAGACGCACATTGAAGAACACCGCCCGCGCCTGCTCCGAGAGTGGGGGCCCGCCGGGCAGCAGATCGACCAGCGAGAGCGAGCCCGTTCCCCAGGCCACACCCATCAGGACACTCAGCGCCAGCACGGCCGCCAGCGCCAGCGCCCAGGCGAGGAGCCGCTGACCCGTCAGCGGCTCACCGGGGCGCACGGTTGGCTCCTGCCAGTGCTTCGAAGTCCTCCTGAGACGGCTCTTCGAAGATCTCCGGGTGGACGAGCTGGCCCATGAGGCGAGTCATCTGAGGCAGGCGGGGGCCGGGAATGACCAGACGGATGGGGTCCACCCAGTACACCTGCTTCTGCTCGACCGCCGGCAGGAACGGCCAGCGGCCCCACGGCCCCACGGCCCGACCGCGAAGGGCGCCTTGCCCGTTGTCGGATGTGTCGATGATGACCTCCGGGGCCCGCTCGAAGATGATCTCCATGGACAGCAGCTGCCAGTCGGAGGCAGCGTCGGCGGCGATGTTCTCCCCACCCACGGCGCGGATCATCTCGTCCACATGTGATCCGGGACCGGCCACGTAGACCGGATCGCGGTCGACGACGAAGACCACCCGCCGCTTGGGAGCGTCCCTGGCCAGCCTCCGGATTTTCTCCATTTCCCTGCGAATCCCGTCGGTGACCTCGCGGGCCTTTTCTTCCCGGCCGACCTCTTTGCCGATGGAAATGATGGACGCGAGCATACTCTCGTAGGTGCTGGTCTTCAGCGCCAGCACCTCGATCCCCAGCTCACGAAGCTTGACGTGGGCCCCCTGGGCGGCCTGGCTGGATGTGGTGAGCAGCAGGGTCGTTCCCAGCGACAGGACCGTCTCCACGCTGGGGGCGTGATAGGCGCCGACGTTGGGGAGCTCCTGCATGGCCGGTGGCCAGACGACGTAGTCCCCTCGACCCACCACCCGGTCGGTCATCTCCAGGATCTCGAGGACCTCGGCCGCCGCCGGCGCCATGACCACGATGCGCGGCTCCTCCGGCTCGACCTGGTCGATCGCGGGATCCTGGCGAGCACAGCCGACGGACAGGAGCAGTATCAGAAAGGCGATGAGGCACTTCATGTCGCCTCCAAGTCGAACCGTCGCCAAGCCTGGCCTTCGTGGCCGAAGTCGAAGAGGTCGGGGTGGAGAATCTCCGCCAGGATCTCCGTCGATTCGACGAGGCGCGGCCCGGGGCGGTTGAAGTAGTGGTGCCCGTCCGTGATGAAGACCTTCCCCTCCCGCACGGCCCGCAGATCCCTCCAGCCCTCGTGCCGCGACGCGAGCTGCTCGGTCTCCGCCCAGGACCGTTCGATCCCGAAGCCGCACGGCAAGACGACGATCACCTCGGGGTCGGCACTCGCGAGGCCCTCCCAGGTCATCCAGGGGGAGTGCTCCCCGGCGTCGCCGAAGAGGTTTCGGCCCCCGGCCGTCTCCACCAGCGTGGGTATCCAGTTGCCCGCTCCCATGAGTGGGTCGAGCCACTCGATGCACCCCACCGTGGGGCGGGAGCCGTGCTTCGCCGTCTCGGCGAGTGCGGCGAGGCGGGTCTGGCAGCGCCCCACCAGATCCTCACCCCGGTCCGGCACTCCCAGCGCCGACGCAACCTTGTGGAAGTCCTCCCAGACGTCGTCCAGCGAGTTGGGCTCGAGAGAGACTAGCGTGGGCCTGGAGCCGAGCACCTCGCCGACGACTTTCTCCACGTCCTTGAGGCTGACGGCGCAGACCTCGCACTGAGACTGGGTGACGATCAAGTCGGGCTGGAGCTCCTTCAGGAGATCGCCGTGGACCCTGTAGACGGACAGGGCATCTCGCAGTGTCGCCTTCACCCGGTCGTCGATCTCACGGCTCGTTCCGCTCACGTCGATCTTCGGCTCGGTGCACACCGGCAGCTTCTCGACCCCGGCCGGGTGGTCACATTCGTGGGAGCGACCCACCAGCGCACTCCCGAACCCGAGGGCGCTGACGATCTCGGAGCTGCTGGGCAGCAGAGACACGATTCTCACGGGTGGCTCCCCCCCTCGCCGTGCCCGGTCGGGAGGACGTCGGCGAAGACGAAGCCCTTGCGCTCGACGGTCTCGCCACAGGGGTCCGCGCCAGAGGGCAGGTCCTTCAGGAGCGAGCGATCGTAAGCACGTCCCACGAGATCGGCCGGCACCGCGCGCGGGTCCACGCAGGTGAGCACGGCCTTCTGGCCGGAGTCGATCATCTGCTCGGCCAGCGTCGTCGTGTCCCGTCCCCAGAGAGGGAAGAGGGGCCGAAGACCCGTGTCCGCCATGCGGTCTTCCCGGTAACGCCTCACGTCCTCGAGGAAGAGATCGCCGAAGGCCACAGCCCCGATCCCCTCGTCCCGTGCGGCCCTAAGGGCCTGGCCCATCGCCTCTTCGTAGGTCTCGTTCGAGCAGGGCCACGGGAGATCGACGGTGTGGAGCGGCAAGCCCACCGCCGCGGCCTGGGCCTCCAGGAGAGCGTGCCGCACGGCGTGCATCGCAACCCGCTGGACGGTGGCGTTCATGGTGGTGAGGAGCCCCGCGCCCTGCACGCCCTGCGACCGCAGGACGTGCAGGGCGAACGCGCTGTCCTTGCCGCTGCTCCAGGCCAGGAGAACGCGCTCGGGTCCGCTCACCGCGGGGCCCCACCCAGACTGAGCCGCAGCCCGCCCCGGACCGAGCGGGGCAGAGCCGGGAAGCCCAGCGCCTCCTGATAGGTCGCGTCGGTCAGGTTCTCGCCGACGAGCCAGACCTCCAGGGGTCCGTAGACACGAACGTGCACCCGGGCGTCGAGGCGCGTGTAGGCGGCGTTCCGCGTCAGGCCGAGGCCCACGAAGTCGCTGTCGGCCCGCTCGTCCACGTGCAGCACCGTGAGCCCGGCGCTCCAGCGAGGGAAGCTCAGCCGCGCCGTGAGGGCGCCCTGGTGGCGGGGACGCCGCAGGAGCGGCTCGCCCACGGCGTAGATGGGGTTGAAATCGCTCGCGCTCTCGAGGATCTCGGTGTCCGTGAGGGTGTACTGGCCGAAGAGCCCAAACCACGGCCGGGGCTGAAGGTCCAGCTCCGCCTCCAGGCCCCGGGCCCGGGTGTGACCGAGGTTCACGTAGGTCCCCTCGAAGGTCTCGAAGTCGATGAGCGTGTACGCGATCTGATCGCGATAATCGTGGTGGAAGCCGGTGAGAGTGGCGCGAAGCCGGTTGCCGAAGAGGCGCTGCTCGATTCCCAGGTCGAACGTCCGGCTGCGCTCGGGAAGGAGGTCGGGGTTGCCTCTGGCGAAAAAGGACTCGCCGAACGACTCGAAGAAGTTCGGGGCCTTGATGCCCATCCCCGCGCTCGTGCGGAGGGTCGTCGCGTCCTCGCCCTCGCGCAGGCGTACGGCGAGGGTGGCCCGAGGGACGGCCTCCGTCCCGTAGCTGTCGTTTCTCTCGACGCGCGCTCCGAGGGTGAGGTAGGCGCGCTGGCCGAGCAGGACCCTGTCTTGCGCGAAGACGCCGAAGTTCGTCCGGTCCGGCTCGAGGAGGTCGCCGCCGCGGCTGCCGAGGGCGCCGGTCTCGTGCTCGGCGTCGGCGCCGGCGCTCAGCAGGTGCCGCGAGCCGAGGGAGAGGTCGGCCTGGTAGGCGCCGTGGATCCGCGATGTCAGGTTCTGGAAGCCGTTGGGGTCGGGGAAGTCGCAAAACTCGAATGGTGCCTGCTGGCCCTCCCACTCCGGCGTGTAGCAGCCGGAGTCGATGGGATTCAGCGAGAGCTGGTCCGTCCGGGCGTACCCCAGGGTGAAGAGGTGGGCGGCTCGCCCGACGCTGTGTCGCAGCGACGTGGAGACCACGACGTCGTCTCGTTCGAAGGAGGCATCGAGATCGGGACACCCGTACGCCGTGGGTCCGCTCGTTCCCACCGTGTTGTCGTCGTACCGCACCACCGCTCGCCCCAGCGTGCGCGGCCCGAACCAGAACCCGAGGGACGCGGCCAGGGCGCTCTGCTCGAAGCGGCTGTTCGGCTCCGAGTTGTCCGTGGTGAGTCGTTGGACCCCGACGTTCCAGTCGAGGCCTCCCCGGGCGCCGGTGGTCGACGCCTGGTAGCGTTGCCAGTCGAAGCTGCCGCCCTCCGCCTCGCCCCGCAGCGAAGGAGCTTCGCCTTCCCGGGCGCGACGGGTCACCAGCTGGATCACCCCGGCCAGGGCGTCGTTGCCGTACAGGCTGCTCGCCGCCCCTCGCACCACCTCGATCCGCTCGAGCTCGAAGGGGAGCGCTGTGCCCCAGTCGAAGGCTCCGCCGGGCTGATTCACCGGAACTCCGTCGATCAGGACCGCGGCGTACCGAGACTCGCCGCCGCGGAGGAAGACCGAGCCCTGGTGTCCGACCCCGCCGGTTCGTGCCGTGGCGGTGCCGGGAACCTCCTGCAGAAGAGAAAGTATGGACGGGGCCGCACGTTCCTCGATGTGCTTGCGGTCGAGGACGCTGGTGCTGACGCCGAGGTTCGAGTGGAGGGCTTCTCCCCGTGCCGCGGTCACCACCACCCGCTCCCGCACGGGGGCCGGGGAGAGCACGAGGTGGACCTCGGGGCTGTGGTCGCTTGCGGCGGCTCGTACCGCAGGCTCGAGAACGAGCCCGGGGGTGTCCACCGACACCTGGTACTCACTCTGAGCGAGGCCTTCGAAACGGAAGCGACCCTCCCAGTCGGTGGTCACGACGTGGGTGCCGGACGGGCCTTCGAGCGTCACCGCCACGTGGGGCAGCACCACCCCGTCGCTCGTCCGTACCAACCCTTCGATGGAGGCTGGGATTGGAGAGCTCGCCGCCGCGTGCGCCGCCAGCAGCAGGCCGGTGAGGGCGAGAGAGAGGGGACGAAGACTGACAAGAAAATCATTCAGAGGACCGCTTTTCGGCCTGCGCTCCGAAGAATCTGCTGTGCTTGCTGGACTGAGAGCTTTCACGACACCTCCTGGCGGAGGCTGTTCGCGTCGGATGTCGGATGGTGGACGGGTGCCCGGGTTCGGCGTCCGTCCGGAATCCAGGAGCTCCTTCACGCGAGAAGCCTTTTCATTCTGGCAAGTCAGGGCAGGTTTCCTGGCTCCCGGATCATCGCCTCGCTCTCGGCCTTCCCCGGGCTTCCCCGAGTGGCGGCGCCCTTCAGGCGCCTGAGAGAGCGGGCTCGCCGGCTACAGTGGCGGGACCGCGCAGGCCTTCAACCTGCTTCCCTTTTATCCCCCCGAAACGGGGGGCACCCTGACGAATAAGCGAAGTCTGACAGCCGCCGAGCCGGCCTGTCAACGGCCCAGTGGTTCCCCGGCGCGCCCCGCCGGTGCCGTGTATGATGATTTCTCGTGACCAGCGCGGCGATTGCGATCATCGGAGGGGGCATATCAGGCCTTTCTGCCGCCTGGACGCTGCACCAGCGTGGCATCCCGTACCGCCTGCTCGAAGCCGGCCCGTCTCTGGGTGGCGTCATCCGCACCGAAGAGAAGGACGGCTTCGTGCTCGAGGGCGGACCCGACTCGATCCTTGCCCAGAAGCCGGAAGGCATCGGGCTTTGTCGCGAGCTCGGTCTCGGCGACCGCCTCATCCCGACGAACCCCGAACTCAAGGCCATCTACATCCTCCATCGTCGAAAGCTGCACCCTCTTCCAGAGGGGATGATGCTGGCGGTGCCCACCCGGATCCTCCCAATGGCCAGAAGCGGCCTGTTCTCCTGGCCGGGGAAGCTGCGCATGGGTCTCGATCTGGTTCGTCCCGCCGGACCGCAGAACGGTGACGAGTCGATCGCCACCTTCCTCAGGCGCCGCTTCGGCCAGGAGGCCGTGGAGCGCCTCGGCGAACCGCTGCTCGCCGGGATTCACGCCGGCGACCCCGAGCGTCTCTCGATACTCGCCACCTTCCCGCGTTTCCGGGAGCTCGAAGCGAAGTATGGAAGCCTGGTCCGCGGGATGCTCTCCGCCCCTCGCCCGAAGCCGAAGCCCGGAACCCCGGCGCCGGCGGCTTTCTACTCGCTGCGGGGCGGGCTGCGCGAGCTCGTGGACGCGCTGGTCGCTCGGCTGGACACGGCGTCCATCCGGACCGGCGCCGCCGTGCGGTCGCTCGCCCGTGACGGCGACGGCTATACGATCGGTCTCGACGGCGGAGACACGGTGAGCGCCCCGAGGGTCATCGTGGCCGCGCCCGGGCCGAAGATCGCCCCTGCCCTCGCAGGGCTCCTGCCGGAGGTTTCGCGGACGCTGGCCGCGGTCCCCTTCGCTTCGTCGGCCACGGTGCTGCTCGGCTACCGACGCTCTGACGTGGCTCACTCCCTCGACGGGTACGGGATGGTCGTGCCCCGGGGCGAGGGTCTGCGGACGACGGCGCTGAGCTTCGTGTCGACCAAGTTCGCGCACCGCGCCCCCGAGGGCCATGTTCTTCTCCGCGGCTTCCTCGGCGGGGTGCGCGACGGGAGCGTTCTCGATCTCACCGACGAAGAGATGGTCCAGGCCGTCGAGCGCGACATGACGCCCATCCTCGGCCTGAGGGGTCGGCCCCGGGTGACACGGGTCTTCCGCTGGCCATCGAGCACTCCGCAGCTCGAGGTGGGGCACCTCGAGCGGATGCGGGCGGTCGAGAACGCCGTCGCGGCGGTGCCCGGTCTTCATCTGACGGGCGCGGGCATATGGAGCACGGGCATCCCCGATTCTGTGGCCGACGCCACCCGTGTGGCCGTGGCCGCCGCCGAGGGAGTTCAATGACGAGTGCCCGCTCGCTGTTCCTCGCCGCCGCCGCAGCCGCCGTGACAATAGCGGCTCTCTCAACACCCCCCCTCCGAGCTGCCGATGCCTCTGAGGCGAACGAAGGCGAGGGCAACGCTATCTCGGCCTCCGTGGTCCACGTCCAGGTCTACCGAACCCGATTCGACTGGTCGATGCCCTGGCGCCAGAAGGCGGTGCAGGCGACTCTCGGCAGCGGCTTTCTCATCGGCGAAGGCCGGATCGTCACGAACGCCCACGTTGTGGCCGATGCCCGGCAAATCCTCGTGCGGCGTCCGGACCAGGCGAACCCCCGGATCGCCACCGTGGAGGCCGTGGCCCACGACTGCGACATCGCCGTGTTGCGGGTCGCCGACGAGGGGTTCGCCGAGGGCCTGCGCCCGCTCGCCCTGGGCGAGCTCCCGCGCACCGGGAGCCAGGTCCTGACCTACGGCTTTCCTCTCGGGGGCCAGGACGTGTCCTCAACGGCGGGGATCGTCTCCCGCATCGAGACGCGGGGCTACGTTCACAGCGGAATGGACGCGCACCTCGTGGTCCAGACCGACGCCGCCATCAACCCCGGCAACAGCGGCGGGCCGGTCGTCCAGGACGGCCGGGTCGTCGGCGTGGCGTTCCAGGGCTTTCCCGGCTTCGACAACATGAGCTTCTTCATCCCGATACCGGTCGTTCGCCATTTTCTCGAAGATCTCGAGGACGGAACGTACGACGGGTTCCCGGACTCCGGGCTGGAGACGAGCGCGCTTCTTTCCCCGGCCTATCGACGCGAGCGTGGCCTGCCCGGCGGCACGAGCGGAGTCGTCGTGAACCGTGTGATCTCGGACGGCACCGCCGAGGGTGTCGTTCGGTCGGGAGACGTGCTTCTCGCCGTCAACGGACACCCGATCGCCGCAGACGGCACCGTCGCCATCGGCGATGCGCGGGTGACGTATCAGACCCTCTTCGACTACCGTCAGATCGGCGAGAAAGTCGACTTCACCGTCTGGCGCGACGGCGCCGAGATCGTTCTGGGAGCGACGGCCAGTCGCATTCCCCGCTACGACCGGCTGCGCAACCTCTATGATGTCGCTCCGCGCTACGTCGTTCACGCCGGCCTGGTCTTCATGCCCCTCGACTCGGAGCTTCTGAAGATGTTCGGGCGCAACTGGGCACAGAGCGCCAACCGCGATCTGGTTTGGCACCACCTCTTCCGGGAGGCCGAGCGCCCGGAGGAGGCGGACCGCGAGGTCATCGTGCTCATGCGAGTCCTCCGCCACCCCATCAACTCCCAGATGGGCTTCAACGGCCCGGTGGGCGTCGAGGCCATCAACGGTCTTCCCATACGGTCCCTCGAAGACGTCGTCGAGGCGTTCGACAGGGGTGAGGGTCGCTTCGACGAGATCGTCTTCGAAGGCGATGCGGGCATCGAGGCCCTCGACCGTGAAGAAGCCAAGGCCGCCCACAAGGAGATCCTCCGGCAATATGCGATCTCGCACGACCGCAGGCTCTAGAACGGCGGCGCTTCTCGCGGCCGCCCTCGCGACGCTCGTGGCGCCGGTGGTGGCGCTCGGCCAGGCCGAGGACGTCCCGGTGTCCGTGGCCGCCCTGCCCTCGACGACCCTGAACCAGGGGCTTCGCTCCGGCGTCGTCCGCGTCCTTGTGAGCGGCCAGGAGTGGAACTGGAAGACACCCTGGGCCAAGCAGCCTCCCTGGACCCGGCCGATCATGGGGCTCGTCGTCTCGGGCCACCGCATCCTGTGTGCGTCGCCTGCTTTCGGCAACCACCTGCTGGTGGAGGTCCAGAAGCACGGCGAGGACGCACGGACGGCCGGCCGGGTCGTGCTGACCGATCCGGAAGGACCTCTGGCCCTCATCGAGGTGGACGATCCGGCGTTCTGGGAGGACCTCGAGCCGCTTCCGCTGGCGGACCCGGTGCCGCGGGAGGGCGACGTGTCCATCCTTCGATGGCGGGCGTCGGGAATCTTCGACAGCTATCCCGGGAGCGTGCGACAGGTGCGTTCGGGCCGTCACGGTCTCTCGCGCACGAACATTCTCACCCTCGACGTGGCGACCGGTGCGGATGCCCTCGGCTCGTCCGAGGTGATCGTGGTGGACGAGGTGGTCGTGGGCGTCCTGACGGCTCGCTCGGGCGACACCTGGTCCGGCATCGCTTCGCCGGTCCTCGCCCGGTTCGTGGAGGACGCCGCGGCAGGGGAGTGGCGCGGCTTCCCCCGCGGCGGATTTGCGTGGCAGAACCTCACCAACCCGGCTCTGCGGGAGTCGCTGAGGCTGAACGAGGATGAGCGGGGTGTCCGCATCACCCGTGTCCTGCCCCACGGCAGCCTGGCCGGCGCCGTGCAGGCGGGGGACGTGATCCTCGAAGTGGAAGGGATTCCCATCGACGCCGCGGGCCACTACGAGCACCCGATCTACGGACGCATGCTCTTCGCCCTTCTCTTCTCGGACGGGCGTCGCCCCGGAGACCTTCTCGATCTGCTGGTCCTCCGGGATGGCGAGAGGCTGGAGATCCCCGTCCCCCTCCGCCGGATCCGTGCCGACGCCGACAGGATCCCGCCCTACATCTACGGTCACGGGCCGAACTACATGGTGGTGGGCGGGCTGGTCTTTCAGGAGTTCACCATCCCCTACCTGACCGCCTTCGGCGACTGGCAGCGGAGGGCGCCGCCGCGGCTGCTCATTGCTCAGGAACGGGAGAGCAACATGCCCTCGGAAGAGCGCCCGCGCATCATCCTGCTGTCGAGCGTCCTCCCGGACGCGGCCAACCTGGGGTACGAGGGGGTTCGCAACGTGATCGTGGAGCGAGTCAATGGTCGCACCATCGGCAGCATGGACGACCTCCGCGAGGCCTTCGCCCGCCCCGAGGGACGCTTCCACGTGGTGGAGCTGCTCCCCGGGTCGCCCCCGGAGCGCATCGTCGTCGACGTGGCGGAAGCCGCGGCTGCGGCGGAGCGCATCCGGGCCGCTTACGGGGTGGACCGGCTCGATTCGGAGGCTGGCGCACTGCGCTGAGCCGTCGGTTTCAAGCCGGGTCACTCCGGGCTCTGATACAGTTCCCTCCTTGCGGGAGGGGCGACCATGAAGCTCTCGGAGAGGCTGGCTCGGCTCGGCACGGAAACGGCCTTCGAGGTGCTCGTTCGCGCCCGGGCTCTGGAAGCACAGGGGCAGAGCGTCATTCACCTCGAGATCGGCGAGCCCGACTTTGACACACCCCCACACATCACCGCCGCCGCCATCGAGGCGCTGAAGGGCGGGGCGACCCACTACGGTCCCGCGGCCGGCCTGCCCGAGCTGCGTCAGGCGATCGCGGAGGACTCCCGGTCCCGGCGAGGGGTCCAGGCCACGCCGGAGATGGTCGTCGTGACGCCCGGCGGCAAGCCGATCATGTTCTATACGATCCTCGCCCTGATCGATCCCGGCGACGAGGTGCTGTACCCGAACCCGGGATTTCCGATCTACGAGTCGATGATCCGCTACATCGGCGCCGTCCCGATCCCGGTGCGCCTGCTCGAGGACCGGGCCTTCGAGCTCGACGTGGACCAGCTCGTGGACCGGGTGGGGCCGAAGACCCGGCTCATCGTCATCAACTCCCCGCACAACCCCACCGGCGGCGCCATCCCGGAGTCCGGCCTCAGGGCCATCGCCGAGGTTGCGGCCCGGCACGGCATCCCCGTCCTGTCGGACGAGATCTACTCGGAGCTCCTCTACGAGGGCCGGCACGTCTCGATCGCCTCCATGCCCGGCATGGAGCCCCACGCGATCATCCTCGACGGCTTCTCCAAGACCTATGCGATGACCGGGTGGCGCCTCGGCTACGGCATCATGCCCGCGCCGCTGGCGGAGGTCGTGGCCAAGCTCCAGACGAACGCCGTCTCCTGCACCGCCACCTTCACCCAGAAAGCGGGGATCGCCGCCCTCGAGGGGGACAAGGAGCCGGTTCGTGCCATGCGGACCGAGTTCCGGCGCCGCCGCGACGCCATCGTGGGCGGCCTTCGCAAGATCCCGGGGCTCACGTGCCAGCAGCCGAAGGGGGCGTTCTACGTCTTTCCGAACATGGCGGGCACCGGCCTTTCCTCAAAGATGTTGGCCGACCGCCTCCTCGACGAGGCCGGTGTGGCGTGCCTGTCCGGCACGGCCTTTGGCGAGTGGGGCGAGGGGCACCTCCGTTTCAGCTACGCCACCAGCCTGAAAAACATCGAGGAAGCCCTGAAGCGCATCGAGGGCTTCGTGTCGTAGGTCGGGACCACACGACAGGAGACGAGACATGGGCGACCGCATCCGAATATTCGCGACCACCGACATCGGCAAGGACGCCCTCGATCGGCTCCGCGAGAAGGGCTGGGAGCTCGAGGTCTACGACCACCTCGAGGCGCCGCCGAAGACGCTGATCCTCGAGAGAGTCCGCTCGGGGGTCGACGCCCTCATCACCACCCTCCGGGACGAGATCGACGACGAGGTCTTCTCCGCCGGGACGGCGGCCGGCCTGAGGGTCGTGGCCCAGGACGCGGTCGGCTTCGACAACATCGACCGCGAGGCGGCCAACAGCCATCGGATCCCGTTCACCCACACTCCCGACGTCCTCACGGGCGCCACCGCCGAGTTCGCCTTCTTCCTGCTGGGAGCGGTGTCGCGTCGGCTGTTCCCGGCCGAGCTGCAGGTCCGGGAGAACGAGTGGACCACGTGGCATCCGTACCTGCCGATGCTGGGTGATGAGGTGTCCGGCCGGATCCTGGCGGTCATCGGCACGGGGCGGATCGGGAAGAGCGTCGCCAACAAGGCGACCGCATTCGACATGGACATCCTGTGCCACGACCCGGCCTACGAGGACCAGGACTTCGTCGCCTCGGTCCGCAAGGTGATGGACGTCCGGCACCGCGAAGGCTTGAGCACGCGGCAGCAGATCATCGAGTACGTGAGCCTGGAGGATGCCCTCCGCCGGGCCGACTTCGTGTCCCTCCACGTTCCTCTCATCCGGCCCGGGCCCGGCGAGCCGGCCACCTACCATCTCATGAACGAGGAGCGCTTCGGCCTCATGAAGTCCACGGCCTACCTCGTGAACACGTCCCGGGGGCCGGTGGTCGACGAGAAGGCGCTGGCGAAGGCTCTCGCCGAGGGGCAGCTTGCCGGAGCCGCCCTCGACGTCTTCGAGACGGAGCCGCTTCCCGCCGACAGCCCGCTTCGCGATCCATCCCTGCGCGGGACGCTCCGGCTGTATCCCCACGCCGCGTCCGCGGCCCGGGCCACCCGTCTCTCGCCCGATCCCGCCGTGGGCATGGCCGGTCGTTGCGTGCAGGCCGTCATCGACGTCCTCGAAGGACACCACGACGGCGATCCAGGGAAGATGCCCTTCGTCGTGAACAAGGAAGCATTCCGGGACAGCCTCGCGTGAAAGGACCCTCGCTCGCGGTTCTCTTGA
Source organism: Vicinamibacteria bacterium (assembly GCA_963578825.1). Lineage (GTDB taxonomy): Bacteria > Acidobacteriota > Vicinamibacteria > Fen-336 > Fen-336 > JAJDNS01. The sequence continues at coordinate 30,996 of CAUZDW010000032.1, forward strand.
TTCTCGTGCCCGGAGCGAGTGTGGCGCGAGCGACCACGGCCGGGGAGACGGCGGAGGCCCGGGAGCAGGCGTGGCTGTGCGAGCGACTCGACGAGGAGCCGGGGATCGCCGCGTGCCGGGCGGCTCTCGCGGCGGGGATTGGCCTCGAGCGGCGCACGGCGGTCCGGCAGATCCTGGCCAACCATCTGGTCGATCTCGAGAGGTGGACCGAGCTGGGTGAGCACTACCGCGAGGATGTCCGCCTCGCTCCCGAAGACGCCGAGGCCTGGTTTCGTCTGGGCTCGACCCTGCTCTTCGCGCTGAACGAGCGTGCGGAGGCGCTGGCGGCTCTCGAGGAGGCGGCTCGCCTTGATCCCGGGAGCGGGCGGGGCCGGAGCGTTCTGGCCATCGCATTGCACGTGCTGGGTCGATTCGAAGAAGCGACGGATGCGTTCGACGAGGCCGAGCGGCTCGACCCGACCGTGTTCCAGGGGCGTCCCGCGGCGTCGGCCATGCGGGCGGCATCCCGCCGCGGGGAGCCCTGGCCGTGAGGGTGCCAACAGGAGAGATGCTTCGTCGCACGCGCAGAGTCGAAGCTCCTCAGCATGACGGCCATGTCCCTGGCGGGAGCTGACGGTCTCACTACCTGGAGGCAGGACCATGGCGAAAACGACTCGTGCGGCCCGGGCGATGGTGAGCGCCCTGCTGGAACAGCTCGATGAGGCGTTCGACCGCCAGTCCTGGCATGGCCCCAACCTGAAGGGGTCGCTCCGAGGGCTGGACGTGGACCAGGCGTTGTAGCGGCCGGCGCCGGACCGGCACAACGCCTGGGAGATCCTGGTTCACGCTGCATATTGGAAGTACGCGGCGCGCCGGCGGCTCACGGGTGAGAAGCGAGGCTCGTTTCCTCGCAAGGGAAGCAACTGGTTCCCGAGCCCCAGCGCGCCCACCGGCAAGGAGACCATCGGCCGGCTCGTCCGCGGCATCGTGGCACACGATCTGTACCACGCCGGGCAGATCCAGCTGTTGAAGCGTCTGCTCCGTTCCTGATCCGGGGTTGCTCGCCTACTCGAGCTCGACGACCACGTAGAGGAGCCGCCCTCCGCGCTCGACGTGGAAGACGAGCGTCTCGCCGGGCCCCGGCCGTGCCACCGCCCGGCGAAGCTCGGCCAGCCCACGCACCGACACCCCGTTCATGGAGTAGATGACGTCGCCGGGTCGCAGGTCGTCTTCGGTGCCACTGTGTCCTCCGGCCCGCGCAGCGATCAGCACGCCCTCGGTGAATCGGAGCGGGCCCGTCGTCGCCTGGAGGAGCTGGGCGTTCAGCTCGATGGCGAGCACCCCGAGTCGGGGAACCAGGTTGCGCTCCGGGGTCACGAAGACGCTGAAGCGATCCGGGACCTTGGGCCGCTCCAGGACCGTCACGTCGAAGCTGGCGCGGACGCCATTGCGGACCGCGTCGATTCGCACGACGTCCCCGAGGGCCCGCTGGTAGAGGTTGACGTCGAGCTGGCGGGCATTCTCCATCGGCTTGCCGTCGAGCGCGACGATGATGTCCCCCACGCGCAGCCCGGCGGCTGCCGCCGGGCCGCCGGGCCGGACGTCCGAGAGCACGACGCCGCGCCGCACGCCTAGGCCGAGCGCGTCGCCCAGCTCCCGGGTGATGGTCTGGGCACGCACGCCGATGACGCCCCGCCTGACCCGGCCCTGCTTGCGGATCTGCTCGTAGACCGTGCGCACGATGTTGGAGGGGGCTGCGAAGCCGATGCCCTCGTGTCCTCCCGACTGAGACACGATGAGCGTGTTGAGACCCACCATGCGGCCCCTGGTGTCCACGAGCGGACCCCCGCTGTTTCCCGGGTTGATGGAGGCGTCCGTCTGCACGTAGATCATCGGCGCCTCGGGAGCCAGCTGGCGGGCCACCGTGCTCACCACGCCGAGGCTCGCCGAGTTCTCCAGGCCCAGCGGGCTGCCGAAGGCCAGGACCAGCTGGCCCTGGCGGAGCGCGTCGGAGTCGCCCAGCGGCAGGGCAGGGAGGCCGCTCGCGTCGACTTTGAGGACCGCAAGGTCCGTCTCGAGGTCGACTCCCACCACCCGGGCGACGAGGTGGCGGCTGCGGGGCCGCAGGATCGATCCCTCCTCGCCCGGCTCGCGCACGCGCAGCAGCTCGACGCGCAGCGCACGGGCACCGTCGATCACGTGGGCGTTGGTCACGATCCACCCGTCCGCGTCGACGATCACACCCGAGCCGTAGGAGAGGGCCCGGGCAAGGAGCGCACCGGCGTCTCTCGTGTACCCCGTGGCCACGATCCGGACCACCGAGGGCGCCACCTGCGTCGAGAGATCCTGGAGGTGTGTGTCGAGTGCCGTCAGGCTCGTCGAGGTCGGGCCGGCCTGCTGCACCTCCGCCCAGGCCGCGCCGGTCGTGAGGGCGATTGCCATGCCGAACGCCAGGTGGGACATCGAAGACCTCCTCCGATCAGACGTCCAGATCGGCGATCACCGGCACGTGATCGGAGGGCTGCTTGCCCTTCCGCTCGTTGCGGTCAATGGATGCCCCTCGGCATTGTTTGGCCAGCGGCGCGCTCAGGTCGACGTGATCGATGCGCAGACCCCTGTTCTTCGGAAAGCCGAGCATGCGGTAGTCCCACCACGAAAAAAAACCGGGGTCCTCGTGGTGAAGGCGGAAGGAGTCGACCAGGCCGAACCCCCGGACGTCCTGCAGGGCCTTGCGGGCGTCCGGGTGGGTGAGCACGCTGCCCTCCCAGGCCTCGGGGTCGTGCACGTCGCAGTCCTCCGGCGCCACGTTGAAGTCCCCGCACAGAGCCACCGGGTCCGTGCTCGCGAAACGACGGTCGAGCCAGGCACGCAGGCGTTTCATCCATCCCAGCTTGTAGGCCCACTTCTCCGAGCCGACCTCGGCGCCGTTGGGTACGTAAACGCAGGCGACGTGGACGCTGCCGATCCGAGCGGCGACGAGTCGCGCCTGGGCGTCGTCCTCGTCGTCTCCGAAGCCCCGCTCCACCTCTTCGGGCTCGAGCCGCGAGACGATGGCGACGCCGTTGTAGGTCTTCTGTCCGTGGACGGCCGCATGGTAGCCGGCCTCCCGCAGTGCTTCGAACGGGAACACCTCGTTCGTCACCTTGAGCTCCTGGAGGCACACCACGTCGGGCCGCTCGGCCTCGAGGAGGCGGAGAAGCCTCGCCTCGCGGACGCGGATCGAGTTCACGTTCCAGCTCACGAGCTTCATCGTCATCGTCCGATCGCGGCGCCGTCGGGTCGGCGCCTGTCCGATCCGCCCTCCAGCAGCCGGCCCTTCTCGCTCACCGCGATCGCCTGCACCGAACCCATCGAGTACGTCGCGGAGTCCACCGCCTCGACCTGGTGCCCCCACGAGCGAAGGATGTCGAGGGTGTCCGGCGAGAAGCCGATGCGCTCGTAGCGGAGGAGATCGGGCAGCCACTGGTGGTGGACCCGGGTGGCGTCGATCGCCTCCTGGACGTTCATGCGGAAGTCCACGATGTTGACGATCGTCTGGAGGACAGCGCCGGGTATGCGCCGGCCGCCGGGGCTCCCCACCACCAGCCGGAGCCCGTCCTTCTCGTCCGCGATGATGGTGGGCGTCATGTTGGAGAGCATCCGCTTGCCCGGCGCGGCGAGGTTGGGCTCCGTACCGATGAGTCCCTCGGCGTCGGTCAGGCCTGGGCCGGCGTTGAAGTCGCCCATCTCGTTGTTCAGGAGGAAGCCTGCCCCGGGCACCACGATCTTCGAGCCGTAGCCGCCCTCGAGTGTGGTGGTGAGAGACACGGCGTTGCGGCCGGAGTCCACGACCGACACGTGGGTCGTCTCCTCTCCTTCTCGGGGCCACTGGAAAGACGAGGGTGTGGAGACCGAAGCACGACGGGGTTGGATGGTGCTTCGAAGCGTCGCCGCGTGCTCCTTCGAGATGAGCCGGGAGATCGGCATGTCGCGGACGAAATCGGGGTCGCCGAGATACCGTGCGCGCTGGGCGAAGGCCCGGCGAAGGCCCTCGGCGAGGTGGTGGAGATACGACGCCGAGCCGAACCCCATGCCCGGAAGGTCGTACTCCTCGAGCACGTTCAGCACTTGCAGGAGGACGACACCGCCCGAGCTCGGCGGGGGCATCGTGAGGATCTCGAGCCCCTCGTACTGGCCGTGCAGGGGCCGTCGTCGTATGGCGCGGTAGACCTTCAGGTCCTCCCGTGTGATGAGGCCCCCGCCCCGTTCCATCGCCTTCTCGATGAGACGGGCGGTCTTGCCTTCGTAGAATCCCTTCGGGCCCTTCTCCGCGATCCGCTCGAGGGTCTCGGCGAGATCGAGCTGCTGGAGGATGTCGCCCATCTGGTAGGGCCTGCCGTCCCTGGAGAACTGTGCGAGCGAGGCGGGGTAGCGTCGCATCTGCGGCAGGACCTTCTTCAGGGATCGGGCCAGGCCGTCCGTCACCATGAAGCCCTCTCTCGCCAGGGCGATGGCAGGCTCCAGAAGCCGGTCCCAGGGCAGACGGCCGTGCTCGCTCCACGCCCGGTGCAGGCCCGCCACGGTGCCTGGCACGCCGACGGCCACGTGGCTGTCGTGGTGGCGAACACGGTCGTATGCGCCGTCGACCAGGAACATAGTCGGGCTCGCGGCCCCCGGGGCCGTCTCGCGGAAGTCGTAAACGACGGGATCGCCCCGGAGCGGACGGTAGAGGAGGAAGCCGCCTCCGCCAATGTTGCCGGCCGAGGGCAAGACGACGGCGAGGGCAAAAGCGGTGGCCACCGCGGCATCCATCGCGTTCCCGTCGGCCATCAGCATGGACGCACCCACCTGGGACGCGATGGCGTTCTGGGAGACCACCATGCTCTTGCGCGCCCTGACGGGCACGGACCCGGCCCTGGCCAGCGGCGGCAGGACCAGGAGCAGCAGGGGCAGCAGGAGCAGCAGTGTGCGGAGCTTCATCTCGGCTTTCCTCGGTCAGGCGCGCGGCGGCCCCGGGCAGCCCTCGAGCCGCATCGTGGCACCCATGGGGCCCACTGGCAAAACGTATCACCGGTGGCCAGGCGCTTCCAGTCCCGCGGCCTTTGTGGTCTGATGCGCATCGTTCGAGGTGAGCCATGATTCGATTCGCTCTTCTGGTTGCTCTGCTGTTCGCTTCCGCCGCGGCGTCGGCTCCGGCCGCGACGCCGGCCACGTTCCGGCTCGACTATTTCCACACTGGCAACGCCGAGGAGGAGCGCTTCGCCCTCGACGGCGTCGTCGTGGAGGGCGAATGGGCTGGGCACCCCGGGCGTCGGCTCGACGACACCAACCTGGGCCGGTACCGGTTCAGTGTGATCGACCCACTCACCCAGAGCACCCTCTACTCCCGGGGTTTCGCCAGCATCTACGGAGAGTGGGAGACCACCGGCGAGGCCCGGCGCATCAATCGCACCTTTCACGAGTCGCTCCGCTTTCCCGAGCCGCCGGGACCGGTGCAGGTGGTCCTCAAGAAGCGGGGCCCCGACGGCCTCTTCCACGAGGTCTGGTCCGTAGCGGTCGATCCTGGCGACGCCACCATCGATCGAACCGGGCCGCCCCCCGCAGACAACGTCTGGGCCGTGGTGGAGAGCGGACCGCCGTCGGTCAAGGTCGATGTCGTGCTTCTCGGCGACGGTTACACAGCCGAGGAGACGGAGAAGTGGCATCGTGACGCCCGACGGATGGCCGATCTCCTTCTCGGGACGTCGCCATTGAAGGAGCGTCGATCGGACTTCAACATCTGGGCCGTGGACACTCCCTCCCGGAGGAGCGGTGTGGCGCGCCCCTCGGACGGCATCCAGCGACGCTCGGCCCTGCGGGTCCGCTACGACGCCTTCGGGTCCGAGCGCTACGTGCTGGCCTTCGACAACCTGCGTCTGCGCGAGGCGGCGGCCGCGGCTCCCTACGAGGCCATGGTCCTGGTGGTCAACGATCGCAAGTACGGAGGGGGTGGAATCTTCAATCTCTACGCCACGGTCTCCTCCGACAACGGCTTTGCTCCGTACGTTCTGGTGCACGAGTTCGGCCACCACTTTGCCGGGCTCGCCGACGAGTACTACACGTCGTCCGTCGCCTACGAGAGCTCGTCCGAGCGTCCCGAGCCGTGGGAGCTGAACGTCACGGCAAGAGGAGAAACTCCAAAGTGGCTCGACCTCGTCGCGCCCGGCGTCCCCCTGCCGACGCCGTGGGCGAAAGAGGAATTCGAGGCCGTACAGACGGAGATCCAGGCACGGCGCCGGCAGATCCGCGCCGAGGGCCGCCCCGAAGAGCAGATGGAGGCGCTCTTCCGCGAAGAGCAGGGCAGGGTCGAAGCGCTTCTTGCCCAGGGGCCCCACCAAGAGTCGGTCGGCGCCTTCGAGGGGGCGAACTACGAGGCCAAAGGGTACTTTCGCCCCCAGGCCAATTGCATGATGTTCACCCGATCGGAGGAGTTTTGCGCGGTCTGCCGCCGGGCACTCGAGCAGGTGATCGACCTCTACACCCGGCCTGCCCCCTGACCTCTGCCCTCCGGCGGTATGATGAAAGTGCTGTGACCGAGCCCGGCGACAAGCCCACCCTCTTTGTCCAGGCTCTGCCGGGCTCCTTCGGAGACCTGGGGCCCCTCGGCAAGGAACGAACCCTCGAGGCCGGGACTACTCTGTGGCGCGAAGGCGATCCCGGCGAATACGTGGTGCTCCTCCTCTCGGGCCGCCTCGAGGTGTCACACCAGACGCCGGACGGAGAGGAGATCATCCTTCGCCATCTCTACCCCGGCTCGGTCGTGGGAGAGATGGCGGCGGTGGACGGAGAGCCCCGCTCGGCCACTGTGCGGGCGCCCGGCGACTCCCGCGTGCGGCTCATTCCTGCCGACGGCTTCCGCCAGTTCCTGAAGGAGCGGCCCGATGTCTTGGAGCAGCTCTTCTGGCTCCAGCTCGAACGCGTCCGCAGCCTGACGTGGCGGGTGAGCCGAACGCACCATCGCGCCATCACGGACCCCCTCACCGGCCTCTACAACTACGGGTTCTTCCGGGAGCGACTCGCTCTGGAGCTCGAGCGAGCCCAGCTCACCGGAGATCCTCTTGCCCTGATCATGTTCGACATCGACCACTTCAAGAACTACAACGACACCCGTGGACACCAGGAAGGGAACAGAGTGCTCGTGAAGGTGGCGGAGATCCTGAAAGAGACGGGGCGCCGAGGAGACGTGGTGGCACGCTATGGGGGGGAGGAGTTCGTGGCGCTTCTGTACGGCGCCGGCGCCTCCGACGCCTGGCGATTCGCCGAGACCTTTCGCAACGCGATCTCTGCCGGGCCTTCGCGCGAGACGGGGGGAAGCCACCGGACCACATCACGGTGAGCGGGGGTGTCGCCACCTTCCCGCACGACGCCCAGGACGACCTGGCGCTGGTGAAGGCTGCGGACACGCGGCTCTACGAGGCCAAGGAGGAGGGTCGCGACCGGACCGTGGGCCCCGAGGGGATGGGATCGTGACGCGAACGTTGTCGGCCCTCGCTCTGGCCGCGCTGGCCGCAGGGACGTTGGCCGAGGCGGGCGAGATCCCCGATGCGACGATCGTCCTCGAGGCTGCCATCAACCTGCCCGGAACGATTCCTGACGCCGCGCCGCCGCGGTTCGTCCTGCGTCGCGACAGGACGGTGTTCATTGGAGGCAGCGAGGCGATCTGGGCGGGCCAGCTGAGCAAGGGCGAAGCCAAAGGGATCGAGAACCGCGTCAAGCAGCTGCGCAAAGCGGGGCTTCTCAATCCGACCGTCTCGTTTGGCGACGACGCAACGAAGCGCTACCGCCTCCGCGTCTTGAAGGGCGATGTCCGCGACGTGGTGATCTCCGGCGATCCCGGGACAGCGCCCCCCGCACTGCGCTCGCTCGCGTCGCTCGTCACGGACCTGCTGAATTTCGACCATCCGAGCCTGCGGCCCTGGGCGCCCGACACCTACGCGCTTTCCGCGCGTGAGGGTGTGCTTCTCGGCGGGTGCCGCGAGTGGCTTCTCCCGGTGCCGTTCGAGGACGTGCTGGCTGCGCCGCGGTCTCTGGCCGCGGATGATGCCGATCGCTGGCCGAGCGGCGCCAATCCCGCTTCGGTCTGCTATCGGGGCGAGCACTACGTCGTGACACGCCGCCCGCTCCTGCCCGGCGAGCAACCCTAGCCCACATTTGAATCGAGCGGGCTTGCCTGAGGCTCGCTTGACAACCCAGGGGCGAAGGCCCCATAGTCGGAGACTGGAGGAGACGATGGTCAGTTCGCGGTGGGTGGCCCTGCCTTGAGGCGAGGGCCGCGGCACTCGCGGCGACATCGTCACCATCGCAACGACAGGTCCAACGGTCAGCAGCAAGGATCGAAAGGGCCGAGGGATCCCCGCCAGGCTCCGATTCCGACGGAGGGGCCGACCACGCCGATTCAAGGGGTGGTCGAGCTAACCGAGGGGGCGGGGGGATACGTCAGGCAGGTCGCTCACAACTATTTGTCACATCGTGACGACGTTGTCGTTCCCTACGTCGTCGCACGGGACAACGGCCTGCGCGATGGGGTGGAAGTCGAAGGGCTCACCCGCGATGGTGCGAACGGTCGCCGCGTACTCGTAGAAGTCCAAAAGGCAGCAGGCCTCACTCCGGAGGAGTACAAGGTCCTGCCGCACTTCCAGGACCTGGTGTCCGTGAATCCGGACAGGGCGTTTGCCCTCTCTGGCGAGGACTCGGAGATCAGCCTGCGCGTGATCGATCTGATCGCACCCGTCGGGCACGGCCAGCGGGGGATGATCGTCTCGCCGCCCAAGGCGGGCAAGACGACGCTCCTCGAGCACCTGGGCGTGGCCATCGGGGCCAAGCATCCGGACGTGCACCTGATCCTTCTGCTGATCGACGAGCGTCCGGAGGAGGTGACCCACTTCCGCCGAGTGGTGCCCGCCGAGGTGCTCGCCTCCACCTCGGACTCCGAATCGGACGCCCACATCAAGCTCGCTCGCCTGGCGATCGAGCGCGCCAAGCGCCTGGTCGAAGCGGGCCGCGACGTGGTGATCCTCCTGGACAGCCTCACCCGGCTCGGCCGAGCCTCGAACCGGGAGATGGGGCCGGGTGGTCGCACCATGAGCGGCGGCATCGACAACCGCGCTCTGCAGTTCCCCCGGCAGTTCTTCGGGGCCGCTCGCAACTGCGAGGGCTCGGGAAGCCTGACCATCCTGGCCACGGCTCTCATCGAGACGGGCTCCCGGATGGACGAGGTCATATTCCAGGAGTTCAAGGGCACCGGAAACATGGAGCTCATCCTCGATCGGGCGATCGCCGACCGGCGCATCTACCCCGCCGTGGACGTCCTTCGCTCGGGGACCCGCCGGGAGGAGCTCCTGGTCTCCCCCGAGGAGCTGCAGAAGCGGCACCTGCTCCGGAGGGCGCTGGCCGATCTGTCTCCCATCGAGGCGACCCAGTTCCTCATCGACAAGCTCCAGAAAACTCCGTCGAATGCCGTCTTCCTGCAGAACCTCGTCGCCCCGTCGTCGATGGCGGGCGCGCGCCGGTTCAGGTAGCCCCCCACCGGATCTCTCGTGCAAGTCGAAAGCCACGGTTGGCACTCTTCCCGGCTCGGCCGGGGAATGGGCCTTCGTGTGTACGGCCACTGGGGGTCTCCCTTCGTCGTCTTCCCGACCAGCGGGGGAGACGAGTGGGAGATCGAGCGCATGGGGATGCTGGACGCCATCGGCCACCACGTGGACGCCGGCAGGATCAAGCTGTTCTGCGTGGGCTCGGTCAACGACGAGGGCTGGGACAACGAGGGCGCGCACCCCCGCCATCGCTCCTGGGTCCAGGCGATGTACGGAGGGGTACATCGCCGAAGAGATCGTGCCGTTCATCTACGACCACTGCCAGAGCCCGGGGATCGGAATCACCACGACGGGCGCGTCGCTCGGGGCCTACCACGCTGCCAACAGTCTGCTGAAGCAACCCACCGTCTTTCGACGGTGTCTGGCCCTGTCGGGCGTCTATGACCTCAGGCGCTACATGGACGGGGACTACGACGACAACTTCTACTACAACAATCCCGTCGACTATGTCCCCGGTCTCTCCGACGCGGATGTGAGAGAGCTCGCAAAGGACGACATCCGGCTTGTGATCGGCACCGGGCCGTGGGAGGATCGGGGACCAACGCACCAGCTGTCGGAGGTTCTCTCGGCCCGGGGAATCGGGCACTCGGTGGACGACTGGGGGCCCGAGGGCGGCCACGACTGGCCGTTCTGGACGCGCCAGATGGACGACTTCATCTCGAGGCCCGGGAGCTGAGCGACCTGAGCGAGGTGCCCTGCGTCGACCCGGAGGAGTCGTCGCGGGCGTTCCGCATCCTGCAGGGCTATGGGCAGATGGGTCGTATCCGCCACGACATCGTGGTGGTGGTCCCTGACCCGTCGGACGCGGCCCCCGAGGCCCGGGAGTGGTGGGCGCGGAGCTGGGAACCGTCGTATCGGGAGCTCCGGCTCGATGCGCTCGAGTCCCCGGCTCAGCTCGGCGCAGGCCATTCGCGTGCTCACGGGGACGCAGCACCCGGGTTGCCTCGCGGCGGGCAGCTCGACTGGCTGGACCGTTCCGAGCATCGGATGCGTGCGGTGGCTACGCAGATGACGGACGATCTCCTGGAGGCCTGGGAGGCCTTCCGGACACCATGACCAGGAGGAGTTGTCGATGAAACGGTACGGCGTCTCCGAGGACGCACTCAAGCACGTGGTGTGTCATCGGACGAGCAGTCCCATCGTCGTGGATGGAGATCTCGACAAGCCCGCGTGGAAGGACGTGCCGCGCTCGTCTCGCTTCGTGGACATGGTGAGCGGGGAGCCTGCTCTCTACGAGACCCGCATGGCCTGTCAGTGGGACGCGACCCACTTCTACGTCGCCTACTGGAGCGAGGAGCCCCAGGTCAGCGCCACGCTCACCGAGCGCGACAGCTTCATCTGGGTCGACAACGATGTGGAGCTGTTCGTGGGGGGCGACGACTGCTACTACGAGCTAGAGATCAACGCGCTTGGGACCGTCTACGAGGTTCTCCTCGTCTGGCAGGACGCCCTCGAGCGTGACGGCCGATTCGATCGCCCCGAGCTCGACCTCTTCGGAGGCCGGGTGGACATCCTCGGAGGCTTCCAGGACGCGGGCCGCTGGGGCCGCCATCCCCGGGGCCGCCGGTGGGCTTTCCTCGACTACGACCTGGCCGGACTACAGACCGGCGTCCGGGTGCAAGGGAAGATCAACGATCCGTCGACCGTGGACAAGGGGTGGACGGTGGAGATGGCCCTGCCCTGGGCGAGCCTGGCGTTTCTCTTCGACGGGCGAGTCTTTCCCCCGCGAGACGGCGAGACGCTGCGTTGCGACTTCTCCCGATTCGAGGCGCTTCGCCTGCACGGCAGGCCGGTCTCGGAGAGCCCCGGCTGGAGCCTGAACCTCCACGGCGTCTACGACTCCCACATCCCCGAGTCCTTCAGCGTCGTCCATTTCTCGGAAAAAGCAGCGGAGGATACGTGAGCTCGACAAGACTGCGAAAAGTGACCGTGGTCGTCGCAAAGACCCTGATTGCCCTGAGCCTGGCCGCAGGTGCCCGGGCCGAGGACCCCTGGCTGGTGTTCGAGGGCGGGGACGGCCCGGGCTCGGGAAAGCACGTCGTCCTGGTGTCGGGTGACGAGGAGTATCGATCGGAGGAGGCGCTGCCGCTGCTGGCCCGCATCCTGGCCGAACGTCACGGCTTCCGGTGCACGGTGCTCTTCGCCATCGACCCGGACGGCACCATCAACCCCGAGAACCAGGGGAACATCCCGGGCCTTGACGCGCTCGACGAGGCCGACGTCATGGTTCTGTTCACTCGTTTTCGGGAGCTCCCGGACGAGCAGATGCGTCACATCGTGCGCTTCGTCGACTCGGGGAAGCCGATTCTGGGGATGCGCACCGCCACTCACGCCTTCGCCTATCGGCAGAACCCGGCGAGCCCCTATGCCCACTACAGCTTCGACAGCGAGCAGTGGCCCGGAGGCTTCGGCCGGCAGGTGCTCGGAGACACGTGGGTCAATCACCACGGTCAGCACAAGGTCGAGAGCACCCGCGGCGTGATCGATACCGAAAACTCCGACCATCCCATCCTTCGAGGAGTGGAAGACATCTGGGGTCCCACAGACGTCTACGGTCTGGCGCATCTTCCCGAGGACGCCGACGTCCTGGTGTACGGCCAGGTGCTCACCGGGATGCAGCCGACCGACCCCGCGGTCGGGGGTCCGAAGAACGAGCCGATGGTGCCGGTGGTCTGGACACGCCACTACCGGAGCAAGTCCGGCAACGTGTCGCGGATCCTCACGACGACCATGGGCGCCTCGATCGACCTCGAGAGCGAGGGGCTGCGTCGGATCCTGGTCAACGGCGTCTACTGGGCTGTCGGTCTCGAGGAGGCGATACCCGCGAAGTCCGACGTGTCGATCGTCGGAGAGTATGCGCCCAGCTTCTACGGCTTCGGCGACTTCAAGAAGGGGCGACGCCCCTCCGACTACGGCTACTAGCGGCTGAACACAGCCTGGGTCGTGCGATTGCCGTAGTGCACGTCGATCTTCACGCTCTGCTCTTCCCGGGTGATTCCGACCTCGAGGGCAGGCACGGTCTTCTCGGCGGTCTCGAACTCCGCCGGTCCCTGCCAGAGCGCCTCACCCTCCGGCGTGCGGGTCATGACGTTTCCCGGCCGGAGGAACTCGCCGGGTGGAATCTTTCTCACCTCGAGGCTCATACCCGTGTCGTCGGGTGTGTTCGGGTGGAACACGAGGGCGTAGTTGCCCGCCGGGAGCTCCGTGCCTTCGACCCGGAGGGCGTCCGTCGTCTCCATGCGGGCGAATGGCCAGCTGCGGCGGTTGTAGAAGCCCTTGCCGGGCCGCTCCATGGCGGCAAACGTTTCCGGGCCCCACGGCAGGTTCATGAAGAACACCTGAACCCCGGGAGCCTCGGCGGTGTGGATCGTGATCGGAGTGCGCTTGGCCGGCGGCGGGCCCACCGCGGTGTCGGTGGGCTGCGCACCCGCCTGGGCAAGAAGGAGCAGGACGGCAAAGATGGTCATGAATCCATTACAGCATGACGAAAGAGGGCTTATCAAGACGAGCGGTTCCGCTCACACCACGGTCTCCTAGCCCGCATTATTCATCGGGCATGCGGGATTGAGTTCAGGCGTGTACTTGCACCGATCATTTGAGGAGTAGCAGCCGAGTGCACGGTCGAAACGGCTGGTGAGCCGCTGGAGGCGGCGCTCCTG
>CAUZDW010000033.1:0-43934 GCA_963578825.1 Vicinamibacteria bacterium
CCTTTCGAGGGTTTCACGCTCCTCCCGACTCAGCACCAGTTCAGCCTTCGGGCGTCCTGATCTCATGCCCGTTATTGGGCCACACGTCACTCTATTTATCAGGCGAATTTCGGTAACAGGACACTAGGAGTCCGTGGTGAAAGTCAGACCGCGTCGAGGTCGGATCTTTTCCGCCAGCTCTTCGTTGCCGAACCTCGGAATACTCCCCGGTATTCCTGCGGTTCGGCGCCTCGATCTGACGAAAAATCTCTCGACCTCGCTCGCGGAGCACTTCCACCACAGGCTCCTAGGCGCGCGCTGGTCACGAGGTCGAACTCCAGACCGTCGGGTCGCCGTTTCCCGTCCCCTGTAGACCTGAGCCGGGGGGTGGACCACGTCTTTCGAGCGTCCCGGGCGCGCCGGCGAGCGTTCCACCCTCGGGCCCAGAGTCCCGATCGTGATTCATATCACACCAAAAACTCTTTGTTATTACGTAGTTAGGTGACACGGCCTATAGTCTGAGCAGTCGGACAGGGGATGCGCTCAGGATCTCCTGACTGGGACCCCCCCCGGTCCCGTGCGCTAGAGGCGCTGCTCTCCTCCCTCCGGGCAGTCGCGTGGAGGTGGTCATGTTGCGGCACGTGCAGTGCACGTACCCAAACCTTTCCTGGCTTCTCGTGGTGGCGGCGGCGTGTTCGCTGGCGGCCTGTGGAGGCTCAATCGGCGGCGACAGCGTGACCGGTTCCCCGGTCGTGGCCGCCCCCTCGGACCTCGACCTGGAGTCGGCCGTCGATCAAATCCAGTGGGGCGACCTCTTCGAGGGCGAAGACGGCACCATCACGTCCTCGGGCCGCCGCCACGGCAAGGTGTTCGTGTGCCACAAGGGGCGCAAAACCCTCTGGGTGTCCCGACGAGCGTTGCGGGGCCACACACGTCACGGGGACACGCGTGGTCGTTGCAGCCGTCCGCCGCCCGCCCCGTGCCCCTGCTTCTCGGGTGACGACATCAACGCGGCGGCCTTGAGCTGCACCTCGACCGTGACGCCGCAGTGCGGCATGGGCGACCCGTACTCCCTGGCCCTGATCTGTAGCGATTCGGGCGGAAGCGTGCCTCCCATCGTCCTGGGGGTCTACCAGACCGTCAGCGGAGGGAGTTGTTCCCGGCAGGACGTCGATGGGACGGTCACCACCCAGAACGGGCTCACCGACGCCGAGTATCAGGGCTGCGTGAACGTCATCAACAGCAGCGGGTACTGCTCGTAGCCGATTGACGTCCTGAGTCGCACCGCCTCACCTCCGCCCCCGCGCGACGCTGCGCGGGGGCTTCTTTCTTTTTCGGCCTTCACCCGCTCCTCTCCTCGCCGTCGTCGGCTGCTTGGGCGAGAATGCGTCTCATGCGGCTGGCGGTCACGGGCGCGAACGGGTTCGTCGGTCGGCATGTCATTGGACACGCCGCCCGGGCAGGGTGGGACGCTGTCGGGATCGTGCGCTCCGAGGCGGCGTCCCGCGTCGTGGGCGAGGCCGGAGGCCGTCCCGCCCTCTTGACCGATCCTCGCTTCGAGGGCCTGCCCGACGTCCTGGAAGGCGCACACGCCGTCGTGCACCTCGCGCAGATCGGCGCGGAGCGCGGCGGTCAGACCTACGACTCGGTCAACGTCGGTCTCACCGAGCGCGTGCTGGACGCCTGCCGCCTTGCCGGGGTGCCACGCATCGTCTACTTCTCGGGCCTGGGCGTGGCCCGCTACGGGAAGAGCCGGCGATCGACGAACAGGTACTTCCTCTCCAAGCTCGCTGCGGAGACCCTCGTCTTTCGCTCAGGGCGTGAGGGGATCGTGTTTCGTCCCTCGTACGTGGTGGGCCCCGGCGACGCCTTCGTGAGGGCGTCGCTGGCGGCCATGGTTGCCGGGGAGGTCGAGCGTCCGGGAGACGGATCGTATCGGATGCAGCCCATCTTCGTCGAGGACGTGGCCGCGCTCGTGCTGGCCGCCGTCGAGCGGCCCGGGGGAGCCTTCCCGACGGTCTTCGACCTGGTGGGCCCCGAAGCCTTGAGCTACGCAGATCTTGTCGATCGCCTTGCGGGCGTTGCGGCAGCGGAAGGCCGGCCGACGACGCACCGTGTCCGTGAGATCCCGATCCCGGAGGCCGACGAGCGAGCCCGCAACGGGGGCTACCAGGGCATGCTGCCGGACGAGTTGGATTGTCTCCTGTGCGACGAGGTCGCGGATCCGGCGCCCCTGGCGGCGCTTCTCGGTCGGCCGCTCACGCCCCTCGACGAGACCCTGGCCGCGGCCGTCCGGGCAGCATGAGCGTCTTCCGGTTTCTCCGACGCAGCCGGAAGGACGCGAACGAGGTCGTCGTCGTCGGCTCCGGGCTGGCGGCAGGAGCGATTGCCCTCGAGCTCGCCCGTCGCCGCTGTGCCGTGACCGTGCTCGAGCAGCCGTCGCCGCCTGCCGGCCCGCCGCGACCACCGGGGTTGGGCCTCGTGGCACTGGGCCCCGGCCGCCCGTACGATCGGGTCGTGAGCGCGCTCGGTCACCCGGCGGCGCGGTCGGTCTGGGAGGCGGGGAGCCGGAACCGGGAGCTGCTGAGGGAGCTCCTCGAGGAGCTCGGGCACGACTGCGGCCTGCAGGCCCGCGGCTCCTTTCTTCTCGCCGCGGACCGTGAGGAAGCCGAGTCTCTCGCCCAGAGCGAGGACATGCTGCGAGACGACGACTTCCCAGGCGAGTTTCTCGACCACTACATGCTGGAGACCCACTTCGACGTCTCCGGTTTCACGGGCGCCTACTGGGCGGCCGACGACCTGGAGCTGGACGAGGCAGAGCTCAGGGCGGCGGCGGTCGCCGCGGCTCGTGCCGCCGGCGCCGTCTTCCGAACGGGGAGGGTCCTGGGCCTCGACGCAGGTGAGGCGGGCGTGGTGCTGACAACCGACGATGTGGCGGTGAGGGCGTCCCGTGTGGTGGTGGCCGCCGATGGCGTTGCGAGCGCTGTCCTGCCGGGTCTTCGCCCGCGTCTCCTGACGGTGGCCTCGGCGCGCTTGCATGTGGCCACGGCTGCTGGCGCCTCGCTCCCGGGTGCAGCGCGCACCGCCGACGGGCGGATCGCCTGGCAGGCGTCCGCCACAGGGCTCACGCTGGCGGCCACCGGGGCGGGCCCTGCGGGCACGGAGGGCGAGGATCCCGACGATCTCGAGGCTCTGGCGTCGCGGCTGGCTGCCACACCCGGAAGCGATCGTCGTTGGACCGACAGCGCGGGGTGGGTGGCCGATGGCCTTCCGATCGTCGGGCGGCTCGCCGGACAACCCCTCGCGGTCGCTTGTGGTCTCGGGCCGCACGAGGCGAGTCTCGCCTTCGTTGCCGCGCGGTGGGTTGCGGAGGCCGTCCTCACCGGCAGCGACCCGACGCCCGGGCCCTTTCGGGTGGGCCGAGTACAGGTTTGAGCGGGCGACGGCTTGCAGTAGGCTGAAGCCCCATGCGACTCGGCCTGACGGAGACTATCGACTGCGCCCACATGCTGCCGGGTCACACCAAGTGCGGCCAGCTCCACGGGCACACCTACAAAGTCGAGGTCGTGGTCGAAGGCGACGCGAGGGGCGGGATGGTCCTTGATTTCGCCGACCTCCGCTCTCAGGTCCGCGAGGTGCTGGGCCCGTACGATCACCGGCACTGGAACGACGTCCTCGAATATCCGACCGTCGAGAACATCTGCCAGCGGATCGCAACCGAGCTCTCTCGGAAGCTGGCCTTCCCCTTCACGCTCCGGGTCTACGAAGGACAGGGGAAGTGGGCGGAGATGTCCGCGTCGCCCGTGCCGCGTGAAACGTCGGTCTAGGGGAAGAAATGAAGGTCCTGTGCATCGGAGGGACAGGGAACATCTCCCAGCCGTGCGTCGAAGCAGCGCTCGACGCCGGCGACGAGGTGACCCTCCTGACCCGTGGGCAGCGACCGTCGCCCTTCGGCGATCGGGTCCGAGTGCTGAAGGGGGATCGCGACGAGCCCCGGGCACTCGAGGCGGCCGCCGCTCACAGCCCCGACGCGGTCGTGGACTTCGTGGCCTATCACCCGATGCAGGTCGAGGCGGCCCTCTCCGCTTTCTCCGGCCGGACCGGCCAGTACCTCTTCATCAGCTCCGCGGCGGCATACAAGAAGCCGCTGCCCCATCCCGTGGTGACCGAAGAGACGCCTCTCGAAAACCCCTTCTGGGAGTATGCGCGGGAGAAGATCGCCTGCGAGGCCCGACTCGTTCGGGCGCATCAGGACCAGGGGTTTCCGGTCACGATCGTGCGCCCCTCGTACACCTACGGCGAGACCTGGATTCCCACGGCCTTCGCCGGACACGACTACACGATCGTCGACCGCATTCGAAGCGGCCGCTCCGTCCTCTGCCACGGAGACGGTACGTCGCTCTGGGTGATGACCCATGCCCGTGACTTCGCGGTGGGTCTCGTGGGGCTTTTTGGTCGGAGCGAGGCGTTGGGGGAGGCCGTGCACATCACCAGCGACGAGGTGCTCACCTGGAACCGCATCTACGAGCTGATCGGCGAGGCCGCGGGCTGCGAGGTGGACCTCGTTCACGTGCCGAGCGACCTCGTTGCCGCGATCTGTCCGGAGCGGGGCGGGAGCCTCTTCGGCGACAAAGCCCACAGCGTGATCTTCGACAACTCGAAGATCAGAGGGCTGGTCCCGGAGTTCCGTCCGCGGATCGGCTTCGCGGAGGGCGTGGCCCGCTCCGTCGCCTGGTACGATGCCGACCCGGCGCGACGGGTGCCGAGCGCCGAGACGAACGAGAGGATCGAAAGCGTCCTGGCGGCGCAACGCCGGGCGCTCGAGGCGTGAGCCGGAAATGATCCAATCCGACGACGCGCTTCGCCCCGCGGACCTCGAGCCCGACGTCGCGCGGATGTGGGGCGTCTCGGCAGAGAAGATCCTCGCCCTCGAAGCCAGCTGGGACCCGGCCGACGGCTCGCCGGTCTTCACGGAGAAGGGCCGCTACACCGCCCGGGGCTGGACCGACTGGACCCAGGGGTTCCAGTTCGGGTCGGCGCTCCTCCAGTTCGACGGCACGGACGAACGTCGGTTTCTCGATCTCGGCCGCGACCGCACGTTCTCCCGGATGGCCCCCCACGTCACCCACATGGGCGTTCACGACCACGGCTTCAACAATGTGAGCACCTGGGGGGCGCTGCGGCGCCTCGCCCTCGAGGAGCGGTACGAGCCGGAGGGACGCGAGCGGGAGCTGTGCGAGCTCGCCCTCATGGCCAGCGGAGCGGTGCAGGCCCGGCGCTGGACGCGCATTGCGGACGGGGGTGGGTTCATTCACTCCTTCAACGGTCCACACTCGCTGTTCGTCGACACGGTGCGCTCGCTGCGGGCGCTGGCGCTGGCTCACCGCCTCGGCCACGTCCTTCTCGAGGAAGGCGACCAGCCCGTGTCGCTTCTCGAACGCCTGGTGCAGCATGCTCGAGCCACCGCCCGCTTCTCGGTGTACTACGGCTCGGGGCGAGACCTCTGGGACGTGCGCGGCCGGGTGGCCCACGAGAGTCTCTTCGACGTGGTGAACGGGAGCTACAGGTGCGCGTCGACGCAGCAGGGCTACTCGCCCTTCACGACCTGGACCCGGGGACAGGCCTGGGCCATCCTCGGTTTCGCGGAGGAGCTGGAGTTCCTGCACACGGTGCCCAACGCCGAGCTCGAGTCTTTCGGAGGGCGAGAGGAGATCGAGGGGTTCATCCTCGAGGCGGCCCGGGCGAGCGCCGAGAGCTACGTGAGGACGACGCCACCCGACGGGGTCCCCCCTGGTGGGACACCGGCGCGCCGGGGCTCTCTCCGGGGCACGGGGAGCGTTCGGTCGACCCCTGGAATGCGCCCGAGCCGGTCGACAGCTCGGCTGCGGCGATTGCCGCGCAGGGGCTACTTCGCCTCGGGCGGTGGCTGGAGACCAGCGGGAACGGTGCCGAAGGGCGCGACCTGGTCCAGGCCGGGCTGACCGTGGCGCGGACGCTCCTGGGGGCCCCGTACCTGAGTGAAGACCTCGGGCATCAGGGGCTGTTGCTGCACGCGGTCTACCATCGCCCGAACGGGTGGGACTTCGTTCCCCCCGGGCGGCCCGGGCCGTGTGGCGAGGCCTGCCAGTGGGGCGACTATCACCTGCGAGAGCTGGCGCTGCTCATCCAGCGGCTGGCCCGGGGCGAGAGGTACTACACGTACTTCGGGCCGGACGGGTCATGAACCGGGTGGCCCTCGTCACGGGTGGGACGCGGGGTATCGGTCTCGGCATCGCCCGGGCGCTGGCCGACAAGGGCTTCGACCTGGCGTTGAACGGCGTGCGCCCGGAGTCGGAGGTCCAGGGCGTCGTCGAGGGGCTGCGGGCTCTGGGCGGCGAGGTCCGGTACGTCCCGGGCGACGTGGCCGATGGAACGTCGAGGGATCGGCTCGTCCAGTCCCTTCGGCACAGGCCCGGTCGCCTGCACGTCCTCGTGAACAATGCCGGCGTGGCCCCCGACGTGCGGGCGGACCTGCTCGAGGCGAGCGAGGACAGCTACGACCGGGTGATGGGGATCAACCTGAAGGGGCCCTACTTCCTGACCCAGGCCGTGGCCCGGTGGATGATCGAGCAGAAGCAGGCCGACGAGGCCTGGGCCGGGTGCGTCGTGAACGTGACCTCGATCTCGGCCACTGTCGTCTCCACGAGCCGGGGAGAGTACTGCGTGAGCAAGGCCGGTCTGGCCATGGCCAGCCGCCTCTGGGCGACCCGCCTGGCGGAGGAAGGCATCCCGGTCTACGAAGTGCGTCCCGGCATCATCCGGACGGACATGACCGCCGGTATCGCCGAGGAGTACGACCCCCTCATCCGCGGCGGTCTCGTGCCCGAGCGCCGATGGGGAACGCCGGAAGACGTGGGACGCGCCGTCGTCGCCCTGGCGACGGGCGAAGTCCCCTACGCGACCGGAACGGTCCTCACGGTCGACGGCGGCCTGACCCTGCCGCGTCTGTGACCCGCTCCGTTTCCCCGCGCACGGCCTCGGCGAAGCCTTTCATGATCTCCAGGGTGTGAGGGCCGACGCGACCGTCGCCGACCTCCCGGTCGTCGATACGGACGACGGGCAGCACCTCGCGGGAGGCGCTCGAGAGGAACGACTCGCTGACGCGAGGCAGCTCGTCGCGCCCAACGGCCCGGCGTGCGACGGGCAGAGCGGCCTCGGCCACCTCGACCACCAGCGACCGGGTGATGCCCGCGAGCACCCGCTCCTCCTCGGTGTGGAGGGTGCCGTCGAGCACGGCGAAGAAGTTGCTCGTGAGACCCTCGAGGATCGTTCCGTCCGAGGCGAGAAGGAGTCCCTCCTCGATGCCGGGCGGCAACTCGTGGTAGGCCTTCTGGGCCGTGGGAATGAAGCGCGTATCCTTCAGCCGGGGTCTCTCCCTCTGGAGGGGCAGGGTCACGCACGACACCCCCTCCCCATATTGCGAGCGCGGGAGCGGGAGGAAGGGCTCGACCGACGCGAAGACCCGTGGCGGCGCGACGGTCAGGCGCACCCGCGACTCCGGGTGCCCGGTAGCGGTCAGGACGGCCCCGACGAGCCGCCGCATGGCGGCCGCGTCGATGGGAGCCGGGGTTCCCTGCAGCTTCGCCGAGCTCTCAAGGCGGCGCAGGTGAGCTGGAAAACGGAGGATCCGGTCCCCGCCGTACGTCCGGAAGGTGGTGTACGCCCCGGACGGCAGTCGGCCGGACGCGGCCGCGAGGCTCTCGTCCCCCGCGAGCCGCACGACCGCTCCAGCCCTCAACTCGAAGGTGACGACGGGATCCGAGCCCACGGGTCATCTTCTCACCTTCGCTCGCCACGCCTGCTAGACTCGGCTTGGGAGACGCCTCGCCATGAGCGCCGCTGCCGCCACTCGAACCCACGTCGACCGACGACGCTTCGGGACGACCCCCGCGGGTCACGACGTCGAGCTGTTCACACTGAGCCGCGAGGGGGCGCCCACGGTGGCGATCTCCAGCTACGGCGCCCATATTGTTTCGATCCTCGCAAAGGACCGCGAGGGCCAGACGGCGGACGTGGTGCTCGGATACCCGGATCTCGCTGGCTACCTGGGTGACGAGGCGTCTCTTGGGCCCATCGTCGGCCGATACGCCAACCGCATCGCCCGAGGCGAGTTCACCCTCGGCGAGACGCGATACACGCTGGCGCGAAACAACGGGCCGAACCACTTGCACGGGGGCCTCGAGGGCTTCAGCAAGAGAATATGGAGCCCCGGCATCGTCTCGGGGCCGGAGGGCGATGCCGTGGAGCTCACGTACGTGAGCGCCGATGGAGAAGAGGGCTATCCCGGCACGCTGAGAGTCCGCGGCGTCTACTCGCTCACCGGGGACGGCGGTTTGAGGCTGGACTACTCGGCCACGACCGACGCCGAAACGGTCCTGAACCTCACGAACCACGCCTATTTCAATCTGGCGGGGGAGGGCTCGGGCGATGTCCTCGACCACCAGCTCCAGGTCGAGGCGGACGCCTTCACCGTGGTGGATGAGACCCTCATCCCGACAGGCGAGATTCGGGCGGTCGAAGACACGCCCCTGGACTTCCGCCAGCCCATCGCCATCGGCGCGGGCATCGACGCCGCCGATCCTCAGGTCCAGGCGGGCGGGGGGTACGACAACAACTTCGTCGTGAGAGGCGAGCCGGGTGTTCTGCGCCTCGCCGCCCGCGTGCACGAGCCCCTGACCGGCCGGGTCCTCGAGGTGCTGACGACCGAGCCCGGGGTGCAGCTGTACACCGGAAACTTCCTGGACGGGAGCATCGTCGGCAAGTCGGGCCGGGCATACGGGAAGCGGAGCGGCTTCTGCCTCGAGACGCAGCACTACCCGGACTCCCCGAACCGTCCGGAGTTCCCCAGCGTGAGGCTCGCTCCCGGGGCCGAGTACACACAGACCACCGTCTTCCGCTTCGACGTTCGATAGCCCTCTGCCGGCGAAACGCGACAACGAGCGCGGGAAAGAGCGGCGATCTTGGCTCTCGAGCGAGCGTCCCCATCGGCGGATCGTGGCGCGGTCGCTTGCCTTCACGCGCTTCCAGGGGACTCAAGATTAGACATTCTTATAAATAACTGATCTACATACAGTTGTGATGGTATTCAACCAAGACTTGACAGGGCTACGCTCAAGCCATAGGGTGAGTTGAGGCCAACAGATAGGGAGATACGGCGTGAGCAAGATCATCGGAATCGACCTCGGGACCACAAATTCCGTCGTCGCCGTCATGGAAGGGGACAGCCCCTTCGTCATCACCAACCCCGAGGGCGGTCGCACGACCCCCTCCGTCGTCGCCTTCAGCAAGGAGGGCGAGCGGCTCGTGGGCCAGGTCGCCAAGCGCCAGGCGGTGACCAACCCCGAAAACACCATCTTCTCCATCAAGCGCTTCATGGGTCGCAAGTACTCCGAGGTCAGCGAAGAGCAGAAGATGGTTCCGTTCAAGGTCGTCGAGTCCAAGAACGGCGATGCCCGGGTCTCGGTCGAAGGCAAGGAGCACTCGCCTCCCGAGATCTCGGCCATGATCCTGCAGAAGATGAAAGACGCCGCCGAGCAGCACCTCGGCGGCGCCGTGACGAGAGCGGTCATCACGGTCCCGGCGTACTTCAACGACTCCCAGCGGCAGGCGACCAAGGACGCCGGGGAGATCGCGGGTCTCGAGGTGCTCCGGATCGTCAACGAGCCCACCGCCGCGGCGCTCGCCTACGGGCTGGACAAGAAGAAGGACGAGACCATCGCGGTCTACGACTTCGGCGGCGGCACCTTCGACATCTCCATCCTGGAGGTCGGCGAGGGCGTGGTCGAGGTCAAGGCCACCAACGGCGACACTCACCTCGGGGGCGACAACCTGGACCAGCGGGTGATCGACTGGATCGTTGCCGAGTTCAAGAAGGACCAGGGGATCGACCTTTCGAAAGACAAGATGGCGCTGCAGCGGCTGAAGGAGGCGGCGGAGAAGGCCAAGTGCGAGCTTTCGACCACCCTCGAGACGGAGATCAATCTCCCCTTCGTGACCGCGGACGCCTCGGGGCCCAAGCACCTCTCGCTCAAGCTGACCCGGGCGAAGCTCGAGCAGCTCATCGAAGACCTGCTCCAGCGGACCATGGGCCCGCTGGCCCAGGCGCTGAAAGACGCCGGGGTCGAGCCCGGGGCCGTGGACGAGCTCGTCCTCGTCGGTGGCTCGACGCGCGTTCCCAGGGTGCAGGAGCTCGTGAAGGAATTCTTCGGAAAGGAGCCCCACAAGGGTGTGAACCCCGACGAGGTCGTGGCCATCGGCGCCGCCCTCCAGGCGGGAGTCCTCTCCGGTGAGGTGAAGGATCTTCTCCTCCTCGACGTGACCCCCCTCTCCCTTGGAATCGAGACTCTCGGACGGGTGATGACCACCCAGATCGAGAGGAACACCACGATTCCCACCAAGAAGAGCGAGGTCTTCTCGACTGCGGCGGACAGCCAGACCCAGGTCGAGATCCACGTGCTTCAGGGCGAAAGGCCCATGGCCGCCGACAACCGCACCCTCGGTCAGTTCCAGCTCGTGGGAATCCCACCTGCTCCCCGGGGCGTGCCTCAGATCGAGGTGACCTTCGACATCGACGCCAACGGAATCGTCAACGTGTCGGCCAAGGACAAGGCGACCGGGAAGTCGCAGGCCATCACCATCACCGCATCCTCCGGCCTCGCCCGGGAGGAGGTCGAGAAGATGGTCGACGATGCCAAGGATCATGCCGACGAGGACAAGAAGACGCGCGAGGAGACCGAGGTCCGAAACGCCGCCGACACCCTGATCTACACCACCGAGAAGACTCTCGAGGAGAACCGCGAGAAGCTCTCGGCGTCGGACGTGGAGGCCGTCGAGAAGGCCCTCGAAGAGGTCCGTAAGGCCGTGAAGGACGGCACCGTCGCCGAAATCGAGGAGACGACCCAGGGCCTCACGAAGGCCTCCCACACCCTGGCGGAGATGCTCTACAAGCAGGCCTCCGCGGAGAAGTCGCCCACGGATGGTGAGACGCCCCCTGCCGGCGGCAACGACAAGGACGCCGACGTCGTGGATGCCGAAGTGGTGGATGCCGAAGTGGTGGACAAGGACTAGGAGACCGTGGTGGACCTCTACGAGGCGCTCGGTGTCAGGAGGGCGGCCAGCGCGGCGGAGATCCGTCGCGGCTGGCAGCGCAAGTCGCGCGCCCTGCACCCGGCCCTCAACCCCGGCGACCCCGTGGCCGCCGAGCGCTACCGCGAGGCCGTGTACGCCTGGGAACGCCTGTCGGATCTGAAGAAGCGTGCCGCATACGATCGAGGAGAGAGAGAGCCGACGAAGGTCGAGCCCACACCCGAAGGGGGCTTCGAGGGGTTCGATTTCTCAGCGGGTGTGCGCGTCGAGAGAGTCTCCTTCCGTGAAATCTTCGATGCGGCCCTGAGAGCTTCCGAGGATCCACCCGAGGCACTCCGGGGCGAGGACCTGGAACAGACAACCCGCGTGAGCTTCGAGGAGTCCATGGCCGGCACCCTTCGGCGGCTGCACTTGGTGCGGAACGAGCGTTGCCCCGCGTGCCGCGGCTCCGGGGACGTGGCGTTCGGCCCCGTCGCCTGCCCGCGCTGTCACGGGAGCGGACAGGTCCGGGGCAGCCGGGGGCACATGATCTTCTCCCGTCCCTGCACCGACTGCGCCGGGTGTGGGGCCCTTACGCGCCGGGCGTGCTCGCGTTGCGAGGGTGAAGGCCGTGCCTTCGCCAGCGAGTGGATCGAGATCCAGATCCCACCGGGCGTGGGAGACGGAAGCCAGGTGCGGTTGCCAGGCACCGGGAATGTGGGCCGGCGGGGCGGCCCTCCCGGCGACTTCGTCCTCACGGTGGAGGTGGAGCCTCATGCCGACTACCACAGGGAGGGAGACGATCTGTGCCGCACGGTGCTGATCGGGATGATCGATGCGGCCGGTGGCGGGCATGTGGAGGTCCCGACCCCGACCGGGCCGGTGGTCATCGAGATTCCGGCGGGGACGCAGAACGGGCAGCGCTTTCGTCTTCTCAAGCGTGGAGTGCCTCGTCTCGGCACGAAGGAGCGGGGAGACCTCTGGATCGAGGTCGAGATCGTCATCCCGGCGGTGACCGGTGACCGGGGCCGGGAGCTGCTCCGTGAGCTGGCGGAGGAGGTGCCGTCCTCGCTGAGCGGCGAAGACGAGACAGAGGGCGTACAGGACTCGAGGAGCTAGACCAATGACGCACGGACGACGAGCCTCCGCGACCGAGGCCCGGGGCGAAGGCGCTTCGTCCGGCCCCGGCCGCCAGTACATGATCAGCGTGGTGGCCAAGTCCTACGGGATCCACCCGCAGACCTTGAGGCTGTACGAGCGCGAGGGGCTCCTCAAGCCCTCCCGGACCGAGGGCAACACACGTCTCTACTCCGAGGAAGACCTTCGGCAGCTGGAGGTCATCCTCAATCTCACCCGTGAGCTCGGGGTCAACCTCGCCGGTGTCGAGATCGTCCTGAACATGCGAAACAAGATGGAGCAGATGCAGCAGGAGGTGAGCGAGTTCGTGTCCTGGGTCCGCGAAGAGCTGGCTCGAGCCTCCGAGGAGGGCTGGCAGGAGCGCCTGCAACAGGCCCTGGTCAGTCTCCCGCCCAGCGGGCTCGCCCGACAGGTCGACCGAGAGCCGCCGCCGGAGAGCGGACTATAATCGAGTCCCGTTCCGCTCCCGAGGCTCCATGCCGTCGCGCCCGAAGAATCGCCCCGCCGTCTCAACAGCAAAGGCCGCGGCGCGCTCCGGCGAACGGACGGCCTCCGGGGACAGCCTCAACTCCTACATCTGCGAGATCGCAAAGTTCGAGCAGCTGACGCCGGAAGGGGAGAAGGAGCTCGGCGCGCGGATCCAGAAAGGCGATCAGGGGGCCCTCCAACAGATGGTGGAGGCGAACCTGCGCTTCGTCGTGCACTACGCCAAGCGCTATCGGGGCCTGGGCCTCGCCTACATGGACCTCATCCACGAGGGAAACCTCGGGCTCATGGAGGCGGCCAAGCGCTTCGATCCGGGTCGCAACGTCAAGTTCATCTCGTACGCGGTCTGGTGGGTGCGTCAGGCGATCCTCCACACGCTTTCCGAGCACGCGCGGGTTTTCCGAATGCCCCAGAAGCTCTTGGGCCAGGTCTCGAAGCTGCGGTCCCAGCGCGAGAAGCTCAAGCTCGAGCTCGAGCGCACACCGACACGCGAGGAGCTCGCTGAGCGGACCGATCGCACCCCGGCGCAAATCGAAGCGCTGCTCATGGCCAGCGGTGACGACGTGTCGCTCTCGGCCGCAGTGGGGACTGACGGGGGGCTCGAGCTCGGCGACACCATCGAGCAGGAGATCATCCCCTCGGTCGAGAGAGAGATGATCCGCGATTCGTTCGAGCAGACGATCAAATCGATGGTGGGCGAGCTCGACGAGAAGGAGCGCGACGTGATCCGGATGCGCTTCGGCCTCGACGGCGAAGACCCACGGACGCTGCGGGAGATCGGCGAGGCGATGGCCCTCAGCCGCGAGCGGATCCGCCAGATCGAGAGCCGGGCCAAGGAGAAGCTGCGGCGCAGCCGCGAAGCCCGGGGCCTCAGGGGATATCTGAACTAGATCGACAATGCGGGCTAGGATGGACGAGTGAGCAACTGCGAGAAGTGCGGTGGGACGGGTTTCACCATCGTCGAGCGCGAGGGGTGTGAGTATGCCCAACCGTGCACCTGCCGTCGTCGGGACGAGGTCGGCGGTGGCCCGGATGCGGCGCTCGGGGCGTGCCGTATCCCGCGCCGATACGAGCATTGCACCCTCGAGACCTTCACGCCCGGCAGCCCGCCCCTGCGCGCGGCTCTGGAGAAGGCGGTGGCCTTCTGCGACGGCTATCCCCACCTCAGCGAAGACGAGGGCCTCGGGCTGCTCTTCTCCGGCGACAACGGCGTGGGCAAGACCCACCTGGCCGTGGCGATCCTGCGGGAGCTGGTGACCAACAAGGGGGCGCGGGGGCGGTACTGGGACTTTCACGAGCTCATCCGGGAGATCAAGTCCTCGTACGACCCGGAGACGAAGACGACGGAGCTGCAGGTTCTCCAGCCTGTGGTGGAGAAGGACATCCTCGTGCTCGACGACCTGGGCGCCTGGAAGATGACGGATTGGATGAACGACACGCTCTTCTACATCCTGAACAGCCGCTACATGGCCCGGCGAACGACGGTGATCACCACGAACTACCAGGACGTCACGCGCGAGGCTGCGCTGGCGGCAGACCGCCTGCGCCGGAGGGAGTTCCTCGTGGAGCGGATCGGCCAGCGCCTGCGCTCCCGGCTCATGGAGATGTGCCTGGTGGTGCGCATGCAGGGTGCCGACCACCGCGACGCGAGCCAGCAGGCAAATCAGGTCGCCCTGCGCCGGCCTTGACCCCACAGGGTCCCCTCGGCCTCTACGTCCACATCCCCTTTTGCGAGGCGAAGTGCACCTACTGCCACTTTGCGATCGACCCGCGCCGGCCGGACACCGAACGGCAGGATCGCTACCTGAGCGCGGTGCTGACCGAGATGGCTCAGGCCGAGGGCGGTGTGGCCGACACACTGTATTTCGGCGGCGGCACGCCCAGCCTCATGACGGCCGAGCGGCTCGGACGTCTCGTCCAGGAGGCGAAGACACGGTTCCGCCTGCCCGATGACGCGGAGGTGACGGTGGAGGCCAACCCGCGTGATCTCGGCCGGGAGGGCTACAGGGCTCTGGAGGCCGCCGGCGCCACCCGGCTGAGCCTCGGCGTCCAGAGCTTCGACGACGGGGTGCTCCGGGAGATGGGCCGGCTGCACTCGGCCACCGACTCCACCCGCGCCGTCGAGCTCGCTCGGGATGCGGGATTCGAGAACGTGTCGATCGATCTCGTGCTGGGTTGGACCGGCGAGACGCAGGAGCGCTGGGGACGGACGCTGGATGCCGCTCTCGCTCTCGAGCCGGAGCACGTGAGTCTCTACGTCCTCGAGATCGAGGGACGAACGGTGCTCGCCCACCGGCGCCGGCACGGTCGGCTCCTCCTGCCGGACGACGACCGCGTCGCGGATCTGTATCTCGAGACCGTCGATCGGTTGGGAAGCTCGGGGCTCAGCCGCTACGAGATATCGAACTTCGCACGGTCGGGTTTCGCCTCCCGGCACAACCGCAAGTACTGGGACGAGACGCCCTTCCTGGGATTCGGGATGTCGGCTCACAGCCTTCGCCACGGGCGACGGTGGTGGAACCTCGACCGCTTCGCGACCTACTGCCGATCGGTGGAGGAGGGCCACGGACGGCGCTCCGGCGAGCGCGTCCTGCCGCGTCTGGAGCAGGCGCAGGAGGCGCTGTTCACCGGACTTCGCCGCGTCGAAGGAGTCGACATCGAGGCCTTCTTGGAGCGGCACGGGATCGATCCGTCCGTCGAGTGGGCCGCCGCCCTCGAGGAGGTCGCTCGCGCGGGTCTCTTGGAAAAGGTCGCAGGGCGGCTCCGGCTGAGCGACCGGGGAATGCTCCTCTCCAACGAGGTCTTCAGGATCTTCGTCTAGCCAAGCGAAGCCAGAGAGGCGAAGAGCGCGGCCCGCTCAGGGTCCGGGGACCGTGCCGAGCATCCGTCCCGCCAGGATCGCGGCGGTTCCCGTGAACTTGGCCCCTATCGCGTGGGTGCCGTCCGGGGCCACGCGATGCCATCGCACCTCTCCGCCGAGGGTGAGGTTGGTCGACCCCTCGAGACCGTAGAGGGTGATCCGCACCGCTTCGCCCTTGTCGAGCGCCTTGTCGAGCTCGATGCGGCAGCCGGTGCCGCTCACATCGACGATCTGGCCCACGAGGGTGAGCTGGCGCGCCTTCACCTCGACGTCCACTCTCAGGAGAGCAGAGGTCGCCGCAGGCGACGTCGCTTCTCGGTCCGGTCGGCCGAGCTGAGCCAGCCCGAGATCTTGTGGGAAACCGCCACGACCTCCTCGGCCGCCACCGGCTTGACGAGATAAGCGGCCGCCCCCCTTGTGATGGCAGCGGAGAAGCTGTCGATGTCGGCATCGTAGGCGAGCACCACGATGGGGATCCCGGCCAGGGGTGGGTGCGCTCGCAGGTTGGCGAAGGTGGCCATCCGCTCCTCCCGTGCCGAGGAATCGTCCAGGATGACGATCTGCGGAGGCACCACGTCGGCCATGCCCAGGAGCTCGGCCTCGGTGCAGGCCGCCACCTCGAGCCCGCCGCGCATGAGGATACCCTCGACCCAGGCCCGGTCGGGAGCGTCGTTTCCGACCACGAGGCAGTACTGGTAGCCGGTGCCGCTCGCAGCGCTGTCGCTCACGTCTCCTTCGCCACGGGTGGACTTGGAGTTGGAGGGGTCCACGCTCAGCGCCGGAGTCGGTCGCGAAGCCGCCGGAGGGTTTGCTCGACGTCGATCACCAGGGCCTCGGTGGTGCTCTCCAGCTGATCGAGCACGCGATGGAACTGCGTGTAGTGCCCCTGGTTCGTCCCGGGTTTCTCCTCCAGGTTCTCGACGAGGTTCTCGAGACGGGCCGCCCACTCCATGAGGCTCTGCAGGCTGGCCTCTCCATGCGCGTCCATATGCGAGGTCTCGGTGTGCCCCATGTCGAGGCCTCTCAGAAACGCTCCGATCTCGCGCCGTCTTTGCCGGGCCCTGTCCAGGACGCCCTGGAACGTGCGCTTGAGGTTGGTGCGCGGGGGAATGGCAGGCTCGACGACGCCAGCCCCGAAGCGGTCCCGTGCCTGCGCCATCGCCTGCTCGAGGTCCTCCCGCTCGCTCGGGCCCTCCGGGACGCCGCGCTTGGTGAGAACCTCGGTGACTGCCTCCTCGTCCACCGGGTGCTCTGCGGCCATGCATCCTCGGAACAGGTAGCCGATCTCCTCCTCCCCCTTCGGGCCACCTGGGAGCAGAAGCTCGCCGGGTGCGAGGATCTCACCGTCGGGTCCGCGACGGATGAGCGCGGCCCGCCGCGACGACCGTCGGGAGCGCCTGGCCTTCTTTGGCTTGGTCTTCTCGGAAGGGGAGGGCGTCGGCTTCACGACGATCGGTGCCGTCGCGGCCCTGGCCGACGCCTTCTTCTTCGCCGCGGCCTTCGGTGTCGCTTTCTTCGCGGCGGGCTTCTTTGTGGACTTCGGTGTCGCCTTCTTCGCCGCGGCCTTCTTCGTGATCTTCTTCGTGGCCTTCCTCGCCCGGGCAGGAGCCCTGACTGCGGCCTTCTTCTTCTTTGTCTTCGCCCCGGGCCTTCTCTTGCTGGGCTTCTTCGCGGCCTTTGGCCGGGCGCGGGAAGGGCTCTTCCGGGCGGCCTGCGCCTTCTTCGGCTTCGTCTTCTTCGCCGCCTTCTTCGCCGCCTTCTTCGCGGTGGCCCTGGACTTGCCGGGCTTTGCCTTGCTCTTCTTCGGGGACATATGGGCCTCTATCGATCCTCAGGGAAGGAACTTCTCAGGGTGCTTCAGCTTCTCCGGCAGGTACCGGTCGATGACGAAGTTGAGGTCGAACTTCGCAAACGCCTGCTGCTCGGCGCGCACGTTCATCTTGAGAAGCTGCTGAAGGGCCTTCGCCCACTGCGGGTAGTGCTGGAAGAACGGATCATTCTTGAGCGCGTCCTTGGCTCGTTTGATGTCGACGTCCTTCAGTGGGTGGGTCGGCAGCTTGTAGTCGACGATGTCCTGGGGAGTCACTCCCAGGAAGTGAGCCTTCGGCACGCAGAAGAACGCGTTGAGGTGAGCGTTGTTGCCCGAACCCACCTTCAACGTCCGGTAGATGTTCCCGATGCCGTAGGGGTCGCAGTCCACGAAGACGTAGACCGGGATCTTCTTCTCGTCCGAGAGCCGCCGGATGAAACGACGGACGGCGCGAGTGGGGACACCGGCCATGGAAACGAGGATGCAGTCGGTCTTCTGCCAGAACCTGTGATAGTTGAGCCGCTCGAACATCCCCCCGGTCTCGATGGCCAGGATGAACTTCGCCCGGGTGCGGAAGCCGAGATGCTCGACGGCGGCCGGGATTCCGTAGGCACCGGATCCGAACTTGGTGCAGTCGACCTCGATCCTCGCGCCGCTCGTCCCTTGCTCGCGGTCCAGCACCACCAGCCCTCCGGCCACCAGCCCACCGTGCTCGTCGGGTCGGAAGCCGAGCTGTTCCTTGTTGAGGCCGAAGTAGGCCTCCACGTCGTCCATGAGGGTGTCGGACTCGACCTGCTCGTCGCAGCGGGCGTCGTCCCAGTTCTTGGTCTGGTAGTACGCGTCGCGCTTCGTGGCGAAGTCGTTGGTCTCGATCAACTGCTTCGAGAGGGCGATCATCCGCAAGGTCTGTGCGAACGTCTTCACGGTGGAGACGGTGAGCGTTCGCTCCTTCGTCTTGCCCACCATCTCGAAGTGCCCCTTGCGAGGGGTGTAGCGGACATTCGACAGGCTGCGAAGCGGAAATTTCATGGACGGTTTTCGACCACTGATGATGCGGGAGTGAATCTGGCTGCTGGAATCGACGATCCGCCCGACGACCGGGCCCGACGCGGTTTTGGCTTTGGGCAACTAGGAGAAACCCCCGTGGGTGGGAACGGAGGAGTCTACCACGCACGGCCCGGGAGGGCCGGCGCTGGCGAGCTCTAGGCGCTCGCGGGGAGATCCAGCTCGTCGGCGAGGAGCTCTGCCGCCATCTCGGCTCGGCGCAGCACCACCTCTCGGTCCTCGCTCGAACGGCCGACGACTCGCCGCCGGGTCTCCGCCCCCGGGGCAGGGGCGACCAGCAACCCCACAGCCGCACCGATCAGTCCTCCCAGAAGGGCCATTCCGACGTACACGTTCGCGGCACGCACGGTCATGCTTTCTCTCGACCTCCTCGTTGTTCAGTGTGCAATAAATATGCCGCTCATTCAGTGGGGCAGATCACAATAAAAGCCACGAAATCAGGGCACTTCGTGCGGTACCTTGTTCAAACATACGGAAAACTGTCTCCAAATGGCTGAAGAAATGTTGCCCTTGGCACCAAACCGGCCGACCGCCTTTGTCATTCGGCGTCACCCGGATCAATCCCGGCTCTCACGTCATGTGCTCCCGGCTGCGCTCGAGCGTCTGCCGCAGCCTCTCCAACACCCGCTTCTCCTCCTTGTCCGAGAATCCCAGAATCTCCTTGAGGGCGATGCCGATGTGGGGGATGAACTTGTCGATGAAGGACTTCTTCTTGGCTTCCGCCTCGACGCGGCGGCGCTGACGGATGTGGGTGGCCAGCTTGCGGCCCGCGAGCATCAGGGCGAGCCGCAGCTCCTTGACGATCTCGGGGTAGTGGGCGATGGCCTCCTTGGCCTCCGACGTGAACGGGACCCACACCGAGGCGATGTGAACCATGAGAAGCATGGGCCCCGAGGGCAGCGCTCCTCTGGACATGGACAGGCCGTACGAGCGCCAGTCCACGGTCAGGACCGACTTCGTGATCGCACAGGCGGAAGCCTGGTACTGCAGCGGAACGCGGTTGGCCAGGCGATACATCTCGATCAGCTCATCGCCGGCCAGCTTGCCGCCATAGGCCAGCCCGACCTCGATCTGGAACGGATTGCCTCGATAGACGGCCGGCGGCCGCGTGACCGACTTGTAGAAGTCGGCCTCGATCCGCTTCTCGAGGCCCGCCACGACCGCCTCCTCTCCGATGGGGGAGAGGCAGTTCGTCGGCGGCGACATGATCTTGACTTGGGGGAACGCCCGGTGCAGCCGCTCCACGTCCGTGTGGGACAGATTGCGGGGCCGGGCGTTGGTGCGCAGCTTCGCCACTTCGCACAGCGACGCCACGACCTTGTCCGTCACACGAGAGAAGTCGCTCTTGAGCGCCGAGGAGAGGTTGCGCGCCGGAGTGTCCTGGAGCATCCGCATGAGTCGCCCCAGCTCCACGCCGTAGGGGTGGGGCCGGATCTCTCTGGGCTCCTCGGGCACGACGCTCACGGCCCGGGGGTAGTGGATCGTCTCCTGCTTCGGGGGCGTGTAGAAGATCTCCGTGTGCGGGTTGGCGAGAGCTGTCTGCTCCACGTAGTCGTCGACCGAGCGGCGGCCCTTCTTGTAGACGGCCTCCAACTCGATCTCGACCCGGGTGCCGTGGCTGCTGTCCCACTGGGTCACGTCCTCCTTGAGGACTAGGGGCTCGTTGCGCTTGGTGTCGACGGTGACCTCGAAGAGGTGTGCCGGCTGCCTCTTCGAGGTCCGGCTCACGATCCGCACGGGCTTGCCGGTGGTGAGCTGGCCGTACATGCCCGCGGCCGAGACGCCGATACCCTGCTGGCCCCGCTGCTGCTTGAGCGTGTGAAACTTGCTCCCGTAGAGGAGCTTTCCGAAAACGCGGGGGATCTGCTTCCGCACGATGCCCGGACCGTTGTCCTCCACCGAGACGCGGTAGCGGTCCTCCGCGAGCTGGTCCACGTGGATGCGGAGCACCGGGAGGAGCCCTGCTTCGCCGCAAGCGTCGAGGGAGTTGTCGACGCACTCGCGCACCGCTGTCAGGAGCGCCTTCCTGGGGTTGTCGAACCCAAGGAGGTGGCGGTTCTTGACGAAGAACTCGGAGACCGAGATCTCGCGCTGCTTCTGTGCGAGGGACTGGGCGGTGGCACGCCTGGCGCCGGACTTCGCGGCCCGCGCAGGGGGCTCGGGTGCCTCGGGGGAGGCGGGCGGTTCCGCAGGCTCCGTGAAGAGCTCCATCTGCGGCCGAGCCACCTTGTGGCCGGCTCGGGCCCCGCTTCTCTTCTGCGGGCTCTTCTTCGACCGGGCCCTGGCCTTCGCCGGTCCTGCCTTCTTCTTCTGGGATCCGGACTTCGCCCTCGCCCTCGTTGCAGGTTTCTTCGCTCGGGACGCCTTTGGCAAGAACCCTCTCTTTCCCCGCAAAATGCCGAAGCATAGGATCGCACGCCGGGCGGACGGGTGGGGACCGGGGGCCGGCGGCCGGTTAGAATCGCCTCTCATGCAACCCTGGCGACGCGGCGCAGAGCGGATGTTTGCCACTGCCGTGTCCCCGCCCCGCCTCAGCCGCCTCGCAGGGTGGTTGGCCGACCTGCGGCTCCCCGCCCCGGTCCTGGTGCCCGTCATCCGGGCCTGGTCCCGGGTCTACGGGGCGGACCTCTCGGAAGCCGCCAGACCCATCGAGGCCTTTCGGACCTTCAACGCCTTCTTCACCCGCGCGCTCCGAGACGGGGCGCGACCGATCGACGATGGCCCCGGTGTCGTCGCCTCCCCGAGCGACTCGCGGCTGAGCGACAGGGGTGCCGTGCCCGTCGACGGCCGCCTGGAGCAGGTGAAGGGCGAGGGCTATTCCCTCGAGGCCCTGCTGGGATCACCCGAGGAGGCCGAGCTTTTTGCGCACGGTCTCCATGCCACCCTCTACCTCAGCCCCGGCATGTACCACCGGGTTCACGCACCCGTCGACGGGCACATCGTCGGGTGGCGGTACATTCCCGGGCGCCTCTTCCCGGTCAACCGGCTCGCGGTCCGCTCGGTACCGGGACTGTTCACCCGAAACGAGAGGGTGGTGGTTTTCCTCGAGGCGGAGGGACTCGGGCCGGTCGCCGTGGTCCTCGTCGGGGCCACCAACGTCGGGCGGATCACCCTCGGCTTCACCGACCTCAGCACGAACGCCGGCGCGGCCGCGGTCCGAGCCGACCCGCCCGCGCCCATTCCGGTGCGTCGGGGGGACGAGCTGGGCGTCTTCAACCTCGGCTCGACGGTCGTGCTCCTGGTGGCCGATTCGGCACTGGCGCCCGCCGACGTTTCGCCGGGCGCGCTCGTCCGGATGGGGGAGGCCCTGTGGCGTCGAACCTGAGCGCCGGGGCGATCTCCCACACCCACCGCTCAAGCCTCGAAGCGGCGTCTCGAGGGCAGCCCGCGCGTTGTGCGGTCCGGGCCGGCTCGGGTTAGGATCGGCCCTTCCACACGTGAACGAATCGGACTGCGGAACGGGAGGTGGAGATGTCGTCGAAGCTGAGGACGGTGAGCTGGGTGCTGCTCGCGATTGTCGGACTGCTGACGCTGCTGGCGTCGTGCGTATCGGCTCAGCTGGCCTATTGGGGCACCTTCCCCGTGGGCGGGGTGGAGATCGCTGAGATCGCCGGGGACAATAACGATCTCCTGCTTGGCCTTCGCGGCGCCCGTGGCACTGCCGCGGGCTGGGCGGCGGCCTGGTCGACGCTCTTCCTCGTCGTGGTCTTCGGACCGTACCGGCGAGGGGATCTGACGGCCTGGTGGGGCATCCTCGCCTCGGCCATCGTGCTCGGAGTGGTCGTGGCACTGCGCGTCCCGGTCCTGGGAATCCAGGCGGGAGCGGTCGCGGCTCTCGTGCTCCTGCTCTGGGTCATCCTGGCCCTTCTGGTCGACGTGAAGCGACTGAGCCAGCCGCCGACCTCGTGAGGCGACTCCGGCGCGACCCGCGCGCCCGTTGGTGCCTGGTCCTTTCGTGCCTCGTGCTGGCCTTTGCCGCTCGGGCCTTCGGACAGGGACCGGTGGCACAGGTCCCCCCGGGCACCGTCGTCCGCTGGTCGGGGGACGGCATCCTGTCCTGTGCAGTGGGGAAGACGAGCTTCGCGCCCCTCGACGGCGTCTGCTTCTACCCGATCGACCTCCTCCGCAAGGAGGGAGTCGTGGATCTCACCAGGAGCCGTGGCGGGCAGCGTGAGTCGCTGGCCATCCTCATAGGTGCATACCCGTACCCTGTCCAGACGCTGACCCTACCTCTGTCCCAGGTCGACCTGTCCGCGGAGGACCTGGCGCGGGTGCGCCGCGAGAGCGCCGACATCGGCCGCCTGTGGGGAAGGAGCGGACCTCGCCAGTTCACGCTTCCGCTTCGCCCGCCGCTCGACCCTCTCCCCAAGGGCGGTCGCTTCGGCTCCCGGCGCGTGATCAACGGCCAGCCGAAGAGCCCCCACTCCGGGGCCGACTACTCTGCCGGGGCGGGGGAGCCGGTCCTCGCCGCCGCAGACGGGACGGTGGCGCTGGCGGACCACCACTTCTTCGCGGGCAAGAGTGTCTTCCTGGATCACGGCGACGGTCTCATCTCGATGTACTTTCATCTGAGCCAGGTGAGCGTCGAGGAGGGTCAGGCCGTGAGCCGGGGCCAGCCCATCGGCGCGGTCGGGGCCACCGGCCGCGCCACCGGCCCACACCTTCACTTCGGCATCCGCTGGCGAAGGGCCAGGGTCGCCCCGGCGTTGCTCCTGGGAGACCCGGCGGGACTGCCCGAGGTCCGCTAGCCGGGCACCCCTGTTTCCGGCCTCCCGAGCCGGCCGAGCCCCGCAGGGCCGAAAGGCTGGTCGCCGCCCCTCGTGTGGCGCGACGCTCGCTTGTAAAATGCTCCCGGTAGATTCTGGTGGAGTGCTCCGCGAGCGGGGCCGAGAGCCCGGGAGGTCGATCCCTGGAGCGCGTGAATCGAGCAGTGCCGTCCCGCCCCGTCGCGGGAGGGCCGCCCCGAAGCGGAGGCCCAAAAGGTCCGGCGATGATCCGCTCATCGCTCGGCCGGAAGCTGCGCAACCTGCCCATCCGGCAGAAGCTGACCCTCATCGTCCTGGTCACGAGCGGCCTGGCCGTCGTCCTCGCCTCCACCGGCTTCATGGCCTACGACTACGTCACCTTCCGCCAGCAGATGGTGACGGACATCGAGGCCTACGTGACGAATCTGGGGCGTCTCGTCCGACCGGCCCTCGATCCCGAGACGGGGAGCTCGGAGGTCAGGATCCGCGTGGCCGAGGCGATGGTCAACCTCACCTTCGACGCGCTGCGCGAGCGGAAGGGCACCGAGGTGGCGATCCTCTTCGACGCCGGTGGGGCCGTCGTCACGTACTACGCCAAGAATCTCCTGCTGGGCAGGAATGTCCCCTCCGAGCCCGGACCCGACGGCCACGCCTTCCGCGGAGGGAGCCTCGAGGTCTTCCAGGGGGTCTACGACGACGCGGGACGCCGCCTGGGAACCGTTTTCCTCCAGTCCGACCTCGCCGAGCTCGCTGCCCGCCAGCAGCGCTACGTCGTGATCCTGGCCCTGGTCATCCTCGGCTCCCTGGTCGTCGCGCTCCTCCTCGCCTCGCAGCTCCAGAAGGTGGTCTCGCGGCCGATCCTTCACCTGGCAGAGATCGAGACCCGGATGTCGCGGGAGAAGGACTACTCGCTCCGGGCCATCAAGGAATCGGACGACGAGCTGGGTCTTCTGATCGACGGCTTCAACGACATGCTCGTCCAGATCCAGTCCCGCGACGCCGAGCTGACCGTGGCCAAGGAGGTGGCGGAGCAGGCCAACACCACAAAGAGCACCTTCCTGGCCAACATGAGCCACGAGCTGCGCACGCCGCTGAATGCCATCATCGGCTACAGCGAGATGCTCGAGGAGGACGCGGAAGAACAAGGGCTCCACGACATGGCTCCCGACCTCGGCAAGATCAACGCCGCGGGCAAGCACCTGCTCTCCCTCATCAACGACGTGCTGGACCTCTCGAAGATCGAGGCGGGGAAGATGGAGCTCTTCCTCGAGGACTTCGAGCTGAGCGCCCTCGTGCACGACGTGGAGGTGACCATCCGGCCCCTGGTGGAGAAGAACCAGAACACGTTCGAGGTCCACTGCCCCGACGACATCCGGACCGTTCATGCGGATCTGACCCGGGTCCGACAGATCCTGTTCAACCTGCTCAGCAACGCCGCCAAATTCACGCAGAAGGGGCGAATCGGCCTCGAGGTGCTCTCCCTGCGTGTAAGGGGCGGGAGTGGTTGGAGTTCCAGGTCTCGGACACGGGCATCGGGCTCGCGCCCGAGCAGAAGGAGCGTCTCTTTCAGTCGTTTTCCAAGGCCGACGTCTCCACCTCTCGGAAGTACGGTGGGACCGGGCTCGGTCTGGTCATCAGCCGACGCTTCGCCCAGATGATGGATGGCGACATCTCCGTTCAAAGCGAGCAGGGCAAGGGCTCGATCTTCACCGTCCGTCTGCCCCGGGTGGCGGGCGCCTCCAAAGATCTCCACGAGACCGTCGAGCTGGAGCTGCCGCCCGTTCCGGTTGCCGTGATTCCGACGGTCCTGGTGGTCGACGACGACCGGGCGACCCGGGAGCTCATCTCCCGAGGCCTGGAAAAGGAAGGGTTCCGGGTCATCACCGCCAACACCGGCGAGGAGGCGCTGCGTCTGGCCCGGGCCCAGCGGCCGGACGCGATCAGCCTGGACGTGCTGATGCCCGGAATGGACGGTTGGACCGTGCTGTCCTCCCTGAAGGCCGATCCGATCACCGCCTCGATCCCGGTGGTCGTCGTCTCGATGCTCGACGATCGGGACATCGGCTTCGCCCTGGGCGCAGCCGACTACCTCACCAAGCCCGTCGATCGCGAGAAGCTCGTGACGGCGCTGCGCCGTTTCCGCGGCGCTCCCAGGGCCGCCCGCCCGGTGCTCGTCGTGGAGGACGACCCGGCGGCCCGGGACGTCATCAAGCGCACGCTGGAGAAGGACGGATGGCTGGTGTGGGAGGCGGAGGACGGGCGCTCGGCCTTGAAGATCCTCATCAAGCAGATGCCCGACCTCGTCGTCCTGGACCTCATGATGCCGGAGATGGACGGGTTCGAGTTCCTCACGTACCTGCGCCAGTCGGAGCAGGGACGCGGCGTCCCCGTGGTGGTGGTCACCGCCAAGGCCGTGACGGCCGCCGATAGGGCTCTCCTGAGCGGACAGGTCGGACGGATCTTCCACAGGGGCTCGTTCACACGGGCCGAGCTGATCGCCGAGCTGCGGCGGGTGCTCGTGACGGGCCGCCCGGCGGAGTCGCCGGGCCCTGGAAGCTGAAGGAAGTGACGCGGCGCCGCTACGACCGGCTGGCGAGGAGCGCGTCGATCTTGCCGAGCAGCTGCGGGAAGTCGACGGGCTTCGTGTCGTAGTCGTCGCAGCCGGCGGCCAGGGCCTTCTCCCGATCGCCCGCCATGGCATGAGCGGTGAGCGCGATGATCGGGATGACGCTGGTGGTGGGCGCGGCCTTGAGTCTGCTGGCCGCCTCCCATCCGTCGATCACCGGAAGGCTCATGTCGAGCAGGATGAGATCCGGCAGGTCGCTCTCGGCCATCAGGATGCCCTGCATCCCGTCGGCGGCCATGAGGACCTCGTGCCCCTTGCGCTGCAGACGCCGCGACAGCATGTCGCGGTTCATGTCGTTGTCCTCGACGAGAAGTATCTTCGGCATCGACTGCCCTATCCCGGTGACGGATCCCGAGAGGACCCGAACCGGACACAGCTACGATAACACCGTCGGCGCCTCGACCGGCGCCCGGCGGGTTGCCCGGGTGGCTTTGGTCACATGACCCTGGGCGTGATCTCCGTCACCCTTTACCTCGTTTTTCCTCCTCACGGCGGGCGCATCGCGTTCCACGGCGCTATTGTTGGGAGAGAGAGGTGGCCCATGACGGCTGAGACCCGGACGACGCTCCTGGCGGCGGCGACCCTGGGCTTCGCGTTGAGCGCAGGGGCCGCGTCGGGCGACGAGACCCTGGAAGGCTACGCCGAGTTCTACCTCGACTCCTGCCTGGTGGTCGATGGGCAGAAGGTGTGCCCGGCTCCCGGCCTCGACTTCAATGGCAAGGGGGCGGCCTGGAGCTTCGCCACCATCCCCCTCGGGTACGAGGTGAAGGTGAAGAAGGGCACTCGTCTGGCCGACGGAACCGTCCTGGCACGCCGCCTGGAAGCACAGCCCAACGGGCAGGCCATGTTCGAGGCCCAGGTGCGGGCCGCCACCGATCAGATGGAGGCCCGTATCCGCCGGGCCGGCCGTTTCTCCGAAGGCGAGGGGCGGCGAGCGAAGAGCGTCGGGCGCCTGCTCGAGACGGGACCCCGGGTGGACCGGGCAAGATGGATCGTCGACAGCCTGCTGCCCGACTACCTGGCCCCGAGCGACGTCAGGGTCTACGTCATCGAGAACGACGAGTGGAACGCCTTCGCCATGGGCAACTTCTCCATCTACGTCTTCTCCGGACTGCTCGACGACTTGGACGACGACGAGGTGGCCATCGTCCTGGGTCACGAGCTCGTCCACGCCACCCACGAGCACTCGCGCCGCCAGGCCAAGAAGGGCATGTGGGTCCAGCTCGCCGCCATCGGCGCCATGGGGGCGACCTCCACCATCGACCAGGGCAGCTCCCGCCTGTTTGCCGAGACCGCGGCCGGCCTCGCGGCCTCGGCCTGGACCAACGGCTATGGCCGCGAGATGGAGGACCAGGCCGATCGCGTCGGGCTCCGCTACGCCTACGAGGCGGGCTACGACATCACCAGAGGGCCTCTCCTGTGGAAACGGTTCGCGAAGAAATACGGCGAGGGGAGCTCGACGCTGAACTTCTTCTTCTCCAACCACTCCCAG
This sequence comes from Vicinamibacteria bacterium, assembly GCA_963578825.1. GTDB lineage: Bacteria > Acidobacteriota > Vicinamibacteria > Fen-336 > Fen-336 > JAJDNS01. The sequence goes on from CAUZDW010000033.1 coordinate 27,304, forward strand.
GCGGCGACGCGGGCGGCACACCTGGAACGGGAGATCGCCCACAACTACCCCGACGGCGCGAAGCCCGATGGTCCTCCCCGGCGTCCGAGCCCCAACGCGCCTCACTCGCCCCCCGAGGTCGCCCCCGGGGACCCGGCTCCCCTGGTCGCCGCTGCGGCGCCCACTGAAGTGCAGCCCGGCATGACCCTGGACGAGGTCCGCTCCGTCCTCGGCGAGCCCGAGAGCGCCCTCGTCTTCGGAGAGAGGCTCCGCTGGGCCTACCCGGACCGCACCGTCGTCTTCGAAGACGGCCGTGTGACCGAGATCCGCGACTGAGTGAGCCCGCGCCCCGGACTCAGTCGGCCTTGTCGACCCCCAGTTCTCCCAGCTTCGCCGCCATGTCCTGCCCTGCTGTCGGGGGCTTCACGCTGCGGTCGATGAAGAGGATCTTGCCGTCCTTGCCGATGTAGAACGTCCACCGGTTCGCGAAGCCGCGCTCCGGCATGAGAACGCCGTAGGCCGCCGCGGCTGTCTTGTCGGGGTCGGCCAGGATGGGGTAGTCGACGTCCAGCGATTCGGCAAACCGCTTGTTCGTCTCCGCGTCGTCGGTGCTGGCGGCGAAGTACGCCACGTCGAATTTCCGGATCATGTCGCTGTTCTCACGCAGCGACTTGCACTCGAGCGTTCAACCACCGGTGAACGCCTTGGGAAACCAAGCCACCACGACGACCTTGCCCGAGTAGTCGGCGAGCGAATGTGTCTTGCCGTCCGAGCCGCGGAGGAAAAAATCCGGCGCGGCATCGCCGGCCTTCAGCTCGCTGGCCAGAACCATCGCGGGCGCCATCAACAGAGTCAAACAGGCGACGAGCAACAGAACCTTCATCATGCATGCTCCTTTTTCGGTCCGGGATGGGAGAGGGGGATTATCCCTGCCGCCCGAGTCGCGGGTCAACCTCATCGCCGGCCCTGAGGCCTTCATCGAATCTCAAAGCCTACACAGGCCGAGAGTGGGATCCCGAGATCGACCTCTACTACTACAGAGCCAGATACTACGATCCCAGGGCGGGCCGGTTCATCTCGGAGGACCCGATCGGGTTACGGGGCGGAATGAACCTGCTCCAATACCCCACATCAACGGGCGGAAGCTCGAGACCCCGCTCTGGCGGGACACCTTTGTACTGACGGGAACCGATGACGACTCGATCATCTTCGAATCCAACTTCGATGACTTCACCGGCAAGTTCGTCGAGCATTGCCACGTGCTCTCACACGAAGACCTGGGCATGATGGAGGCGCTCGAGGTGATTGATTGACAGGAGGGCTGGATGAACCAGATCAGTCGCCGTAAGTTCGTTCGCGACGGAGCCGCGGCCACGCTCGGGGTCGGCTGGACGACAGGTCTCTTTGCCTGCTCGCCAACGGACAGTGCGCTCGAAGTACTGAACCGGAAGCTCCGTGGAACGCTGCTGCTTCCGAAAGATCCCCGCTACAACGCCGCCGCCACTACTGCGAACGGGCGTTACCACGCAATTCGACCGCTCGCGGTGGCGCAATGCGAAGACGAGGCCGACGTGGTCACCTGCGTCAACTGGTGCACAGAGTTCGGCGTACAACCGGTGGCGCGTGGCGGCGGACACAGCTACGCTGGCTTCTCGGCGACCACCGGTCTGATGGTCGACATCCGCCGACTCAATGCGATCGCGATTGATGCCAAGAACGGCACAGCCGTCACCGGTGGCGCCGCACTCAATCGGGACATGTTCGACAAGTCGGTCAACGGTCCGTTCATTCTGCCGGCGGGAACCTGCCTGGGTGTCGGCCTCGGCGGCCTGGTGCTCGGCGGGGGCATCGGCTACAACACGCCCTGGGCCGGCTTGACCTCCGACCACCTGAAAGCGTCACGAATCGTCACCGCCAAGGGCGACTTGCTGGACCTCGACGCCTCGACCAACGAAGACCTTTTCTGGGCCTGCCGCGGCGGCGCTGGTGGCAGCTTTGGCATCAATACGTCGTTCACCTTCGATCTGGTGAAGGTGCCCGTCGAGAGTGTGGCGTATTACCGCTTCGAATGGCGGGGAGCGGACGCCGCGGCGGTCGTCCTGGCCGCCTTCGACCAGCTCCTGCCCAAAGCTCCCGCGGCGTTCAACGCCGTCGCCATGGCCCAGGCCGGCGAGATCGGCAAGGGCGGGCCGCGCGAGGCAATCGACGTGATGTCGCGGGGTCACTACCTGGGGCCGGTCGATGACCTTCGGGATCTGGTCGCACCGCTGCTGGCGGCGGCCAATCCGACAAAGCGGACGGTGGAGGAGGTGCCGTTTTGGGACATGCAGAAGGCTTGGACGAGCGAGGAGACTGAGAGCCACTCGTTTGGCGACATCTCCCGCTACGCCGCGGAGCCGCTGCCGGAGAAGGCCACAAACGCCCTCATCGAGCTGCTGGCCGAGTGTCCGAGCCGCAGCGAAAAGGCCAATGGTTCGATCTGGTCACTCGGCTGGGTGGGTGGCGAGGTGGTTGATCGATTCGGGCCCGCCGAGACGGCCTACGTGCACCGCAACATGTCGACCTTGTGGCGTCCGACCACCGTGTGGCCCAACGATGCCCCAAAGTCAGTCGGCGACGAGCTGCAAGAATGGACCGATGAGATGATCGCCGTCATCGCGCCCTTCACCCCCGGCAACAGCTACCAGAACTTTCCCAACAGGAGCCTGGTCAACTGGCAAGAGGCCTACTACGGGGAGAACCTCGCGCGGCTCATCGAGGTGAAGAGACAGCATGACAAGGGGAACGTCTTCAGGAATCCGCAGAGCATTCCTGTGGGCTGAGTGTTGAGATACGCCGCCGGGGCTCAACCGCCGTAGAATGCCGGGGCGTTGCGACGACTCCTCTCCCTTCTCGCTCGGGCCGGTCTGGCGTGCACGATCGCGCTGCTCGTGGGCGCCGTCTCGCGCTTTGGGCCGGTCGACGCCCAGCCGCCGTTCGCCTTCGCGGCCCTGCCCCTCGGTGGTGCGGCCGTGCTCTGTGCGCTCCTCGCTGCGCTGAGCGGTGGCGAGCGCCGCCCCACACGATGGCGCCGCTTCGCCCTCGCGCTCGGGGTGGTGGCGGCGGCGCTCGCCGTGACCGTCGCCCTCCGCGGGCCCTCGGGCATCTCGGCGGAGGTGTATGGCTTACAAGGTTTGCGTGGCCGGAGCACACCGAGCGCGATCGACGTGATCGGCCGCGACCTGAGCGATTTCGCAGGCCAGAGGCGGTGGGACCTGCGGTGGGAGGGCGAGCTCCGGGTCCCGGAATCCGGCGGCTACCGGCTCCGGGTGCGGGGACGAGGTCGGGTCCGGGTGAGCCTCGACGGGCACGTGCTTCTCGAGGCCGAAGGCGATCCCCTGGTGCAGGGGGTCGACGTCGCCCTCGCCCGGGGCACGCAGGCCCTCGAGGTGGCCTATGAGCTGCGGGGAAGGGGACCCCGGCTGCGCCTGGGGTGGATTCGCCCGAGCGGAAGGAGCGAGACGATTCCTCCGCGGTTTCTCGGGCCGCCGAGAGCGGCCTGGGTCTGGTGGCTGACGGACCTCCTCGCGCTGCTTGTCGCGGCACTCGGCGGTGCCCTGGCGTTCCTCGCCCCCTGGGAGCGTCCTCGCCAGCCACCGGTGTCGCAGCCCGTGACCGCCAGGGAGATCTGGGTCTCGGTGGCGGGGTACGTGCTGTTGCTCGTGCTCATGAGCTGGCCGCTTGCCTGCGATCTCGTCCACACCGGCCCCGTCCACCGCCCGGACGGACGGCTGAACGCGTGGATCCTGGCCTGGGGTGGCTCGGCGCTTTTCACCGAGCCGTCGCGCGTCTTCCAGGCACCCGCCTTCCACCCCCTGCCCGACGCCCTCGCCTTCTCCGAGAACCTCCTCCTGCCGGCGCTCCTCGTCGCCCCCCTGGAAGCCCTCGGCGGGCCGTTCCTGGCCTACAACCTCGCGCTCCTCGGAAGCCTGCTGCTGTCCGGCCTCGGCGCCCAGCTTCTGGTCCGACGGGTGGGCGGCGACCGGCTGGCGGCATTCGTTGCCGGGGCGTACTTCGCAGCCGGTCCGCACCGTTGGACGCGGGTGTCGCATCTGCACGCTCAGGTCACGGTGTTCCTGCCCTTCGCGCTCCTCGCCCTGGAGTTCTTCTGGGCTCGGCGGTCCCTGCGGCGGGCCCTCGTCGTGGGACTCATGGTGGCGCTGCAAGGCCTCGCCTCCGTCTACCTCGGGGTGATCACTGCGGTGAGCGTGTTTGTCGCGGTCCTCGTGGCCCTCTTTGGAGGGCTGCGTCCGCGAGAGCTCCTCAAGCTGTCCGCCGGTGCTCTCCTGGCCGCGGCGATCCTCTGGCCGGTGGCCCAGCCCTACCTGAGAATGCGGGCGTTCCAGGGGGTCGAGTTCACCATGGACACGGTGGCGATCTATGCCGCATCGTTGCCGTCGTACGCGGCCGCCGGAACGCAGCTCTATGGCCGCGTGTCGAATCGGCTGCTGGCGCCCGAGCAGATTCGGGACACCCTGTTTCCCGGCCTCACCGTCCTCGTTCTGGGCATAGCGGGCCTGGCCGCCGCCCCGAGGCGCTATCGCGCGGTGGCTCTTGCCACCTCGGTCGCGGCGGTCGTCCTCTCACTCGGCCCCGAGACGGCGATCTACCGGTTCCTGCACGAGCACGTGGTGCTGCTGCGGGGCGTGCGCGCCCTCTCCCGCTTCGCCCTCGTGCCGGTGCTGGCCCTGTCGGTCCTCGCTGGCCTCGCGCTCTCCGGCCGGCGCCGGCTCGTCGTCCTTGGCGCCCTCGCCCTGATGATGGCCGAGTCGACCAACCTGCCGCTTCGCCTCGGCCGCTACGACGGCCCCCCTCCCGCAGCGCGATGGCTGGTGGGGAAGCCGGGTGCGGTGGCCCACCTTCCCCTGGGCGTGGACGACACCCGGGTCATGCTCGATGGCCTCGTCCACCGTCGGCCCCTTCTGAACGGGGACTCGGGGTTCATGCCCCGGCCGTACGACCGGGCGATGGAGCTCCTGGAGGGACCGCTCGAGGAGGACGGCCTCCGCTTTCTCAGGGCGGTCGACGTGCGGCACGTCGTGTCCTCGGATGCGACCGCGCTTCCCCAGGTCGCTGCCTTTGGGGGCGAGCGCGTCTTCGAGCTGCCCCCCGGCCCTGCGGCGTCGGTCGTGAAACCAGGGGAGCCGGTGGCCACGCGGTGGACGCCCGGCGGTGCGATCATCGCGCTGGACGAGCCGCGGCTCGTGGACCGGATCGTCTTCGAGGTCGCCGATGCCCCCTGGGTCGATGCGCCGCAGGTCGAGGCCTCACTCGACGGCGTCGAGTGGGAGCCCGTCGACGCACAAGCCAGCCTGGCCGACGCAACACTCTCGCTCTACCGTGACCCCCGGCACGCGCGGGGTGAGGTCCGTTTCGCCCCGCGCGAGGTGCGCCTCTTCCGCCTCGATCCGGGCCTCCCCGCACGCCGGGGAACACTCGAGATCGGGCCCTAGCAGCCCGCTACACTCCCGCGAACTCGACGCCCTCGAACACGAGGGTCGGCGTGTAGGCGGAGGAGTAGGGGTAGGGGTCGTTGCCTACCGCCACGAGCGTCTTCCAGAACTCCAGGTGGTTGCCCGAGATGTTCATCTCGTTGACGGGCTTGGCGATCTTCCCGTCGCGCACGAGGAATCCCTGGACCCCGATGGAGAAGTCGCCGGTGGTGCTGTTGGAGTTGCCGCCGAGGAAGCCGGTGACCAGGATCGCGTCTCCGACGTCGGACAGCAGCTCGTCCCGCGACTTCGGCCCCAGCGTCCACTGCAGGTTGGAGCGTCCGCCGGTGGTGGGCGGCATCTTCAGCTTCTTCCCGTAGTAGGTGTCCACGTAGTAGCTCTTCAGGACGCCCTTCTCGACGATGGGCTGGCGCCGCGCCGCGAGGCCCTCGCCGTCGAAGAGCCGTGAAGCCAGGCCCCGGGTGACCAGGGGATCGTCGGTGACGTCGAAGGCCGGGCTGCCGATGGTAGAGCCTGCCTTCCCTTCGAGAAAGGGCCGCTTCTGCTGGAGCGCGGCCCCGGAGGGGGCGGATCCGAAGGCCCCCACCAGACGGCCGCCGGCACGGGGATCCAACACCATCGCGTACTTCGCCGAGGCGGCCTTCTGCGAGCCCAGGCGCGAGAGGGCGCGCCTGGGCTCGCGTCCCACGGCCTCCGCCGTCGGGAGCGCGGCGACGAAGCGGACGGCGGCGTAGGCGTAGTCCTCCGGGCGACGTCCGTCCGGGTCCTTGACGCTGACCTCGGCCCAGGTCGTGAAGGAGGTCTCATCCTTCTCTCCCTCGAAGCCGTTGGAGTGGACGCGCACGGTCTCGGAGCGGGTGTCGCTGAAGCCGCTGGTGACGGACAGGATGCGCTGGGCATCCTCCACCGATCGCGCGGCGTCTTCCAGGGCCCTGGCCGTCTCGCACCGCTTCTCCGGAGTCACCGAGGAGTACTTCTCGTCGACCAGATCGAGGTCCTTCTTCGGCTGCGCCTAGTAGAGCGCCGGGTCCGGGAGCCCCCTGAACGGATCGGGCGAAAGCACCCGGGTGTTGGCCACCGAGTCGGCGATGAACTGCTCGAGGGCCTTCGGCCTGAGATCGCTCGACGAGGCGACCGAGTAGCGACCGTCCACGTAGAGCGAAAGCTGCACGCCCCTGCGGGTGGCCTCGTTGATGCGGTCCACCTTGCCGTCGCGCCACTCCAGGGTCACTTCGCGGACGCGTCGCACCCGGGCGCCGGCCTCTCCTCGGCCTTCGGTCGCTTCAGGAACCACGGGGCGGTCTTGCGCCACCCGGCCCGGAGCTGAAGAAGATATTCGGAGTGAACGTGCTCAGACTATACCGCAGCGGCGAAGCCCTGGTCTCGGGAGGCCGTGCGAGGCCACGATCGGCGAGCCTCCCCCTTTTCGCCGCCTGGGCCCTCAGGGCACGCGGGTGGAGTGCCACAGCGCCATCTTCCAGGCGCCGTCCTTCTCGACATACAGCTCGGTGAAGCGGAGCCGCACGTCGACATCCCGCTGCTCGACCTTCACGAGCACGTGGGCGATCCCCTGCACGACGGCGGAGTGGCCGTAGATCCGCACCGACCGCTGCTCGGGATCGATCGAGACGTACCGCACCCGGCCCGAGCGCAGCGAGGCGATGAACTCGGCTTTTGTGTCCACCGTCGAGGTCGAGTGGGTGTAGTTCATGTCGGCCGTCAGGAGCCGATCCAGCTCGTCGAGATCGCCCCCTGCGGTCAGGGCGAATCGTCGGTCCTGTGCGTCCAGGACGGCCTTCTCGACCTCACTCGCCAGAGCGCCAGGGGCGAGCGGGAGCATCAGCAGCGCCACCAGGAGTCCACCCAGCCGTCGTGTCCTGTTCATCGCATCTCCTCCTCAGTCGTTCTCGCTCTCGAGAGCCAGGCCGCAACCCGCGCAGGCCCTCCCGGCCCCCCGCGTGGGCAGCCCTTCGCCGCACGCAGGGCACTTCCAGCTGGTGAGTCGAAAGACGAGGCCCGCGGCTGCCACCAGCCCGACGGCGGGCACCCACCAGCTGGGTGAGACCCGGAGCAGCACGCCCAGGCTCACCAGGGCGAGCAGGACGCCCGTGAAGACCTGTCCGACCCGCCTCTGCCGCCGACGTTGCTCGTTGAAGGCTCTGCGAAACGCCTTCTGCTCTTCGGAGGTCCAGTCGCACGGGTCCTCGTGCTCGTCCAAGGCCGGGGTCTCGTCACCCATTCACCGCCATTCTATCCGGGGACGTCCCGCGGGTTGACAGCCGTCAGCACGACGATGAGACTCGATCCCGTGGCGAGAGTGGCGGTTGTGCGTACGCATCTGGAGTTGCCGGGGCCTGAGGCGCTGCGTCCGGCGCAAAACCCGGACCCTCGAGCCCAAGTTCAGCGGATCGAGGACTGCCCGGCCTCGTTCTTCCGCTATCTCTACGAGGAGGTCGGGCGGCATCTCGCCTGGACCGACCGGCTGGGCTGGACCGACGAGCAGAACGCTGTGCGCCTCGCCGATCCCGGCGTCTCAGTCCACCTCCTCACGGTGTCAGGTGCCCCTGCGGGCTACTTCGAGCTCGAACGTCACGACGACGGCCCGGTCGACATTGCCTACTTCGGTCTCCTTCCGGAGTTTCACGGAAGAGGCCTCGGAAAGTACCTGCTGACGCGAGCGGCCGAAGAAGCGCTCGCGCTCGGGGCCGGACCCGTGCGAGTGCACACCTGCGCCCTCGATAGCCCGGCCGCGCTCCCCAATTACCTCGCACGAGGCTTTCGCAAGGTCCGGGAAGAGACGTACAGGGCGGAGATCGAGGGTCCGGGACCCAATCCGTCATCCTGAACGCTCAGGATGACGACCATCGCCTACTCTGTGGTCGTCACCTTCCCCCCGATCCCGAACGTGCCCGCTTCGCGGCCGGCCAGGGCGGCGAGGGCGAGGGTGACCATCTCCACCGGGAGCAGCTCCACCACCGGGCGTGCGAGATCCCGCACTCTCGGAAGACTGAGCGCCGACACGTCGGCGGCCTCCGCGGCGAGGTGCGCGCGGGCGCCGGCTGATCGGATGTCGCTCACCAGCGATTCGTTGAGCGCCCGGGTCCGCTCCTCACCTGCGAACGCCAGGACGAACACCTTGTCGTTCAGCATCTCCAGGGGGCCGTGGCGGAAGGCTGCGCTGCCCATTCCCTCGGACGGGAGGTGGGTGGCCTCCTTCGTGATGAGACCCGCGGAGCCCACGGCTGCCAGCGACGGCCCACGTCCGACGTAGTAGACGGCACGAACTCCGTCCAGCAGCGGTGCGAGCTCGTCCACGTGGGCGCGCCAGCTCGCCAGGTAGGCCTCCACCAGCGCAACGGTGCCGGCAAGGTCGCTGCGTGCGCGGTCGAGGCTGTCGCCGACGAGCACGGTTCCCAGCCAGGCGAGAGCCACCTGGGTCGCCAGGCAGCTCTCCCCGGCGTCGGTGAGCACCACCGACGCCGTGTCCTGCGCCAGGGGGCTGTCCGGGGTGTTGGTGACGCCGAGAGTTTCGAGCCGCCCTCGCGTCGCCTCGAGAAGGCGCACGATCTCCGCGCTCTTCCCGGACTGCGAGACCAGAACGAACAGGGTCCGCTCCTCGAGCACGCGACGCTGGTAGTGGAGCAGCTCCGACGAGTCGACCATGATGGCCGGGATGCCGGCCTCGACGAGACGCAGGTGCAGGGGATGAAGGGCGTGGTATGACGAGCCCATGCCCGTCAACACCACTCTCTTGTACCAGCCCTCGACCAGGTGGCGTTCGATCGCCTCCAGGGAGGGCGAGGACTGGAGCTTTGAGAGTGTCTGCTCGAGCGCGCGCGGCTGGTCGAGGATGTCCCGGAAGTACGCGCCCTCGATGATGCGCAACGGCTGATCCATGACCGACCTCTTGACGTTCAGTTGACCACGAAATAGTGGCGATTGGGCGCCTCGATGCCCTCCCGCAGGGGCCCAGTCTGGCCGAGATTTCGAAAAGCCGGTGCAGAGTTGGATGCCGAGGCGATCAAAGCCACCGAGCCGTTACTCCCTAAACTACTATTGCCGAACCAAATAGTTGGCTTCCCAGAGGGCCCCGAAACTCACTTCGGACCGCCCCTTTCGAGCAGTTTGAAGGCAAATCACCCTAATCGGGCTTGGCGTAAGTCCTTAGGTAGCAATATAATGGTGGTCAAGCTTAGGAGGGTACAACATCTTGTGCTTTTTCCTTGACACGCGCGTTGCACGGGTCGATAATCGCCGTCGCCGTTCAAGGCACAAAATCAACCGCGCCGCGAGGCTGGCAACCACCGGGCTGCAAGTCGCCGGAGAGCCGTCGCCCAGAGTACCGAGATCCCTTCAGGAAGAGAGGTAGCCTCATGTCGACCCATCCCGTGGAGAAGCCAAACGCCGAGATCCGCGCCAGGAAGAAGCCGGAGAGGCGGGCGGGCCTGGCGTACAGGCGACACTTCACGAAGGCTGGGAGCCACCCCTACGACGAGATGACCTGGGAGTCGCGGTCGGCGGTGATCAACGACGAGAACGGCCAGCCGGTCTTCGAGCAGAACGACATCGAAGTGCCCACGACCTGGAGCCAGACAGCGACCAACATCGTCGCCTCCAAGTACTTTCGTGGCCAGCTCGGCTCACCCGATCGCGAGAAGAGCGTCCGGGGTCTCATCTCCCGGGTCGTCAACACGATCCGCACCTGGGCCGACGCTCAGGGCTACTTCGCCACCCCCGAGGATCTCGAGGCCTTCAGCGACGAGCTGACCCATCTGCTCGTGGAGCAAAAGGCGGCCTTCAACAGCCCGGTGTGGTTCAACGTCGGCATCGAGAAGCACCCCCAGGCCTCGGCCTGCTTCATCAACTCCGTGGAGGACAAGATGGAGTCGATCCTGGGCCTGGCGCGGACCGAGGGAATGCTCTTCAAGTACGGTTCGGGGACGGGGTCCAACCTCTCCTCGATCCGCTCGTCCCGCGAGCTCCTGGCCGGCGGAGGCACGGCCTCCGGTCCGGTCTCCTTCATGCGCGGCTACGACGCCTTTGCCGGCGTCATCAAGAGCGGCGGCAAGACCCGCCGCGCGGCGAAGATGGTCATCCTCGATGCAGATCATCCCGACATCGTCGACTTCATCCACTCCAAGGCGGATGAGGAACGCAAGGCCTGGGCCCTCATCGACGCGGGCTATGACGGCGCGTTCAACGTGAAGGGGGGGGCCTACGACTCCGTCTTCTTCCAGAACGCGAACCACTCGGTGCGCGTCACCGACGAGTTCATGGAGGCGGTTACCGAGGACAGCGAGTGGAAGACGAAGTACGTCATCTCCGGCGAGCCCTGCGAGAGCCACAAGGCTCGGGACGTCATGAAGCAGATGGCGGAGGCGGCCTGGCAGTGCGGCGATCCCGGCATCCAGTTCGACACCACGGTGAACGACTGGCACACGTGCCCGAACACCGCCCGCATCAACGCGAGTAATCCGTGCTCAGAATATATGTTTTTGGACGACACCGCCTGCAATCTCGCCAGCCTCAACCTGATGAAGTTCGTGCGCGAGGACGGCGAGTTCGACGTCGGGTCCTTCCGATCAGCCTGCCGGACCGTGATCACGGCACAGGAGATCCTCGTCGACAACGCCAGCTACCCGACGCCGGCGATCGACCGCAACAGCCACGACTACCGTCCCCTCGGCCTGGGCTACGCCAACCTCGGCGTGATGCTCATGGACCGCGGGCTGCCCTACGACTCGGATGCCGGACGCTCCTGCGCGGCGGCCGTGACCGCTCTCATGCATGGCGAGGCCTACGCCCAGTCGGCCCGTGTGGCCTCCTCGATGGGGCCCTTCGCAGGGTACGAGGCGAACGCCAAGCCGATGCTCCGGGTCATCGACAAGCACCGCAAGCACTCCCACATGATCGACTCCGCGGCTGTGCCCCGGGAGCTCATGCAGGCCGTCCACGACGTCTGGGACGAAGCCTACGCTCTTGGCGCGCAGCATGGCTACCGCAACTCGCAGGTGACCGTGCTGGCTCCGACCGGAACCATCGGCTTCATGATGGACTGTGACACCACCGGGATCGAGCCCGACATCGCCCTGGTCAAGTACAAGAAGCTCGTGGGCGGGGGCGTGATGAAGATCGTCAACCAGTCGGTGCCCCGGGTCCTCCAGAGCCTGGGTTACGAGCCCGCCGAGGTCGAGGACATCGTCAAGTACATTGACGACAAGGAGATGATCGAGGGGGCGCCAGGCCTCAAGGAAGAGCACCTCGCCATCTTCGACTGCGCATTCCCGCCTCGGGACGGCGAGCGCTCGATCCACTACATGGGCCACGTGAAGATGATGGCCGCGGTTCAGCCCTTCCTTTCCGGGGCGATCTCCAAGACGGTCAACATGCCGACGGACGCCAGCCCCGACGAGATCGCTACCGCCTACATCGAGTCCTGGAAGCTCGGGCTGAAGGCGGTGGCCGTCTACCGCGACGGATGCAAGAGGAGCCAGCCGCTCAGCACCTCGAAGGAGGAGCCGAAGGGCGAGGCGGCCGTTGCCGCCGCGGAGGCCTCGGAGAAGAGCACCAAGCCCCGGCCCGCCCGCCGCAAGCTGCCAGACGAGCGACACGCCATCACCCACAAGTTCTCCATCGCCGGACACGAGGGTTACATCACGGTGGGGATGTACGAAGACGGCAAACCGGGAGAGATCTTTCTGGTGATGGCCAAGGAGGGCTCGACGATCTCGGGTCTCATGGATGCCTTCGCCACGTCGATCTCCATGGCTCTCCAGTACGGCGTTCCCCTCGAGGCCCTCGTCGAGAAGTTCTCCCACGTGCGGTTCGAGCCCTCGGGCTTCACGAAGAACCAGGAGATTCCCTACGCGAAGAGCATCACCGACTACATCTTCCGGTGGCTGGCCTCGAAGTTCCTCTCGGCCGAGCACCAGGAGGCGGTGGGTGTGCGGCCAACCGAGCCCTCGCATTCGCCGGTCGCTGGGTCCTCCGTTGGGACGGACCAGGCCGAGCTCTCCGCCGGGGCCGCGGTGCGTGCCCAGTCGGACGCGCCACCGTGCCACTATTGCGGCAGCATCATGACCCGAAACGGCTCGTGCTACCGCTGCTCCAACTGCGGCAGCACCAGCGGGTGTAGCTGAATGACTCTCCTTGCTGCGTGCACCGCGGCCCGTTTGTGAGCCAGCTCACGCTCGAGCCTGCGACGGGGACGAAACGCTTGACTCGGCGAGACCGACGGAATAGCTTGCAGTCAATCAAGATGGAGTTGCGGTAGCTGTTCGCGTGCGCCTCGGCGCGCGTCGTCCAAGCGGCCCCTCTCAGGTTCTCCAACGACAAGGTGGCTGGTTGCCGCCTGCCCCTCCGCGGCGGCGAGCGGACTTGTGTGGGGAGGGGTGGTCATGGTGGGGAACGAGCAGTCGAGCCGGTCCAGCGATCCCGTCGCCCGCCCGCCTCGCCCGGTGGCGGCGCGTCCCCCCGACGCCTCGGGGTCCCGGACGATCGTGATCCGCCAGGCGGGCGGGTGGCAGTCGCTGGCAGTCTTCATGCTCTGCCTCCTGCTCCTGGCGGTGGTCCTCCTCGGGCATGAGGCCCTGGGCCGACTCGACGTGCGGAACCAGCAGCGCGCCGCGGCGATGGCCGGGGTCACACGAAAGATCCAGCAGCTCGATTCGGGCATCGGTTTCGATTCCACCCGACGACATCGGCTCCTCGGGATGCGCGACCGTATCCTCAAAGCGAATCCTCGGGTGAGCCTCGCCGACGCCTACAGCTACGCCGAGCTCGCCCTCGAGGCCGGGGAGAAGTACCCGACCGTCGACCCCCTGCTACTGCTGGCCATAGGCGTCATCGAGAGCGGCTACGATCCGGAGGCGAGGAGCAGCGCCGACGCCCGCGGTCTCTATCAGATCTGGCCTTCGACCGGGAAGATCCTGGTGCGGGCCCTCGGCTGGACCTACGACGATTCGACCCTCGACGACCCGGAGAAGAACACCCAGGTGGCCGCCCTCTATCTCGACGTGCTCTTCTCCACGTACAACGACCCGCAGATGGTGCTGGCCGAGTACAACGGAGGGCCCCTGAACGCCGGGTACTTCCGCGCCTCGTCCGGCGCCCTGGCTTCGGAGACGCGGAGCTACGTACCGCGTGTGCTCGAGCTCTACAACCAGCTCAAGCAGGAGTTCGACGAGGGGATCGATCTCAGAGCCGAGAGCTCCCGCCGCGACGGGCAGCGCCAGGGGAAGACGCTGGGATCGGCGAGAGGACCGCGCCGGCCCAAGTCGCCGGGTTCGGCTTCCGCGAAGGGATCGGCTCTGGCGCCCGGTGCCGCGTCCCCTCCGCAACCCCAGCCCGCCGACGCCCGGTAGGCCGCCGCTCGCGGACGCCGTCCCAGCCGCTACGGGACCTGCGGAAGCTTGATCCGACGCCCCTCGCGAGCCGACAGAGCTGCCGCGTCGAGGATCTCCACGACCACGAGGTTCAGCGGCAGCGACGAGAGATCGGCGGGCCCTGGAGTGATCTCCCCGCGGACGACGGCGGCCAGGTACGCGAAGGGGTCGTCGAGGGGCGCCGGTGGCGCCGGGACCTCGATCTCCTTCGGGTCCCCGTCACCGAGACGAACCCTGAGACGCGTCCTGTCGAGGGCGAGGATGTCGCCCCGCTCGCCGTAGACGTGGGTGTCTTTCCGGTTGTACGGCCAGTTCCAGGAGGCCTGGATGATGCCCTGAGCCCCGGGGTAGGTCAGGATGACCGTGGCTTTATCCTCCACCTTTGGATAGACGTCGGGCTGGAGCTGCTGGGTCACAGCGGTGACGGTGAGGGGACGCTCGCCACGCATCAACCACGTCATCAGATCGGCACCGTAGCAGCCGAAGTCGATGAGGGCGCCGCCCCCGTTCTGCTCGGGGTCGGTCAGCCACTCGAGGAACTCCGGGTCGACTCCGATAGCGACGGGACCCGGGTGGCCGTCGTGGATGACCATCTTGCGAATGTCCCCGAGAGCGTTCTCCTGGTGGATCATCTCGTAGAGGCCCCGGTGGGTGCCGTACCACGTCGTCTCGTAGTTCGTCAGCAGGTGGATCCCGTGCTCTCGTGCCAGAGCGGCCATGCGCCGGGCGTGGCGGAGGTTCATCGCCAGCGGCTTCTCCACCATCACGTGGATCCCCCGGGGGGCACACGCCTCGACCACTGCCAGGTGCTCTCGGATGCTGCCGAAGGCGGTGACCGCGTCCGGGCGGGCCTCCTCCAGCATCGTCTCGAGGTCGTCGTAGACGAGATCCATGCTCAGGCCGTGCCGCCTGGTTGAGCGACGAGCGAGGTCCTGGTTGGCCTCGGCGATGCCGACGAGCTCGACGTCGCCCCTGTCGCCCCGGCCCAGTATCCAGTCTGCGTGGCCGTGGGTCAGCCCGGCCACACCGATCCGGACACGAGGGCTCGCTCGGCCGCGGTGGCGGGGCGCGAGGCGATGGGCAGGGCTCCTGTGGCGACCAGGACGCACAGCGCCCCCGCAAGGCTAAAAGAATCGAGTCTCTTCATTGCTTCAGTCCTCGCCGTTTTGTGATCCCGATTCTCTCACGGTGGCGCGCGCCGCCGCGTTCGGGCGGGCCAACACACCGACCAGGGCGGCAGACCTGTCTCCGCTCCCGTGAGCTGGGTCCGCTCCGGGTGCCACCATTGGACTCGAGGGTCGCTCCATATCAGAATCTCCTCTCGCCCCGCATGGCCAGTCCATGAGTTCCTCCTCGCCCCCGCCCGCCTTCGCACCGGAGCCCGCGCGAATCGACCGCGCACTGCTCCTCCTCACCGCGTTGGCTTTCGTCGTTCGGGCGATCTACCTGCTTCTCGAGCCCGTCTGCGGTCCCACCGGCGACGAGCCCAGCTGGATCGCGCTGGGGATCCACGAGCTCGGGCGCCCGCGTCGAGGGCTCGATCCGTTCCGGGTGAAGTTCATCTTCTACCCGCCGCTCTATCCCTACTTCATCGCGGTCCTGTACCGAACGTTCGGGACGCTGGCCGCTGTCCAGTGGGTGCAGGCGGCGGCAGGGTCGCTGCTCGTGCCCGCCGTGGGGCGGGCTGGCGAGCGAGCCTTCGGCCGCCGAGCGGGTCTCCTCGCCGCCGGCCTCGTCGTCGTCTACCCCGACCTCGTCTGGTTCTCCGTCCGGTTCTGGTCGGAGACGCTCTTCATGGTCTTTCTCTGGTGGGCCATCGAACGCACTCTGCGAGCCGACGCCGCCCGCTCGGCTCGCGTGGCCGCTGTGGCGGGCCTCCTGTTCGGCCTCGCCGCCCTGACCCGCGAGCTCGCCCTCTACCTGGCGCCGATCGCCGGGCTCTGGCTCCTGCGCCCGGGCCTGGAGGGACGGTGGCGTCCCTCCAGGCAGGTTCTGCGGAACGTCTCCGCGCTCGGTCTCGGTCTCGTCCTCTGCGTCGCGCCCTGGACACTGCGCAACGCCCTGGTTTTCAAGGCGTTCATCCCGGTCTCGACCATGGGTGGCCTCAACCTCTGGCAGGGCAACACGCGCACGCTGAACCACCTGCAGATCTACGAGATCCTCGAGGGGGTCGATGGGCCGGTGGCGCAGGACCGCTACACCAAGCGCATGGCCTGGGAGTCCATCCGCGACCGCCAGCCCAGGTGGATCTTCGAGAAGCTGGGCGCCCAGATGCCCCAGTTCTGGAGGGCGGGCAGCGAGATCGCCGATCAGATGATCTGGCGCGAAGCCTGCGGTCCCCTGTCCATCCGAACGCGAGTGCTGCTCGAGGTGGTCACGATCACACCCTGGATCCTCCTCCTCGGACCGTTCCTTCTCGGCCTCGCCAGGGTCCGGTGGAATGCCGCCGGAGGGTTCCTTCTCACCCTGCTCGTCGCCTACAACATGGCTCACATCGTGGCGCTGGCCACGACTCGATACCGACTCCCCGTCGTCCCTGTCGTGTTCATCGTTGCCGCGGCCCTGGTCGTGGGGCTGCGCACCGGGAGCCTTCATCCGATGCGTGGCTGGCGCGTCGGGCTGCTCGCGGCGCTCCTCGTTGCGGCCCTTTTCACTCTCGCCCCGGGACTGCCGGAGCTCGAGGTGTGGGGTCTGCTCGCCGGCCGTTAGAATCCCTGCGGAGGACTCAATGAGACTGTCCCTGTCCCGTCTCCTTTGTGGATCGCTGCTCGTGTCG